>DASXQR010000162.1:0-25546 GCA_036507075.1 Acidobacteriota bacterium | reverse complement strand
TTAAAGAGTAACCATGTTCTTTCCCCTGCTCCACAATCCACAACTGGAAGGCGACCACAACTTTCGGTGGCGATTTGCAGGCCTGGGTCTGGCCGGGCTGACGTTGATCGCCTACTGGCAGCAATGGATCCGATCTCCCTTCCAATGGGACCTGGCCATCGCGCTCACGTTCGTTTTCGGCTACAGGACATTCCTGAAATCCTTCCAGGATGCGATCGCTCTGAGAATCAGCGCCGACCAGGCAGTGACGGTGGCCGCTCTGGCGGCGCTCTATGTCGGCCAGTACCTGGCCGCGGCCGAAGTGGTTTACATCATGCTGGTGGGCGAAACGCTGGAAGAGTACGCAGCGCGACGCTTCCACTCCGACATCAAGCGGCTCCTTTCCTGCCTCCCTCATCATGCCAGCGTGATACGCGACGGCGCCGAGCACAAGGTTCACCTGGAAGAAATTCGCATCGGCGAAACCGTGCTGGTCTACCCGGGCCAGCGCATTCCAGTGGACGGCGAAATAGTGGAAGGGATTTCTCTGGTGGATGAAAGCTCCATCACGGGTGAATCGGTTCCGCGCGAGCGCGCCGCGAGCGATGCGGTGTTCGCCGGCACGCTCAACCAGACCGGCCGGCTGGTGCTTCACGCCGTGCAGGTGGGCGAATCGACCGTCTTGAGCCGCATTGTCGATCTGGTTCGCCACGCCAGGGAAAACAAAGCGCCCATTCAGCGCACCGCGGATCGCTATGCCCGGTGGTTTCTTCCGCTGGTGCTGCTGATCGCCGGAGCCTGCTTCCTGATCACTCGCGACTGGATGCGCGCCATCGCGATTCTAATCGTCGCCTGTCCATGCCCCATGGTGCTCGCCACCCCCGCGGCGGTTCTGGCGTCCATCAGCGCGCTGGCCAGACGCGGAATCATCGTTAAAGGCGGGATTCATCTGGAAAGACTTGCTCAGGTGAATTGCGTGGCCTTCGACAAGACCGGAACATTGACGCTGGGACGTCCTGAGCTGGTCGAGATTGTGCCGTTTGACGATTACCGTGGAAACGATCTGCTTGCCTTCGCGGCTTCGATCGAGTCCCACTCGGAGCATCTTCTGGCTCAGGCGATCCGGGACGCCGCCAACCGGCAGCACGTAGTCCCTTGCCATGCTGACGCTGTGCAGAGATATCCGGGTTTGGGAATGGAAGGCACGCTGCAGGCCGGTCATGTGCTGGTTGGAAGCGCGCGCTTTCTTCAGCAAAAAGGGGTCGCATTTTCCGACGCGCAGCGCGAAGCCCTGGGCCGGTATGCCGGCGAAGGATCGATTGCGATTCTAATAGGCGTGCAGAACCGGCTCGCCGGCGCGCTCATCCTGCGTGATGCGGTGCGCCCGGAATCGGCACGCGCCATTCATCAGCTTCAGCATCTGGGAATCCACAAGACGGTCCTGCTTACCGGCGATCACGCGCAGGCAGCTCAACGCGTGGCCCGGGCGGTGGGAATCTCCGAAGTGTACGCCGACCTTCTTCCGGAAGAGAAGCTCGCCCGGCTTCAGGAACTGAAGCAGCGCAATTACACAGTGGCAATGGTGGGCGACGGCGTCAATGATTCCCCATCGCTTGCCGCCGCCGATGTCGGCATCGCCATGGGCGACACGGGAACCGATATTGCGGCCGAGGCGGCTGGAGTGGTGTTAATGGGATCGGGAGGACTGGACCGCCTGGCCGAGTTGATCCGGGCGAGCCGGCGCACTTTGAAAACTATCCAGGACAACATCCTCTGGTTTGGACTGATCGTAAATCTCACGGCGGTACTGGCAGCCTTTGCCGGTTACCTGAGCGCGATTGCCGCGGCGGTAGTGCATCAATGCTCCTCATTTCTGGTGCTGATGAACTCGCTGAAGCTCCTTCAGAAAAGATCCGTGAACCTGCTGCCCCATCATGTCGGTCACCGCCTGGCAGAAGCGCGCAAGCGTCTGGATGCTTCCATTCGAACGCCGGTTCGCTTTGCCGCTGTGTCGCAGTGGGCGCGCCGGCATCGGAAGGAATGGCTGCGAGCGGCTGCGGTGGGACTTCCCGCCTTGTACCTGCTGTCCGGGGTCGCCGTAATCCGTTCCGATGAGATCGGGATCGTGCAGCGCTTCGGCCGCGTTTCGGAGCATCCGCTTTTGCCCGGCCTCCGTTACGTTTTGCCATGGCCGGTAGAGCGTTTGCATAGAATCCGGCCGGCGCGGGTCAATTCGCTTGAGATCGGCTTTCGCATCGCGAGCGATCCGGCAGCCCGGATGGAGCCGGCCGCATACGAGTGGAATATCCAGCATCGCCAGGGCGGCTACATCCGCCGGCCTGATGAAGCTTTGATGCTCACGGGAGACGAATACCTGGTGGAAGTCAACGCCATCGTCCAGTATTCAATCCGGGACCCGAAGCGTTATCTATTCGCATTAGACAATCTGCAGGGGGCGTTGAGAGCCGTGTGCGAAGGATCTTTGCGCTATGTGGTGGGCTTCATGTCTCTTGATCAGGTGCTGGCGCTGGACCGCGATGAGGTAGAGCGGCTGGCGGCGCAGATGACAGAGCAGGAAGCTTCCAGGCTCAACCTGGGAGTACAGGTGCTGTCGTTCAATCTCCAGGATGTGCATCCGGCGCTGGAGGTGGTGGGGTCTTTCCGCGAGGTGGCCGGCGCTCTGGAGGAAAAGAACCGCATGATCAACCAGGCGCAGGCTTACGCCAACGAGCGCCTTCCGCTGGCGCGCGGGGAATCGCAGAAAAGACAGATTGAGGCGGAAGCTTACCGCATGCGGCGCGTCAATCGCGGCACGGGAGAAGCGCAGCGCTTCAACTTGCAGTACGACGCCTATCGAACTGCGCCGCAGACTACCCGCACGCGCCTTTATCTGGAAGCTGTGGAAGCCGCGCTGGGCGACAAGTCCAAGTACATCCTTGATCAAAGGTCGGGCCGGCGAAAGATGATGCTGGTTCGTGATTCGATTTTTAACTTCGCGGATTTGGAAAAGGCTTTGAAGAAGTAGTTCGGCGTTCGTAGAGACGCGATACATCGCGTCTGAGGCGGGCGCGATAAATCGCGCCCCCGGGGCTGAGCTCCGCCGCGCTCACGTAGCGACGCCCACGTAGCGACGCGGCATGCCGCGTCAGAGTCAGGCCGCGACATGTCGCGGCCGGGCATGGAGCAGCCGGCGGCGACAGGGCCGCGACATGTCGCGGCCAACTCCGACGCGGCATGCCGCGTCGCTACGGCGAGTCACCGCCAACTGGAAGGAGGTTCGATATGAAGGCGATGGAATTGGTGAAACAAAAGAAACTCTGGATTACAGCGGCGCTGCTGGCTGGCTACGCCAGCTTCTTCACGGTGGCTGAGACGGACTATGTGCTGGTGACTCAATTCGGGCGGCCCGTGGCCGAGTACCGGGATGCCGGCTTGAAATTCAAGTTGCCGTTCCAGGGAATTACGCGCATAGATAAGCGATTGCATTTTTACAACCCGCGCCCGTCCGAATATCTGACGCGCGACAAAAAGAACCTTCTGGTGGAGAACTATGTCTGCTGGCAGGTGGAAGATCCGCTGTTGTTTCTGCGAACCGTCGGCGACAGGGCCGGAGCCGAAATGCGCCTGCACGATATCGTCTGGTCCCAGGTATCAGCAGAACTCGGAAAAACAACCCTTGCCGAACTGGTTTCCACCGACGTGGAACACGTGAAAGTGGGCGCGGTGATGAAGGCGGTGACTGGAGAGTGCAGGAATCTGGCGCGCTCGCGCTACGGGATCCGCATCGCCTCAGTGGAAATCAAACGGCTCAACCTTCCCGCGCAAAACCGGGAAAGTGTGTTCGCCCGCATGCGCGCCGAGCGCGAGCGGATCGCCAAGCAGTACCGGGCCGAAGGAGAAGAGGAAGCGAGAAAGATCCGCGCCGAAGCCGATCGCGCCGCTGAAGAGATCTTATCCAATGCCTACAAAGAAGCGGAAATTGTGCGCGGCAAGGGAGACGCCGAGGCGACGCGAATTTACGGCAAAGCCTTTTCGCGAGATCCTGATTTCTATCAAATGGTGCGCACGCTGCAGGCCTATCGCAAGATCCTGGATGAGAAAACCACGGCTGTCCTTTCGGCCGATTCCGAGCTGCTGAAACTTTTGACCGCAGGCAAGAACGGGAAACTGGTGAAATGAACACCCTGAGCCTCTATTCAGTTGATGGACAAAGCGCGGCGTGGCCGGAACGTCAAGCAAAAGCCGTCTACGTCCACGCGCACGACCACGTCAATGTCCACCACAACGCCTGCGCCGGCGCGCTGTCAAAGGATTACCGTCTTTACCACAACTCATCGGTAGACGTAGGCGTGGACGTTGACGTGGTCGTACACGTGGACGTAGACGGCTTTGTTTTTCTTCCTGCCGGGATTTGAGATGCACGACGAACATCATGATCACGGTCATCAACATGGTCACATGCACCCACGGGTGAAGCATTCTCATTTTCGCCGCTTGGCTGAGTCCCTGGCGCGGTTGAAGTCGCAACCGCGATGGCTGGTCGGCGGCCTGCTTGTGATCTATCTGCTTTCGGGGCTGTTCTACGTTCCCGCCGATCAACAGGCAGTTCGAGTCCGTTTTGGAAAGCTGATGCGGCAGCGCGTGCAACCCGGACTCCATTACGCATGGCCGTTCCCGGCGGAGCGCGTGATTCGATTGAAAGTAAATGAAGCGCAGCGGCTTGCCATCGGAAGCACCGACTTGAGCCGTGCTCTCGGAGTGGGGGCCGCCACCCCGGATGAATACCTGCTTACGGGCGATCAGAACCTGGTGCGATTGCAGGCGTGGATCCAGTACTACATTCAGGACCCGGCCGGTTACCTGTATCGCTCCGAAAGTCTCCCTTCGATCCTGGAAGGTTTGTTCTTTCAGTGCATGTCACGCGCAGTGGCGTCCCGCAAAGTGGATGACATTTTGACCGTCGAACGCATAGCGCTGCAGAACGAAGTACAGCAGGCGCTGCAGGAGTCAGGCGAGACGCTGGGACTGGGGATCACGATAACCAGCGTGGCCCTCGAGCAGGTCAGTCCTCCTGAAGAAGTACGGGACGCATTTTTGGAAGTGGCAAACTCGCGAGAGGATCGCAATCGCATCGTTCAGGAAGCGAATGGATACGCCAACGAGCTTCTTCCCCGGGCGCGCGGCTCGGCACAGGAACTGATGCAGCAATCCGAGATATATCGCAACGAGCTGGAAAACCGGGCGCGCGGCGAATCGGATCGTTTTACCACGCTGTGGCAGGAGTACAGGGATCACCGAAGGGTCACCACGGCGCGGCTGTTTCTGGAAGCGATGGAAGACATCCTGCCCAGGATCCGAAAGGTGATCCTGGATGACAGCGGCAAAGCGCAGGGGCTTGATCTGGATATTCTGGAAGTTCAGAAAAAATAGTTACCGGTTTTCGGGTTACGAGTTTGCTGGTTACGGGTTCCGAATTAACGAAACTTTGTGCCAACCCGAAACCCGGCCACCCGTAAACCCGAGTCTATGGCCAAAAGAGTAATACCGGCTCTCCTGCTGATCGCCGGCTTTACCTATTTCATGTTGCGCGATGCGCAGAGGCCTGGGGCGGTCCAAACGGGGTCACCAGACGACGCGCTGCTGGACATGGTGCAAGCCATGGGCGAGGGCAGCGTGTCGCAGTGGGTTGATCTGTTCGGAGGCGACCTGAGACGCCGTCTGGAAGATATCTCGCAGCGTCAGGGCGAGGGAGAATTGTCGCGCTTGCTCAAAGATCGAAGCGGCGCGGTCAAGGGTTTCGCCATCATCGGGCGGCAAACGCAGGGACCCGATACAATCGTGCTTTCCACCGAAACCATTTATGCGGAACGCAACACCCGTCAGAGTTTCCTTTTGAGAAAGGAAGCCGGAATTTGGAAGATCGTCGACAGCGATTCGGAAATGGTGAGCGCCTGGGGCACAAACTACGGCCGCCCCGTCCGGGAATGAAAGCTTGAACCGCAAAGAGCGCCAAGAACGCCAAGCGATTTGAGAGAACTCCGGTATAGCACACCAGAAGTAACCGCCGGGTGAAATGAAAGCTTCGCGGGCTTGGCGCTCTTGGCGGTTCATTTTTTGTCCAGGTATATCTCCGCCACCATGGTGGTCTTGGCATCCAGGAGTAAAATCACTTTGTCGCCCCGTTTCAGGTCCTTGAGCTTGATGGTCTTCTTTCCCTGCTTTACGGTGGCTTTTTCTCCGATGCCGAGGACCATGGTTCTGGTCGGATTCCCCAGCCTCACTACCATCTTGGAGTCTTCGGGCGCTACGGTAAAAACCTCGGCCAGCATCACGGGCTGATTCTTCACCGTGATGCCCATCTCGGTAAGCTTCTTGACCAGTTCTTCTTTGTTCTTTTCCGGCGGCGCCTCCTGCGCCGCCAAAAACGATAATGCCAGAATGAAGGTGAACACCGGTGCTGCGTTTTTGGACATGAACGCTCCTGAGTTGATTAAGGTCTGGCTTGGTGCCTTGGTGGTTCAATACATTTTCGGCGATGCAAACCGCCAAGCTGAGACGGCCCTCAGGCCGTCTCTCCGGTCCCAAAAATATCCAAACTCCAAAGACGCGACATGTCGCGTCTCTACCGTGTCGCTTCAATCAGTGAATCGTCTGCCGTTTCTTCTTCATGTAATCCATCAAAATGTACTGCCCCAGATTGAGCGTGGTGGTGAAGTATGCCTTACCGCGGCAGATCTGAGCCACGTTTTTCACGAATTCGACCAGATAGTGGTCCCGCGCCAGCATAAACGTGTTGATCAGGATTCCGCTGCGCCGGCAGTAGCCGACTTCTTTGAATGTCTCCCCGATGATCATTGGATCAAGCCCGAACGAGTTCTTGTAGATCTGCCCGTTGGGCAGCGTCACGGCAGAGGGCTTACCATCGGTGATCATAATGATCTGGCGCATGTCCCTGCGCTCGCGATTGAGAATGCTGCGCGCCAGCCGCAGCCCTTCGCGCGTATTGGTGTGGTAGGGACCAACCTGGACGCGGGCCAGCGTTTTGAGGGGGATCTCTTCGGCCGTGTCGTGAAACAAAATCACATGAAGCGAATCGCCCGGATATTGAGTTCGAATCAGATGTGACAGCGCCAGCGCCACTCGCTTGGCGGGAGTGAAACGGTCCTCGCCATACAAAATCATGCTGTGACTGGTATCCAGCAGCAAAACGGTGGCACAGGAGCTTTGGTATTCGGTCTGGCGCACCATCAGGTCCGGATACTCCAGGCTGATGGGGAAACTCTTGCCCTGGCGCTTGACGCTGTTCAGCAGCGTCTCGCTGATATCGAGATTCAAATAATCGCCGAATTCATACTGCTTGCTCGATTCGAACGCCTCCACTCCTGTGGAAAGAGAATTGGTGTCGTGCCGGCCGAAGCTGCTGCGCCCCAGCGATGCAAGCAGGTCTTTGAGTGTCTTGAAGCCGAGAAAATCGACCGTTTTGTCGGTAATCTCAAAGCGGGCGGGGGTGCTGCTGCGTCCCTGTCCCGAGCCCGGTTTATTTTCTTCCTGCCTCAGGTAGCCTTCCTGCATCATGCGCGCGATCAGCCGATCCAGAATATCTTTGAGCTCCTGATTGGGATTTCCATCGGCGTCGGTCATGGAATCAAGCTGTTCCTGGCTGAGCAGTCCCTGTTCGAGCAGGGCGCGAATCAGCGCCTGGTAAAGACTGCTCACATCTAAATCGCTGCTGTTCTGGGAATACTCGAAATACGGGTCGTAGAAACCGCTGTTCAGGAGCGCGTTGCTCAGCCGGTTGATCAATTCTTCCAGGCTGATCGAGTCCCAGTCTTCACCGGTCCATTTGCCGAAAACAATCTTTGGCATATCCTAGTGAGCTTGCCTGTGAATTTTGAATTGCGGAATTCGGAATGCGGAATGAGGAACTGACGAATGCGGAATGCGGAACTTCCGAATGCGGAAGTCGGAAGTCGGAAGTCGGAATGCGGAATGGGGAATGCGGAATGCGGAATGCGGAATGCAGAATAGGGAATGCGGAATGCGGAATAATTCTTTCAATAGCAAGAACTTCTTGCCCGGGGTCAAAGGTGAGAAATCCGCTAGACATCCTGCGCTCAACTTCCAGTCCACTCCTCGGACATCGTACCATTCCATATTCCTATTCCCCATTCCGCATTCCCCATTCCGCATTCCCCATTCCGCATTCCCCATTCCGCATTCCCCATTCCCCATTCCGCATTCGCCATTCCGCATTGTCTTAATTGAGTGGCTTTTTCATCCTCTCAAATTCGCCGTAGAATCGCTCCTCCTTCTTTTCTTCAGAGCGCATGTAAACACGTTCTTCGGTGCGGCTGATCTTCTTTATTGAATATAGTCCCTCGAGCAGAAACTCGGCGGCCGAAATCCTGAAGTTGTCGTCTTTGGCATCGGCATGGGCATCCATTTTTATCCCGGCTGCTTTCTCCAGCAGACCCTGAACTTTCTTGAGCTCGCGCATGGCGGTTTCGCGCGAGGCCATGCTGTCGAGCTTCAATGATCCTCCCAGCTCAAAAAACTCCACAATCGGGCGAGTGTCGACGCCCGAGAAATACTGCGGGAAAAGTTTTTGAATGCTGGAACGGATCAGCTCGCGCGCGATGTTTTCAGCGCCGCGCAGCTCGCCCTCATACTCGAGCTCCATCTTGCCCGTGAGCGCCGGCAGCGCGCTGTAGATGTCGGCAGGCCGCGTCACTGCGGTCTTTTCATTGTTTTTCAGCGCGCGCCGTTCCGCGTTGCTGATGACGTTCTCCATGCAACTGATAGGCATGCGCTGGCTTACGCCGGAACGCTTGTCGACGCGCTGATCATCGCGCGCCAAAAACGCCACCTGCTCGACAATGTCGCGGATAAACGACGGGATTATCACTGGCAGCGCCGCCTGGCGGTCCGTCCACGCTTCCAGCTCGGTGATGCGCACACCCTCGCGTACGCTCACCGGATAATGGGTCTTGATCTCCGATCCGATCCGATCTTTGAGCGGAGTGATGATTTTGCCTCGCGCCGTGTAGTCTTCCGGGTTGGCTGAAAAAACCAGCAGCACGTCGAGCGGAAGCCGCACCGGATATCCCTTAATCTGGATGTCGCCTTCCTGCATGATGTTGAACAGGCCCACCTGAATTTTGGGAGCCAGATCCGGCAGCTCATTGATGGCAAAGATGCCTCGATTGGCGCGCGGCAGCAGGCCGTAGTGAATCGTCATCTCGTCGCTCAGAACGCGGCCCTCCTTTGCGGCGCGAATAGGGTCGATGTCGCCGATCAAGTCGGCCACCGTCACGTCCGGGGTGGCGAGTTTCTCCACGTAGCGGGCCGAGCGCGGCAGCCACGCGACCGGCAAATTGTCTCCCGCTTCCTGGGAACGCTCCCGACAGGCGCGGCACAGAGGTCGCAGGGGATCATCGTTGATTTCACAACCGGCGATTACCGGCAGTTCCGGATCGAGCAGGTTTGCCAGACCGCGCAGGATGCGGCTCTTTGCCTGCCCTCGCAGGCCCAGCAGGATGAAATTATGGCGGGAAAGAATTGCATTGACGATGTGGGGCTCGACAGTCTCCTCGTAACCGATGATTCCCTGAAACAGGGGTCCTCCATTGTTGCTTAGGTGCCGGATCAGGTTGGCTCGGACTTCGTCTTTCACCGACCGGGACCGGTACCCGGCTTTTTTCAGCTCCCCTAAATTTCTGGGTTTCATATTGAATCGATTCTACCGCCGCCGCCATCTCAATAAAAGGATGCTGAATCGTTGCCAACATCCGGGTTTCGTGGTATTTGATTGTGTTTTTTGCCAAAGCTATTGACGGAACAGAGGTTCCCAGTGAATAAAACAACCGCACCGGCGCTGACGCTGGACAGGCTGAAGACATTTTGCGCGCTCCACTCGTGCACGCTGCGAGTTGGAAATCGAGAAATCGGCTTTCTCAACATCGATGCCGACGGCGTTATCAACCCCAGAGCGTACAGCAGCTTCAATCCAGCCGGCGAGATGATTGGCCGCCCCAATCCTGCGACCGTGCTCCGCACAGCCAATGAATTTGTAATCAAGAAGCAGGAAGAGACTCAAACCCTCAATCGGGAGGAATTCCTGAGCTTGCTGCAGGGGATGGAGATCTAACAAGTTGGCAACTTCTTGTTTTTTTTGGCAAAGCCGCGTGATTTTTTCCATCACCTTTGGTTGTGGCCTTAGGGCCACCGTGTGCTCGTGAACGTGGGCGGCTTTTTGGTTGCGGCCCACCGTCGCGTTAGGCCTTTGTGGTGAGAAAGCTCTTGGTCACTTCCACTCCGGCTTCCGTTTCTCTAAAAAGGCGCTGACTCCTTCGCGAAAATCGTCGGTAGTGCGCACGAGCGCGTTCATATTCAATGCGTTGCTGAGCGCTTCAAACAGCTCCACACCCGGCTGGCGCGACAGCAGTTCCTTGGTCAACCGCACTGCTTGCGGCGAATTGGCCGCGATTTCCCGCGCCAGTTGGCGCGCGCGATCCAGCAGGCTCTCGGGCGGCACGACTTCGTTTATCAATCCGTAGGCAAGCGCCTGCTCGGCATCGATGATCCTGCCGGTCAGAAGCAGTTCCCGGGCAATCTTTTCCCCCACCTGGCGAATCAAAAAGACCATCACAACAGCAGGTATGAAGCCCACCTTTACTTCCGAGTAGGAGAGTTTCGCCCCCGTGGCGGCAATACTCAGGTCGCAGACGCTCATCAGACCGCAGCCTCCCGCGATTGCATGGCCGTTGACGGCCGCAATTGTTGGTTTGGGGTAAAGGTAGAGTCGCTGGTAAAGATCCCGGAGCCGCAGGGAGTCCTGCCGGCTCTGCTCGACGGAGAATTCCGTCATTTTCTGCAATGCGCTCAGATCCGCCCCCGCCGAGAACGCGTTGCCCTGCCCGGTTACAATCACCGCGCCAACCTGCGGTTCGCCTTCCATCCGATCGAGCGCGTCCCCCAACTCGGCAATCAACTGCGCCGAGAGCGCGTTTCGGACCTCAGGGTCATTGAGAGTCAGAACCGCGGCAGGGGCTTCAATTTGAATCAGAACTTTCTGGTCAGCCATGTCCGTAACGCTCCATAATCCGGCGCGCGCTGCGCACGCAGTCCTGCAACGCGGCCGGGTCGATCGCCAGCGAAATACCGCGCGACTGCAGCAACGACACCACGCCTTCGGTCGGAATGTTTCCTACCAGCCCGCTGCGGGCAAATGGACACCCGCCCATGCCCGCCATGGCGCTGTCAACCCGCGAGATTCCCGCGTCCAGCGCGGCAGCGAGCTTCTCCGTCCACCCCGCCGGATCGCTGTGCAAATGAACCCCGAGCTCCAGGTCGGGAAACTCAGACCGGCAGCGCGTCACCAGACTGCGGATCCGCGCGGCGGTCGCTTCCGAGGTGGTATCGGCAAGATACACAATTTTTGCCCCGGCGTCGCCGAGCTTCCGCAGAAATTCGACCACGTCCCCAGCCGACCACGGATCGGCGTAAGGATTCCCGAACGCCATTGAAACATAAATGATGAAGTCGAGGCCCGAGGCGCGGCACTGTTCGGCCAGTCGAGTCATCAAAGGCCATGTGTCCTCGATGCTCCTGTGGGTATTGCGCAGTTGAAACGTATTCGAAATGGAGAAGGGAAATCCTACCGCATTTACTCTACCGGCGGCCAGCGCGCGCTGCAATCCGCGCTCGTTGGCGATGATAACGATCAAATACAGCCCGGCCGCGTCCTGGATGGATTTCAAGACGTCTTCGCTGTCCTGCATCTGGGGAACGGCTTGGGGCGAGACAAAGCTTCCAAAATCGATGCGGTGGAAACCCGCCGCTATCAGCTTCCGGATATGCGCGATCTTTTCATCGGTCGGAATGAAGCCGCGAATCCCCTGAAAGGCGTCCCGCGGTGTTTCCACAAGAAAAAAGGTGCTCATTGCCCGGCCTGCTCCCGCAACAGTTGCAGACCTTCTTTAAGAACCGCCGGGAAATTTTCCGGCGCATAGAGGACATCGATCCAGAGAGATCTGGCCGCCTGGATGCCCGCCTCCGAATAGGGACTGACTACCAGCGCCGGTCTGACCGAGCGCGCCAACTGCACGATTGTTGTGTTCTCGCAGTTTTGCAAGTGCACCAGGGTAACAAGGTCGAGCTGCGCGATGTGCAGCGAAAAGGAGCTGAACGCCGCCAAATCCTCCGCGTACTGCGGATCGAAACTGCAGTCGAGCAGCAGGATGGTTTTTTCGTTGCGCGCGCGCTCCAGGGCGCGCCTGGCGGAGTGCAAATCGATCCGGCGCGAGAAGCCCGGCTTGAGGCCGATCAGCAGTACCGGCTCATCCAGCACAACGGTGAACTCAATCGTGCCGGCATCGATTGCGTCGAAAACGGCGCCGTCCGGCTTTCGCTCGTTTTCCACCGGCCTCGCTCCTTCAACGCCGCGCTCGTAGACAAGGCTTCTGGGCGCGCCTGAGGCGGCCGCCAGACGGCGCAATTTCTCCAGGCACGACGGCTCGTCTTCTTCGCGAAAGTCGACCGTGCCGCTGAGCGAGGCGTGCAGCTTTGCGCCGCCCAGACGGTCGCTGTCGATGTCCTGTCCGATGGCGGCCTTGACCAGGGAAGGTCCGGCTATGTACAAGCCGCTTCCCTCGGTCATCAGGATGCGATCGCACATCACGGGAAGGTAGGCGCCTCCGGCCACGCAGGAGCCCATGATGGCGGCGGTCTGTGGAATTCCCATGGCGCTGATCACGGCATTATTTCGGAAGATTCGGCCGAAGTCGTCCTGATCAGGAAAAATTTCATCCTGCAGCGGCAGGAAAACGCCGGCCGAATCGACCAGGTAAATTAAGGGTATGCGCGCGATCATGGCGATATGCTGGGCGCGCAGCATTTTCTTGACCGTCATCGGGAAAAAGGAACCGGCCTTCACGGTCGCGTCGTTGGCAATGATCATGTGGCGAACGCCGGAAACTCTTGCCACGCCGCACACCAGGCCCGCCGCCGGAGCGCCTCCCCACTGTTCGTACATTCCCCATGCCGCCCATAATCCGATCTCAAAAAAGCAGGTATCCGGATCGATCAGCTTATCCACTCGCTCGCGAGCGGTCAGCCTCCCCTTTTCGTGCTGTCTGGCGATATTTTTTTTGCCGCCCCCCAGTCGTATTCGCGATTCGAGTTCGTGCTGGCTTTGGCTTTCCATTCTGTTCAATCAGAAAGTCGATTTCCGTCAAATGCGGATTTCGGAATGCGGATTTCGGAATAGAAGGGAGGGGCTCTCTCTTAGCCGAAGAAATTCAACTAGAATACATTCCGCATTCCGCATTCAACATTCCGCATTCTTCATTCCGCATTTGGGGCCGTTCAATAGTCGATGCGAAACACGCGCACGCTGTTTGCAGGCAAATCCGTCCGGAGGCGCTGTTCCTTAGTTTCCGAGGGCGTCACCTCGGCGCCGCCGATCAACTCCTTTATCTTTCCGGCCGGCTTATCCAGCGACGCCGTGTAATCGGCCTGAACCGGCTGCGAATCATGATTGAAGAAAAGCACCATCCTTCCCAAAGGAGCGTGCAGCTCGCGCAGTTCCACAAAGTGTGACGCCGTCAGTTTGGGAGATTTCAGTCCCGCCCACTCCGCAAAAAATGTCCCCAGAGGGTGCCGGACGGCCGGTTTCAGCTCGTTCGCCAGCCCGGCAAACCCTCCCAATATGATTACCCTGCCGCGCCCGTACGAGCGTTCGAAGGCGGCCGGCGAGCCGTCTTCAAAAGAGGCCACGGCACGGGCCGCGTCGCTCAGGATTTCGAAGCGTTCTTCCATGGTCGAAGACAGGAAGGAATATTCGCCCCAGCGGATCATCGACTCGGCGCGCGGCGTCACCGATTTTTCACGCACTCCCAGAATTTTGTGCCAGCCGAAGCCGGGAATCACGGGTTGGGCGTACCCTCGCTGGTCATTCCATCCCGCCCTCGCCTCCAGAAACAGGCGCCCGCCCTGCTCCACATAGCGGGCCAGCAGGTCGGAAATCTGCTGCGTCATTAATATCGGGTACGGCACAATCACCAGCTTGTATTTCTTCAGTTGCTCTTCCGTTAAAACAGAGGCGCTCAGGAAATCCAGCGGGATATTTCGTTCAAAAAATATCCGATGATAGCCCGCCGTCGAGTCACGCAATGCGGCGCGGTTGCCCGAGGTCTGTTCCCCTCCCACCAGAATCGAAAGCCGGTTATACAGGACAGCCGCTTCGGCCGGGGCCGGACGGGCCGCCAGAATAAGATCCGAATTTGATGCAATCCGGCGCGCGTTGTCGCCCGCGCGGCGGCTTCGCTCCGTCAACGCCCCGTCCAGTCCCACCAGACCGTACCCGCCCGATTCGTACCCTGAGCTCATCGGATAAAACGCGTAGTAGCTGATGGCACGAGCGCCCCGCGCCACCATGCCCCAGGTGTAAAGCTCCAGATCAGCGGGGGTAATTTCTTCGCCTACCACCACGCCTCTGGTGCCGAATCCGGCCTGCAGCTCGCCCACGTAAAACCCCTTGTCGCCGCTCACCGAGCGCGTGAAATCCATCGCCAGCGTTCTTCGCGCCAGCGACCAGTGGGACGAGGGAAAGGAATGCTTTGGATAAAAACTGGTTCCCCAGTAGTCGACCACTTGATTCATCAGGAAATCATCCGGCGTGCCGTCGCCCGCGGCAGGATTGGTGAAAACCGAAGGCACAGCCGCGTGGCTGGTGGTGACCCGGTCCGGTGTGATCTGCTTTATGGCTTCATGGCGCAGCCGAAGGTCTTCGGCGAGCTTGTCGGCGACGTACACACGCCAGTCAATATAGTCGGTATAGGAAAGGATGGTTCCAAAACGGGGCGGTTCGACTTCCTTCCAGTCATCAAATCTTCGATACCAGGCCGCGTTGAGATGATCCAGGCTTCCGTATCTGGACTGAAGCCACCGGCGAAACCTTTCTATTGAATTCGGGCAATAGCAGAAGGTGGCGTTTGGTATGTATTCGATGATGGCCCAGTTAATGATGTGAGGCTCGCTCCAAAGGTCCCATCCGAAGAAGGCCTTGCTTTTGCGCGCCCGGCGAGCCGCCTCCTGGTAGAAACCGAGCACGCCTTTGCGCACGCCGGGATGATCAAAGCAATACCCGGGCGCCGATTGTGACCGTATTGCAGCGCCGTTCTGCGCCACAAACAAACTGTCGGGATACTTCCTGGCTACCCAGTCGGGTGCCGAATCGACGTAGACCTGGACAAGCACCCGCAAATCCAGTTCCTCGGCAAGACTGAGCATCAGCTCCAATTGTTCAAAATGAAAGTCTCCCTGCCGGGGCTCGCATGCCGTCCATTCAATCCAGCATCGGACCGTATTGAAACCCAGCTCCCTGATCTTGAGCAGATCTTCACGCCACAAGCGGCGCGACTCGGCCGTTACCGGCTCCAACATGGGCGCGCGTGCTTTGCCGCCCCCATACCAGACCGCCACGGGAAAGAACCGGCTCTGCACCTGGAGACGATCCTGCTGCGGGGCGGAAAGACCGATCGCCAAAACAGCACACGAAAGGATCGCTGGGGCGAAGGATTTTTCTCGGATCCTGATCGTCATACACAGAGTCTCTTGCCACGAAGCCGCGAAGTCACGAAGATTTAACCGTCCTTTCGAAGTGACACGGCGACAAATACCTGCAAATATTAATGAGTCACGTCACGTCACGCGATATCCGTTTCCTTCGTGTCTTCGTGGCTAAATCACGTCGGCAAATTTTGACATCAACTGCTGAATTTTCTTGACGCCGATTTCCGGTAATCTATTGAAACTTCACAAGTACGAATTTCATCTTACACTATAGGTGTATGTTTGTTTTGCAAGGGTTTGACTGAGGAGGTTTTATGCGTTTTACGGTACTGTTAAGTCGATGCTTTTTGATCACTTTTGCAGCCGCCGCTGTGATGTCTCCCGTACTCGCGGACAAGGGCGGAAAGGGCCATGGCAAAGGGCATTTCAAGGAGAACAAAGTAGAAAAACAGTTGAAATTCGAACAGCGAGACAATGACTTTCGACACCGGGGTCGGAACGCAGGCGAGGTTGTCCGGGTCGAGCGAGGTAATCGCGTTTTTTATGGCCCCAACGCTGCGCGCGTGCAAGGCGGCCACATTCGACACCGCGGGATGGATCGTAATGGCGACGGCGTGATCACGCGGGACGAGTGGCGCGGAAATGACAATTCGTTCGCTGTCCATGACCGGAACGGCGACGGCGTTCTTTCCGGCGATGAAGCCCGGGCCGGAGCGCGAGGAAGGGTCCGAAACAATGTCATTATTTCCGATGACCGCTTCCGTCGCTTAGACTTGAACAATGACGGGCTGGTGTCGCGCGATGAATTCCGCAACGACGCGTTGTTTGGCCGGTTGGATGTTGACCGCAACAACCTGCTGACGCGCGACGAATTCTTCGGGCGAATCGATACCCGCCGCGTCGACAGTTTTGCATCCCTGGATCGCAACGGCGACGCGCTGATCAGACCCAATGAATGGCACGGCAGCATGAGAGATTTCGAGCGGCTGGATAGAAATAGGGACGGTGTAATCACCCGTGACGAATTCTTTTACCGCTCCCGATATTGAGCCCGCTATCGAACACGAATTTCCACGAATTTCCACGGATTTCACGAAGTTACTTAAAAGATTCGTGTAATTCGTGAAATTCGTGTAATTCGTGCTCAAATCCCAGATGATCAAACCTTCCCTTTTCGCAGGCCCTTACTGTACATTGTCTTCCTCATGCAAACAGCTTCAAGCGAGGTCGAAGAGCTCACCCGCAAGCTCGTCGCCATCGAATCCACGACAGGGTGCGAAGGCCCGGCCGCCGATTTTTTATACGGCTATCTTCGGGACCATGGATGGTCAGCACAGAAGCTGCCGGTTGAGGAAGGACGATGGAACGTGTTTGCCCGGCGCGGCGCGCCGCAGGTTGTGTTTTCAACGCACATCGATACGGTGCCGCCCCATGTGGAGCTGGCCGAAGATGAGGCCTTTATCTACGGTCGTGGGGCTTGTGACGCCAAGGGCATCGCCGCCGCGCAGGTTTCGGCCGCTGAAAAGCTCTTCCGGGAAGAGGGCATTGAAAACATCTGCCTGTTGTTCGTCGTGGGCGAAGAACGAAACAGCGCCGGAGCCATCGCGGCTAATCGATGGGTAGAAAAGCAACCCTTCTTCGGCGGCCTGCGTTACTTGATTAATGGAGAGCCGACCGAAAACGTTCTCGCCAGCGGCACCAAAGGATCGCTGCGCTGCAGACTGACGGCGAGCGGGGTTTCCGCCCATTCGGCCTATCCTCATCTGGGGGTCAATGCGATCGAAAAGCTGCTGGAAGCTCTCCACAGGATACGGAGTCTTCAGCTTCGAACAGACCCGGATCTGGGAGAGGAAACGCTAAACCTTGGTACAATTCAGGGCGGCACCCGACCCAATGTCGTTCCCGATTTTGCGACTGCCGAGGTGATGTTCCGGCTGGTTGACGGCGGCGGTGTTTTGAAGAATGAGATTTTGCAGCGGGTGGGCGGCCTGGCTGAAGTGAATTTCGAGTTTGAGGTGCCGCCGCTGCGCCTCAAGCGCATGGCGGAATTCCAAACTGCTCCCATGGCGTATACGACCGATATTCCGTTTCTGACTCATTTTGGAGAGCCGCTGCTGCTCGGCCCTGGCTGTATCGATGACGCTCATACATTGCAGGAAAAAATCTCCAAGCAGGAATTAAGTCGTGGAGTTCAACTGTACGCCGATCTGGCGCGGGCACTGCTTAGGCAGTAGGTAGCAGGCAGCGGGCAGCAGGCGGCAGGCAGTAGGCAGCAGGCAGCGGGCAGTAGGCAGGAATTTGTCTAGCACTGACAACGAGCCACTGACAACGGGCCACTGACAACGGACAACGGACTACAACGGACAACTGACAACTGACAACTGACAACGATGAACCGAGTCAATGTCGCAATTCTGGGGGCAACCGGAGCCGTGGGCCAGCAATTCGTTGCTTTGCTGGCCGAGCATCCCTGGTTTCAGATCCGCGCGCTGATGGCATCGGAGCGATCGACCGGTAAAACCTACGCTGAGGCAGCTTCCTGGAAGCAGCCGATCGAGTTGCCGCCCGCGATTGCCGCCATGAAAGTAGAGCCCTGCGAGCCGGGCGGGGATTTCCAGGTTGCTTTTTCCGCACTGGATGCTTCCGTGGCCGGAGAGATTGAACAGCGCTTTGCCGCCGCCGGCCATCTGGTAGTGAGCAATTCCAGGAATCACCGTCTCGAGCCCGACATTCCGCTGGTGATTCCCGAACTGAACGCGGATCACCTGCAGGTGCTGCCTGCGCAGAGAAGGAATCGGGGCTGGAAAGGCGGCGTGGTCACCAACTCGAACTGCTCGACCATGTTTCTGGCAATGGCGCTGGGCCCCATCCAGCGCCGCTATGGAATCGACAAGGTCTTTGTGACAACGATGCAGGCGATTTCCGGTGCCGGATACCCGGGTGTTCCGTCGTGGGATATTCTGGGCAACGTCATTCCGTTTATCTCCGGCGAAGAAGAGAAGGTTGAAATAGAGCCGCGAAAAATTCTGGGATCGCTGACAAACGGCAGGATTGAGCTGGCCCCGTTTGTGATCAGCGCCCAAACTAACCGGGTCGCCGTCGAGCACGGCCATACCGAATGCCTTTCCATCAAACTGCAGCAGAAAGCGACACCGGAAGAGGTCGCGCACCTGCTGGAGAATTTCACTGGGCTCCCGCAGCAGATGAAGCTTCCCTCCGCTCCGTGCCGGCCCATCGTGGTGCGAAGGGAAAAAGATCGCCCGCAGCCGAGACTCGATGTGATGGCTGGCGGCGGAATGAGCACTGTTGTCGGTCGCATTCGCCCCTGCCCTATTCTTGACCTGCGCCTGGTGATTCTCGGGCACAACACCATTCGCGGGGCCGCCGGCGCGGCAATCTTGAACGCCGAACTGCTGCAGGCGCAGGGTTACCTGTCATGATCGTGATGAAATTCGGCGGCCTGTCGGTGGAAAACGCCGAGGCCATGGAGCGCGTGGCGCGGATTGTCGCCGAGCGTTTGCCGCAGCGTCCGGTGGTGGTCTTGTCGGCAATGGGAAAAACCACTGATCAACTGGTCCGCTGCACACGGCTCGCGTCGGAAGGAAACCTGGCCGCCGCCAGCGAGGAGCTGCAGAAAATCCGGCGGCATCACGAAGTAGAGGCGGTCCGGTGCTTGCGAGCCTTTGAAGGCTCCGCGGTCGCCGCCCAGCTTCACAAATACTTTGCTGAATTGCAGAGCCTTCTCGAGGCGCTCAGCATTTTGAAGGAAAGCTCACCTCGAAGCCAGGCAGCCATCGCGTCCTTCGGCGAGCTGCTGTCCACGCTCATCTTTGCCAGTCTCCTGGAGCAGAAAGGCATCCCTGCTACGCTGCTGGACGCGCGCCAACTGGTGCGCACCAACAGCGAGTTTTACCGCGCCGCCCCGGATATGGAAACCACCCGGAGCAATCTGCAGGCCGTGGTTCCCGCACTCGTGAAGGCGGGGCGGGTTCCGGTGATTCAGGGATTTATTGGCTCGGACGCCAGCGGCGTGCCGACCATTCTCGGCCGGGGTGGATCGGATTATACAGCCGCCATTGTGGGCGCGCTCCTCGATTCCGAGGAGATTCAGATCTGGACCCACGTGGCCGGGATTCTGACGACGGATCCAAAGCTGGTGCCCGGGGCGCGCAAAATCAGAACCATTTCCTTTGCGGAGGCATCCGAGCTGGCTTATTTCGGCGCGCGCGTGCTTCATCCCAGCACCATCTTGCCGGCCGTGGAAAAGGACATACCGGTTCTGGTTCTCGATTCGCGTAATCCCGCCGGATCCGGCACGCGCATCGTGGCGCAGCCTGGCCCGTGCCGGACTTCGGTCAAATCCATCGCTTATAAAAAGGGAGTGGTGATTGTAAACATCACTTCTACGCGGATGTTCATGGCCTACGGTTTCCTGAAGAAGATTTTCGAAGTTTTTGAGCGTCATCAGAGGTCCGTCGACATGGTCACGACTTCGGAAGTGAGTGTGTCTTTGACGCTGGACGACGCCGAGAAACTGCAGGAAATCACCGACGACTTGAGCGCTCTGGGCCGCGTGAATGTAGAAAAGGACAAAGCCATCATCTGCCTTGTGGGGGACAAGATCAAATTCACCCCCGGCGTGGCGGCGCAGGCGTTCTCTGCTGTCGATTCGATCAACATCCACATGGTGAGCCAGGGAGCATCCGTGATTAATCTCAGTTTTGTGATCGACGAAGACAAAGTGGAAGAAGCGCTCGGGCGGCTCCATGAGCGCTTTTTCTCGGACCTGGATCCGGACGTATTCGAATGAAGATCGCGCTGGTAGGCCGTGGAAAGATGGGGAGAGCCGTTGAGCATCTCGCACGCGCGCGCGACTGGGAGATCTCGTGCATATGCGGCGCCGATCGGCCGCTTGATCAGGGCGCGCTTGCCCGCGCCGATGTCGTGATTGAGTTCACGCGTCCCGACGCCGCTCCGGGCAACATCGAGCGCATTCTTTCCTGGAAGAAAAATCTGGTGGTGGGAACAACGGGCTGGACTTCGCGACTGGACGAGGTGCGCGAGTGGGTACGGCGCTCCGATTGCGGCATGGTTTACGGCTCCAACTTTTCAATCGGCATGAATCTCGTCTTCCAGTTGTGCGAGCAGGCTGGAAAACTCTTCGCGGGCGCTGGATTTTCGCCGTTCATCTTCGAAGCGCACCACAGCGCCAAAAAGGATGCGCCTTCCGGCACCGCGCGCGAGCTGCAGGCGCGCCTGGAGCCGCTCTCCGGCAAGGAGGTGTCCATCAGCAGCCTTAGGGCCGGAAACTTCCCGGGCACGCACGTCGTCGGGTTTGATTCACAGTTTGAGACCGTTACACTGAAGCATGAAGTTCGCGACCGGCAAGTCTTCGCCGAAGGCGCTCTTCACGCTGCGCAATGGGTAATCGGAAAAAAAGGTTTGTTCACGTTTGCAGAAACGCTTAAGGATTAGAAGATTGGAAAATTGAAAGACTAATCGATGGTGCTCTTGCTCCACATCTTAAACTATTTGCGTAAAGTGAGACAGGTTAGATCCATTAGACCCTTGGCGTTCTTTGTGCTCTTAGCGGTTCCGTTTTTGTATTTTAATTAACTTTATGAACCATCCTTTCCGCGGATTGGGCACGGCGCTGGTTACGCCGTTTAAAAAGAGCGGCGGACTTGACGAAGAGGCGCTGCGCAGGCTGGTCCATTTTCAGATCAAAGCGAAAGTGGATTTCCTGGTGCCCCTGGGCACCACGGGCGAGGCCACCTCCCTGGAAGAGCCGGAATATTTCCGGGTGGTTGAAATCTGTATGGAAGAATCGCACCAGAAACTGCCGCTGCTGGTGGGCGCAGGCAGCAACAACACCGCCCATTCGGTCTCCCTGACGCGCGAACTGCATCGCATGGGAGTGCAGGGAACGCTGCAGGTGGTTCCTTATTACAACAAGCCTACTCCGGAAGGCCAGTATCGGCACTTTCGCGCCATTGCCGACGCGGCGCCGCTCCCCATGGTTGTGTATAACATTCAGAGCCGGACGTCGGTGAACATGTCCACTTCGACGCTGATGCGCCTTGCCAAGATCGATAACATCGTAGGCGTGAAGGAAGCATCGGGGAATCTGCCCCAGATGCTGGAAGTGCTGCACCGGCGGCCGGCCGGATTCTCCGTGTTGAGCGGCGATGACTTGTACACGCTGTCTCTGATTGCATGCGGCGGCGACGGGGTCATCTCCGTGCTGAGCAACATCGCTCCGGCAGACGTGAGAAAGATGGTTCAACTGGCGCTCTCCGGCAAATTCGACAGCGCGCGCAAACTTCAGGGCCAGTATCTGGATCTGATTCAGGATTTGTTCGTCGAGACCAATCCCATCCCGGTAAAAACGGCGCTGGCCGCCATGGGAATGATCGAAGAGCATTTCCGGCTGCCGCTGGCCTCTATGCAGTCAGAGAATAAGGCCCGGCTCCTCCAGAACCTGAAGCGGGTGGGATTAAAGTAAATCTTTGCGGATGCTGAACTTTGTGTCTTTGTGGTTTCTTCTTTCTTAACCACAAAGACACAAAGGACACAAAGCTTAACGCAACTTGAATGAATATTTCCGAACTTGCTTCCCGCATCGAGAGCGAATACGACAATCCCACATCGGGGGCGCGCGAGGCTTTCGATCGATTTATCGAGGCGCTCAACAGCGGCGCTATTCGCGCCGCGGAACGGGCGGGGTCCGAGTGGAAAGTCAATTTCTGGGTAAAGAAGGGGATCCTGCTTGGTTTTAGAATCGGAAAGATCCAGGATGCCGGTTCTCCGCCGCCGCTTCAGTTTTTCGACAAGGACACTTATCCGACCCGCAGCGTTCCGGGGGTGGAAAAGAATATCCGCATTGTGCCCGGCGGCAGCAGCATCCGCTCCGGAGTCTATCTGGGCAGCAATGTGACCATCATGCCGCCCGCATATATTAATGTAGGAGCCTTTGTCGACGACGGAACCATGGTCGACTCGCATGCCCTGGTCGGATCCTGTGCCCAGATCGGCAAGCGCGTGCATATCAGCGCCGCCGCTCAGATCGGAGGCGTCATTGAACCGATCGGTGCGCTTCCCGTCATCATTGAAGATGACGTGCTGGTGGGCGGCAACTGCGGCATTTATGAAGGCACAATTGTCCGCCGGGGCGCCGTGCTGGCGGCCGGGACGATCCTGACTTCCGGCACTCCGGTGTATGATCTGGTGCGCCGGAAAATCTACCGCAAAGAAGACCACCAGCCGCTGAGCATTCCCGAAGACGCTGTGGTTATTCCCGGTTCGCGCCCCTTGTCTCGTGATGACGAGTTTTCACGTGGTCTCTCCGTTTACACTCCCCTGATCGTAAAATACCGCGACGACCGAACCGATTCGGCCACTCGGCTGGAAAAGGATCTGCGCTGAAAAATGAACCGCCAAGACCGCAAAGAACGCCAAGGGTTTGCTTTTAGTTCTGTAGCATCGAGATAGATGTTGGCTTTCCACTATTTTTTTGAACCGATTGCACGATTTGACCGGATTAGAATCATTAGAGCCTTGGCGCTCTTGGCGTACTTGGCGGTTCCGTTTTTGATTTCTTCATAGTTTCTCCGGTCGCGGCTCTGCGGGTGCTTGACAGCTGGCGCGACTGTCCCGGTCACACCAGTGTTATCCGCTCTTGACTGTAAGCATTTCTAGAATAAGCCTTTCCCGCTGTTCCCTCTTCCGTCCCCATTGGCCTTTTATTTGCGAAGGGAGAGGCATGATTGCTGAAAAGAGAGATCCGATGGGAAGAAAAACTGACAACCAGCCGGGAAATAGAGTTCGAGTAAATTGGGAGAAAATAGAACGACGATCGGTTTTGCGTCTTCGCGCCACACACGGGCCCGCACAGAATCGGCAAGAACCTCCCTTCTTGTCCTCCGGCGCAAACGGCCGACGCAGTCCAATCGCCGTTCTCCTGTGGAAACTCTTTGTTACACGAAACGCCTCTCCGGAATCGTGAGCGCACTCCATAACCCGTAACCCGCCAACCCGTACTCGCCAACCCGTGATTCGCCAACCCGCCAACCCGTAACCCGCCAACCTGTAATTCGCCAATCCGCCAACCCGTAACTCCCCGAACAGTCGCCATTTTCGTTCCGCTCGGTTAAGATTCGACTTCAATGAAGAATCGTTACCGGCCCGCAGGGCGCGTTGCATCGATTCAACCTTCCGTCATTCGAAGCTTCTTCGATCGCGGCGCCGGCTGCATCAATCTGGGAATGGGAGAGCCGGATTTCTACACCCCCGAGGTGATCCGCGAGCGCGCCGCCCAGATCCTGAAATCCGACAAGATTCCTTACACATTGAATCAGGGTCTACCGGAGCTGCGTGAGAAGATCGCGTCTCTTTACGCGGGCGCAACCGCCGACAACGTGCTGGTGACGGCCGGCTCCCAGGAAGGAATTTATGCCGCCGTGCATGCGTTCGTAAATCCCGGAGACAAGGTGCTGCTGCCGGATCCGGGATTCGTTGCTTATCCTACTCTGGTGAAGATGGTGGGCGGGATGGCGGAAACATATGACATGCCGCCGCCGAACTTCCGTTTGCATGCTCGGTCGCTGGAAGCAGCCTGGAATGGCGCAAGGATGGCTGTCTTGAACAGCCCCTCGAATCCTACCGGGCAGGTCCTGGCGCCTGACGAGCTGCGCCAATTTGGGGACCTGGCAAACAACAGCGACTGCCTGCTGGTATCCGATGAAATTTATCGCGAGATTTATTTTGATGCCCGCCCCGCGTCGCTCTGGGATGTGACGCGCGATCATATTGTGGTGTCCGGATTTTCCAAGACCTACAGCATGACAGGATGGCGACTCGGCTGGGTGATCGGCCCGGCGGAAGCTCTGCGGCGTGTCAGCCTGATCCATGCCTATACGGTCACATGCGCGCCGACGTTGAGCCAGCGGGCGGCGCTTGCCGCATTCACACCGCAGGGTGACGAGCAAAAAGAGGATCTGCGATGCCGGCTTCAGCAGCGGCGGGACTTGATGTGCGCATTGATAGGCAGGCGCCTCCGGCTCCCTTACACCAATCCGGGCGGAAGCTTCTATGTAATGCTGGATATCTCCCGTTTCGGTAAATCGATTGATATTGCTGAAAAACTGCTTAGCGGTGGCGTAATCACCGTGCCCGGTTCTGCCTTCGGACATTACAGCGAAGGATATCTGCGGCTGTCGTTCTCGGGCTCCGAAGAGGATATCAATAGCGGAATCGAGCTGATTGGAAGAATTCTGGGGCTATAATTCGAGCCGCGCGCATGAGAACCTGGAAAAATCACCACAAAAACAAGAAGAACACAAAGCCTCTTTGTACCCTTCGTGTCTTTGTGTCTTTGTGGTGATTTTTTCAGCTTCTGGTTTCGGCTCATGAAACGGAAAAACATTTCGTCCGGGGCGCCCTGGGAACCGACGATCGGATACTCGCGCGCCGTGCGCGTCGGCTCGGTTGTCCATGTCTCCGGAACAACGGCCACTGACGCACAAGGCCAGGTAACGGCCGTCGGGGATGCCTACCGCCAGACGGTGGAAATATTCAAGAAAATAGAGAAGGCGCTGCACGCCGCCGGCGCCGGCTTGAAGGACGTGGTTCGAACGCGGATGTACGTGACCGACATCGACAATTGGAAAGAAGTCGGCAAAGCGCACGGGGAGTTCTTCAAAGACATCCGCCCGGCCGCCACCATGGTTGAAGTGCGACGCCTGATTTCGCCCGATATGCTGGTGGAGATTGAGGTGGAAGCAATCGTTGGGGATTAATCCAGGGTCCGTTCCTCCGTTGTCAGTTGTCCGTTGTTCCTAGTCGGTTGTCCGTGGTCAGTTGTCCGTTGTCAGGGTACAACCTCACAACATCGTTGACACTTTAACCTCACAACATCGTTGACACAATTGAACAGGGCAGAATGGGGTCTTTGAGGAGATCACAGGATGCCCTGGGCAGAGAGGTCGACGATGGA
>DASXQR010000161.1:0-22128 GCA_036507075.1 Acidobacteriota bacterium | reverse complement strand
GGCTGTCGCCCGCCTGAAAAAGCGGGCGGGCTTTATCTTATGAGAGAGCCGCAATTCCCACGGCTGCGCTTCGCTGCGCCGTGGGCTACAGGCTGGCGCCCGCCAAAAGGCGGCGGGCTGGTGATCCACGGCTATTTAACTAATCGCCTTCTCGCAATCCCAAGAACTAATTTGGACAGGCGTAGTCGCAAGACGTAGACGTTGACGTCATCGGCTTTTGTCCTTTCTGAAAAACCTTGCCGGCAGGTTCAGAATAAACCACGCTAAAATGAGTCCGGAGGTATCCATGCGACGGCTTCCCGGCGTTCTGTTTCTAATCCTGCTGCTCTGTTCAATGCTCAACGCGGAGGATAAGAGGCGTGTTCCGAATGCCGCCAAATCGGACGCCCGCAACCGTCAAGCCTCGCGCACGGCGAGCCCGCCTGCAGCGGCACGGTTTTTCCCGTATGCGATACAAAAGAAGACACTGGCAAACGGACTGGATGTGCTTGTAGTCGAGATGCCGGAATTTAAAAGCATGCTCTCTTACAACACACTGGTGCTGGCGGGTGCTCGAAACGAAATAGAGAAAGGCAAGAGCGGGCTGGCTCATTTGTTCGAGCACATTCTGTTCCGTCACCGTTTTCGCGGCGAGCAAAACGGCTACGAACGGCGCGTTAACGAAATGGGCGTTTTTAATAATGCGTGGACCTGGTTTGACGTGACCTTCTATCATCCGCTTACCTTCACATCAAATCTCAACAGCAACAGCCGGCGTGCAGGGCTGGCCGAGCTCGAAGCGGACCGGTTTACCAGGCTGGATTTCACGGAAGAGATTTTTAAGACCGAAGCGGGCGCCGTGCTGGGCGAATATCGAAAGAACGCTTCGCAACCGGCACGAAAAATGGAGGAAGTCATGTTCGCTGCGGCGTTTGGTTCGCACGGCTATGGCCACACCACGATGGGTTACCTGGAAGACGTGGAAGACATGCCGAACGAATACCGGGCGGCCGTACAGTTTTATAACCAGTATTACCGTCCAAATAATGCGGTCCTGACTGTGGCCGGAGACGTGAAAACGCAGGAAATCTTTGACGTGGCGCAGCGTTACTACGGCGCTTGGGAAGCCAAGCCGCAGCCGAAACTCCCCCTTCCAGAGCCTGCGGAAGGCCCCAAGAGAAATCATGTCCCCTGGAGCGCAGATGTGCCTCCACAGGTCCATATGGCATACCGTGTGCCGGCGTTTAAGACCGGAGATAAAGAAACGGCAGTGGGCCAAATCCTTCCCGAACTGCTTGCGTCCGAGACCGCCCCCCTTTACAAAAAGCTCAGATACGACAAAAAGACCGCAAGTGAGCTCAGCCTCACCAAGCAAAACTATGAGAGCTTTCATCCCCGGCTGCTGATAGTGGAAACGCGCTTGTTCAAGGAAAAATTCGATAAGCAGGGAACCGGCCTGCTTGACGAGACCATCGCAGATCTGCGTGGTGGTCTGCAGGATTTGAAATCCTGGTCGAAGAGAAAGGACGCGCCGGCGGAACTGAAGCAGATTCAGAGTAAGTACCGCTACGATCTGCTGGCGCAACTGGGCAGTCCGGCAAACCTTGCGGAGACACTGGCGTGGTTCTACCGTTTTGATCGCGATCCGGAAGTATTGGATAAAACCATCGCCGCGGTGGAGTCGCTGACACCGGCGGATATTGACACCTTTGCAAAAAAATATTTCATACCGGCCAATGAAGTTGTGGTGACCATGACGGGTGGAAAATAGCGCTATGAGCGGAAATGGTAGAACCAGGAATCGAGTATGGGCGTGGTGGCAGTACTGTCTGGTTGCAATTCTGCTGGTTGCCGCACCCGCATCCACAAGACTGCTTTGGGCCGAACATATTCCGCGCGTAGTCAGCCTGGCTGCCGCGTCTCCATTGCTTGAGATCAAGATCATGGTCAAAAGCGGATCGGCGGCAGATCCGCAGGGAAAAGAAGGGCTGTCTGCAATCACGGCAAAAATGATTCTGGAGGGCGGTTACGGCGATGCCTCAAATCCGACAATGAAGGAAAAGATAGCTGAGATGACAAGACCTTGGGGAGACGGAGCTAAGCCCAGGGTGCTTGCCGACAAGGAAGTAACGACCTTCTCCATGACCGTGCCGGAAAGCGTCCTTGATACTTTCATTCGAACAGTACTCAGTCCCATGTTTCTCAAACCGCTGTTTCTTCAAGCCGAGTTGGATCGCCTGAGGGAGGAACAACTGTTACAGGTAAGCTCCGTGATTCGTTACGAAGAGATCGAAGCGCTCGGACTGGCTGCAATTGATCACTACGTACATGACGGCACCGGGTACGCTCATCTTCCGGAGGGATCCGTGCAGGGCTTGAAGGCCATTGGCCGGGCCGACCTGGAAGCTTTTTATCGCGCGCACTACCAACCCGGCAGTCTGGTCATCGGAATCAGCTCGGCAAAGAAAGAGTGGAGCGACAAGTTAACCGCCGCCCTCAAATCCCTGCCCGCCGCAGAAGGCGCGCCCAAGACGGAGGTTGGCGCGCCAGCGCCCGTAAAGGGCCGGTACCTGGTGGTTGTCTCCGTGCCGAATGCCGATTCCACCGGCATTCACGCCGCCTTTCCAATTTCCGTCACCCGCACGGACCCAGACTACTGGCCTCTGTACGTGGCCAATGTTTACTTCGGCACGCATCGCGACAGCTTTTCTCATTTGTACGAAGAAATCCGGCAGAAAAGGGGTTACAACTACGGAGACTACTCCTACATCGAGCACTTCGAAGGGCGTCCGATCTTTCTTTTTCCCCCCTTCAACACGCCGAGGCGATATCAGTACTTTAGCATCTGGGTGCGTCCAGTCGCGCATCAGTACGCGCATCACCTGCTGAAGACCATTACCTATGAACTGCAGCAATTCATTTCTTCCGGCCTCAACGCCGAACAGGTGGAACTGTCCAAGAACAAAGCGAAAGTGCTTTACCTGAATCTGGCCGAAACCGTGGGACGGATCCTGGCGGCGCGGTTGGATGATCAGTTTTGCCGGCAGGAGCCTGGATATCTCGATGCTTACCTTCAGAAAATCGACGCGGTGACGCCTGAGCAGGTGAATAACGCGATACGAAAACACCTGCAGGTGGACAACATCAAGTATCTGGTGGTGACGGATGACTCGGAAGCAACGCGGCTGGCCGACAGCATCGGCGCCGGGAAGCCCGCGCCAGGAAAAAATCCCAGGGAGTATCAGTTGGAGACCACCGAAAAGGAAGGGAAGAAACTTTTTCTCGTTTCCGAAGACTGGCTCGATATCCTGCGCAAGGATGCGGCGTGGGAATCTTATCCTCTCAATATTGCGCGGGACCACATCCGAATCGTGCCTGTGGAAAAACTGTTCGAGACCGGCGTCTTTATTGCGCCCTGATGGTTGGTGTTGTTTTCGCGCCTTCGCGCGTTCGCGGTTCCGTTTTGGGCTTTTGTGAAGACCGGCCCGACCTAACGGTCTACCTGAGATCGCGTTTGAATCCAGCTTTCCATCTTCTTCAGCAAATCGGGAACATTCTTGAGCGGTTTTTGAATGTAGTCGTCGCAACCTACCGAAAGGATCCTTTCGCGGTCCGTCATGGCGGTGAATGCGATAATCGGGACGCGATCGAAATCGGAAATCTTCCGCAATTGCCGCGTCGCGTTAAAACCGTCCAGTCCGGGCATCATCATGTCCATGAAGATCACGTCGGGCTTGGTTTTTACCGCCTTTAGGATCGCGTCCTGGCCGTTTTTTGCCATCACAACCTGAAAGCCTGAGTCCACGAGCAGATGGTTCAAAGCGTGAATAGTTGCCGGATCGTCGTCGATGAGAAGAACAGTTCCCTTGGATTTAGTCATTTCCAGAGACTCCCGAAGCGTCGCGAGGGATTTGTTGGAAGTATAGCACAGCGGGGTTAGCCACAAAGGCACCAAGCCACAGAGCGGCCATATTCATCCTGAAGTACCACCCCTCCAGAACCCGGCGTTACATCCGGACAGTAGCATCCCAGGACCACCCCGAGGTCTTTGTGGTTTTGTGCTTTTGTGGCAACACATTCCTCATCTTGAAGCCGAACCATCCAACCCCAGGTCTGCTGCCGCCGATTTCATTGCGTCGATCACGAACTGGATGTGCACGTCCAAGTCTACATCCATGTCCGTTGCGCCTCTAAATATATCTTCACGCTTCACAGCGCGGGCGAAGGCTTTGTCCTTGAACTTCTTTCTTACCGATTCGACTGTCACATCGGCGATGTTCTTGCTTGGCCGGACCAGGGCCACGGCTGTGATAAATCCCGCCAACTCGTCTATGGCGTACAGCGCCTTGTCCATCATCGACAGCCGGGGAACACCGAGATAATCGGCGTGCGACTTGATGGCATGAATGACATCTTCGGGATAACCCCTCTGGGCAAGGATTTCAGCTCCCTTGAGAGGATGGTTCGGCGGGTCGGGATAGCGTTCGTAATCGAAATCATGCAGCAACCCCACAACACCCCATTTTTCCTCGTCTTCTGAGAATTTGCGCGCGTATGCCCGCATGGCGGCTTCCACGGCGAGCGCGTGTTTGATCAGGCTCGGATTCTGAGTATATTCGCGCAACAGTGCAAAGGCCTGGTCGCGGCTCGGCGTTTGTAATTTTGACGTCATTTGATATTGTTTCGGTTTTGTCGGGCTGCGAAGGAAAAATCTTAACATAGCGTGTCGATTCAAATGCGCAGGAAAACCAAGATCGTCGCCACGGTAGGACCCTCATGCAGCTCGCCGCAGATGCTGCAGAAACTGGTTCGGGCGGGAGTGGACGTTTTTAGACTGAACTTTTCCCATGGTACTCATCAGTCGCATAAAGCCGTGGTGAACCACATTCGAGCCGTCTCCAGGCAGCTGGAGAGTCCGGTTGCGATTATGCAGGACCTTCAGGGGCCGAAAATCAGAACCGGCGCTACGGAAGGAGGCCGGCCGATTGAATTGAAGGCGGGTCGAAGACTGATCATCACCACACGAAAAGTGGTGGGCAACGCCAGTATCGTCTCCACCAACTACAAGCGACTGCCGCACGATGTACGGCCGGGGAAGCGCATTCTTCTTTCTGATGGCTTGATTGAGCTTCGCGTGAGGAAGTCTGGGGCGCATGAAGTCGTATGCGACGTAATCAACGGCGGGCTGCTGGGAGAACACAAGGGGATCAATCTGCCGGGCATCAAGGTTACCGCGCCGTCCCTGACCAGAAAAGACAAGGAAGACATTCTGTTTGCGGTGCGTGAGCGGCTCGATTTTATCGCTCTTTCCTTTGTGCGTTCGGCGCGCAACATCCACGACTTGAGGCGCCTGCTGCAGAAGCACGACACCGACATACCCGTTGTGGCCAAGCTTGAGAAGCCCCAGTCGATAGAAAATCTTGACGAGATTCTCAACGCCAGCGATGTCGTCATGGTGGCCCGCGGTGATCTGGGCGTCGAGATTTATCCGGAAAAAGTGCCCGGAATCCAGAAGAGAATCATCCTGGAAGCCAGCCGCACGGGAAAGTTGGTGATCACGGCGACGCAGATGCTCGAGTCGATGGTGAACAATCCGCGCCCCACACGGGCCGAAGCGTCCGATGTGGCGAACGCAATTTTCGACGGCACCGACGCCGTGATGCTTTCAGCCGAAACGGCGACGGGCAATTATCCGATCAAAGCGGTGGAAATGATGGCGCGAATTATCCAGGAAGCCGAAAAGACTCCAGCCCTGTCTCATTTTTTTCATGCGCAGAGTCCCATACGCCGGACCACCTTTCCGGATGCGATCTGCGAAGCGGCGTACCACGCTTCCCATTTCATCAACGCCAAGTACATCGTGGCATTCACACAAAGCGGGGTCACGGCCAATCTGATCGCCAAATACCGTCCTGCATCGCACATTCTGACGTTTACGCCTCATGAACCTGTGGTGCGGCGCCTGATGCTGACTTGGGGAGTAACTCCGATTCGGATGCGCGAAATTTCCAACGTTGACGAGTTGATTCTTGCCCTTGAATCTGAATTGGTTACAAGGAGACTGGCCAAGAAGGGGGACCGCCTGGCTATTCTGACAGGCGCGCCTCTGATCGAGAAAGGGCACACCAGCCTGTTGAAGCTGCACCAGATCGGCGGGGACAATATTCGCTAAAGGGTTGCGGGGTTTAGGGTTACGGGTTACGGGTTACGGGTTTGCGAATCATACAGAAAGTGGAATCCTGGTATTGGGTCGGCTTGAATTCTGAAGCCTCGGCGAAATCTTCAGCGATTTTTGCGACTCTGCGGTGAATTCCAACGGCTTTCACCGCAGAGCCGCAGAAAACGCCGAGTTTCCACTGAGAAGTCCGGTTGCACTTGAAGCCGGAACTGACCCGCTGCATTAATTCTCAATCTCCTAATCTTGAATTCGCAAACTCGTAACCCGTAACCCAAAAACCCGTAACCCGAAAACTCGCAACTCGTACTCCGAAACGCCGACCAACAGCTATGAAGAAAATGGTGATCAGTTTCCGCAGTTCTTCGCCCATTGGCGAACTGCCGGCTTGGTGGCTGGCACAACTGAGGCAGCGATTCCCAGCAGTGGGCATCGATTACCTGCCCGATTTTCGCGGCTTGGACAAGGCCATCGAAGCGGCGGAAATATATGTCGGATGGGAGTTGAGCGGAGAGCAGGCGACTCGGGCGCGCAAGCTGGCCTGGATTCAGTGTCCGACGGCGGGCGTAGAGGGCCTTCTTTCTCCGGAAATCATCCAAGGGCCGGTCGTAATCACTTCGGCATCGGTGGTCCACCGGGTTCCTGCAGCCGAGCACGCGCTGATGCTGATTTTGGCGCTGGCCCGAAACCTGCCGCTCGCGGCCGCCGGACAACATCGCAGGCAGTGGGCTCAAATGGAAGTATGGCGGGGATGCGGGGAAGTCAACGGCACCTGCCTGGGAATCATCGGAGCAGGAGGGATCGGCGGGGAGCTCGCGGTCAGAGCAAAAGCTCTCGGAATGCGGGTCCTCGGATTGCGCCAGAATTGTGATCAGCCCGTCAAAGGCGTGGACGAAATGCTCGGCGTAGACCAATTGGATCGATTATTGACCGAATCCGATTTCGTGGTCCTGGCGGTGCCTGACACCGCCGCTACCCGACACATAATCGGCAAGCAGCAACTGGATTCGATGAAAAAGAGTGCCTGCCTTATCAATGTGGGTCGGGGAACCGCCGTCGATCAGCGAGCCCTGGCCGACGCGCTGCAGTCTGGTCGCATTGCAGGCGCCGCCCTGGACGTGTACGAGACCGAGCCACTGCCCCAGGGAAGTCCACTGTGGGCCGCGCCCCATATACTGATTACTCCACACGTAGGTTCTGCGACCATGTTGGAGCGGTTCTGGCGGCGGCAGCATGAGTTGCTGGCAGAAAACCTCCGCCGCTACCTCTCAGGCGAGCCGCTCCTGTATGTGGTGAACAAAAGGCGGGGATACTGAGTGGAGGTTGGGGTTATGAAGGGAAGGAAGGGTTATGAAGGGGAAGGAAGGGGTTATGAAGGGGAAGGAAGGGGAAGGACAAGGATTATAAGCGGAACAAAACGAAATAAGCCATCAACCGAACCGCGCGCGTAAGCAAGCGGACCCTCGATGTGGCACTTCTAATTAATTTGGTGCTTAGCGTTTGCTGCATGGGTCCGCTTGCTTACACGCGCGGTTCGGTTGGTAACCGCTTCCCTTCATCCCCCTTCCTTCCCTATCCTTCCCCTTCATAACCTATCCTTCCCCTTCATAACCCTTCATAACCCTCCCCTTCACAACCCTTCACAACCTTCCATCCCCCAGCTTCCCCAGATATTCCGTGGCGCTGGCGACATTGGTGAAGATACGAAACACGAAGTGAAGTTTGGCATATTCGAAGAGCAGCCGAATGCGATCGGACAAATCGGCCACACAAACCTCGCCGCCGTCGGCTGCAAAGCGGTTGTAGATGGCAATGATTTCCCCCAGGCCGGTGCTGTCCATGCCCGTTACGCCGCTCAGATCAAGCGCCAGTTTCCTAATGCCGGTCTTTGAAAGCTCCTGGATTCTGACTTCAAGCAGGGCCGCAGCTTCAAAGTCGATCTTGCCGTTAAGAGAAACCACGGCAATATCACCTGCAGTGGAAGAGGTCGTAATCGAGAGGCCTTTCTTTGAATTCTTTTTCTGCAAGCGTTCCCTGGTGTTTTGAATAATGAAAGTTAACATGACTTGCCCCAAAACTGCCCCGAATAAAGATGCAAGACCGCTTGAATGGTTTCAGGCTTTTTGTGTTGAGCACGATTTTTTGCGGGTTTGGAGGGGCCGAAGCTTACTTTTCGAGGGGGTCGGAGCTCACTTTTCGTTGACACAACGGACCGCTTTCCAGTTCCCCAGAAAATCGATCCGCTCGAGCCGATCAATGGTCAGATCGGCGTCTCGCATCAGTTTCTTCAAATTCAGATCCGTCCTGAAACCGATGCGGTAGCACAGGGGGGAAATCAGCTTCTCTACTGTCCCCACCACTCGGTTTTCGCTCCGAAAATGATTCAAGAAGACCAGAAAACCACCCGGTTTGCAGACGCGCTTCATCTCTCGCACTACGGCCACCGGATCGGGAACCGTGCTGATGAAATAGGCGGCCAGCACTCGATCAAAGGAATTGTCTCGAAACTCCATCTGCGTGGCGTCCATCTTGTGAAGCTGTATGTTGGCGCGGCCCAGTTTCCTGATACGCTTCTCTGCTTCGTCGAGCATCTTTTGAGAAAGGTCAACGCCGGTGACCGTGCAGAACCTCGGCAACTGCGGTATGGACAAGCCGGTTCCGATGCCGACTTCAAGCAGGCGCATGCCGGGGTGCAGTTGCAGCAGTTCCGGAGCTTTCTCCCGGCCGGATTCGAAGATCCTGCCGAAAATCAGGTCATAAAAACTGGAATAACGGTTATAGACTTTCTCGACGTATTCAACGCTCACGGCATCTCCGCGTCACAGATCAGTATTCAACAGTCACAGATTTCCAACTAAGCCTATCGTGAGAAAACTCTTTTTCCAAAACAAATTTGTCGCGTCATTGGTCAGGCGTGCTGAATCTCCCCACAGGCGCCGCCGCGACGGTATAATCTCTCCAAGGGAGAGGTCGTGTCGGAAAAAATTGAAACTGTGGGAAAAGTGGATCGCAGGCAGGCCAAAGACAGGCTGAAGTCTCTTCTTCGTTATCTGCCCGATCTGGTGAAGCTGATATATCGGCTGCTGCGGGATTCGCGGGTATCGACAATGGACAAGGCGATCCTGGGGGCTGTCATTGTTTACTGTCTCAATCCGTTTGACTTGATTCCGGATGCTATTCCTTTCATCGGCCAGATCGATGACATCTATCTGGTCGCCGTGGCCATCCTGCGCCTGTTGAATCACACCGATCCTGCAGTGCTGAACGAGCATTGGAAAAGGCGCGAAGATATCGTTCAACTGGTAACAGAACTGGCCGAGCTGGCGGTTTTCTTTTTACCGGGCAGACTGCGCGCTCTGCTGGTGGGGAACCTTAACCAATGGGGCAAGGAACGGTCCGCCTGAAGAGAAAACCAGCGGCAGTTCCATCCGGCTGACTCGCGTCCAAAAATGGGACAGACCTGAACAGACCCTATCAAATGAGGGATGGAGGGATGGACGGAGAGATGGGGGAGTAGTCTGAAATTCCCCATCACCCTCTATCTCTCAGTCCCTCTATTTTTCAGTCCCTCTATCTCTCAGTCCCTCTATTTTTCACACTACTTCTTGGGCGGGCTGATTACGTCTTTGACGGCCTTGGCTACTCGAAATTTCACCACGGTCTTTGCGGGGATGTTTATCGGTTCGCCGGTAGCCGGATTTCGTCCTACCCGGGCTTTCCTGTTGGCTTTCACAAGAATTCCCAGGCCGGGCAACACAAACTTGCCGCTCTTCTTGGTCTGAGCAACGGCAAGCTGCTGCAGGCTTTCAAGGAAGGATGCCGCCTGCTTCTTGGTGAGCCCATTTTCCTCAGCCAGCGACGCTACGATTTGGGACTTGGTGAGTGGTTTTGCTTGCGCCATCGATGTTTTCTCCAGTGAAAGTTTGAGGCCCAAATATAGTCTATTGGTTGTTCGATGTCACTTTGATTTATTGAATTTTTCCATTTCCGATTTGATTGCATCCAGCTCGCCCTGGTACTTCCTGACGATCTCCCGGTTGTGTCGAATATCCTCGGAAACGCCGGCGCTCTTATTCATCTCAGACTGCTGCTGATTTAAAGCTGCCATCTGCTCTTCGAGCATTTTCTTTTCTTCCGGACTCCTGGCCTTTGCCAGCGCCGACCGGTAGGATTGCATCGACTGTTCCACCATCTTGTTGGCAGCTTGTTCGAAGCCCTCGGACATGGCAGTGATGCTGGCCTCCAGCACCTGCCCCTTCACCCACTGGTATTCGGCCGTGTTATAGCCCAGTTCCTTGGCTGCACGCAGGTCGGCGGTCCAGAATTTACCCACATCGCTGAGAGCGTTCAAGGCATCCATGAAGCCGGGTTTTTCGTCTTTCGCCTTGAGCTGCTTGCCTTTTTCTTCCAGACGCTGAGCCGCGTTCCGGGCGATTTCCAGCTCTCGCTTGTGCACTGCCAGGTACATCTGCATTTGTTTCTCGGTGATTTTTTTGTCAGCCGGAGGATCATATTTCTCTTCGGCCGCCTGCTTGAGCACCTCCATGGTGCTCTCTTTTTCCATGTTCTTTTTGGCGCACGAGATAAGCGCGCACAGAACAAACAGAAGTGTGATGCGTCTCTTCATGTTGTCCTCTCTGATCTTGTGATGTTGTCCTCTCTGATCTTGATAGCCAATCCCAATATCAAGCCTGGGCGCGCAGCATCGAGGGCTCGGCCAGCTGCAGGTAACCCCGTATCATCGCCTGCATCAGGCGCTGGTCGAGACGGGGACACTTGATGCCTGTGGTGATTAACAGGTGCTGCGTGTTGCTGTCATCGAATATCGGTTCGCCGCTCAGGTACATGGCGTAAAAGGCCATTTTGCGGCTGAACAGCTTTTCCCAGACATTCATCGGACTGTTCTGAAATTCATGGCTGGTGACAAACTTGAGCCCGGTGATTCCAACAGTCTTGCAGAAAGTCTCCAGCCACACACGGTTCATAGTGGGTTTGGGATTTACAACGTGGAAGGTCTTTCCCACGCTCTCCTCTCGCAGCGAGATGCTGTGGATGGCATCGATCACATAGTCGACCGGCACCATATTCAGGGTTTTGGTGGCCATGCCGACAATACGAAAGGGAATTTCCACCAATTCGTCCAGTTTGTTGCCGAACGGGAGCCGCTGCAGCGCGGCGATAATGCCGCGGATGAAGCTGTAAACGCCGTGGAAATGCGTTACGCGGCCATCGCGCGAGTTTCCAACGACGATGCTGGGACGGTAAATCGTGCATTCCAGCCTGTTATTGGATTCCAGTTCCTTCACCAGTAGTTCGGCCATGCACTTTGATTCCTCGTAAGGATTCTTGAACTCCTGGCCAAGAAAAATCTCATTTTCCATCACCCGACCCATGCGATTGCCGGAAATGTAGGCGGTGCTCAGATAGTGGAGGCGTCGCGTTTCGATGAGTTCGGCCAGCTTCAGCGCGTTATGGGAACCATTGAGATTTGTGCGGAAGATTTCCTCCTTGTCTTCTCCGGACAAGGAAAGTGAGGCGGCGCAATGCCATATTTCCGAAGAGTACAACAGCCGGCGGTATTCCGTCCGGGCCAGGCCGAAGTCAGGGACCGCCACATCGCCGTGGATGAATTCGATTCTTTTCAGGGCCTCACGCACGTCGCCTTCGCGGTTGGTAATTTTCAGGAAGAGTTCCGCGAGTCGTTCCTCGGCAGGGCGATTACCGGCGCGCACCAGACATCGCAGCGGCTTGCCCTGCTCCAGCAGTTTCCAAGCCAGGTGGCTGCCCAAAAAGCCGGTGGCTCCCGTCAAGAAAATCCTTTTCTCCATTGTACTCCGTTGTACTCCGTATACGCAGTTCAAACCTCAGCAGGACCCCGATCATGAGCGGCGCCAAGAGCGTAGGGGCGGCCTGCCATGGCCGTCCGTTTCGGCGATTTGGCGGCCATCACGCGCGCGGGCATGTCAGGCCGCTCCAACACTGTCCCGTCTTTGCGCTATCCGTTCCAGGTTCCAGGCACCAACCATCTCCCGTGCCGGCTCTTCGGCCAGCTCTGCGATCCGATGTGCAATCCGCCCAGCAGCGCCCGGCCGATAAAATTTCCGGATATTAACCCTGAACTGATGAAGCTTGTCTCTGCACTCCGACAAACCGCGAACAGACTGCAGCAGCTCGGCGGCAGAGCCGATCCACAAGCCCAGACCCCTGGAACGGATCGCTTCGGCCATTCCCCGCTCCTGCGGCATGATGGAAGAAGCTGCATTGACGCCGACTGGCAGTTCGCATGCCAGCGCCTCGTAAATGGTGAGCGCTCCGGGCTTGGTGATCATCAGGTCGGACATCCGCATCCATTGATGCATCCGATCCGTTCGCGGCATCAACAGCGTTGGAGCATTGGAGCCGGCGGCAATGCGCGCCGCCTCTGAGGCCCCACTCGCGCCGTGGACGTAAATCACCTGCAAGGGCAGCGCCGACTTGGCGATCGCGCGATAAAACTGAATAAAGTCGTCACCGCCGAGCCAGCCGGCATTCAAAAATAACGTAAACTTTCCCGGCCTTAAACCGTTTTGAATATACCACTCGGCGGGAGCCCGGTTTCCCTCCTCAAAGCGCCCGGCAACTGGTAGTCCCGTAACGAGAATTCTTTCGCCGCCAACCCCGGCTGCGCGCAGCTCGGCGGCTGCTTCTTCGGTGGCGACAAAGAACTGCTGAATCTTCCGACATTTCCATCCTTCCCAAAAAGGGGGAAACGGGTCGGTGACCACGCACGCAACCGGCACGGGGGGATCCATCAGGCCGCACAACAAAGCAAACGGGTGGTTTGTCATTGGATGGAATGAGACAACCATCTTTGGATTGTGCCGGCGAAGGAAATCCAGGCCCTTAGACTGCACTCTCCTGAAGCGCAGCAGCCGCCGGTCGGGCCGTAGCCGATTAACGGCCTGAAAGTACCAGTGCATTCGCCCCGGGTAGTTCTTCAGAGCCCAGTCATAAGTTCCGGCAAGCGAGCGGTTGAGACTGCCTGATTGCTCGATTGGGTGCGCGATCTCCACATCTTCTCCCTGGGCCCGAATGGCTTCAGCGAGGGCGGCTGCGGCCGCGTTATGACCGTTGCCGGTGTGGGCGCTCAGGAACAACAGCTTTTTGGGCATGAACACGAAATTCTACCTGAAATGGCTCCCTCGATGCCTTGACAAATTTTGTGCAGCATTTACAATCAGAAGTTTTGGGCTGGGCACTCGAAAGTTATCCGTGTTGAAGTCGCCGAGTTGGCGCGTTTGCAACGCTGAAACTTTGAGACGCCTGGCATTTTGAGTTCTAGAAAAAGGAGATCCACAAGTGGCTGAAAAAATCAGCAAAACAGCGCGAGCCAGCCTGGGCGACAAGGTGGTGCACACCGGCAAAACCTGCCCCAAGTGCAACACTTTGATGGTTGCCACCCGCGTGATCAAAATGCCGGAACGTCCCGGCGGAATGTACTGGGTGTGTCCGAAAGATGATTATCGGGAGAAGATCTGAGCCCTGATCAGGTTGCGGGTTGGCGAGTTCCGGGTTACGGGTTGCGGGTTGGCGGGTTGGCGGGTTGCGGGTTGGCGGGTTGCAGGTTACGGGTTCGCGAGTCCCGGGTTCCGGGTTGGCGGGCCCTGGGTTACAGGTTGGGCCAAGTTGCCGGTTATTTAGATGCGATTTACGGATTACGAATTCAAAGATTCAACAGTCAAAATTCTCAGATTCCGTAAATCTTCATTCTAAATTTGCAATTCCGCAAACTCATGACCCGCCAACCCGTAACCCGGAACCCAGAAGCCGCCAACCCGCAACCCGCCAACCCAGAACCCGTAACCCGGAACTTACTCGCGAACCCGTAACCCGGAACTCGCCAACCCGTAACCGGGAACTCGCCAACTCAGAACTCGCGAACCCGCCAACCCGTCAACCCGCAAACCCGTAACTCCCCAAGGGGAGCCTACCACCCCAGCTTGTCCTCGGTTTCACCTAAGACCTCACATCCGTCCGCGGTGATATGAATGATGTCTTCCAATCGCAGGCCGAATTCTCCCTCGATATAAATGCCCGGTTCATCACTGAAGGTCATTCCTGGCTGCAGCAGGAGCTTGTTTCCTTTGACCAGATAGGGCTCCTCGTGCCCGTCCAGACCGATGCCGTGGCCCACTCGATGGGTGAAATATTTGTAGCCCGGACCATACCCGGCTTGCTCGATCACCTGGCGCGCCGCCCGATCAACCGCTTCGCACGGCACGCCGGCTCGGGCCGCCTCGCGCGCCGCGGTTTGTGCAGCATGTACAATCTGGAAGATTTGCCTGTGCTTGTCAGACGGTTTTCCAAAGACCACCGTCCGGGTGACATCGGACTGATATCCCTGCACAGAACAGCCGCCATCGACCAGTACGATATCGCCCGCAATCAGCTTTCTTTGCCGTGTCGAACCATGCGGAAACGCCGAGTTTGGTCCAAACAGAACCAGTGCTCCGCCTCGCGCACCGAGCGACGTGAAGGCCCTGGAGATGGTCTGCCCGAGATCTGCTTCCGTCATTCCTTCACGCAGGGATTTGAATGCGTTGCGAAAAGCGGTTTTTGCGATCTGGTCGGCGGCACGCATGAAGGCGAGCTCCTTTTCATCCTTGATCATGCGGCAGCCGTCGGTGATTGCCCTGCCGCTGACCCAGTGAATGCCCGGAGTAGCGGCTGCCAGCCCGTCGCTGACAAAGTGCCGGACCATCGGTTCCAGAGCAACCGCCCCGCTGCGGATTCCCCGATCGGCCAGAGCGATGCGAACAAGCTCATAGGGGCTTTCGTCCTCCTGCCACAACCGCAAGTCCTTCCCCAGTTTGATCCGTTCCTGCGCCCGTCGCCCCTCAAACGCGGGTGAAATGTAAATAAGCTCTCCCTGTCGCGGGAGAATGACGGCAAACATACGCTCGGAAAGGCCCCATTCCATTCCCGTGAAGTAAGACAGGGTACTTCCGCCGTTCAGATACAGGGCGCTCACGTTGTGCTGCCGCATCAGGCGCCGAGCCTTTTCCATTCGCCGCTCGTAATCTTCCGGTTGGAGAGACGGCACGCGCGGCGATCGTTGTGCCTCGCCGGACGCAGGGACCTGCGGGCCCAGCGATTCTTCAGCAGGTGGAGTGCTGCCCAGCGCGGCGGCTGCGCAAAACGCTTGCAGAAAATGTCGTCTTCTCATAGCTAATCTGATTTGCTGATCATCAAGGTTACTGTCACGGTCGCCTCGGCAAACCGGTTAGGATCGGCCTGGGATGTTGCCCTGACCTTGTAAGTGCCGCTGCTGAAAGGCGCAGTGTAAAGACCGCTGCTTGAAACAGAGCCGCCCGTCGTCGACCAGGTCACCGCGGTGTTGCTGGAACCGGTCACAGTGGCGGTGAACTGTTTGGTCTCTCCCCAGACCATAGCCGCGCTGGTAGGACTGATACTCACGCGAACATCAGTCAGCCTCACGACCGCTTCGTCGTACTTGCTGGGATCGGCCACTGAATAGGCCCGCACTGTATAAGTCGATGACGTCAACGGCGCGGTGTAGAAACCGCTGCTGGTGATCTTGCCCCCCGTCGTGACCCAGGTGACCGCGGTGTTAGAGGTTCCAGTTACGGCGGCGAAAAACTGCTGTGAGCCTCCGGGGTTGAGCAGTACTGCGCTCGGACTGACGACGACTTTCACGGAAACCACGGTCACCGTCGCTTCTGCAAATTTATTCGGATCGGCTTGTGAAGCAGCGCGCACCCGGTACAGGCCCGGCTTTTGCGGTGACACATACAGGCCGCTACTGGAGACGGTACCGCCTGTGGTGGTCCAAATGATCGAAGTGTTATTTGAACCACTGACGGCGGCGTTGAACTGCTGGCTTGCGCCGGTACCAAGGGACACATTGGAAGGTGAAATGGATACGTTCACGTTGGCGACGACTGTGACAACGGCCTGAGCGAAGGCTTCGGTATCAACATCGGAGGTTGCGCGAATGGTGTAAGTGCCCGCTGTCTGCGGAGCCTGGTATAGACCGGCCGAATTGATCGATCCCCCTGTCGCCGTCCACGTAACAGCGGTGTTGGTCGAACCGCTCACGGTCGCCGCAAATTGAATCGATCCCAAAGGCGCAACCGACGCGGAAGGCGGCGTGATTGTTACCGCAATTCCGCGAACCCGGACGAACGCTTCGGCAAAAGCGGAAGGATCCGCCTGCGAAGTCACACGAACCCGGAAAACTCCGGGTGTCGTTGGCGCCGTGTAAAGTCCGGTGCCGGTAATGTTGCCTGCTGCAGCAAACCACGTCACCGCTGTGTTTGGATTGCCAAACACGGTGGCGGTGAACTGGTACGTCGCCTGAGGATCAAGCGTCACACTGGCCGGCGCAATCGATATGTCGACGGCATAGACCTGCACGGCCGCTTCCGAAAACCGGCTTGGGTCGGCCTGAGATGTGGCGCGGACCGTGTAGGTCCCCAGCGACATGGGCGCCGTGTAAAGACCGGATGGGGAAACCGAGCCCCCTGTTGTCGACCAATTCACTGCCGCGTTCGTTGTGCCTGTGACGATCGCCTTGAATTGCTGGGTCGCTCCACGCGTCAGCCTCGCCGCGGCCGGGTTCAGGGTGACTCCCACACCGGAGTTCAAATTTGGAGGAAATGGATTGGAAGGCTGCGTCTTGTAGAGTTCCAGTGCAGGCGCGAACTGAACTGCAGAGGTAAGAATGCTGGTGACCTCCAGCATCAGCACTCCTTCGGTACTGGCCAGCGGCGATCCGGGCGGGAGGAAAGCCAAATCCGCCGGCGATCTCGCCGGGATCCATGAGTTCAGGTTGCCGTCTGCGGGAATAAAAAGCGCCACCCGATCGGCAGTCCTTTCGGCCAGAAACAGGTGCAAAGAAGGACACGAGACACCTGACCGGTAAAGCGCCAGCAACTGACCCGGATTCTTCAGACCATTCAACAGCACGGTTACCTTCCCGTTAGTCCGATCCAGCACGCGCAGTTGTGATGTCACGTTGAGGAACTCGCGAATATTGACGGTAAAGTAGATCTTGCCGCTGCAGGCATCCACCGTGATGCCGGTTGCCCCGGCTTCCGAATAGACCGTGGAAGCTCGCTCTTCGCCCTCAAACGATTTGGTAAGGCCGAGTTCCAGCGCACTTCTGGGAATCGAAGTGATCTTATCCTTCTCGGCCACCAGCAGGTTGCCGGTGACCGGGTCTACCACCATCGCTGATGGTTCGTTCAGCCCGGCAAAGACGGCCAGCGATTGTTTGGAAACAGGATCCAGCCGCAGGATTCTTCCCGTGGTACTTCCTGCCAGCAGCAGATACTCTTTTTCATCGGACGCGGTGAACGGGATCATCTTGGAAACAATTTCGTTGCTGAAGCTGGCCAGGGAAATTCTCGACCCCGCCGCTCCGATTTCAAAAATCCCAGAGCTGGTATCCGCCAGACCCAAAGGCGGTAAAGACGATGAAGCCTTGGCTGTCACAGAGGAAATCAATTCCGCCGTATAGAGTTTTTGCAGGGAGCTGAGATACGCAACCGATTGAATCAGTCCAAGACTTTGCACCAGTGTAGTTTTCTGCAGAACGTCGACCGTCGCTCCCGCCACCTGCGTGTTGTTATCGGCAGTGATAGTGACAAGTTGCGGGTTAGGAATGGTCGCAGGCGCCGTATAAAGCCCCGCCGGTGTGACATTGCCCGATGCAGAACTTCCCCCTGGGACTCCGTTCACCTTCCAGTTAAAGCTTCCGCTGGTTCCCTGAGCCTGAAACTGCTGCGAAGTTCCCGCCAGAACCTGTGCCAGCGGGGGTATTATTCTGAGGGTAATAGCGCTTGAATCCGGCTGGTAGCCTGGGAGAGCCGGCTGCGGCGGCACATTGGCCAGAGCGGATGTTGTGCCGAACAGTTCCGAAAGGAATATCGGCTGGTCGCTTTTGACCCAGATGAACCCACCCGCCTGGCCGGCGGCTTGCGGGATCAATTCGTTGATTAACTTACTGATTCTCTGACCGGTTTGCAGAACCGTGTCAAAACTTCCCAATATTTGTCCGTTCGCCCGCAGCGCAACCACGCGAACATTGGCCGACACGGCGCCCGGATTCAACAGAGCCACTCCGGTAAAAAACTCCTGGGTAGTCCCGATATGCGAGAACAGCGCGCGCGTCAAACCTTGTGGCATGCTCGCTACTGCCGCGGCTGATTTCTCGCTGCCATAACTTACATATCCGTTGACTGAAGATGAAGTCGATTCGATTTTGATCCAGCCGTCCAGCGTGGAATTTCCACTGAAGCCGAAAAGAGTAGCGACGTCTTCCTGAAAGCTGCCACCGGGAGCCAGCCCGCGCGTAACGGGATTGTTCTTCAGACTGGCTGTGTCAAAAGGTTTTCCGTCCGGCCTGTACGCGGTGATAGTCACGATGACAGCCGAACTGGAATAATTGACCAGGCCGAGTTCTGTCTTCCAGGGACCGAGCACGGCAATTTGCGGAAAATAAATTTCGTTCAACTGTTCCAGCGAAGGCTTTGCGTTCAGTCCCAGGATTTCCCCAGCCGGAGTTTTGACCAGTTCGAACCCGGCCAGATCGACATCGGACGTAACCAGCAGGTAGGCGCCGGAGACCACGGCGCCAGGCTGGAAAAAGTCTGCTGCGTCGATTCGCAGCGCGCCCTTTGCGGGAATCTGAACGGATTTTGAAACTGCGGCAGCACCGCTGCTCGCAATCAAGTCAAGTTGAACGACGGCGGCAGCAGACCCGGGATTAACCAGGTTGACTTCGGTTGAATAGCCCGAATCGAGCCGAATTTCGTTGAATACGATCTTTGGTCCGGTTACCGGCAGATCGGCTCCATCGAATCGCCCATCCGTTGAGAGAAAGGTAAAGAATGCGGTCAATCCATCGACTGGGCTGGATGCTTGAAACCATCCGGTCGCGCTGGGAGAAAGATTGGCGCCGAACAATTCAGAAACCAGTTTGGAGACCTGCTGTCCTGCCGGAATGGACAAGATCGCGGGGTTGGTAATTCCCGCAAGCGCTTGCCCGTCGGCGCCATAAGCCAGGATGGTAACAACAGCTTCCTGGCCGGAGGGATTCACAAAGGCGACGCCGGTGAGCGAACCAGGCTCTGCGGAAAGTCTCGGGAAATTCAAAACACTGGCTGCGCGCAGAGGGGAAGCCAGAGCAAACAAAATGAAAACAGCAACCGTGAGTTTTTCAATCCGCAGCATCATTAACCGGCTCAGTGTCCCGGTGATTCCCAGGATACTCTTAAAATCATACTCCAGCACCCCGCTCCACTGCGGCATCACGACCTCCTCCGCTTCCTTTGCTCTTTCTTCTCCCTGGTTTCGGGCTCCATTGTCTTGAACGGCGGCTCCACCTTCCATTCAATGAACCGGTGCTGCAGTGCCTGGAAACCGAGACATGGCAGCGCGCTGAAGAGGGCCGACCGTTCGTGCTCGGGAATTTCATGCAGATCGAGGAGCTTTTCAACCAGCTCGTATGCGCCGCCGCTTTCTTCATCGTTGATCGCGCGGTGAAGCACCAGCGGGTGCGGAGCATTTTCTTCCAGTCGCACCTGGTCTCGATCGAAGAACAGGCGCACTCTTTCATCAGGACCGTTCCACTGTAGCGCGCCATTTTCCAGAGAATGCCGGAGAGCGATCATGCTGATGGCGTGGAGAAGAAAGGATTGCTCACGGGTCGAGATAGCGAATTCGTCAGAAAGCACCTGCAGGATTTTGCGGGCAGCGCGGGTCTGTTCAGGCCTTACCTGGAAATTAGACATGGATTATTTCATTAGAGTGGCACAGCCCAGCGTCAACTTAACCAGAACCGATTGCGGAATGCCGATTTCGGAATGCGGAATGCGGAATACCTAAGAAACCTTGTTTGAAGACGAAACCGAATGACTCCTTATTCCGCATTCCCGATTCCGAAATCCGCATTGTGTCGCCCCGGTTCACTCCCAGAAGTTCAAGAGCGTCTCCCGCAGATCGAATCCGAAGGCACGCTCGGAAATGACAATGATGGGCGGGCCCTGAAGGCGTTTGTAAACCGAGTTCTTAATCTGCGCGTATGTCTTCTTCACCAGGGCCTCGAAGGAATTCACATCGTATTTGTCATAAAGTGTCCGTCCCTGCGCGTCCACAGGGAAGCGGTTGCTGTCGAACTGCCGGCGCTCGAACATCTGCACCAGATCCTGCCGGGTTCGGCGATTCTCGATAAATTCTGAAATCAAAGGGCTCACCACGTCATAGTCGAACGGGTCAACCTGATCGGGAGCCAGTTCCGCGCTCGGCGTCACGGTAAAAGCAGCCGCGGGAATAATCTCACGCGCATGACGCTCATTGACATAATGAGCAAGGCGATATACGTCCGTTTTGGAAATATCGCCGATCACCGACAAACCCCCGCACATGTCTCCGTACAACGTGCTGTAGCCGGTGGCGATTTCTGTTTCGTTGCCGTTGCTCAGCAGCAGTTCGTTTCGGTCATTGGAACGAGCCATCAACAGGATTCCCCGTACGCGGGCCTGAATGTTTTCAACCGTCGGCGGATGGCTGAACTCGCCGAAGCTCGCGCGGTAAGACTCCAGGATTCGGTCCACGATCGGCTGGATAGGAACGATCTCGTACTCAATCCCAAGATTATCAGCCACCGCGCGCGCAATCTGCTGCGTGGCGCTGGAATTGAAGCGACTGGGAAGGCTGAGTGCGGCGACCTTTTGCGAGCCCATCGCATCTACGGCAATGCAGGTGCCCAGCGCCGAGTCAATTCCTCCGGAAAGGCTTTCCAGGATGCCGCTGAAAAAGCCGAGCTTATCGAAGTAGTCGCGCACCGACATGCAAAGGGCGCGATACATCTCAGCCTCACGACAAAAGCCCGGTTCGCGAATGAGTTGCCCTGTTCCGGTTTTGATATTGATCGTGGCAACACTCAGTTCTTCTTCAAACTGTGCCGAACGCTGGATCACTCTTCCCTGCGCATCGACGGTAAAACTGTCACCGTCGAACGGGATCACGTTCTTGCCGTTATCACCCACGCCCACCGTATTGATAAAGGCAATGGGAATCCCCGTTTCGGCAACCTGGCGTTTCACCAGTTGGAGCCTTCGAAATCGCTTCGCGTCACGACGGCCGGGCGACGCGCACACATAAGGCGAAGCGTTTATGCAAACCACCATCCGGCTTCCCATCTCAAGCAGAGCTTGAGTGGGCTTGAGAGGGTAGTTGTCGTCCCAAAGATCTTCACAGATCTCTACGCCCACCTTGATCCGTTCGGAGCCGACTTTCAGCTCAAAGGGAGGCGCCGGCGTCCCGGGTGTAAAGTACCGTTTGTCATCGAAATAACGGTAATTGGGGAGTAGAGTTTTGTGGACGATCTGAGTGCAACGCCCTTCCAGGCAGACGGCAGCAGCATTGTGACGTACCCAGAAGCCGTCCGGCCCCCGGCGCTGCTCGTCGTAGTCCAGGAATCCCGCAATGATTGGAATCTTCGCGCTCGCAGGGACGATCTGATCGAGCACGGCCTGCTTGTTTTCCCGCAGAAACCGTTGATTCATCAGAAGTTTTTCGTCCAGGCAGTACCCGGGCACACACATTTCTGGAAAAGCCGCCAGATGACAACCAAGCTCGGCGGCCTTGCCGGCAAATTGCAGGATCTTGGCAACGTTGCCCCGAATATCTCCGGTCCGCGGGTTGATTTGACCTACTGCCAGTCGCAACTGCATCGCTTTACACTGCCAGAATCGGGCAGCGGGCGGCAAGGGAATCCCGTGAAAGTCGGCGGTTACTGGTCAGCGGTCATTGGTCAATGGTCATTAGTCATTAGGGGTATTTACTTGACTCCACCACGTACTACAGGTTGTGGTTTGATCAGAGTTGAAAATGGAGCTGGCTCGACCTGCACGGCCTGCTGGACGAGACGGTAGAAAAGTTTCCCGCGCGACGCGGATTTGCGCCGG
>DASXQR010000160.1:0-52689 GCA_036507075.1 Acidobacteriota bacterium | reverse complement strand
CCTGCGAATCATTGCGCTGACAATTTGTATTGCTTTCGTCGCCGTAGATTCACCCGCCCAGATGATCGAAACCGGCAAGAGGCAGTTCCAGGCCCGCTGCGCCAGTTGCCACGGCGAGGATGGAACCGGCGGCGCGCGCGGGTTCAACATCGTCGACGTCCGCCAACCGCGCGCCACTTCGAAGGAAGCTATGCGCAATCTGATCCGCGAGGGTATCCCGAACGGGGGCATGCCTCCTTTCCCGATATCCGACGAGGAACTCGACTCTATCGCAGCTTACACAATGTCGCTGAGACCATCGTCTGCCAAGACTCCGGCGACGAGTGACGCCACGCCCGGCGACTCCGCCGAGGGCGAAAGATTTTTCACAGGGAAGGGGAACTGCACCGGTTGCCATATGGTGCGGGGCCGCGGCGGCTTTCTCGGTCCTGACCTTTCTAATATCGGACGCGAGCGGACACGGGCCCAGATCGAACAGGCGCTTCGCGATCCCGGCGGCGCCTCAGTTACCTCAGGCTCGCGTCGCGGTCGCGGGCCGCGCGGCGGCGGAGGACCGGGTTCGTATCGCGCGGTCACTGTTAGGTTGCGCGACGGCCGATCCATCCGCGGCCTGGCAAAAAATGAAAGCGCGTTCGACTTGCAACTGCTGGGTGTCGATGGAAAGCTGCACCTGCTGTTGAAGGATCAAGTCGTCGAAGTGGCGCGCGAGAAATCGCTCATGCCTAAAGTTGATGCGACGTCGAGCGAGATGCGCGACCTGGTTGCCTACCTCAGCCGCCTCACCACCGACTCAAACGCGAAGGTCAGACTTGCCGACACAACCGAAGTGGGACCAGGAATCCCTTTCGCAGATGTGGCGCGACCGAAATCCGGCACCTGGCCGACGTACAATGGGAACCAAAGCGGCAATCGCTTCAGCCCGCTCGATCAGATCAACACCGGCAATGTTCAGCGTCTCGCGCCCCAGTGGATGTTCACGATTCAGGGAGCTCCGCGCGATCTTGAGGTCACGCCGGTTGTGGCCGGCGGAGTGATGTATGTGACCTCAGTGAATGAAGCGGTCGCACTCGATGCGCGGAGTGGCCGCGAGATCTGGCATTACAGCCGGCCTCGCACGCCGGGCCTGGCCGGGGATGCAGCCAGTGGGATCAACCGCGGCGTAGCGCTGCTCGGCGATCGGGTGTTCATGGTCACCGACAACGCGCATCTGATCGCGCTGCACCGCTACACAGGCCAGCTTCTCTGGGACGTCGAGATGGCCGACGCTCGCCAGAACTACGGAGCCACCAGCGCGCCGCTGGTGGTCAACGACCTGGTGATTTCCGGCGTTTCGGGTGGAGACGAAGGGATCCGGGGATTTCTCGATGCCTACCAGGCTTCAACCGGCACGCACGCCTGGCGGTTCTGGACGGTCCCGGCTCGGGGCGAGCCGGGTTCGGAGACGTGGGTCGGGCGAGCGATCGAACACGGATGCGCCGCGACCTGGCTCACGGGAACTTACGATCCGGAATCGAGACTGCTTTACTGGCCCACCGGCAATCCCTGCCCGGACTACAACGGCGACGAGCGCAAAGGCGACAACCTTTACAGTTCCTCCGTGCTGGCGCTCGATCCGGACACTGGAAAGCTGAAATGGTACTACCAGTTCACGCCTCATGACCTGCATGACTGGGACGCGACCGAGACGCCTGTGCTCATCGACGCCCAGTTTCGCGGCCGGCACCGCAAGCTGATGCTGCAGGGAAACCGCAACGGTTTCTTCTACGTACTGGACCGGCTGACAGGCAAGGTCTTGCTGGCGGAGCCATTTGTCAAAAACATTACGTGGGCGAGCGGCATCGGTCCGGATGGCCGTCCCAAGCTGTTGCCCGGCAATGAACCGACCGTGGAAGGCCAGCGCGTCTGTCCATCGGTGGCAGGAGCGACAAACTGGACATCAACGGCGTTCAGCCCGATAACCGGGCTTTTCTACATGTTCGCGGAAGAGTCTTGCTCGATCTATTCGAAGAACGACGAGTGGTGGGAGCCTGGGAAGTCTTTCTACGGAGGCGGCACGCGGCGCGCTCCCGGCGGCAATACGGCAGGCAAATTTTTAAAGGCGCTCGACATTCAGACGGGAAAGACCGTTTGGGAGTCGGAGGTAGGCGGCGGAATTCTGGAAAGTGGTCTGATGGCCACCGCCGGCGGGCTGATTTTCTACGGAGACGGCAGCGGCGCCTTCATCGCCGCGGACGCGAAGAACGGCAAAGTGCTGTGGCATTTCAACACCGGCCAGAGATGGAAGGCCGGTCCGATGACCTACACGGTCAACGGCACCCAATACATCGGCGTGGCGGCAGGCTCCACCATACTGGCATTCAGTCTGCGATGAGGCACAAGATGGACCTTCGAAGATACTTCTCTCGATATTCAAAGTCAGGAAGATCGTCTCGGTAGCCTTCAGTTTGATATGGTTCTGCGTGACCCGCAGCACCCGCCTAGTTTTTCTTATCGCCTCGGTGGAGAATCTTCTTATCCGCGAATGTTACGATCGCACCCGTATTACACTGATAAATACTGGGACCTGCACCGCCGCCTGGAATTTGAAGGAAAGATCAAGCATTCTCGAGAGCAATGTCCCGACCGGAACGGCCCTCGAGTGGTGCGTGCATGGGATCCGAAAGACGGCTGGAGAGAAATCCGTCCAGGTTTCAAGTGATTCGCAACATCGCTTTCACCGCAGAGTCGCAGAGGACGCCAGGCCCCGCAGAGATTAATAATAGTCCTCGGCGGAACCTCGGCGTTCTTTGCGTCTCTGCGTTGAATGGAACGTGTCTGCCTTCGCCGGTCTCAATTTGGGCAACACGCCCTGAAAGACGGGCTAACTGAAAAGCAATGACCTCGTTAAAGCGGACTGATCGAATCGATTTACTGCACGATCCGTATGTCGAACACGGCGCCTGCCGTGGAATCGGGACGTGACTGAAACTTTACCGTGATGCGTTCTTTGCCGAGAGTCAGGCTTTCAGGCAGCGGATACTCGACGTCGAAGAACTCGGTGGGATGGTTCTCGAGCGTCTGGGTAGCGATTCGTTCGCCGTCTACCAGGATGTCGAAGCTGCGGGGCGCGCGCCCTTCGCTGCCTCTGTAGGTGCAGACCAGAGTGGATGGTTTCTCCCGGTTCACCTTGAGCTGATAACTAAACCAGCCGTTGCGCGCGGCGCGCCATCTTCTACCCTCGAAATAACCCTCACTGGCATTCTCGCTTTGATAATTGTGCGCGCGTTCGCTTTCCGGCTCGGCCGGGGTGATTGCGTCGACCGTACGTTGCTCGATATCCTTGCGCCGAGCCGCCGCGGCGGCAATCTCGGCCTTCTTCTTTTCCCACCCCTCAGTTGAATAAACTTTCCAGTAGACGGTATAGCGTTGCTCGAACACTTTATATAAGGGTATCAGTGAGACATCCCGAGGCTGGCCGATTCCACTGGTTTCGAAGCCCAGTGGCGTCCCGGCCAACGGCTTTACGTTTGCCGGCACTGCATTCCGATCACAAACGAAGACGGGAATTTCAATCGGCTTCACGCGCCCCATCTGAGGCGCGTTGGGACCATATCGCCTGCTGTTGTCCAGACCCTCCTTGCCAAGGTCACCCGCCAGCACAATCGGCCCGTATAGCAGCGCGACCACGTTCGGGTCATCCGGCATCGCCTCCATCTGCAGGCTCATCGGCAGGCGCATCTGCACTGTGTCGCCGTTTTTCCATTGGCGATCGATCGTCACGTAGGACCCAGGTAGGTCTTGCACAGGCTGGATCTTGCCGTTGACTGTGAGCATGATTCCTGATTTGGCCCATGACGGATAGCGAAGCTTCAAAGCCAGCTTGACGGGCTTTTCAGATTTCAGTGTAAGCCGCGTCGCGTCTTCTTCGGGAAATCGGGTTTCCTGCCGCACGGTCAATCCTTTCTGTTTCCAGCGCAGCTCGGAAGGAATGAAGAGATTCACATAGAGCGACTGGTTGTCATGGAAGTAGATCGTCTCACCATACTTGGCGTGGTTTTCCATTCCCGTGCCGACGCAGCACCAAAACGACTGGTCCGGAGTAGAGAAGGTTTTGAAAGCGCCCGGTCTGAGCGGCAGATAGTAGATCACCATGCCGGTAGCCGGATCCTGTGAAGCGAGGATGTGGTTGTACAATCCGCGCTCATAAAAATCCATGGTTCGCGCCGACGGGTTCCAGCTAAAAAGGCGGCGGGTCAGCTTGAGCATGTTGTATGTGTTGCAGGTCTCGGTGCTTGCGGCGCCCAGGTGCTTTGAGAACTGCTCGACAGGAAAGAAAGCCTCACCATCACTGTGGCCGCCGATGACGTAGGACCGGTAGAGCGCGACGCGTTCCCAGAAGAAGCTTGCAATATCGTAATAGCGGCTTTCTCCAGTGAGTTCGTATTCGCGCGCGGCACCGATCGCCTTCGGTATTTGAGTGTTGGCGTGAAGGCCGTTGAGTGGATCTTCGAGGCGGGCGAGCGGGTCAAACACGGCTCGGTGGTCGAATTTGCGCGCGATGCGCAAATGTTCCGGGTTACCCGTGACGGCATACAGGTTTGCCAGTACTTCGTTCATCCCGCCAAATTCCGTGCCGAGGGCGCGCTGCTGTTGTTCTTCAGTGAGACGATCCACCCGGAACTTGACCCAATCCGCCAGCTTCATCAACACGTCAAGGGCCTGTTGATTTCCGAAAACGAGGTGCACGTCCAACAACCCGGCCATGATCTTGTGCAGCGTGTAATAAGGCGCCCAGACACGCTGGCGGGCATCTACGCGATCGAAGAACTCTTCAGGAAACGCCGACAAATAACCAGGATGAAAGCCGCGTGAAGGCATCGCCTCCTGAATCTTTGCCAGCTCAGCGACAATCCGCTGCGCCCTTGATTTCAGTTCCTCGTCACCGGCGCTTTCGTACATCAGGGCGCACGCGGAGAGATAATGACCGAGGCTGTGGCCCCGCAGTTCGATATCCGGAGCCTCCCATCCGCCGAGCGGCTTGGCCGACGAGGGCAGGCCCGCATTGACGCGGAAATTGTGCAACAACCGGTCTGCCTCGATGCTGAGAAGGTATTTCTGGTCGCGCAGCATGGCATCGCGGAACGGACCGTCGAGCAGCCGCACGGCCTTTAGGTCGAATGACTGTGCCTTGATCGGCACTTTCTCGTGGATCTTGATTTTGGAATTCTCCTGCCCGAGGAGGGTGATAGTGCTTGTCAAGCGCTCAAGGCCTAATCCGGCGATCACAAGGAAAAAGAAAGTAAGCGATATTCTTCTCATTGCAGCTGCGTAATCGGCATGGTGGTGAATTGTCCTGCCTGAGTGCCTACTTCGATTGCGGTTCCCGCGGCAGTGCCGGTGTCGAGCGTGCCGGTCAGCACGCCTTCAAATTCCGAGCTGTCGAAACTGGCGAAGATCTCGTCAATGAAAAGCGCAAAATGGCCGTTGATCTTCAGGTCGATGCTGGCGTTTGCGGCCACCTGGCCGTTGGTTCTGCGCAGGACCAGTGTGAGTCGCCCGGCCGTTCCCGTGCTGGCCATGGCGATGCCGGTGTTCAAACCGGCCGAGCGGCTTCGACGCACGGGGATGATAAACCCGGTAACCGGCCGGCTGGCTCCCACGCCCGCAATCCCGATTCCCGGAAGCGTGAACCGCAGCACGCCGCCGGCGGTACCTTCCGTCATGGTGGCGCGCGCCGATCCGACTACCACAGACCCGCTTCCGTCTGTGGCGAGAATGGCGCTGCCGCCGGCGGGAATGTCAAACGCCGACCGGCTGGAAGGAGACGCCCCGTTGATCGACACGGAAACAGGATTCCCGTCATTATCGAAAAAGAGCAGCTCTCCCCTGGCCCGCGCGGTCTGTGAGCCGTTGACCAGGAAAAACGACGAAATCACTCCGCCGCCGTTGCCGAACTGCCCGAAAAAGACCGAGCTGATTGCAGGCAGATTGAGAGGGATGATCGGCAGCGTAGTAAATTCTCCCGGCTTTGATCCGAGCTGGATGGCGGTGGCATACAGCGGGCCTCCTTCCACCAGCATCGTGCCTTCGAAATTCCCCAGATCGGAGAAAAGCTCGTGCACATACAGGGAAGTACTCCCGTTAGCCGCCAGGTTCATCAGCTTCTGGCGGGCCACAACGCCGTCGGAACGCTTCAGCGTTATTCGCAATGTTGCTCGAGTGGAAAAGGTGGCAACCGCGATGCCGGTGCTCAAACCGCTCAAAATATTACGAACCACCGGAATCACGAAACCATCGGCGATGGGACTGGCCCCCACTCCTGCAATTCCCAGGCCCGGAACGGTGAAGCGGTTAACACCCCCCATCGGACGATCGGTGCGCACCTGCGCCGACCCGTTGACGACTGGTCCCTGGCCGTCGCTTTCGATGATGACGCTTCCCAAAGGAGGAATGCTGAAGTCAACACGGCTGCGCACGGCGTACTTTTGCGTCGGGCGCGGATTAAACTCAATCGTCAGCGGCGCCCCCTGTGGATCGATCAGATCTATCGAGCCGTTGATGGTGACCGTTTGGGAGGGATTGGTCCCCAGGAATGAGAACTTGATGCCGCCTCCGTTGCCAACCACGCCAAACGGAGTGAGGAACTCTGTTTTTTCAAAATTGCTGTATGATGCGGTCCCGCCTGTTAGAGTGTCTGTGATCTGAGACCCGGAAATGTCCCCCACAGGAAACCCTGGTCCGAACAGCAGCGTGTCGTTTCCCGTGCCGCCATCAAATATCGTGCCGCTTTGAATCTCTCCCTGGTTGACTTGTACAATGTCATCCCCGGCGCCGCCGTTGACGTTGAGACGTCCGGACCCTCCGAACAGCAGATCGTTCCCATCATCCCCGCCAAGAATGTTATTGCCGCTGTTGCCAAGGAGCACATCGTTTCCGCTGCCGCCGAGAAGGGTGTCGTTACCCGGTCCACCAAGAATTGTGTCGTTGCCTGTCCCGCCGGAAATAAGGTCGTTCCCCTGCCGCCCGTCGATAATCACGCCGCCACCACCCAAAACGAACAGATCGTCGCCGGGTGAACCGTTTAAGGGCAGCGTGGGCCCCGGGATTAAAAAGGCCCGCCCGTTGGGCGACGTTTCCGGAAAAAAAATGTTCTGGGTGAAGGGCGAATTGATCTGAAAACCCTGGCTGCTGGACGGGTGAGGGTGAGCATAGGGCAGCACACCGCCGTGCGCATTCTCGAAGAAAACGCCGCTCAGGCTGCTTCGGGCTGCCGCCACCAGCGAGCGACCGGGAAGAATTGAATTAGGGTCGTGGAAGAATACGTATTCCTGCGGTGTGCCCGTGAAGGTGTTCAGTTGTCCGCGCGCGCCGCTTCCATCGGAAAAATGAACGTCCAGATAAACATTCTGGGGAGTGTTAGCAATGATGAGTGTCCCCTCAGAAGACACGCTGATGTTGGATCGAGTCACTGCGGCCCATCCACGGTCAAACTGAAGCGAGGTTCCAGAAGTCACTCCCAGGTCGACCAGCACAGGACCGGTCACCCCCGGTTCGCCGGAGTGAAGATGCATTCCCGTTATGGTCAAGGACGTGCTGGGGAAGAGCGTCGCCAAAACGTCGACTCTTACGATCCTGGAGGAGGTTACATTGCCGGCGGAATCCGTCTGATAGTCGATCGTAAAGTTGAACGGGCAGTAGCCATTGGCAGCGGGCCCGGTCACCGGAGGAACATTGTCGGAGGTATTGGCGGCGCCTTGGAAAATAAGCGTTGCTGCCTGAGGGACGGCGGTAAGAGCCAGCGCTATCAAACTGGTGACGAGAATAAGCGAAAGCGGACGGATCGCCTGCACGGTTATCTCCTTTCTTGAAGAACCATCAATCGTTGAAAGAGGATTGACTAATACAGCAGTTATCCTGCGGAAGATATCACAAGCCGGCTTGGCACGCGAAGCACAGAGCCACGTCCCGCAAGGGCGTGGGCTTTCACCGCCGAGGCGCCGAGATCGCCGAGTTTCGCCGAGTCTGCAGCCAAAGTCTCTGCGAACCTCGGCGTGCTCAGCGCCTCGGCGGTGAAAGCAAAAAGGGCCGACTTCACAAGGAAAAAACAAGCAAGTGATATTCTTCTTACTGCCGGACCCCTGTAGCCGGATTATTCAAAAACTTCGCGAAAGGCGCTAAGAGCGCCAAGGTGCGCGCAACAAGCTGAGCCGCGCGCGTCAGCACGCGGATCCGCGGGACAACGAGTAATGCCACCGCTCACGGCAACAGTTGACGAGATCGGCTGGTCCGCTTGCTGACGGGCGCGGCTTGGTTTATTAAACCCGCGCTGGCTTGGCGTTCCTGGCGCTCTTTGCGGTGAAGTTTTTGAATAATCATGATATGCGAGTCTTCGTCATTGCTGATGATTTGACGGGAGCATGCGATGTGGGGGTACAGTTTGCCGCCTGCAGTCCGGCGGCAATCGTGTGGCTGGACTGGGGCAGCGCTGTGCCGGCAACCGACGATGTCGCCATTTTCACGACCGAGAGCCGAAATCTGCAGCCGGCTGAGGCGGCTGCAGCCGTGTCGCGGGTGTGCGAAGTTTTCTCCCCGACGGCCCGGCAGCTCATTTATAAAAAGATCGATTCGACGATGCGTGGAAACATCGGCACAGAGTTATCGGCGGCCATGAGTACCTGTCGCCGCACGCGGGCCGTGGTCTGTCCGGCCTTCCCGCAGATGAAGCGCGTCGTAGAAGACGGGCGGCTTCGTGTTCTGGAAGCTTCCGCTATCGAAGTGGATATCGCGCGGCAGCTCCGCGACCAGGGAGTGGCCGGCGTTCGTCAATTGCCGTTGTCCGAGTTTGAAGGCGCGGATCTTGACGAAGGCATCACAATTGTCGATGCCTCAACCGATTCCGATCTTGATCGGATCGCCAGTTGCGCCCTGGCGCTCGAGCCTCCGCTGTTGTTTTGCGGTTCGGCCGGACTGGCGCGGGCGCTTGCGAGCAGGCTTGGGCCGGTGGGAAACGCTTCGAGCGCAAGCGTGGTTTCGGCAGGCGCCGCAGCCGTCCTGTTGATTATGGGAACCACACATCCGGCAACACAGGAGCAGTTGCAATACTTTATCCGCGCCGCCGGAGCCGCGCGTGTCGAGCCGATGGCGCCACTGCCGCAGATACGCTCTGCTGTTGAATCCGGAACGGATGTGGTTATCGATCTTAACTGGGATCGGATGGAGCGCCGGGGATTCACGCAATGGTGCCATGACCTGCTGCAGATGACCGCCGCGCCGCTTTTTGTGTCGGGCGGCGACACGGTGAGCCTTGTCTGCGATATCCTGCAGGTGAAAGGAATCCGGCTTCGTTCCGAAATCCTGCCGGGAATCCCTTACGGGGTGCTCATGGGCGGACCGGCCGAGGGAAAAATCATCGTGACCAAGTCCGGAGGCTTCGGTGAGCGCGACGCAATCATGCGCGCCGTCACCGTCGTGAAAAGAGCTGCAAAGAGGCAACCATGAGCAAGCCGCTGCGCATCGCCGTCACAATGGGAGATCCAGCCGGCATCGGTCCCGAGGTGCTGGTGAAAGCGCTTTCGGATTCCGAACTTAGAACCGCAGCCGAGTGGATTGTCGTCGGCGACGGCGTCGTCCTGACGCAGACGGAGAAACTGACGGGAATCAGGCTTCCAAAATCGGCCGGCCTTCGAATCGTCGACCTTCATCACTTCTCCAGCGCCGCCGGCTGGGTCACCGGAAAACTGCAGGCACAATGCGGCCGCGCCGCCCTGGAGTACATAAGAACGGCCACGCAAATCTGTCTGCGGCGCGATGCCGACGCAATGGTGACGGCGCCGGTCAACAAGGAAGCCATTGCGCTCTCGGGCGAATCGTTTTCCGGTCACACCGAATTCATTGCGCAACTCTGTAGCGTCTCCGAATCACGAATGCTGCTCGTGAGCGACAAATTGAAGGTGGTGCACGTAAGCACCCATGTGTCGCTCCGCCAGGCATGCCGGCTCGAACAGGATCGAATTGTGACGACCATCCGTCTGGGCGGCGAAGCCTGTCGCCTGCTCGGCGTTGCCCGCCCGCGCATCGCCGTGTGCGGCTTGAATCCGCACGCGGGGGAGAACGGGTTGTTCGGCGATGAAGAAGCGCGCGTTATCGGGCCGGCAATCGAGGCGGCGCGGTCAGGGCCGTTCGCGCCCGACGGACCTCTGCCGGCCGACACCGTTTTTGTGAAGGCCCTTCAGGGAGAGTACGATCTGGTGGTTGTGATGTATCACGATCAGGGGCACATCCCCGCCAAACTGATCGACTTTCAACGGACGGTCAATGTCACACTGGGACTGCCGATTATCCGCACTTCGGTGGATCATGGAACGGCATTCGACATCGCCGGCAGGAACATGGCGGACCCCACCAATATGAAATCCGCCCTCCACTTGGCGCTTCGAATGGCAAAAAACGCGAAACCCTAATGCCGGCAATTTCGGAATGACGACCAAAATTGTCGCCCAGACCCGGGCTCGGCATAAGCTGCGCCCTCGAGTTTGGCCAATTCAGGACCGTAGAGACGCGATATATCGCGGCCAGCGCCGCTTTGCGGCGCTCTGGACGCGACATGTCGCGTCCAACTCAGACGCGGCATGCCGCGTCTCTACGTGTCGGGTAATCAACGAACAATGCTTAACATAATTCCCGTTCGGAGTAAGGTATGAACGCGTCCAGAGTGATGACCACACTTGTTGCTCTCTTTCTTTGCGTTAGCAGTGTGAAGCCGCAGACAAGGCAATCGCCATCCATGAACACGATCGCTGAACGATACGTAAAGCTGGTGCTCGCGGTAGGCCGGCATGACGCAGATTACGTCGATGCCTATTACGGGCCGGCCGAGTGGAGAGCGGAAGTGGAGAAGCGGAAACTTTCGCTGGCAGATATCGGCGCCGAAGCGAACCGGGTGCTGGGCGACCTGCAGATCAGACCCCCTACTCGGAATGAGCTCGTCACACTGCGGTACCATTACCTCCACCGTCAACTCGAATCGCTGCAGGCGCGGGTGCGAATGCTGACCGGAACGAAGCTGAGCTTCGACGAGGAGTCGCGCGCGCTCTATGATGCGGTCGCGCCGGCGCATCCGGATTCGTACTTTCAAGCGATCATCGATCAACTCGAACCGCTGTTACCCGGCCGCGGCGCGCTCGTTGATCGCTATGACGCGTTCCGCAAGAACTTCATCATTGCTCCGGCCAGGCTCGCCGAGGTTTTCAATGCTGCCATCGCGGATTGCCGCAGGCGTACATTAGAGCACGTGCAGCTTCCCGTGACCGAGAGCTTCAGAGTGGAGTACGTCACGAAGAAATCATGGAGCGCCTACAACTGGTATCAGGGAAACTATCACAGCCTGATTCAAGTCAACACGGACCTGCCTGTTTATATCGACCGTGCCATCGATCTCGCCTGTCACGAGGGCTACCCGGGACATCACGTCTACAACGCCCTGCTGGAAAAACACCTGGTGCGCGATCGGGGTTGGCAGGAGTTCACAGTCTATGCACTGTTCTCGCCGCAATCGCTGATTGCGGAAGGCACGGCTAATTACGGCATTGAAGTGGCCTTCCCGCGAAACGAGCGGCTGGAGTTCGAGCGCAAGGTTTTGTTTCCGAGGGCCGGCCTCGATCCCGGGCGCGTCGAGGAGTATTACAGGATTCAACAGCTGGTCGAACGCTTGTCGTACGCCGGGAATGAGGCCGCGCGCAGGTATTTGAACGGCGAAATTGATCGGGCCGCGGCCGTCGCATGGCTGGCGCGTTACGCGTTGATGTCGCCGGCGCGTGCCGAGCAGCGGACACGATTCTTCGACCAGTACCGCAGCTACGTGATCAACTATAATCTCGGCAAGGATCTGGTGAAGCAATATATAGAGGCCCATGGCGGGACCGAAGGTCGACCGGACCGCCGCTGGAAAGAATTCGTCAAGCTGCTGTCGTCGCCGCGGCTGCCCTCGGGGCTCAGAACCCGTTTTTTTCACCACAAAGAAACAAAGGACACAAATTCAGACGAGGGGCGGGCAGAGTCTGGTCAGGTCTCAAAGTGAACTGTGGCAGTGTATGTCTGAGGTGACCGGACTCTGCCCGCCCCTCGTCTGGCTTTGTGATCTTTGTTTCTTTGTGGTGAAAACTCATACGCGAATCTACGGCAATTCCGTCACAGTCCAGGCGTTTTGTTGATATTTTTGTTTGAAAACATCTTCGCGCAATATTAACCCGCATCCCGGCAAGTCCGGCACTCGCATCATGCCTTCCTTAAACGTGAATGCGGAAGTGTCAAACAGATCGCTGCTGCTTCGGTCTTGTTCGGCCAGCAGGAAGTTCGGGATGCCCCGTGCCAGCACCACCTGCATATGCAATCCAAGGAACGAGCCCCAGTTGTGAGGCGCCAGCTTGATGTGGGGTTTACCCGCCATCTTACGCGAGAGCTCCCACTGCCGTGTCAGGCCAAATGCCCGAATGTCGGGTTGCAGCACGTCGAGCGCTCCATTCTGGATGTACGCATCAAAATGGTTGACATCCCTTGCTGACTCGCCGTCAGCGACCCGCGTCTTCCATCCTTTCTCTTTCAGACGACGTTTTAATTCAAGGTCCTGCTCGACCTGTTCGGGGAACATCTCTTCGATGAAAAAAAGCTCGTCACCCAGCTCCTGCAGGAACTTCAGGGTTGTTTCAAGATCGAAGCCATTATTTGCGTCCACCATCAGCTTGACCTTTTTCCCGACCAGGCGGCGTATCGCCTTGACCACCTCAATATCCCGGCGAAAGCCGGCATCCCGGTCCATCCACTTGAAGCCGCGGCCCACCTTGATCTTGAATGCCCGATGTCCCTCTCTCAGACTTTCTTCAACCTCTTCGAGCAACCGCGCTACGCCGCGCTCCTGGTGTTCGGGCAATAAATCATTGAAGTAAATACCGCCATCATAAACAGGGACCTGCTCCGGGCCGCGTCCGCCAAGAAGTCTCCAAGCAGGCTGGTTCAATGCTTTGCCCACCAGATCGAAAAGGGCATGATCGGCACGCTCCAGGGGGCTGAGCATTCCCACGCCCGGCTTCCAATACTCGTCCAACGTATGCCCGAGCAGACTGCGGGCCTTTTCGGGCGTGGCGGCGCCCACACCCACGCCGGCAATGCCCTGATCGGTGGCGATTCGAAGCACGTTGTCTCTGGTCTCCCACCCATGAACATCGAGGTGCGAGTTCTTGCCCACCAGCTTCGGGCGCCGGCAGACATGGCGGAAGCCTGTGATCTGCGTGATCCTGAATTTTCTCAGCTCGTCAGCCGCGGGAATCTTTTCGGTCGCAAGCAGTCGGCCTCCGGCGACAAGAGAGGCACCAGCTTGGATGAACTCACGACGATTCATAATTTTCCCAAGGGCCGGTGGGGACGCGATCTGAAATGTCCAAACTCCAGGCCCAGCTATGTTGCGCCTGACGCGGCATGCCGCGTCACAGCTCAGACGCGACATGTCGCGTCTCTACAAAGGACAACGCGCCGTTAGTCAGTTCGACTGCAGCGCAAACAAGATTTCCTGCTCGCCCGGGCGAATGTAGCGCCCGGGTTGCGCTTTCAGATTCAGAGGCACTGAAAGCGCGCCCACGGCATATTCCAGGCTGGTCTCCGGCGCATCGGCATAGGGATTATGTGGGTAAACAGGCCAGACCAGCCGGGCTGCGGGGTCGATCTTCAATGTCCAACCGTGATGGCGGATCCAGCCGCCAAGGTCGCCTGGTGACAGCTCGATTCGTTCCGCGCCCAGAGTGATTTTGCGACCCGCAGCCGTTTCCAACATCTCGCCGGCCTTCAGGCACAACTGCAGCGTCAACCGTGGCTCGTCGGCCGGGTTGCCTCTCCCGGTAATGATGATTCGAATTGACAGCTCGGTGTCCGACGGCGCGGGCACATAGAGGTCAGTAAAGAATGTGTTGTAAGCAAGCGAAAGCCGGTCCTTGTCATCGCTCATTTGCAGGCGGCTGCTGAGGGGCATGTGGATTATTTGACCCAGGAGTCGTTCCGAGAAAGTGGCCAGCTCGGGCTGGCGTTTCGAGTTGGCGCCGGAAATGATCAGGCCGAGCTTGCGGTGAAAGACGCTGATATTGCCCTGGCGGTCGAGATAGAAGCGGCTGTTGATTGCTTGTGTGTCGATGATGCCCGAGAGAGCGACAACCCAGGGCCCGGTTTTGCGAATCCCGGCCGGAACACTCATCTGGCGGAAGTATCGCGGCTGGTCCTGAGGGATCGACTCCCTGGGACCTTCGCGATAATACAACGCGTTCTGTGCGAGCCGCCCCAACGCGTCGATGCTCAGATTGTCAGGACGAAAAAAACCGGTCAAGAACTCGGCGTAGCGGCGGCCGTCAGGGAACTGAGAAAAGGCGAAATGACTCCAGGCGCTGACACCCCAATGTCGATTGCGGTCGTTGATCACTTCCACGGGAGTTCCATCGGGCCAGGTGAAGTTTTTATGAAGGTCAGTGGCGCGGCGCAGCGCCTGCAGAGCTGCCGGATCCCTGGTGAGTTCCCAATACAGAGCTACGGCGCTCAGTGTGAGGTGATTGTAGCCGATGGTTGGGCCTGATCTGCTATGCTCCCCCCAATAACCATCCGCGGTTTGCTCGACGGCGGCGAAGCGGTGAAGTATCTGCGCGCCTAAGTGTTCCCGCTGCTTATCGCCAAACAGTCGCCCGCTCAACAGGAGGTTCGCGGCCCAGAGCGCATAGTGATTCGGCGAGGTCCCGATGTAAGGGGAATTGTACCAGGGAAAATCGATTCGTTCAGTCGCGTTGGACACCAGGTGGTCGATGTTCTCCTGTATATTCCGCTTCCAACGCGCCTGGCGCTCCTCCCCCAACTGGCGCTCCAGCAGCCGATAGGCTTCGAGCCACATGTAGGTATCCCAATCGCTGTCCAGGCGTGGTTCGTAAGTACCGCGCTCATTCTCGCCAGCCAGCAGGTCGCCGATCCGGATCGCCAGGGCCAGCATCCCGGGATCGTGGTAGCGCAGGTTGTGCGGATGCTGTTTGGCATACAGCACGGCAGGGGCCAGAATGGCATAGGGAAAATGGCGCCAGCCGGCAAGCGCTTCCAGCGTCTTCAAGTCGGCTGCCGGTTCAGCCGTCAATCGCTGTTCGACCTTGGCGCTGCCCGCCTCCAGCAACCGGAAGTATCGGCCCGGCAATTCCGTGGCTTCGGCGCTGAGGCCGGGCGAAGCCGAAAGCAAGAGGCAAAATATCAACACTCGGCAAAACTTCACGATATTACACACTTAGCGTTCCTCGCGTATTTGGCGGTTCAAATTTTTGATTTTTTTCATGTTTCTTGCAGCTCACAAGTTTCCGGATGTATACTCCTCCGGTTCCTGGGCTGTCAATCGAAAACGCAGAATCGCGGAGTGGGGAAAATCTGTCGATGCACGCTGAATTAGAACATAGACTTTCCTGTTTCGTAGAAAACAACCAGGACCGCTTAATCGAGATCATCCGGGATTTGATTCGCATTCCTTCTGAGAATACGCCGCCCACCGGAGAAGAGGAATCCTGCCAGCAATACGTTGCTGATTTCCTAAGCCAGCACGGGTGGGAAGCAGATGTTTACTTGCCTGGTCAGGTGCAGGGCTTGTCGGAGCATCCATTATTTTGGACAGGACGGGACTACAGCAGACGGCCAAATGTGGGCGCCCGACGCAAAGGGCTAGGAGGAGGTCGATCTCTGGTGCTTTCGGGACACGTTGATACGGTGCCTCGCGGAACGCAGCCCTGGACGCGCCAGCCTTTCGGCGCTGAGGTCGAAGGCAATCGCCTGTACGGACGTGGTTCCAACGACATGAAAGGTGGTGTAGGAACCAATCTTTTCGTCGTGGAAGCCCTTGGCAAGCTGGGAGTGGAATTGTGCGGGGACCTGATATTTGAGACGGTCGTGGACGAGGAATTCGGGGGCTCCAACGGGACCCTCGCCGGGCGCTTGCGTGGATTCAATGCGGATGCGGCGATTATTTCAGAGCCTTCATTTTTGAGAGTGTGTCCGGCGCAGCGCGGAGGCCGCGTTGCACACGTTACCCTCAGGGCGGCGGGCGGAGTGCTCACGGCAGGAAAATTCCCAGCCGGCATCATCGATCAGTTGCGATATTTCCTTGTGAAGCTTTCAGACTTCTCGCGCCGGCGTCGCCAGAAGGCACGAGTGCACGAACTCTACGCGGATCACGTCGACCCGGTGCCGGTCTCAATCACCAAGGTGTTCACCAGTCCCTGGGGGATGACCGAGCCCATCACCATTCCCGAAGTTTGCAAACTGGAAATTTACTGGCAGTTAATGCCCGGTGAGCAGCAGGAAGAAGTGAAACAGGATTTTTTTGCATGGCTGGATGGAATCACAGCGGCCGCGCCGGAGTTGTTCCCGACCAGACCCGACGTGGAATTTCCCATTCGATCGCTGCCCGGATCGTCCATATTAAAGTCTGATCCACTCGTCACCGAGTTAGCAGCCTGCGCCGCCCGCGTGCTTGGGCAAGAACCCCCGATTGTGGGGATCGAAGGCCCCTGTGATTTGTATGTTTTCCATCAAGGCTTCGGCATTCCCGCTGTGTTGTGGGGAGCGCGCGGAGGCAACACCCATGCTGCGGACGAATACCTTGAAATCGATTCTGCAGTAGCAGCGGCCAAGTGTTTACTGGCTTTTGTGTGCCAGTGGTGTGGGGTGGCCGGCGACAAAAACGTTAACCGCCAAGAACGCTAAGAGCGCCAAGAAAAGCGCACAGGAGGGGGGCTGAAACTTGAAGTATAAAGGCAGCATGCAGACGTCTCACGCACTGTGACAACCTTCATACTTCAAGTTTCAGCCCCCCTCCTGTGCGCTCTCCTGGCGTTCTTGACGTTCTTGGCGGTTAACGTTTTTGTCGACCGTCCAAGCCAGCCGTCTAGACAATCTCCGGCGCAGCAAAACGCTGAGCCAGGACCAGAGCGATGGCTCCCATCAGACAGGGCCTGACGTGCAACGTGGAGGGAAAAATCTTGGTACTTTCCAGAAACAGCGGGGAGACTCGCTGGCCGCAAGAGTCCAGGATTTCTCGTTCCACCAGAGGCCATGCCTCCGCAATCTTCCCTCCAATGACAATCGCTTCCGGATTAAGCCCATAGATTATTGGCGCCAATCCGAAACCGAGGTAGCGCGCGGTTTCCTTGATGGCTTCCAGGGCGTGCGCATGGCCCTCTCGCGCCAGCTCTACAATCGTGCTCATATCGATCTTTGTATTTTGCGAGACGCTGGATGAAGGCTTGATTTTGGTTTTCTCTCGATAGCGATCAACCGTGGCCAGATCAGACGCAAACGCCTCCAGGCATCCATATTTGCCACAGGAACATTTCGGCCCGGCGGGGTCAATGCAGATATGTCCAAACTCGCCGGCGCCGTTTCGAGATCCGTTGTAGATCTGGCCGTTGATGATAATTCCGCTCCCCACTCCTTCATTAATGTCGACAAAGACGACATTACGAAATCCGGACAGATGAGTGCTGCCGAACCATATCTCCCCCAGCGCGGAGAGCCGCGCGCCATTCTCAAAGTACAAGGGTATATCCTGCTTGATTTTAGATTTGAGAATCTTTCCCACCTCGATGTACGATCCCCAGCCCAGGTTCTCGCCTTCCAGGATGATGCCCTCTTCGGCATCAATCAAACCGATCAAACTCACACCAATTCCCCCCAATTCGTTGTAGGGATTGGCCAACCGCACCAGCGACAGGATTTCGTCGGCGAGAGTTGCCAGAAACTTGCGCGGGTCTTTGGTATTCGGGATTTTCTTGAGCTGGTGAAGGTGGCCATTAAGATCGCTGAGAGCCAGAAGTGTTTCAATGGCGCCGATGTCCACGCCGATGGCGCAACTCTTGGTAGGATTGATGTGCAGGTACCGCGGCTTTCGTCCGCCTGCCGGTGTGGATGTCCCGACGCCCGCCTCGTAGACGAGCCCCCTGCGAAAAAACCTCTGAATAATCCGGGAGACCGTGCCCTCCTCCAACCCGGTAATTTCGGCGATTGCCACGCGAGACACAGGCTGCTGCTCACGAATGACATTCAGTACGATCAGCTCGTTGATATCGCGCAGAATCCTGTGGTTGGCGGTTTTAAACGCCTTGAGATTAATTTTCTTCACGCGTGCCGGCCTTGGGATTCAGAGCTTCCAGAAGCGACTCTATCTTAGGTTATTTTCGATTGACAAGTAACTTCTTGTCCATTAATCTCAGCCGCATAATTCGGTCATAATTTGAGTAAAAAAGTCGGCTGTTTGGATTTAAAGGCCGTTGATTCGTCAACCTTCCATCTACTTCGGAGAGAATATGAGCTGGAGATCCAAAATCTGGTCCATTTCGGTCTCGCTGTGCGTCTTGCTGCTCTGCTTTGAATGCAACAGCTTTGCCCAGACTTCACTGGGGAGCATCAGCGGTTTGCTTAGAGACAGTTCGGGCGCAATAGTGCCGGGTGCGACGTTAACTCTTCAGAATGTTGACACCAATCAGACGCGAACTACCGTGAGCAATGATGCGGGGTTGTATTCATTTCCCAGCACTCCTGCCGCGAACTATGTGATCACCGTCGAGCATGGCGGCTTTGAAAAGTACGAAGGTAAGCTGGTCCTCAGGGTCGGGCAGCAGCTTGATGTCGATATCGCCTTAAAAGTGGCGGGCCAGGCCACGCAAATTGTGGTTCAGGACACTACCCCCGCAGTTGAAACAGCCAGCGGGACTCTGTCGGACGTAAAGGAGTCTGCCCGCATCAAACAGCTCCCGCTTAATGGCCGGAACATTCAGACCTTGTTCAGTCTCACCCCTGGGGTCACCACACAGGGAGGAACACAGGTCAATGGCTTGCAGCAGGGAAACGTTCAATTCCTGGCTGATGGGGTCAGTATTGAAGACAAGTACATTGGTGACTTCACCCGTGTCAGCCCGGCCTTGGAAGGAGTTCAGGAATTCAAGGTAGAGACGCTGAATTCTCCCGCTCAGTTCAGCAAGCCGGCAACGATCAGTTATTTGACAAAGTCGGGCACCAATAGAATACACGGCGCCGTTTTTGAGACCCACCGGAACAATGCTCTCTTGGCCAGAAATCCCTTCCAGCCCGTGGGCGCCAAGGCGCCCTTTCTGATACGCAATGAATTTGGCGCGGCGGTCGGCGGACCCGTGGTGATTCCAAAACTTTATCGGGGTAAAGACAAGACTTTTTTCTTCTTCACCTACGAAGGGCTAAGGCAGAATCAGAGCCTCTTCAATCTGAAGGGATCGCCTACCGACGATTTGCGGGGCGGAGATCTTTCCAAGTACATCCCCATTGGAGAAAGCAAGGTTTACACCATCTATGATCCGCTGACTACTCGTACAGATCCTGCTACCGGGCGCATCACTCGCACTCCCTTTCCCGGTAACATCATTCCGGCTAACCGGATTTCCAGTCTGGCAAAGAAAGCTTTGGAGGCCTATCCAAAGCCGAACCGCGCCGGCGCTCCTCTCGATCAGAATCTGGGCGTCACTCTTCCCAATACTGTGAATCAAGACAAATTCTCGACCAAGATAGATCATCAATGGGGCGCAAATGACACTCTTTCCGGCACGCTCACGTTTGTGGACGAAGTGCGCGACGGGCCTAAAGGAGGGGCTCCTACTACCGACATTTACTTCAATAAGAATACCGCCAGAACCACGCAGGGTACTTTCGCCGAAACTCACGTTTTCAGTCCCCAGGTTGTGAATGAATTTCGCATCGGCGGCACGCGACCCAATAGCCGGCGTGGTCCCACAATTAAAAGTCCCGCGGTGACGACCGTCTTGGGCCTTCAAAACGTCACCGGCGACACCGGTTGGCCCTGCTTGTACCCGTACAATCCGGTCGACGGTGACACCGAGTTTGGAGGGTGGCCACAAGGACTTTGGTGGGATGATGACAATCCCCAGACGGCTCCCCAGTTCTTTGGAACTGTGGTAGACAATCTTTCCATCACTCGAAGAAAACACAATATCAAGATTGGAGGCCAACTCCGCACCATGGCGATTAATTCCGACGAGCGGGGGCAGCCCAGAGGATGTTATGGCTTTGACTCTCAGTGGACGGCTCTGGGAGATCCGAATCAATTGCCTGTCGCGTTTACCGGCTCAGGCTTTGCGTCGTTTTTGCTCGGCTACGGGACTGGGGACTTGAGAAGCGATAAGGGATTCTTCTATCACCGCCAGAAGGATATTGGACTGTATATCCAGGACGATTGGAAAGTGAGCTCCAGGCTGACGCTCAATTTGGGTCTGCGCTATGAGTACTACACTCGCTACAAGGATACTCGCAAACAGATCTCGACGTACGATCCGGCAACAAAATCGCTGGTGTTGCAAGACCCGGTGGAAAAGGCTTTCGCGGTAAACGCGGCCGCCGTCGCCGCCTATCGGGCCGCGGGGGTCATTTTTAAGACGGCAGACGAGGTAGGATTCCCCAGCGGATTGTTGGAGCCGGACCGCAACAACTGGGGACCGCGGGTTGGGTTTGCCTACTTGTTGACGCCCAAGGGAAACGCGGTCTTACGTGGGGGCTATGGGATCAACTACTGGACATTGCCCCTGATAACGCTTCAAGCTCCGACGAGACAGAACCCGCCTTTCAACTTCACCCGAAGTCAACTGGGTTATCCGGCAAATCCGGAGGATCGATTGACAACCGTCCCACCTTATGTGCTGGGTGGAGGAACACCCGCTTTCAGCGATGCGAATGTTTTTATCAGAGCGCCTGTGCCCAATAGACCCTTTAGTCCATTCTCCCGCGATGCCATGGCACAAAGCTGGAACGTTACGCTGGAATACGAAATTCTTCCGAGGACCGGCTTGCGAACAAGCTATGTCGGGACCCATGGAAGTCATTTGCAAGTGATTGAACCGATCAATACGCCTTACCCCCAATCACGGTTCCCGACCTTGGGCCAACAGGCGCGTCGCAGAGATCCAGTGTATGGAGACATCGGCACGCTGGCGGATTATGGCTACTCGCAAAGCCACCAATTTCAATTGGAAGTTAAACGGAACGTCAGCAGTGGCATCATCGCTCAGGGTTTCTATGTGTTCCAAAAAACTCTCAACACCTCAGAGCAAAGTACCGGTTCTTCAGGCGCTTTACCCTTTCTGGGCGATCGTCAGAGCGGCATTGAAAGCCGCGACCAGCGCTTGCGACTGGAAAAAGGGAATTCCAGCTTTTATCCCCGGCAGCAGTTCACTCTTAACTTCCTGATCGACATGCCCTTCGGACCCGGCAAGCAACTCGGCTCAGATCTGCACGGATTGGCAGCCAGGCTGGTGGAAGGATGGCAATTGGCGTCCATCAGCCGGTTCCGCTCGGGACTCTATTTTTCTCCGGACCGATCGCGGTGGCGGGTCAAAGATGGGAATCTTCCCGCGGATGATCGCACGATCAATCGTTGGTTTGATACCACCGCCTTTGTACTGCCGAGAGATGCGCAAGGCAGAGTGGTCGACGTCATTACCAGCCAGCGGCCGGGCCGGAATATTCTAGAAGGACCCGGATTGGCCAACGTTGATTTTGCGGTCTTTAAGAACACCAGAGTCACAGAAGATATCAACGTGCGCTTCACCGCCGATTTCTTCAATCTGTTCAATCACCCGAATTACTCCAATCCGAATGCGACCAGCGGCCGCATCAGCAGTACAGTGACAGATCCGCGGCTGATCCAGTTCGGGTTGCGGATTGAGTTTTAGGTGAGAAAAAGTCTTAAACCGCGAAGGCGCGAAGGCGCGAAATAACAAAGCCCCGTCATGGCTCTGTTGTCTGGCGCTTTCGCGCCTTCGCGGTTCAGTTTTTGCAGGTTTACCGGACACGCGGAGTTGACTTACAAGAAATTCTTCTGGTGCGTTTTTATCTCCATTCTCTCTCTGGGCATCTTTACCCGGAGTGGCAATTCCTCTCCCGACCCGGCGCGGCCGAATATTCTTTTGATCACCATTGATACCCTAAGGGCGGATCATGTGGGTTGCTACGGCTACCGCGCCACCGGGACGCCCAACATGGATGCTCTGGCCGGCGAGGGCGTCCTTTATGAAAACTGCATTGCCCAGGTGCCACTGACGCTGCCGTCCCACTGCACAATTCTCACTGGTACCTATCCTCAATTCCACGGAGTGCGCGACAACATTGCCTTCCTGCTGGATTCCAAAGCGCTCACCCTTGCCGAGATTCTTAGGGAACGAGGCTACGTCACCGGAGGCTTCGTCGGGTCTTATATTCTGAATCACACGCGCGGAGTGGATCAGGGATTTGACGTTTTCTTCGACAATTACCAGGCGCTGGCTCCCGACACCGATCAGTTCAGCGCGCTGGTTGCCGAAACGAAAGGTACGAAAGTCATTTATGAGGCAACGCGCTGGCTGGGGACAAAATCTTCAAAGCCATTCTTTGCCTGGGTTCATTTGTTCGAACCGCACGACCCTTATAAACCTCCCGAACCTTTCCGATCCCGATATTTGAATCGACCCTACGACGGAGAAGTAGCATACGCGGATGCGCTGGTTGGGGATCTTTTGGCCTTTCTAAAGCGGGAAAACCTTTACGAAAACACATTGATAGTGTTGACCAGCGATCACGGTGAGAACCTGGGAGAACACCGGGAGCCTACCCATGGCTATTACATATACGACGCCGCATTAAGAGTTCCCTTGATTGTGAAAGCGCCTCTCGGGGTGAAGCTGAAGGGGAAACGGGTGAAGTCGCAGGTAAGAAGCGTCGACATCGCGCCCACTGTCCTGGCTTTTTTGGAGGGTTCCAGCGGCGCCTTCCAGGGAAGGGAAGTCCTCTCACTGGCCCTTAACCCGGATCGGGATGTGCCGTTGCCGGCCTACAGCGAAAATTTCATGCAGAAATACCAATTCGGCTGGAGTGAATTAAGGAGCTGGAGGCTGGGGAAATACAAATACATCGACGCTCCAAAACCGGAGCTCTACGATTTGGAACGAGATCCCGGAGAAGTCACAAATATTCTGTCTGCCAGCCAGGCGCTTGCCAACCGCTACAAACAGGACCTGGCGAAATTTTACTCGATCCATCTTCCATCCGGGGGCAGCGCCGCGCCTCGAAGCACGATTGGCCCGGAAGAGCTGCAGCGTCTGCAATCGCTGGGCTACGTCGGTGGTTCCTTTTCAGCCATCGAAGGAGTCGCGGGAGAAAAACTGCCCGACCCGAAAGATAAGTACCCCATTTATGAAGCGGTACAGCGGATCGTTCTCTCGACTTCCCGGAAAATGGATCGAGTCGCCGTGGACCGGCTCGAGAAGATGCTCAAGAACGAGCCTCGTTCCGTAATGATCTACAACATGCTGGGCCTGAACGATCTCCGAAATCTGCGCCTTGACCCCGCAGTGCAGCATTTCAAAAAAGCGATTTCGCTGATGCCCGAACACCCGATGCTGGCCTACAACCTGGCCTTTGCGTATCTGCAGAAGAAAGAATTCGACAAGGCGATTGTGGGATTTGAACGAGCCATCCGGCTTGATCCGAATAACGCCGAAGCTCATAACAATCTTGGGAATGCGTATTTGAACAAGGGCCAGCCAGGAAAGGCCGCACAATGCTACAGACAAGCCATCCAAACGTCTCCGGGCTACAAGTATGCTTACTACAATCTGGGACGAGTTGAGTTCGAGGCAGGAAATGTGGCAGATGCGGCGCAACTGTTTCGTCGGGCTGTATCGCTCGATCCCAAGTATCTGCAGGCCCACCTGAGTCTGGCAAACGCCTGTGTCAGCCAATCCCAGTTCGAACAGGCCCTTGACGCTTATCTCAAAGTTGTTCGACTCGATCCCAATCAAGTGGAAGCTCAATATAATCTGGGCCTGATCTATAAGCGCCATGGGCAGTGGAAGCAGGCGATCGAGTCCTTTGCCAAAGTCGTTTCCCTGGATCCGCGGGACGCTGAAGCCCACTACAACCTGGGACTGGCTTACTCGCAGAGCGGCATGCAAATCCAAGCCCGGCGAGAGCTCCAAACGGCCTGTCGTCTAAAGCCGGAACTCTGTGCCAGGCAGTGACCACGTCAACCACGGAAACGTTGACGTTGCCTTCCCACTCCGCAGCGGAGCTCTTGCAGCTAGATATCGCGCTTTGGGCGTACGATCCTGGAAACGCACAGCGAAACCGCCGCCGCGGCAAGACTGCCGTATTCAAGAAGCAAAACCCACCACGGCACTACCCATTCAGAGCCATGCTCGTATAGATAGTGAACTACATAAGTCGGCAGAATGCTTACAGTCCAGATCATCAACGGGACATTTGCCGGGACGGTGAGAAAGGGGGCAAGCCAATAAAGGTACCACGGATAAATCACCGGCGCGCACACAAGGGCCGCGGCCATCGGCCAGGCCCAGGCCGCCGGAGAATCTGCGCCCGTGCGGAAGCGGAGCAACGCTGCCGTGCCTATCCCTACCAGCAGCGCCAGAGTGGCCAGCGCGCGCGGATCCAGGATTGGCTCCAGAACGCCAAAGACCAAATGATTGAATCTGAAGCGTTCGATGAATATTGCCAGCGATCCGGTCGGCCAGCCGCCGTCGACGATGAACGGCAAGTACATGGCGCTAAAGGCGGCAAGCGACACAGCCGCATCCCGAAATCGTACCCGGCGCCAGAACAGCGGTGCCAGGACAATGGGAAGATACTTCACCGCGACAGCGACGGCGAACGCCAACATCGAAACTCCTGATTTTCCCCGCGCCAACGCCGTAAATGAGATCGTTAAGAATAAAACGCCGACGGGATCAAGATGAAGGTTGGCCGTGCCCTCCACCGATACCAGTGGGTTCCATGCATAGGCCAAAACCCACCACAGGCTGAGGCGCGCATACCTGAGCCAGTCAATCAGAACGCCCATGATCAACAGGTCGCATAACAAAAAGGCGATCTTGAAAGCGCGAACCGAATCGCTGAATGAAGTGATGATTCGAAAAGCCCATTGCGCGCCTGGCGGATAAGAGCTCGGCACATCTGGGTTATTCATCCGTCGTGTCTCGGGCGTGTGCAGAAAAGCAAATCTTGGGTCGGCCGGGATAATGGTGTACGGGCTGTATCCGAGACGTTGGAGGCGCGCATCCCATAAATATCGATACACGTCACTGCGATCCCCCACATTGCTAAGTGTCATTGGAATACGCCAAACGAGTGCGAGCGCAAGGCAAATCAAGAGGGCCGTTCCCACCGGCGGCTGCGATCGCCTCAATTGATGCATTGCGGCAAGATATCCCATGCACGCGACGCCAAGCAGCCCAAGATATTGTGGCGATCCTACCATTGGCCCGATGTGTGAGAGCACCATGATCGCAGCAAGAATGGTGGCGCCGCATAAATAGATGCTCCAGAGCTGCGACGCGGTTTGAGTGGGTGAGGATTGCGACATCGAGTCCGATTTGCCGCGGATTTACGCCGATGAACGTGGATCTTCGGCAGACCAGCCCGAGAGCAGTTCCGCAGTGCGCGGCGCGCGGTCGGGATATCGGCGAATTTCGGCTGCAAAACGCGCCAGGTCCTCGGGCGTATCCACGTCATTCCACTCTTCTGTAAATGCCGTCGAGAGGCGGCAGTCTTGCGCCCGCGCCAGCAAGGCCTGCAAGGCGCTCTCAGTCCCCATTTGAGACGGGTCAAAAAGATGGGGGTGCTGAGCCTTTGCGCCCAGCAGATAATAGCCTCCGTCTCCGGTTGGTCCCACGACAAGATCGTGATTTTCGAGCAATGCAAATGCCGATTCAAGGACAGAGGCCGGCAAGTGCGGGCTGTCGCTGTTGAAGGCAATAACGCGCCGGAAGCCGTTTCCGAGAAAAAAGGTGAATACTGAAATAAGACCGTCGGTCAGCCCTCTTCCCTCCTGGCCGATCACCTGCACATGTGAGGGGACCCATTGTTGCAACGGTTCTACATCTTCGGCGGGACACATCAGGCTTACGTGAACGCCGCGCAGCGAGCATGCCAGGGCGAGAGTGTCCTGCAATAGACAACGGTAGATCCGGACCACTTCCTCCACGGCATGTTTGCGGGCGAGCCGCGTCTTTACAATCCCGGGCCGCGGTTCTCTTCCCATGATCACGAGCACGCGATCCCGCTCGGCGCTTGAAGAAGATTTCAAGTTCGGCTCCGGTGTTGATTGTCCAGAATGCGGTACTTCACAATCGCAGAAAAAACGTGCCAGGCCGCTGCAATTGAGCCTTTGAAAGTGCCGGTGATTTTTGACTTTCCGATCCGACGATGGTAACTGACCGGCACTTCAATAATCCGCCAGCCGCGAAGGGAACCCCTCACAATCATTTCAACCGGCCATCCATAGGTCAATTCCCGGAGCTCGAGCGAGCGAAGGAGATCGAACCTGGCTGCGCGAAACGGTCCCAGGTCGGTAAGAGATAATCCGCAAAGCATGGAAATCAGACGCGCGGCCAAACGGTTACCCCACCGCGAATGCCAGGGAAGCGCGCCCGGAGCAAGATTCCCTGCGAGGCGCGAGCCGATGACAATATCCGCGCGGCCTTCGCAAATCGGCGCAATCAGGAGCGGCAACTCAGAAGGCCGATCGCTGTAATCTCCGTCAAGAAACACAACAACCTCTGGGTCGCGCGCGTGCTTCAAGCCGGTAAGACAAGCTCGCCCGTAACCGCGCCGAGGCTCTCGCACCACGCGCGCGCCGTTTCTTAGCGCGACCTTTTGTGTTTCGTCCGTAGAGTCGCTGTCCACTACGATCACATCAGAAACGTGCGCGGCTGGAATGTCGCCCAGGACTCGCCCGATTGATGCGGCCTCATTATACGCGGGGATGATGACAGAAACGCGCATACTGCCCGGCTACCAGAGTCGGGACCCGGGATAGCGTCGAGCAAGGAAGCCATCCAATCCCCATTTTCGCCCTGCTCGTCCCATTAGTAAACCTAACGCAGCCATCATAGGCACCAGCAGTTCCCAAATCCATGCAGTTCCCCATTCGGAAACCCACAGACTGGTGAGAAACAGAAACGCGACCAGCGCTGCCGGACGCGTAAGCAGCCCCAAAACCAGCAGGCCACCGAGCGAAATCTCGGTGAATCCCTGCAGCGGGGCCGTAACAGCGGATTTGGCGGCAGCCATCGCCATGAAGCTTTTCCAGAAAGCCGGAGCCTGACCGTGATCCAGATATACCTTAATCAGTCCGGCATAGCCTGCTGGAGTGTACAGACCCTTTCCTAAATTCTCAAAGAAAACCCAGACAAACATCATTCCGAGTGTGAGGCGTATGAAAGCCAGAGCCTTCGCCGCAGCATCACGATCAGCATCGGCGCCGTTTGTCATTTCACCCTCTCTTCTCTATGGTACTTAACTTCATGCTGTTGGAATAGAATAATTGGTCGTGGAAGCAGCCGATAAACGCTTTCTCAGGGACGCGGAGAAATACGCCGCCTACCTGGAAACACCCGAAGGGAAGTTGCGCGTCGACCTGACGTTTGCTAATCTCCGGGAATTCCTGCCTGAATCGCAGCTTGAACAGCCTTTGCGCGCGCTCGACATCGGATGCGGCACAGGCGCCTGCTCGCTGCGCCTGGCGCGCGCGGGCGTCCACGTGACTTTGCTCGACTCCTCGGCGGAGATGCTGGCTATGGCCGGGCGCGCCGCGCGCCAGTCAGGGGTCAGCGAGAACACCGCGGTCAAACATGGCGATGTTGCCGATCTGGGGAATATTTTTTCTGCGGGATCATTTGACATCGTTCTTTGCCATAATGTGCTGGAGTACGCAGGGGATCCGGCCTCCGTACTCCGAGACAGCGCGCGCCTGATGCGCCCGCGCCCGTCGGGAATACTGTCCCTGCTGGTACGTAACCGGATCGGCGAAGTGTTGAAAGCCTGCATCCAGTCGGGCGATTTGGATTTGGCCGAGCTCTTTCTGACGGCGGAGTGGGGCGCTGAGTCCCTCTATGGGGGACCGGTGCGTTTGTTTACATCCGAAGGCGTCGAAACGACGATTAAAGAAGCGTCTTTGGACGTAATAGCCGTGCGTGGTGTCCGCGTTATTGCGGATTATCTGCCGCCGCAGGTTTCCCGCGACTCCCAGTACCGCCGCATTTTCGAACTGGAGTGCAAACTGGGGAGGCTGGCCAAATTTGCCTCCGTAGCGCGCTACGTACAATACCTCGCTCGCCCCGGCATTCGTTGATGGAAACCGTCGTGAACAGGATTACGGCTTCTCCGGCTTTCTCATCAGCTCAACCGCATGCAGGTCTTGCGCTCGGCATCGGGCTGACAAACGAATGCAATCTCTCCTGCGCCTTCTGTTACCGCGATCCCGCTCGTACGGATCGTCTCACCCTGGAGCAGATAAAATCGGTCTTGGAAAATCTACCCATACGCTCGGTGAACCTGGGTACTGGGGAGAATGGCATGCACCCGGACTTCAGAACCGTTCTGGCTTATCTGCGCGAGCAGCCGATTCAACTCACGATTACCTCCAATGGACACAGCATTGCGGTTTTGGAAGATGAAGAAGTGCGAGCATTCCATGATATCGAGTTCTCTCTTGATTATCCGACGCAAGAACAGCAGGACACGCAGCGAGGATCCGGCAACTGGATGCTGATCCACGAGCAAGCAGATCGATGCGCCAAGCTGGGTGTTCCTGTGACGATCACTTCTGTGATGATGAAATCAAACTACTTGCTGCTGGCTGATGTTGCGCGGGTAGCCAAGAAGTTGAATGCTCCTTTGCGAGTCAACGTATATCAGGCCGTGCGCTCAGATATCTATGCGCTGGCGTATGGGGAGTACTGGGAAGGATTTCGCCGGCTTTTCGCAGAGACCGATGTGATAGCCATTGGCGAGCCACTGGTGCGCGCCATGGCGCGTCTGCCGCCGCTGCAAGGGGGATGCGGGTTTAGCACGGTTCGCGTCACTCCGCGAGGCACGACCCAACCGTGTGTTTACTGGACCGGGGCAGGTGAGCCGCTGGCGGAATTGACTGCGGCGGGAATCGGCGTTCTGGACTCGCCGCCTTTTCAGGAGGCTCGGTCATTGCCCCAGGCTTGCGAGTCGTGCGAATTCCGCAAGGCTTGTCATGGCGGATGCGCGGGACGCCGCCGCCTGCAGGGGGCACTGTCACAGCCTGACTGCTACTGTCCCGTCATCCGCGGCGATAGCGTGCGATTGAAAATACGCATGGCTGCCTCCCGGGATCTTCCCAAATTGAGCAGCTCCTGCACCACGATTGTAATTGCGCGGGAATCGCCTTGAGGATTCAATTGACGCAATTCTCAAAACTGGGATTCCTCCGGACAAATGAATCCAAGTTCAAGCGAGGGCGTTGTCCTTTTTGGTTGTTTGCAATATGTCCCGGTGGTAAGTTGTTGCAATCTCCAGATAACCGATTTTGGAGAGTCAGCATTGTTAGAGGCCGTGAAGGAATCGATCTGATCGCAGGAGCATCTCTGCGTGGTCGCACGTTGGCCCGACAATCGTCCATATCCGCCAGACGCCCACGCAAGGTAGTGCGCCTTCATATTTCTTTTACGTCCAGCCGATTGAAAATCTCCGCAATGGGGGGTCAGATATGAAAAGCTTTAAGACCAAAAAGACGAGAATTTTCGAAGCTTATTTTTTCCTCGCGGCTTTGATGGCGCTGGTGCTGACCTGTCAGTCTGCATGGGCGCAGACCGGCACCGGAAGCGTCACGGGAACCGTCCGGGACGCAAACCGGGCTGTGGTTCCCGGAGCTGACGTTACCATCACTCATACAGAGACAGGTATCTCGCGAAAGGGCATTACTTCCGAAGTAGGAACGTACTACTTCGGCGCCCTTCCACGTGGGTCATACACGCTGGCAGTGGAGCTTCCAGGTTTTAAGAAGTGGTTGGGCAAACTCGAGCTTCAGGTTGGCCAGACTGCGGTAGTAGACCCCGCATTAGAGGTGGGCGAAATCCACAACGTCGTTGAAGTGACCGGAGCGGCGCCGCCCATCACACTGGAGACCGCAGAGGTATCCGACGTCAAGGACTACCAGCGTATCCGACAGTTGCCGCTCAACGGGCGCTCTATCAGCTCCTTGTTCGATTTGACGCCCGGAGTCGAGGGCGGCGGCAACGCCCGTGTCAATGGACTCAAAGTGGGATCGCTTGAAATCACGCTTGACGGGATATCACTGGTGGACCGTTTTGGAGGCGGGATTGCCCGCATCCAGCCGGGACTTGACACCATTCAGGAGTTCCGGATCGAGACCGTCGGTTCCGACGCCCGATTCTCGCGTCCAGCCACCGTGACGCTCTCGACGCGCAGCGGAACCAACCAGTTTCACGGCAGCGTCTTTGAGACTCACCGGAACAACGTAGGCGGCTTGTTGGCGCGGCGGCGCGAGGAAAAACCGGGGGCACCTAAAGCGCACCTGGTTCGCAACGAGTTCGGCGCATCGGCCGGCGGGCCCTTCTATCTGGGACGCTGGTATGATGGCCGCAATAAGACCTTCTGGTTTGCAGCCTACGAAGGATTGAGAAACCGCCAGAGCAGCTTTATCTCCGATGTTGTTCCTACGGAGGCGATGTGGAATGGGGACCTCAGCAATATTGTCGACACAAGCGGACGCAGGACTACTGTTTATGATCCGCTCACTACGGACTCGAACGGAATCCGGCAACCCTTCCCCGGAAACATAGTTCCCGCAAACAGGATCAGTCCTATCTCCAAGGTCCTGAGTTCGCTTACGGCCCGTCCCACCAATGGTATCAATCCTTTTTTGGGGAATAACTTTGAGCGTTTTTATCCTGACCGGCTGGACAGCGGCAATATCACGATTAAAGGTGATCATGCCGTCACCGAGAAGGATACGCTGTCGGTGAGATGGACCCGGAGCACGAGAAATGCCGCCACCGAAGGTGGAGTCTTCGGAAATCCTGTAGACGTCTCCGCTGGTTTTGGAACTTCCCGCTCGGATGCCGTGGTCAACAATGTCTCGCTGAACCACACGCGCACCATGTCCCCTACGCTTCTTAACGAGTTGCTGGTGGGGGTCCATCGATCTTTTAAGAGCTCAGGGACGCTGGCCGACTTTACCGACTGGCCGAAAAAACTGGGTTTACCGAATCCGTTCGGAGTGACAGGATGGCCTACCCTGGGTGCGGGAATCGGCGGCTGGGACTCGGACAACCGCAAGGACGAAGCTCTGACCACCGAAGCTCTGGAAAATAACACCACCTGGAACGTCGGCAGCCACACCGTCCAGTTTGGCGGGAAACTCCACTGGGAACAGAATAACGTCGCCGAGCTGCAGCAGGCCCAGGGTTCGCACACTTTCGGGGGACAGTGGACGGCGCTTTACAGTCCCAACGACGATGCCGCAGCGCCGTTCACGGGAGAGGGATTCGTCAGCTTGCTCCTGGGGCTGCCCACCTTTCTTTCCAACCAGTACAACCGCGGTTTTTTTTATTTCCGACAACTGGAGTCTGGTCTCTTCTTCAGTGACAAGTGGAAGGTCTCTTCTCGCCTGACGCTCAACCTGGGGTTACGCTGGGACAAATGGACTCCTTATCACGAAAAAAACAACAGACTGGCGGTTCCCGATCTCAGTTCGGTATTTGACAAGTTTCAGGTCGTGACGCCGAAGGAACACCGTATGGAGGACCTCCCTGGAATTCCCTCCTCGGTGCTTGCCTCATGGGCTAAGCGGGGACTGACCTGGGCAACAGCCCGCGCCGTGGGGATGCCGGATAGTCTGTTCCGGGCGGATAACAACAATTTCGGTCCCCGTCTGGGAGCCGCTTTCAAAATCAACAACAAAACAGTGGTGCGCGGCGGATACGGAGAATATTTCTGGACCATGCCGCTATCTCAAATCCTGCAGTCAACCAGAGGGAATCCACCGCTCAATCTCAGATTTACAAACGATATCGTACGCAAGAATGCAAATGCCAATTACCCGCTGGTCACTCGGCCCACGGCGGCGGACTTTGTCGGCCAAATCGGCGTCGACACTCAAGGCATCGTTGCCATCTCCACAGGCCCTGCATCTGCAACGATCTGGGATGCCCGGAATTGGAGCGATGGCAAGGCGCGGTCCTGGCACCTTACCGTGGAGCGCCAGCTTCCCTATTCGACGGCTCTGCGGGTCAGCTACATCGGGGAACTCGGAAGAGATATGGAGCAGCAGTTTGACCTGAATACCAGGGAGGGCGAGTACAACTACGTAGCCCGGACCGGCCAGGCGCCTCCGGGGAACCGTGACCTGCTGCGCCGCAATAAAGACTGGAGTTTTATCGGGCTTAATCGCACGGGGTACTCCAATACGCATTCGGGCCAGATAGAGGTTGAGCGCAGGTTTTCCAAAGGAGTGGCTTTTCAGTGGTTCTACACCTACACCCGCTCGCTCACAACCACGGACGCCGGCGGTTTCACCAGTGGAAATGTCGGCATAAACTCTGTCGGCGGCGGCGGACGGGTGCCTGAAAACCATCAGATACGCGGATCGCCCAGCCTCAGTTACGACCAGCGGCTTCGCCTGGTATATTTCAATTCCACCAGCCTCCCGCCTCATCGCATCCGTTACAACGGCGTGGTGGACCTGCCTTTCGGCAGGGGAAAGAGTTTTGGCAAAGACGTGCCCGGGGTGGTCAATCACGTCATCGGCGGGTGGCAGATCGCCACCATCGGAGACTGGCGCAGTGGTTTCTGGAGCAGCATTAATCCCAATCGCTACATATTCGGCGATCCTACGCTGAAGTCCAACCAGCGCCTGGAAATGACCATATTCGGGCGACGGCAGCGTCTCTGGTTCCGTGGAGACTTCGATCCCACTCAAGCCACCAATGTCACAGGGGGCAACCTGCAGGCACTCGTGCCGGTAGATCGGAGCCAGCGAGTAGTCCATCAACTCGGACCCAACTTTAACAACCTTCTTCCTCAGCTGCTGCAAAACGGCTCTACTCGCAACACCCCTATCGGAGAGCTCTACAATCCCAGTCCCAGGGCGTTCTTCCTCGGTCCCGGTGCGTGGAATGTGGATATGACGATCTTCAAAAATTTCAGAGTTGGAGAGCGCGTCGAGGCGCGGTTTTCCGCGGACTTCTTCAATTTCTTCAATCACCCGAACGATTTGGCTCCGGATAACGTCACCGGCCTGCAGGATCTGAGCCGCCAGTCGAACAACCCGCGGACGATACAATTGTCGTTCAGGGTCGACTGGTAGAGTGAAAAAAGGAAACGGTAACTTTAACCACAAAGACACGAAGGACACAAAAGGGAAGACATGTAGCGGGCAGAGGCCGGTCGGCTTGAAAGCCCTTGATCTGCCCCAAGTCTTGCTTCGTGCTCTTTGTGCCTTTGTGGTCAAATAATTCTTGGCTTGAACTACCGACATAAGATATCTGTCCTGGTTGTTTTCCAAGCTCTTTCCTTTGGCGCGCCGCACGAGGCACGACAACAGGAAGAGCTTCTGGACAAAGGTATCAAGCTCACCGCCGAAGGACGTTTTATCGATGCGGTAACCGCCTTTAGCCACTGCAAACAAGCTGCTCCCGAGGATTCACGGCCCTACTTTTATTCCGGAGTCGCGTTGACGGAAGCGGGACGCCTGAGCGCCGCGGCGCTGGAACTAAATGAGGCGGTTCGTCTCGATCCCAACCGGCCCGAATATCGCATCTTTCAGGCAAATGTATTCACGCGGCTAAAACAGCAGGATCATGCAACCAGCACACTCGCCGTTCTCGAAGAAAAGGGCAAAGTAAGCCAATTGCCGACTGCCTGGCTGTGGCTTCTCAGCGATGTCTACTACCGTTTGCAGAAAACGCCGGACGCCTTGAGAATTCTTGACCTCCTGGGAGAAAGGCATCCTGAAGATTCCCAAATTGACCTCAACCGGGGGCAAACTTACCTCATAAGGAATGAGTTCGAACTGGCATTGCAGGCTTTCAAGAGGAGCATTGAAAAGTCCGGACAAAACGCGCTTGCCTATTTTGAACTGGGCAAGATCTTCCACCAGCGCAATGAACTGGCAGAGGCCAAAAAAGTTCTGCTGGAAGCGGTAAGACAAAATGGGGCCAATCCCGAGTATCTTCACAGGCTGGGATTGGTATGCCTGGGCCGGGGTGAACTGGGAGAGGCAATAGAATATTTGAAGCGCGCAGAACCGTCAGGCAGCGCCTTTCCTCAAATCTACTATGCCTTATCCCTTGCCTACCGGCGCAGCGGAGAGCAGGCCATGGCCGGAGAATACCGCGAGAAGTTTCAAGAGGCGAATTTGGCGCTGCAAAAAAAGGAGAGACGCGCGCGCGACGCGGCGATCCTGCTCGCGGAGGGTGAAAAGCTCTTTGATCAGGGCCGGATGGCTGAGGCCCGGGCGAAGTTCGAGCAGGTGCTTGAGATTGATTCCGACAACTGGGACGCCCGCGGGTACCTGGCCGAAATATTTGTATCCTCGGGAAACTGGCAGCTTGCGCATCAACATCTTGTCAAGATGGAAAAACTGGATCCTGATTCTGTCGTGGGGAATTATTTGGCCGCGAGGTACTGGTACCAACGTAAGGAGTTTGAGAGAGCGCGCCTCTATGGCGAAAAAGTCAAGTTCGCGCGGCCGGGCCATGCGGAGCTACGGAATCTGTTAGGCAACATTTATTTGGAACTGGGTCAGGAAGAGAGGGCCAGGGATGAGTATGAAGCCGCGGTACGGTTGGCTCCAGATCGTGCCGATCTTCGTGAGAATCTAAATAGGATTGAAAAGCGAAGAGGTCAGACCGGCCAAAAATCGGTCCCGCCACCGCGGTGAGTGGGCGTGGACCTGATCGTCGACGTCTCTGGTTGACGTTGACGTGCACGCTTGTCCAAATTAGCTTTTTGGAGGACACCAGCCCGTCGTTTTTTGGCGGGCGTCAGCCTGTGGCCCATGGCGGAGCGAAGCGGAGCCGGGGGAACGGCCGTGTTCGGCGTTTCTTTGGTCGCGGCATTGCGGCCGGGCTGTGTCTCTGTGGTGAAAAATGCTTCCGTGAATTTACGAAGTCGAGATCGATTATGAAAAGAACACCTGCATATCTTTTTGCCCTTTTCACGCTGGTTGCCCTGTCGGCGGGCATTGCGACTTCGCAGCCCGGGGAAGACCTCAGCGTGATGAAAGGCCGGCCCGGGTTTCCCCAACCCGAAAAGATGTTGTCCGGCTACCTCAACCAGATTGCGTTCCGCTATCTAAACGAGCGCGAGCGGACACTGGCTGCAATCACCAGCAAGGAAAGCGCAGCACGCCGGCAGGCCTACGTGAGGGAGCGCATTCTTCAATCAATCGGCGGATTGCCCGAACGCACTCCTCTGAATCCCAAAACTATCGGGGTGCTCGAGCGTGACGGCTACAAGATTGAGAAAATTATTTTCGAAAGCCAGCCGGGCCTCTTCGTCACGGCTAATCTCTATGTGCCGAAGACAGGAGCGTCTCCTTATCCGGCCGTGCTGGTGCCCCTTGGTCACGAGCTTGGGGCAAAAGCCCACCACGCCTGGCAGCGATTAATCGTCACGTTTGCAAAGAACGGCTTCGTCGTGTTGACCTACGATCCCATCGGACAGGGGGAGCGGATCCAGATCTACGATCCTGACTTCAAGGAATGGAAGCTGGAAGGGGGCTCAACGACAGAACATACGGTCGTCGGCATTCAATGTTTACTCACCGGCCAGAATCTGGCTCGCTACACCATCTGGGACGGCATGCGAGCCCTGGACTATTTGGAATTGAGGCCGGAGGTGGACAAAAGCCGGATTGGATGCACCGGCAACTCCGGCGGCGGAACGATGACCGCTTACCTGTCGGCTCTGGATGACAGGGTCAAAGTTGCGGCGCCTTCCTGTTACATTACCTCCTGGCGTCGATTACTGGAGACTATCGGTCCGCAGGACGCCGAGCAGGTGATGCTTCCGTTTTTGCTCGATGGACTGGACCAGGCCGACTTTGTGGAAGCCTTTGCGCCAAAACCCTATCTGATCCTTTCCGCCATTCGTGATTTCTTTCCGATCGAAGGGGCGCGCGAAACCTTCCGCGAGGCGAGGCGCCTCTGGTCGCTGCTGGGGGCTGAAGAAAAGCTCGACATGGTGGAGGTGGATGATGGGCACGGCTTCACGTTGCCGCGACGGCTGGCTGCTTATCGGTGGATGAACCGCTGGCTCAAGGGAGTCGACTTACCCATCGCTGAACCAGAAATTCAGTTGGAAAGTGAAGAAGATTTGTTCTGCACGCCCTCGGGCCAGGTCTCTGTATCGCTAGGAGGCGAAACTGTTTTCTCGCTCAACCAGAAGCGAAACCAACTTGTTCGCCCGCAGCGTCCGACGCTGTCGACTCTTGCGGCATTTGCTTCACGTAAAGAAGAAATCAAAAGGCAGGTTCGCCGGCTGGCCGTCTTTCCCGAGGAAGCCGGCCCTTTGGGGATCAGACATTGGGGCGAACTGCGGCGTGACGATTACCGGATTGAAAAACTGACCTATGAGAGTGAGGCCGGCATCACCGTTCCCGCCTTGCTTTTCATAGCGAATCAAACTTCCGGAAAGGGTCCGGCTATCGTATACGTCCATGACGGCGGGAAGGAAGCACACGCGTACCCGGGAGGCGAGTTGGAAACATGGGTTAAGTCGGGCTACGTCGTCCTGGCGATCGACCCGCGCGGAATGGGAGAGACGCGGCGCGAGATTAACCCGGATACGTCGAACGCCTTTCTCCGGTTCTTTGGCGACTACGAGAGTGCCAAGACAGCTTTTCTAGTGGGCAGAACGCTGGTGGGGCAGCGCGCATACGATATTCGCCGGGGTCTCGACGTGCTCGAGACGCGTCCCGAGGTGGATGCCAAGCAGTTTATCGGTTTAGGAACGGGTCGCGGGGCGATCGCATTATTGCATTTGGCAACTCAGGACGAGCGCATCAGAAAACTGGCCCTGGAAAGGATGCTGGTCTCCTACGATTTAGTCGTCCGTGAAAAGGTGCATCGCACAATCTTTGAAAGCATTATCCCGGGTGTGCTTCAGTACTACGATCTTCCTGACCTGGCAGCCAGCCTGGCGGGTCGACAAGTCTGGATTATCAATGCGACGGATCCTCTCGGAAACGTGCTGCCGGTAAAAAACGTGGCCTCCGAGTACTCGCGCGCGCAGGAAGCGTTTCGCGCTGCGGGTGCAGGAGACACCCTTTACCTGAGAGTGCGAAAACCGGGAGAAGGCGTGGAAAAGGCGTACCCTGAACTCCTCAGGCCTCAGTCAAAGGAAACCGTGAAGCGATGACTGCAACTCCAGACGCAGGCTTGTGCACGCGAAGCCCGGAGCCACGTCCCGCAAGGGCGTGGTGGGCACCTCTGCAGTCGGCTGCGCGGAGCTGACTTACATGGTACCCACTACGCCCTTACGGGACGTGGCTCCGGGCTTCGCGTGCAGTACTGTTGGGGTTTTAGCCAGTTGTTTGATCGGAAGTTTGCAGACCTTGAATGACCGTTTCCAGGAATTCTCGGGCCCGTTTGGCTAGTTTGTCTACACCCTCGGGGTTGGTGGGACGGGGAAGGACGGGCGCAGAAATATTTTCGCAGGCCAGCGGCATGGTCAAACTTGTGTAGGAAACCGGTGCCAGCAGGCGGTAGTGGTCGATTTCGCCAAAGCCCGGACCACAGTCCTGGTCCTTTGGAAAGTTGCGGTGATCTTTGATGCAAAAGCTTCGAATTTCAGACACGCAGGTCTGAATGTCAGAGATCGGATCGGCATCAAGATAGTCCATTACGTTGCCGGCGTCGTAGTTCATCCAGACACCGCCGTCAGACACATCGCGCACAATCCTGGCGCAATCTTTTCCCGTTCCCGTTTCACCGCCGTGCTGCTTGATTACAACGATCACCCCGGCGGATCGCGCCACCGGTCCCACCTCTTTTAGATTCTTGATCCATGCTTCATATTGCCCGCGTTCGGTGTGGCCAAAGGTGAGTACCTGGGGAATTCCTGCCGCAGCGGCCTGCGCGATGCGCTTTTTCAGCACGTCAACACCGTCCTTTGCCTCGACGTACACGGTTGAAAACATCATGACAGGAGTAAGTCCCATGCTTCTACAGTGGTCTGCAAGCTTCTTTGCTTCCGCAGGCGGCGCATTGACGTCCATAACGGGAAGCTGGCGACTGTTCGATTCGCGGTGGCGGGTGCCCCAGGCAACGTACTTGTACCCACTCGCTGCGATTCCTTCCAGGGCGCGCTGCAGGGGAAAATCCGCATAGGGCAGAGTCATGCACGCAATCTGAAAACTGGTCGGTCTTTTGCTCGAGCTTTGCCCGATGGACGAGCTTTGTTTACCCGTTAATGACAGGGCGGTAAATCCTGCTGCTGCACTCTTCAGAAAATTGCGGCGGGAGAAAGTAACCGAACTGTTCAAGGTGACCTCCGGAGCTGTGTTAACTTTTTACCACAAAGGCACCAGGGCACAAAGTCAGCCGTTTACCTTGCCGTCGTCCGACTTTGTGTCTTGGTGCCTTTGTGGCAAAATCTAATCATGAGGTGGACCCGTCGTAAATTTCTCCAAGTCACTACTGCTAGTCCCGGATTCGTCTATTTGAAGCAAGCATCTCCAAACAAAACCGTCACACTCTTTAACGGTAAGAACCTCGATGGACTCTACACGTGGGTAAAGGGTACAGGCTACCAGGATCCCAGGAAGGTATTCACGGTTGAAGGCGGATTTCTGAGGGCTTCCGGTGAGGTCGATGGCTACGTTGCCACGCGCCAGTCATACAGGGACTACCACCTGACTGTCGAATACAAATGGAGCAAGAAAACCTATGGAAGCAAGACCGTCCGAAATTCGGGAATTCTGCTGCACGCCGTGGGACCCGACGGCAGTCGCGATCCCTGGATGTCTTCCATAGAGTGCCAACTGGCGCAGGGCTGTGCCGGCGATTTGATCGTGATTCGGGGCAAGGATGAGAACGGCTCAATGATTCCGGTCACGATCACAAGCGAAACAGTTCTGGGGCCGGATGGCCGCACCCGGTGGAAGAAGGGCGGAAAGCCGACCGTGTATTCAGGTAAGCAATTCTGGTGGTCAATGCACGACCCGGATTTTCAGGAGTGGATTGACACGCGGGGCAAATATGACGTGGAAAGCCCGCTGGGCCAGTGGACCCGCGTCGAGTGCATTTGCGACGGAGGTCGCATCACGGTTTTGGTGAATGGAACAGCGGTCAATGAGTGTTACGATGTCTTTCCATCGGCCGGAAAGATTCTGTTGCAGTCCGAGGGCTTTGAGATTCTGTTTCGAAGGTTTGAATTGAGGCCGTTGAAAAAAGCTTGAACCGCGAAGGCGCGAAGAACGCGAAGCAACAAAGCCGCAACTGACTTGGCGTGGCTGTCGATCTGGCAAAATGAGCATTCGGGAGCTTGGTGTCTTGGTGGTCAGGAAATTGGAACCACCAAGGCACCAAGCCAGACTTTTTACACTGCAGAGATTCAATTTGCCGCAATGGAGAAAAATATCATGACTACCAAACCTAAACCTTCCCCTCCGCAGCAGGTGTCCCGCCGCCAATTTTTGAAGACATCGAGCGCGGCGGTTATCGGCGGCGCCGCCGCCGCGAATGAAGCAATTGCAGGAGGTTTTCACCCAGCGGGAAGCGATGTGCTCCGGATCGGCCTGATCGGTTGTGGCGGCCGAGGAACCGGAGCAGCAGCCCAGGCCTTACAGGCCGATTCCAATGTGAAACTGGTTGCCATGGGAGATGCGTTTGTCGACCGCCTGCAGAGCAGCCTGACCACATTGAAGGCCCAAAAACAGATCTCCTCGAAAATCGATGTTCCACAGGAACGTTGCTTTGTCGGTTTTGATGCTTACCGGCAGGTGATCGACTGCGGTGTGGATGTGGTGCTTCTGGCAACACCCCCTCATTTTCGACCTGCTCACTTGAAAGCGGCCGTTGACGCGGGCAAGCATGTGTTTGCCGAGAAACCGGTCGCCGTCGATTCTCCCGGGGTGCATTCCGTACTGGCCACCTGTGAAGACGCCAAGAAGAAAAATCTATCCATTGTTTCCGGTCTCTGCTTGCGTTATTCGAAAGGGTTTCAAGAAACGATCAAGCGAATACATGAGGGCGCGTTGGGCGAAATACGCGCGCTGCAGGCCAATGACTATCGCGGCTCCATCTGGGTGAAGCCCCGGCAGGCGAATTGGAGCGATATGGAGTGGCAGATGCGCAACTGGTATTACTTTACCTGGCTGTCGGGTGATTTCAATGTGGAGCAGCATGTTCATTACCTGGACGTGTGCGCCTGGATCATGAAGGATGAGTATCCGGTTCGCGCCGTCGGCATGGGCGGCCGCCAGGTTCGCACCGGCCCCGAGTTCGGCAATATTTACGACCACCACTCCGTGACCTATGAGTATTCCAACGGCGTGAAGCTTTTCAGCAATTGCCGGCAGCAGCGCGGGTGCCATAATGACATGAGCAGCCACGTGCTCGGTTCGAAGGGAACGGCCATTGTCGCCGAGCGCGGGCTGGCTATCGCGGCAGGTACTCAGTGGGTCTACAAAGCACCCGATGATGACCCCAGCGACAACTTTTATCAGACGGAACACGATCAGTTGTTTGCCAGCATTCGAAACGGGAAACCAATCAGCAACGGCGAATACATGGCAAAAAGCACCATGCTGGCCATCATGGGTCGAATGGCCACCTACACGGGCCAGATGATCACCTGGGAGCAGGCGATGAATTCCAAGGAAGACCTTACGCCGGAGAAGTACGAGTGGGGATCTATTCCTACTCCACCGGTGGCGTTTCCCGGGGTTACCAAGTTCGTTTAGACTGCCTGACGGACTTCGGAATGCGGATTTCGGAATGCGGAATGCGGAATAAAGCCGTCCACATCCACACGTTGCATTCACCGCAGAGCCGCAAAGAACGTCGAGTTTCCGCAGAGTTTCATCACAACTTCAGCGAAACTTGGCTCTCGGCGGCTCTGCGGTGAACATAATGTAGCCGTCTCCATTCTGTTCCGATTTGGTCAACACGCCCTTCTTCTTGCACTCCTGAAGCTAATTTGGACCGGCGTGACGTGCACGTGCTCGTGAACGGCTCTATTCCGCATTCCGCATTCCGCAATCCGCATTTGAGTGCTGGGTGCAGGCTTGGTCCGTCTGAGCCCCCGCGGCAAAGGACTAAAGTATTTCTGCCGACTGCCCGGCGGCGCGCTCTCCTTCATGAATTGCGCCCAGCCAGTACTGGTGTCCCACCAGTTCTGAGTGGCCGAAAGCGATCCTGCCATATCGTTTTCGAATCACGTCTCGTGGAGCCGGACCGCCGCCGCTATTGAAGTAGAATCCCGGCGCAGGATTGACGTAGGCATGTCCCCAGCGGTTAAGAATAATTCCCGCGATATCGTTTCCGGGGTTGAAGCCCTCTGAGCGGAAGAGCCGGATCATTTGCCGGCGAATCTTCAGCTCGTAATCGCGATAGCTGTTTGACAGCAGTTCCAAGCGGCCACGGTTCCCCTGCTCCTGAATGGGAAGACCGGGGTAATAAAAGGGCACGTAAAAAGTAAGGATGATCGGCTTGTTGGGATCCAAAGAAGGCCGATACTGCCCGACTTGCATCGGCTGACGGATGTTGCATGAAAATCCGAAGCCGCTGGACCAGCGGCAGGCAGTCAATCCCAGTTTATAAAGAAAGCGCCAGTTTCTGAGAGCGACGTTGGCGACAAGCACGGGTGAGTGATAGAAGGCATCATACGCCATGCTGTAGTCGGCTGGTAAATCTCTCACAACGCGCCGGGCCATGAATCCGCCCGCAGAGATGACCACGGCCCGACCTCGCAACCGAAAAGTTCGACCGGACTTTACGTACGTAATCCAGACATAATCGGAACGGTCGGGCCGGTCCTGGTGTTCCACGCGCACGACCGTTGCGTCCAACCTGATGCGAGTATCGTTATCCGGATGATCCAGCGCGCCGAAATTGACCCGGGAATTAAGCACATCTTCGAAATTATCGGCTCCGCCGATCGCCCGCGGGATCAGGGATTTGACAAAGAAGCGCGCGAAACCATCGTTGCCTCCGGGGAATGAATGCCAGGTGTCCGGAGAAATTTCTTCCAGCTTGCTGGGATAGTAAGTTTTCCCGGTAAAACCCAGAAATCCAGGCATCGATATTTGATAGGCGGCATAGGCAGAGAGCGCGTCGGAACCCAGGCCGAGAGCAGCCGCCAATACAGGGTCTGCGTATTTTGTGACTTCAGAGCTCAGGCCCATGACCTTTTCCAGATATTCCTTATAGGTCATCGTATCGAGCCAGCGCTGAAAGTCTTCACCCGCGTAAGGGCGCTTGCTGCTGGTTCTCCAGGTCAGCAAGTCCCGCTTTGTCTGCCGGGAGAAAGGCGCGCCCTCGAGCTTTTGTCCCCACAGATTGTGTATCCATCGAGGCTTGGTTCCCCGAGAACGGCTATCGAAGAAGTGTCCGAAGCTCGGAGACTGGTCCACCCACAACTGGAATCCGTAGTTGGTACGATCAAAATGCAGCGGGCCAAGGCCGGAAGCGAGGTTTGAATATTGAAATTTTCGTGGAATCTTCAATTCATCATAAAGCTCGTATCCGGGCTCCCCGGGATTGGATGGAATGTCAAACTCGTTGGCTCCCTGAGGCCCTATCAATCGCTGGCCGTTGACGATGAACTCGTTCCGTTTGGATTCACCACCGAAAACACGGTGATTCTCCAGGAGCAGGCATTTCTGTCCAGGTTTTTTGGTCTTCTTGAAGAGGTGCGCCGCGCCAAGCCCGCTCATGCCGCCGCCCACGATGATCAGATCAAACGTCTCACCGGTGTCTTCGATGTCGGCCGGTAGCTGATCAAACTCCCCATCTCGGATGCGATGAGCAATCTGCAGCACCTCCTGCGTGTTTCCGTTGGAGCCGCTGTAATCGCCGACGCCGCTGTAGCCGTCCCATGATTGTTTTTGCGCCTGCAGCTCCAAAGGCGACAATCCATGCAGCAGCACAGAGCCTGCTCCAAGCAGGCTCGCGTTGAGGAAATCCCTGCGGGTGACGGGTTGGCTCATGCCGAGGTTTTGCTGGCACGTTATCGATTTGCGCCGGGTCTTCACAATTCTTATCCTCTGCGGTACTGGAACCGCGAAGGCGCGAAAGCGCGAAACGAATGAGGTCCCTTGGCAAACTAATTGGGACTGAACACTAAAATGTCTACGGTTACGGTCACTCAGAAAAACTAAAGCAATTTTTGCTTTCGCGCTTTCGCGCCTTCGCGGTGGATTTTTTCCCGCGGTCTCAGCCCAATCCGACGCGACGCAGTAAAGCCTCAAAGCGCGGGTCCGAATGCAAAGGATCGAGATGAGGATGCACCTTGAGGAAGGGCAGCCAAAAATGGTGGCTTTCATAGACCTTGTCAAGCCACGCGAATGCCTGATCCTTGTCTCCGAGCTGTGTGAAGATTTCCGCCATCCGCATTTGCGCGGCTTCCTGGTTGCTCTTCAAGTCATTCTTTGTAAGTTCCAGCATTTTCTGCCAGTAAGCTTTAGCGTTTGATATCGCGTCGCCGTTCCCGCTCTCAGCCACCCGAGGCACGCGTTTTTCCCTGAACGCTCTCAGCTTTCCGTCCGCATCCAGCGCCTCGGCATACATTCCTTTCTGCTCGTAGACGCGCCTCAGTTGAGAATAAATTTCTCCGTAATTCGGATCCATTTCAATCACCTTCCGGCATGCTTCGATAGCCTGGTCATACCGGCGCGCCCAAAAAAGGATCCAACCGGCTGCCGACTTGACGACGAGCGAGAGCGGATCAAGCTCCTCGGCGTGCTTAATCTCCCGCATGGCTTCATCATGGCGGCCCATCGCTGACAGGAACTCCGCATACCACTGGTGAGCAGTCGGATAATTCGGATTCAGTTCGATGGCCCGCTTGTATTCCCGTTCGGCGCCGGCCCAATCCCAATCATAAAACCTCCTGATATCGGCCAGCGAAGTGTGAGCTTCGGCTAATGCCTCATCGAGAGCAAGCGCCTTCATCACGGCCTTCTTGGCTTTTGGAGAAGCATCCTTTGGCGAGAGCCAATCGTAATCGGCAAGCATGGTGTAAGAGTCAGCCAGCCCCACGTAGGCCAGAGCATAGTTCGGGTCCTTTTCGATAGCCTGGCTGAAATAAACGAGGGCTTTCTGGAAGCCCTCGGCCGTTCGCTTATTCCAGAAGTAACGACCATTCAGATAAAGCTGATACGCGGCAAGGTTTTCAGTATGGCGTTTGCTGACAAGTCTCTTCTCTTGCCCGGTCAGGCTCGGCATCAACGCTGTCGCCACCTGTTCTGATACGGAATCCTGTACTTGAAACAGGTCTTCGTATTTCTCATCGCATTTATAGGCCCAGAGCGGCTTGCCGTCGCCGACGCGCAGTAGTCGCACTGTGACCCGTATTCGGTCGTTCAGTTTCTGAATACTTCCCTCAAGGACTGAGTCCACTCCCAGCTCCCGCCCGGCGGCGATGGGATCCTGCTGCACGCTGGTATACCTGCGGATCGTGCTGGTGGGCCGAACTATCACGTGGCTCAGGTTGCTCAGTCGTGTTATCAGCGTATCGGCCATCCCTAATTCCAGTATTTGATCGCCTCCTTCCGAGTTCAGCGGCTTGAATGGAAGCACGGCCAGGGAGGTGAGGCGCGTCTCGGCCGGTTGCTGCGGCGGCCGGGTCTGCCAGAATTGCCAATACCAGGCCAGCGCGAAGGCAAGCCCGACAAGGAACAGGCAGAGTACCAAGAAGATTCGCCGGAATCCCGCTCGTGCCGGGAGGTAGGTCTGACGCGTTCCTTCGATCATCTTTTGCTGGAATGGATGAGCGAGCGTGATCCCGCCTTGGCCGGCTTCTTGCCCCTCTTCGATGACAAGGCGCGCCTGGGTTGTCTTTTCAATAATGAGCACGCTGCCGTCATCCCCAATTTCTCTCACCGTAGCAATAAACCGATACCCTCGCTTCGGGACGGTCTCTACGTACTTTTGACTGTTAGAGCCATCATCCAAAGCCTTTCTCAAATCTGAGATATTGCGGGTCAATGCCCCCTCTTCTACGAAGGTGTCCGGCCATAGCCGCTGCATCAATTCGCCCTTTTCAACCAGGCGGCCGTTGTGCTCCAGGAGCACAAGAAGCGTGTCGAAAACTTTGGGTGTAACCGGTACAGGTTCCCGATCACGCAGCAGCAGTCGTTCCGAGGCGTCCAGGCGGAACGGGCCGAATTCATAAACGGGCTGGACCGGTTTGCTCATGGCCTTGAAGGAGCTCCTCAGAAATCTCTCAGAAAAATCTCAGTTGCCTGTAAGGACTTCCGAAACGCTTGCAGGCTATGAATAACGGCGAACGGAACCCGGCTTCCCAGTCTTGATGTTTATTCCGGCGTCGGGTCCGAAGAAAATTGGACGTTGACGTCAGATTCTTCCAACTGTTCTGAGTCGTCGAGACAAGGTTCAGGATTCTGGACGCATCCATTTTAGTACAAGGCTGGCGTCAAAACCATGGCACCCGGCGAACAGGAGCTTCCTTGCATTTACAGCCGAGGCGCGGAGTAAGCCGTGATTTCGCAGAGGCTGGATTGAAGGCTCTGCGGGACCTTGGCGATCTCGGCGCCTCGGCGGTGAAAGCACTGTGGCGAATCGGCATCCGGTCAATTTGAGCATCACGCCCTTTCGCGGGCGGGGGCGGTTGGAATCGGAGTTGGTTCTGCAGATTCATGACTAATCCGGCAAGCCGGTCGACAGGGGCGAGGATGAGGAGAAAAAGGAGGATCGAGGTCGTGCTGGAGGCAAAAGAGGTGATCGTGATCAGGGGTTCTCAGAAAAGAGTTCGGTCCTGGTGCTCAAAGTGCGCCGAAGAATCAGATATGATCACGCCAGACTTGGCAGCCGTACTGAGCAGGACCACGACCCGCGTGATTTATCGCTGGATCGAATGCGGAAACCTTCACTTTACAGAGACACAAGATGGACCGCTGCTTGTTTGCCGTAACTCGCTGCCGGTCTGACGGATTTTGGACATTTGTAGCGACGCGGCATGCTGTGTCCTGGAGTTTGGACATTCCAGACGTAGAGACGCGGTCGCGTCCGGAGCGCCGCAAAGCGGCGATGGGCGCGATTTATCGCGCCCGCCTCAGACGCGATGTATCGCGTCTCTACGGGTTTGCTGCACCTCAGCCTCCAAAGCGGCCGAGGCGCGGCGGAGCCGAGTTGCGCTACGAAAGGGGAAAGTACGAGGGATCTGAAGGCCATCTTTGCATTCCTGCGGACGCTCAAACCGGTTTCGCACCGTGTCGACAACGATGAACCGGCAACCTACTGCAAGCTGTGCGGCCAAAAGTACGGCGGCGGCGAGATGAATCGTGCCTCTCCCAATTAGATGGTAAATGGGGACAGTCCCCTAATTTCCAGGAGGAATGTATGAAATACGGTGTGCAAAGAGCGCGACGAGGGATCGTTACGAAAAAAATTTGCTTCTCTATATTCGCATTGCTGCCGTTTTGCCTGGTGGTCGTGGGAAGCGACACCGAGCCCCCGTTCAAGCCCACCAAGTCACGGCTGGTGCGAGGCCGTTATCTGGTCGAGGGAGTGGCGCACTGCTTTATGTGCCACTCTGAAGTTGACCAGAAGACGCGGCTTCCCATTTCGGGAAAAAAAGGCGGAGGCCGATTCGTCAAAGCGGAAGGGCGTCGTACATTCGATGTAACCATTCCGAATATTTCTCCTGACATTGAGACAGGAGCAGGCTCATGGAAGGATGAAGACTTTGTTCGAGTGCTGCGGCAGGGAATCGGACATGACGGCCGGACACTCATAACCATGATGCCTTACCGTTATTTTCGGAATATCTCCGACGACGACCTGGCTTCCATCATCGTATATGTCCGCTCGATCGCTGCCGTCAAGAACACGTTGCCGAAGATGGTGGTTCCGGAAGAGGTCGCAGCGCGGTCTAAGCCGCTCCCTGATCCAGGACGGGTTCCCGGACCCGAAATGTCCGATCCAGTCAAGCGTGGACAGTATCTGGTGGGGATGGCCCAGTGCGCCGGTTGCCACACACCGAAAGTAAATGCCGTACCTATTCCGGGCATGGAATTTGCGGGCGGTGAAGTTCTCCGCTCGCACTCCGGCGCGCACAATACAGTCGCGAGCGCGAATCTGACGCCGGCGGGAATATCCATGGTTGCCAGCGCCAATTTGACGCGCGATCCCTCGGGCATTCCTTACTATGACCCGGACATGTTCGTGAAGACGATTCGCGCCGGCGCGGTCAACGGAGTGCGCCAGCTCGATTCAGCCATGCCGTGGGCATATTTTAAAAGCATGACGGATTCGGACCTGAAGGCGATCTTTGCTTTCCTGCGCTCTCTCAAGCCGGTGACGCACCGGGTTGACAACGACGAGCCGCCTACCCCATGCCCATTATGCGGCAAAACGCACGGGGGCGGGGAACGGAATACAGCGCCGGCAAAGTGAGTCCGCGGCGTGCTGAAAACGACGCAGCGTAGAGAAATCGGAGGAACCGTGACGACGTCATTCTCCAGACGAGCCCCTGTCCAGTTATATCCTCCATGACTCTTTTTTGGAACTAAGGCTTACGGCTCCGTAGCGGATGTAAATTGCCAAGCTGAGACGGCCCTCAGGCCGTCTCTCCGGTCCCAAAGGGCTCTCTGCCTTTCCATCACAAAATTCCAGTAGTTAGTAGTACAATACCCCCGGTCGTTTCTTTTTTCCCAATCAACAGTCAGGTTTGAAAGCCTAGCTTCGGAGGTGAGGCATGGGAAGTATCAACACTGCGCGCGTTCTTCTCGGTGGTTTGCTGGCAGGCCTGATCATCAATGCCGGTGAGTATATTCTCAACGACCGGATACTTGACTGGAAGCCTGTCATGCAGACAATCAACAGGCCGGAGATAGGCAGTCAGGCGATTATCTGGTTCGTCGTTCTCGGATTCGTGCTCGGGATTTTGTGTGTCTGGCTGTATGCGGCCATCCGGCCGCGCTACGGGGTGGGGCCAAAGACGGCCATCTGCGCCGGGTTGGCCGCGTGGGCCTTCGCCTACTTTTATCCCACCGTCGGTATGATAGGCCTGGATATCTTTCCGCGACAGATGATGCTGACGGCCCTTGTGTGGGGACTGGTTGAAGTACCGCTCGCGACAGTTTTAGGAGCGTGGCTGTACAAGGAATAAGTTGGCAACTGTTATGGATTTTGCATTATGAAAGTTCGCTTGGTGCCTTGGTGGTCAAAAAGAATTGAACCACCAAGACACCAAGACACCAAGCCGCTGACTGTGCCGGCCCCGCATTCATCAGCGTTTGACCCTGCCCTGGGGCGCTCCATATAATTTCCAGGTTGCTATATTTATCTATTAGGGAGATTTGTTAAATGAACTCTAAATTCTCGATGCCAGGTCTTTTTGTCCTGAGCGCCGCCATCGCGGCTTTTGCCGCAATCCAGGCAATTGAAATCAACGCGCGGCCTGCAACTCTGGCGCAGAGCGAACAGGCCGCCAAGATTCGCGACGCCTTTCTGGCGGACGACGCGGGGGCCGACGCTTTCCGCGCTTTGCTTAATGCTCCTGAGGCGCTGGAAGAGAAGGATGTGCGAATGAAGATTTTTCGCTCTCTCACCTCGCGCGATCTGCAGATTTTCGAAGCCGCTTTCGAAGTGGCCATGCGCGCCCCCAGATTAAGCGACGATCCCAACATCGCGCGCCGGCTCAACGTAGCTTTTTCCAGCCGTGACGCACAAAAAAAGAAGATCATCCTGGACTTTGCGGTTAAGCACGGAATGGTCCGGGATATGCGCGTGCTCAGCCTTCTGAGCGAGACATTGGTCGATTCGGACAAGACGGTCGCCGATACAGCGTATACAATTGTGAACAGCGACAAATCGCTGCAGGAGAATCCTGCCATCAACGAGGCGTTGGCCCGCAGGCCGGATTTTCAGGGCAAGAAAATCAAGCTGCCTGACTTTGACTCCTTCAAACAGAACGTTCAACCGCTTTTCGAGGTGCTGGGAAGCGACGAGAAGGCATGCCACCACTGCCACGACACGCACCCCATCTTTCGTCTCAATGCCACCGAATCCGGGAAGGCGACCAACGAGCAGATCATGGCGCAATACCGTTCCTCACTGAGGGTCATCAACCTGAGCGAGCCGGAAAAGAGCCTGCTTCTGGTGAAGCCCAGCAGCCCTGCGCCGCCGGATGAAAGTGAAGTGGCGCGGCCGGATTCACATGGAGGCGGTGTGCGTTGGGTCAAGGGATCGCCTGAGTATCAGAAGGTTCTTGACTGGATCCGTACCGGCAAGTAGGGAATTCGCGTAGTGGCATGCCGCGTCGCTACGTGTGGGGTGTGGTTGCTGGCACCGGGGATTCATGTTGCAGCATGTCCAGAACCCGCAGCACATGCTGCTCGATGAGATCGCGTACTTCGCGGAATTCGCCGGGCGTCATTTCCCTGGGATCCGGAATGGCCCAGTCTTCCCTCTTCCTGGCTCGCACCAGCGGGCACTGATCGCCGCATCCCATGGTTGCCACAAAATCGTATTCGACATCCGGTATTCCTGAAAGAGACTTAGAATGATGGCGGCTGAGGTCGTAACCGATCTCGGCCATGGATGCAATCGCGCGAGCGTTTATCTCCCCGGAAGGCCGCGACCCGGCACTGTAGACTTGCACGCGGCCACGGCCATGAACGCGGGCAAACGCTTCAGCAATCTGGCTACGGTTGGAATTCTCGACGCAGACAAAGAGGAGCCGCTTGACGGCCGCCGGCTTGTTCATACGACCATCTTAAAGTGTTTGCCGAATTCTCACCACAAAGACACAAAGGACACAAAGAGAGTGGCTGTGAAAATTCTGGTTTTGGGCGCAGGACGGATGGGTTTCGGGACAGTTTTCGACCTGGCTCGCTGCCGGCACGTGGAAGCTGTGACGGTCGCCGACATAGACATCGGGCGGGCGGAAGCCGTGCGCAGGAAAATCGGAGCCGGAAAAGTATCTGCCGTCCAGCTCGATGTGGCCGATTCTTCCAGGACCGTCGAGCTGATGAGAGAACACCATTCCGTCGTCAGTTGCGTGGTGTACCACCATAATCTTCAACTGGCGAAGGCGGCCATTCAGGCGCGATCGAATTTCTGCGACTTAGGCGGCAATAACACAGTGGTCGATGCCGAACTGGCACTGAATGCGGAAGCCGCCAGGGCCGGCGTTAATATCATCCCTGACTGCGGCCTGGCCCCGGGAATGGTGTGCATTCTGGCAGCGCACGGAATCGCTCGCTTCGAACAGCCCGAAGAGCTTCATATTCGCGTGGGCGGACTTCCCCAAAATCCCAAACCGCCGCTCGACTACCAGATTGTTTTCTCAGTCGAGGGTTTGATCAATGAATATGTGGAGCCGGCCCGAGTGTTGCGGCAGGGAAGTATTGTGGAGATCGAGTCGATGACCGAGATTGAAGAACTCCGCTTTCCAGCTCCGTTTCAGAAGATGGAGGCGTTTCAGACTTCGGGTGGCACTTCGACACTGCCGGAAACTTATCTGGGCCGCCTGCGCGCGCTCGATTACAAGACAATCCGGTATCCCGGCCATTGTGAAAAGTTCAAGCTGCTCATTGATCTGGGACTGGCCGGCAGCGGGGAACGAATGATCGGCGGAGTGCGCCTGGTTCCGCGGCGCCTGTTGGGTGAGTTGCTGCTGAGCAAGCTTCCCGCCGATGAACCGGACGTTGTGCTGATACGACTGGAATTCACCGGCATGAAGGATGGCCGGAGAGGTACGCTTCGCTATGACATCATCGATTGGTTTGACGAAAAGACAGGCTTAAGCGCCATGATGCGGACCACGGCCTTTCCCGCTTCCATCATAGCGCAGATGATGGCGGCCGGAGAGACCCTTGAAAAGGGAGCAAAATCTCAGGAGCGCTGCGTCCCTGCAGAAAGGTTTGTCCGCGAGTTGGAGAAACGAGGGATTCGTATCGAAGAGACCTGGGAGAGTTGACCACGAAGTTGATCACGAATTTCACGAATTACACGAATTTCACGAATCTTTCATAATAACTTCGTGTAATTCGTGTAATTCGTGCTCAACTCCGTGCTCAACCCCTCAGTCGCGGGGGTCTTCCACGAGACAGGTTTCGACTCTGTCGTCATCCGAGGACCGGGTAATCTGGGGAACCAGACCAAGGAAAACGTCGACCAGTATGGGATCGAATTGCCTGCCGCGCTCGTCTTCTATTTCCTTCAGGGCATCTTCAACCAAGCAGGCCTTTCGGTAAGGGCGGTCATGCGTGAGGGCGTCAAACGCATCCGTCAACGCAACGATTCTGCTAGCCAAGGGAGTGGAGTCCTGTTTTAAATGGTTATAACCTTCGCCATCCCAGCGCTCGTGATGCGTCAGGGCAATCTCCTCGGCCAGTTGCAGCGGGGGAAAGCGGCTTCCGGTCAGGATTCTGGCGCCGATCAAAGTATGATTCTTCATAAACTCAAACTCATCCGGAGTGAGCTCTCCGGGTTTGAGAAGAATGGAGTCAGGAATCCCTATCTTTCCCACGTCATGTAAAGGCGCCGCGCGTCTTATCATGCTTACCTGTTCTTCGGACATGCCCAGAGCCTCGGCCAGAAGGGCGGAAGCCTTGCCCACACGCTCGGTATGCCGTCCCGTTCCATCATCACGAAACTCCGCTATTCTGGCCAATCTTTCTTCTTCCATCTCACGCGTTCTTTGCTGCACCTTTTCCTCCAGAATCTGATTCTGGTTCTGGAGCTGCAAATGGAGGAAGCGCGTCTCCAGCAGATTACGAATGCGCAGCAATACCTCTACCGGATCAAAGGGCTTTACCAGAAAATCCATCGCTCCCATGGACAAAGCTTTATGCCGTGTCTCGGGAGAGTGATCGCCGGTCAGACCGACAATCGGAAGATAGCCCCGCGTGGCGATGCGGGGCTCCAAATGCTCCATGATCTCGTAGCCGTTCATCCATGGCATGTAGATATCGAGCAGGATCAGGTCGGGGTGAAAATCAAGATAAATGGTTAGAAAGAGGCGTGGATCCACCACCGTGCAAATATTGGAGTATCCGGCAGCTTCCAACATCTGCCGCAACTGTTGAACATGATCCTCCTGATCATCGACGATCAGAATTCGCGCATTTTGCAACATCCCATTCTTTGTTATCCCGGGAGAAAACATACCAACCTCCGAGTCGGCTCGGCCGCTTGTTTGAGGTTCCATGTTTCGATCGAGTCGTCTCTTGAATGGGGATCCGGATCAGCGGCAACGGAAGGCCAAAACAGAACTTCGACCAAGCATCGTCGTTCTTGCCGACTGGTGTACGCAGTTGCGCACCTTGATAGCAACAGGGATCCCCTCTCTTAAACTCTCGGGCTCCCCCCTGGCACCAAAGTAGCATGGGTGGCAAAAAGGGCAAGATGGGGCGCCGGAAGGCAGAAAGCGGAAGGCGGAAAGCGGAAGGCAGAAGTCGGAAAGCGGAAGGCGGAAAGCAGAGGGCGGAAGGCAGAAAGTGGAAAGCGGAAAGCGGGGTAGGCGGACGCTCCTAGGGTAACAGTCGCACCAGTCAATATTTTGGCCTTCTCAGGCCAACCTTTCCGCATCTACCAGTGACAGTATTTCTTTGGAAAGTCCTTTTTCTCACGCGCGCGACTCAGCTGCCGTAGACGC
>DASXQR010000159.1:0-4122 GCA_036507075.1 Acidobacteriota bacterium | reverse complement strand
ATTGGGGAAGGCATTGGTCGCGACGACGAACTTCAGATTGTCGGCGACCAGCGGATTGGTGATGTCAGTCGGCAGCGGAGTGATGGAATAGATGCGTTTGGCCAGCGGGCTGATGCGCGCAATGGGAATGCGGTTCCCGGGAAACGGATCACGCATTGCCACCTGCCTGCCGTTGGGCGCGGTGACAATTCGGGTCGTGAGGGGGTCGTAAAGCACGATCTTGCGTCCCTGCGCGTCGACCAGCCCGCTGAAATCGCCTTCGCGCATCGCTGCGGTGGGCACGCGAAACTCGCGGGTAAGACCTTGCCGAAGCTCCACCCTTTCATGGGAGAAAAAGAAAAAGGTGCGATTCTTGCCGTTGTAAAGACGGGGCAGAATGACGGGGCCGCCGACCGAGCCGCCGAACTCATTGCGAATCAGTTTGGGCGCTTTGAACTCCCGGCCGTCGGCGAAGACGTCCTGACGCGCGCGGGCCACGCCAAAACCATTGTTGCGATGCGTTTCAAACAGCGAGCCATGCAGTTGATTTGTTCCGCCCCGCGTCGTCACAACCACCGAGGTCGGCCGGCTGTATTTGGCCGAAGAGGTGCTGGTTTCTACGCGCACTTCACCGATGGACTCCAGGCCCTGCAGATTGCCGGAACCGCCGAATTCGCGATTATTTGCCGCCGCGCCGTCCTGCACGTAATCGGTCGAGTAGACCATCAACCCGCTCACGCGCACACCGCCATTGACGTCGATAATCGCTTCCACGCCCGGCGTGACGTCTTCGATCAGTGTGTTCAGGCTGCGCCCGTTGAGCGGCAGCTCCTGAATGCGCATGCTGTCGAGCGTGCTGCCATCGGTGGCATCGGTGGTTGTAACCAGCGGAGTGATGTTTCCGGAAACCACCATCGTCTCGCTGACTTCCCCAAGGCTCAGCACCGGAGCAATCTCTGCCACGCGCGCCGTTTCCAGCAGCAACTCTCCTTCCCATGCTTTCATCCCAATGGTTTCGACGCGGATCTTGTATTTGCCGATGCTCAGAGGCGGCGTGGAGAAGAACCCTTCACCATTCGCTTCCGAATTTGTAACAAGCCCGGTTTCAAGCTGGCGAATAATTACCTTTGCCCCCGGAATGACAGCCCCGGTTGTGTCTTTGACTGTTCCCTGGATTGTCCCGCCGCCGGCGCTGGACTGCGCCAGAATCGCCCGCGGCGCCACGACGCCTGCGACTCCGAGCACCAGGCAAAGCGCAGTTAGTGCGCATCGGATTGTGTTTTTCATTGGAACCTCCCCCAACGAAAAATTAACCACAAAGACACGAAGAACACCAAGATTTTTGTGCTTTTGTGTCTTTGTGGTGAATTCTTTCGAATTTGCTTCACCGTGCTAACATGCGCGCGATGGGAGCGCAGGAGCAATTCAGCCCTTCTGGCAGAGGGCGAAACGCCGGCCCGCTTTGGGTTCTGCTGGCGCTGCTTGCCTTGTTGCTCTCAGCCGCGGGTGTGTACCTCGCCTTGCAAACACGCCAGCGGGCGCCTGCGCGACACCAACAATCGCTCCTGATTGCGGGGACCGACGCCGGCTATGTTGATTCGTCGGCCTGCGCCGCCTGTCACGCCCGGATTTATGAAACCTACCAGCACACCGGCATGGCGCGATCGTTCTTCCGTCCGCGCACTGAAAATACTATGGAAGACTACTCCGGCAAGAATACCTTTTACCATCGCGCATCAGACCGCTACTACAGGATGTTCCAGCGCGCAGGCCGTTATTACCAGCGCCGGTATCAAATCGGGATGGACGGCAAGGAAACCAACGTCGTCGAACGAGAGATCGACTTTGTTCTCGGATCGGGAAACCACGCCCGAACTTATCTTCACAAAACGGCGCAAGGCGAGATAGTGGAGCTTCCCGTCGCCTGGTACCGGGAGCGGGGCGGGTATTGGGCTATGAACCCCGGATACGATCGCCCCGATCACCAGGATTTCCGCCGGCGCGTCAATTATGACTGCATGTTCTGCCACAACAGCTTTCCGGAAATAGCGCCGCATTCGGACAGCTTCGGCCAGAATCCGGTGTTTAAAGGGGTTATTCCGGAAGGGATCGACTGCCAGCGCTGTCACGGGCCGGGCCGCAACCACATCCAGGCAGCCAACGACCCAAACATCGGCCGCGAGACCCTTGGTCGCACCCTCATAAATCCGGCCCGGTTGAGCGCCGAGAGGCAACTGGAGGTTTGCATGCAATGTCATCTTCAAACCACCAGTTTCCGGCTGCCTGCCAGTATCCATCGCTACGACCGAGGCATATTCTCGTATCGTCCCGGCCAGACGCTGGCTGATTTCATATTGCATTTTGACCACGCCTCGGGCTCCGCCTACGACGACAAGTTCGAGATTGTCAGTGCAGCCTACAGGCTTCGACAGTCCCGATGCTTCCAGAAAAGAAATGGCTCGATGACGTGCACCACCTGCCATAATCCTCACGAGATTCCACACGGTGAGAAGGCGGCTCGCCATTACGTGGCCGTGTGCCAAAGCTGCCACAGCGAAACATTAAAAAAACTTACCGCTTCCAGCCGGCACACAGCTTCGACGGATTGTCTGGGATGTCACATGCCGAAGAGGCGCACCGAGGACGTGGTCCATGTCATTATGACGGACCATTACATCCAGCGGCGCCGGCCGGGCCGCGACCTGCTTGCGCCCCTTCCGGAAAAACACAGCCGCGATGAAACGGCCTATCACGGAGAAGTCATTCTTTATTATCCCGGGAAACTTCTCTCCGCTGCCGAGCAGCAACTGTACCTTGGTGTCGCGCAGGTGAAACAAAACGCGAATCTGCAAGCAGGAATCCCCAGGCTCGAAAAGGCGATTGAAGAATACCGCCCCCGGCGGGCGGAATTTTACTTCGAGCTTGCCGAAGCCTGTTCAGAAACGGGCCAGGTGAATAAGGCAATTGACATGTACCAGGAAGCGCTGCATCGCCGGCCTGATCTGGCTCCGGCGCTGCACCGGCTGGGAGTGGCTTTATCCAGGACGGGCCAACCCGAGCGAGCCTTTGAGAATCTGCAGCGGGCGCTCGAGATCGCGCCGGACGACGCGGTACTGCTCAATGATGTAGCGCTGGTGTATCGGCAACTGGGAAAGCTTGCCGAGGCGGAAGCCGCGCTCAGGAAAGCCGTCAGCCTCAATCCCGATTTGCCACAGGCTTACAACAACCTGGGAGCCTCGCTGCTGGAGAAAGGCGATCAGGCCAGCGCGGAAGAAGCTTTTCGAAATGCCATCCAGGTGCAGCCCGACTTTGCCCCCGCCCACACCAATCTGGCGAATGTTCTCGTCTCGCGCGGCAATTTTCGTGCAGCGCAATACCATTTTGAGAGGGCCGTCCACAATGATCCCAAATACGGGGCGGCCCGTTACCATTACGGGGTTTTCCTTATTGCAAGAGAGATGCTGGGGGAGGCGCAAGCGCAGCTTGAAGCGGCTGTAGGAGTTGATGGCCGATTTGCCGAAGCACACGCCAGTCTTGGCGACGTGCTGGGAATGAGGGGAAACCCGGGTCAGGCCATCCAACATTACAGGCGGGCCATCGAGCTGAAGCCGGACTTCGCCGCCGCACGCTTTCATCTTGGCGCCGCCCTGGCTGCTAAAGGAAAATTCCGCGAAGCATTACCCCACCTGCGCAAAGCGGCCGAAAGTGCGGATGCAGAGATTCAGCAGGGAGCGCTGGAGCTCCTGAGCAAAATCGAATCAAAAAAGCGGTAACCGCGAAGGCGCGAAGGCGCGAAATGAGTGAAATTATTTGGCTGCCGAGATAGGACAAGTACCTGCTTGCATAGATTCGCGTATGAGTTTTCACCACAAAGGCACAAAGGGCACAAAGTCAGACGAGGGGCAGGCAGAGTCCGGTCAGCTCTCAAAGTCAAAATGTGGCAAGCATGTTATGGGAGCTGACCGGACTCTGCCTGCCTCTCGTCTCGCTTTGTGTCCTTTGTACTACTAACCATGAGAATTTTCGCGGCCTGCGCAAATTATTCGGGAGCGGAGAGACGGCCTGAGGGCCGTCTCAGCTTGGCAGGACACCGCAGAGAGACGGCCCTCAGGCCGTCTCTCCTTGACTTTTGGTTGCGGCTTC
>DASXQR010000158.1:0-5560 GCA_036507075.1 Acidobacteriota bacterium | reverse complement strand
AGAATTTTCGCGGCCTGCGCAAATTATTCGGGAGCGGAGAGACGGCCTGAGGGCCGTCTCAGCTTGGCAGGACACCGCAGAGAGACGGCCCTCAGGCCGTCTCTCCTTGACTTTTGGTTGCGGCTTCGCCGCGCTAAGCCTTTGTGGTGCAAAAATTCTTGCTCGAAAGAATGCCACGGCCACTAAAAGATCAAAAGCTCAGCCTCGCATTCAACTGAATCGACCGGGCTCCGCCGGTTCCAAAAATCTTTCCAAAGTTGCTATTATCGATGTCGGTCGTTGGGTTCCCCAGATTGGTGTGATTGAGAGCATTAAACATGTCGGCCCTCAACTGGAACTTAAGCTGCTCGGTGATGGAAAAGTTTTTCCCGAACGAAAAATCCACTACCCAGGAACCGGGCCCGCGAAACGCATTATGCCCGGCCGACCCCGGCCTCACGGGTATCCGCTGCGCGCTTAGCGGCACCTTGGCAAAAGCGGCCGGGTTGAGGTACTGGAGCGTTTTTCGGTAATTGTCCAGCACCGCGTGATCGGGATCTATCAGGTCAGGCCGGCTGGCGGGGCCACCCGGGCTCCTCTGGCTTACAGAAAAAGCGCCGCCTGTCTGGGCACGAAAGATCCCAGTCATTTGCCAGCCTCCAAGAACGTTTCTGGCAAAGGCGTTTCCAAACCCCGCAAACTTGGGTAAGTCGTAAATCCAATCAGCCACGACGACATGGGTGGTATCTCCAATCGACGGCCCCCGGTTGTTTCTTACGTCAAAAAAATCCTGAATCGAATTATCGGCATCGTCGTTGAAAGTGGCGGCATTGTCTCCGCCCGTGTAAGAAAGAGACTTGCCCCAGGTATAGTGGATGTCACCGGCCAGATTCTTCGAATAACGCCGGCGCAGCGAACTTTGCCAGGATGCGTAGAAGCTCTGCTGCGAGCTGTCCAGATAATTTCCTTCAAATCCGAGATCCGTATTGGGCCGAACGCCGGTGACACGGTTTACTTCGTTGAACCTGCGATACATAAAGAACTTGACCCCGCGGTTGCCTACAAAGGCAGTCTCAAACATCATCGAAGGAGTGAGAGCGCGCTGCACACCAAGGTACATGTTCATGGTGTAGGGCGCTTGTACATAGCGCGGTTCAAACAAGTCGGCAATGGAAATCTTACCCAGCCGGTCTACCAGTACCGCCACGTCCTCGTTGAAAACCGGGTAGCGCAGACCAAGCTGCGAGGCTTCCAGCCGGCTGAAACTGCGGCGGAATGGAATGGTCGGTGTATTTCCCACGGCGTTATTGAATGTCGCCCAGATCAGCGGGCTGAACATCACTCCAAATCCGCCGCGGATCACGTTGGTGCCCCGGCCATCCGGATTGTAGGCAAAGCCGAACCGTGGGGCGAGATTCAGCCGATCCGGTTCGAACGGCTTCTTGGTATCCCGCAGCGGCCCGAATATGAACTTCCTCGCATCCCGCAGGCCATCTAGATTGTACAGAGCGGCAGGGGCTTCCGGCTTGATGGCTTTGGCAGTGAATATCGAGAAGTAGTCATAGCGCATTCCCAGGTTGAGCACCAGTTTCGGCGTGATTCGCCAATCGTCCTGCGCGAAGAAGCCAAACTCGTAGCTGCTCGAAGTGTAGGGGTTGACGCCGAAGGTCACGGTGACACTGCTCGGACTGTTTGCCAGCAGGTCCGCTTCGTTGGCAAATGCCACCTGCGGATTCTCGACATCGGAACGACCGCCGCCGCGGCGGGAATAAATGCCGCCAAACTTGAAGGAATGCTTCCCGAGAATCCGGGCGAATTTCTGCTCCAGCGTCCATGTGGGAGCTTTTCCATACTGAACCTGTTCGCCCCCGCCATTTCCGAAACCGAGCCCGCCGATATCGGGCAGTCGACGGCCACCCTCATTCTTTTCCTGGCCTTTGGGATCCTTGACATTAAAAAAACCGTCCACTCTGTTTATGAAGTTGTAGTTGAACCCGTAGCGCGTCTCGCCCGTCCAGCGGGAGAAGTTGTTTACAAAGGTGACTGTCAGCGCCTCCGATTCCCCGTCCCAATGACGAAAGTTGATCGGCGAAACCCTGGGGGTCTCCTGCGTGGGCCGGCCACGCCGGTAGGTGGCGGCCAGGTTTCCACTCTCAAACAACATGACATCACCTTTGATAACCGCATGATTGTCGGCGCGCGTTCGAGAGCCCGTGCCGATGAAACGACCGACAATGCCCTTAGGATCGTGCGGCTGATTGGGAAGAGGGATCGTATCGAAGAAGGGTTTGTAATCGGGCACGGCTGCAATGGCCGCGTTTCTCAGGCGCTCGGTAGCAACGTCGCCCTGTACCACCTGCATGGAAGACTCCCGATACCCTTCATACGCCCCAAAAATAAAAACCTTGTCTTTGCGAATCGGGCCGCCCACCGAGCCGCCAAACTGATTGAACGTCAAGGGAGGCCGCGTGCTGGCTGTCTGTGTGCGCGCGTTTAATTCTTCCGCCTGAAAATTTTCAAACAGGCTGCCATGCCAGTCGTTGGTCCCCGAGCGGGTAATCAAATTAACGTTTCCTGTAAGCACATGCCCGTATTCGGCGGCAATAATTCCCTTGATCGTCTGCACTTCCTGGACGGCTTCAATGCTCATGACGTCGATCAAATTAAACGCCTGGTACATTGACGTTCCCGGAGCCTCCGGATTGGGATCCGCGCTGGTCCCATCCACGGTCACCTTGGTGCCGCTCCTGCCCACCCCGTTGAGCCTGACCTGACCCGAGCCGCCGGTAGTGACACCCGTGCCAAGACGTAAAATGTTGGAGAAGTTGCGCCTGGCCAGTGGAAGCTCGGTCACTTGCAGGCGCGAATAGTTTTCGCGCTGCTCCGGAGCCGCAGTATTAAGAAGCGGGCTCTCTCCGGTTACAGTGATCGATTCGGCCACCTCGCCGACCTGAAGCGTGAATGTCTGGCGAAAATTCTGAGCAGCGCCCAGCTCCATGCTTTTGCTTTCCAGAGTCTTGAAGCCAGGCAGGGATATCTTGAGCGTGTAACGGCCGGCAGCGACAAAGTTGAAGACAAACTCACCTTCATCATCAGTCACCGTCTTGAGCACGGCGCTCGTGTTTTCATTTGTCAGAGTGACCTCGGCCCCCGGAACCACCGAGCCTGAAGGGTCCTTGACGATTCCATAGAATGTCGCCGTGGTGACCTGTGCCCGGGCCACTGGACCGACCATCATAGATAGAAGCAGAATGCACGCCAGATACGAAAGCCTGCGGAAGAACATTTTGGCCTCCTTTTGAAACCAGGAAATCCTCAAAGCCACTTCTCAAACCACTGTACTGCCAGAGTCATTTGATCCGGTGTCACGCGGTGTGCCACGCCGGTGGCGACATTGATCTCAATCTGATCCGGTTTGCCGGCGGCGCGGTAAGCTTCCCTGGCGGCATCCATGGCGATCTTTGCGCCCGCCAGCGGGCAATTGGGATCTTTGTCGCCGCTCAGAATCAGCAGCGGACGCGGGGCGAAGAGGCGAATCATGGAGGGGCAGTCGAACTCGTCCAGTATCCCGGGGATGACTTTCCTCCAGAGCTCGCGGCAAACTCGCTGATTGATTTCGGCTTCATTCAAATCCTGACGCGCCGCTTCGTGCGCCTGCGCGATGGTGCGCGCCCGTCCCTGCCATTGGTCATTTTCCAATGACCAGCGGAAGCTCTGCACCGAGATGGCCGGAATCGCGACCTTGATGCGTTCGTCGGCCGCGCCGAGCCATAACTCGATCCCGCCCTTGCTGAATCCGATCGCCCCGATGCGGTTTCCATCCACGTCAGATCGCATCTGAAGATAATCCAGCGCGCGCCACAGATCCCAGACGGTATCGTAGTAGAAAGGATGCTCCTGTTTGGATGGATTCTTTTCTCTCCAGGCGCGGATAATTGCCTCTTCATACTGCTTTTTCCCCGCTGTGGCGGCGCCGACCCGCTCGCCATGAAATCGCCCGTCCATGGCAAACCCGATGAAACTGCGTCCGGCGAGTTGCTTGAGCAGCGGGAGCTGCCCTTCCTTGTTCCCTCCCGTTCCATGCAGCACGATGACGACGGGCAAACGCCGCGCGGTCACCTGCTTCACCATCAAAAACGGCACGCGCTCGCCGGCCTGGCTGGCAAAAGATCCATTCTCTTCCAGCAAGCCTTCGCGCTCGGCAATCGACGACTGCGGTGCCAGCGGGATCCGCGGGCGCTCCAGAAGGCGCAGGAATTGCGAACGAACCTCCTTTGCCGGGAGGTACTGTGGGTCTGAAGCGAAGGCGAGACAGGAAAAACAGAGGACGGCCAGAACGATCCTGCACTGCCCTCGTCTGGCCGAAGGTGCGAAAACGTCTGGGGTCAGGTCTTCAGAATTCATTTTTTGAATGGATTTTGAACATGGAGATCGGACTTGATATGCGAAAAATGAATTCTGAAGACCTGACCCCTAGTCGCGTGCTGCGCGGTTCAATTTTTCCACTGTCCATTTGACATGGCAGCACAAAAAGGTGTATTCCACGATACGGAACGACTTTCCATTTTTTAACTCCAATGGCGCGGGCAGTCAACCGGTATTTGGCGGATCATTCATGAGTTTGGCCGCCCTGAAGTTTCAATAACGCGCTCTGCGGAATACTCATTTCTGATTGTCATGGCCAACGGAGTCCAATCGCTCGACCGTGCTTTGAGGATTTTGGAGGTGCTGGCCTCTTCCGACCGGGGTCTGGGCATCTCGGAAGTAAGCCGCCGCGTCAAGCTTCCTGCCAGTACCAGCCATCGCCTTCTCTCCACGCTCAGCCATCGGGGTTTTGTGACCCAACTGGGTGATGAAACTTACCAGCTTGGCCACAAAGTGGTGGAGATGGGACAAACCTACCTGGAAGCATCACAACTGTGTCGAACGGTGAGGCCATTCCTGGAAAATGTGGGTGGCAGAACCGGCGAGAGCGCTTTCCTGGTCGTCGCCGACCGGGGAGAAGCATTCTACGTGGACAAGGTGGAATCGCCGCGGATGCTGCGGGTCTTTTCCAGGATCGGACATCGAGCGCCTCTTTATTGCACGGCCAGCGGCAAGATCCTGTTGAGCGGTTACGCCGACGACCAGCTAAAGCGCTACCTGAAGCAGACCAGGCTGATTCGACTGACGCGCAACACGATCACTTCTGCCGCAGCGCTGCGCGCCGAAGTGCAGAACATCAGGCATCGTGGTTACGCGTATGACCTGGAAGAATGCGAAGGGGGCGCGCGTTGCATCGCGGTTCCACTTTGCGGATTTAACGGCAGGGTGCTGGCTGCCTTAAGCGTTTCGGGTCCATCAAGCCGGCTGAGCCGAAAAAAAATGGAAGAAGTCGCGGGCTTTCTCACGGGGGTAGGAAAGCAAATCTCCGCACAGCTTGGCTGTTCGATCGCTTAGGCAACATTTGTAGCGACGCGGCATGCCGCGTCTGAATTGGACGCGACATACCGCGGTCACAAAGCGGCGCACGCCCCTGCGCACACGTAGCGACGCGGCATGCCGCCTCAGAGTCAGGGCCGCGACATGTCGCGGCCAACTC
>DASXQR010000157.1:0-16486 GCA_036507075.1 Acidobacteriota bacterium | reverse complement strand
GCTGCCTTCATACTTCAAGTTTCAGCCCCGTCCTGTGCGCTGTTCTTAGCGCTCTTTGCGGCCTTTGCGGTGAAGATTTTTGAAGGTTCCGGACCGGTAGGTATGACCGATGACTGGTGACCTATGACCACACCGCCGCTCGGGATCACGACTTCTTGAATTTCAGTGCAGCCGAATTCATGCAGTAGCGCTGGCCCGTCGGCGCCGGGCCGTCGGGAAAGACATGACCCAGGTGGGCGTCGCATCTGCTGCACAGCACTTCGGTGCGAGTCATGAAGAGGCTTCGGTCCGTTTCGATGGTGATGTTTTCCTCCTTCACAGGAGCGGAGAAACTGGGCCAGCCTGTGCCAGATTCAAATTTCGTGTCTGAGCTGAACAGTTCGTTGCCACAGCAGACGCACCGATAAACTCCCTTTTCGTGATTGTCCCAGTACTCACCGGAAAATGCGCGCTCGGTGCCCTTTTTTCGCGTCACCTGAAACTGTTCGGGCGACAGCTCCTTCTTCCACTGGTCTTCGTTTTTGATTATTTTATCGGCCATTAGAAACATCCTTCCTTTTCAAATCATATCGCGCCCAACGGGCCGTCTCAGGGAGTTTTGCATTCTGTGAGGAGAGACGGCCTGAGGGCCATCTCAGGATACATCGCGTTCGGGTGAAGCTTTGGTTCGCCTGAGACGGCCCCCAGGCCGTCTCTCCGATTCCTGAATACAGTCTCTTAATCAAAACATTGATTGCGCCAGTTCCTTCACTGCTGTCTTGCTGACCTTCCCCATCGCATTTCTGGGCAGAGCCTCGACAAAAACATACCAGGCGGGATGCTTGTAGCGAGCCAGTCGCGTCTCAAGAAACCGGCTCAGATCGGTGTGAAGAATATCGCAGGCTTTCGCCGTCGAAGCAACGCCGGCTTCAACGGGTGAATTTTGACAACGGATGAACGCGATCACCTGTTCGCCGCGCAGCGCATCCGGAACTCCGACGACGGCCGCCTCCCGGACCGAAGGAATCTCCATCAGTCTTTCCTCGATCTCGCGAGCGGAAACCTTGAATCCCGAGCACTTGATGATATCCAACGATTTGCGTCCGGCGATGAAAAAGTAACTGTCCGAGTCCTGGTATGCCACATCTCCTGTCTTGAACCAGCCGTCACAGAAAACTTCTTTGGTCGCTTCGCGTATGTTCCAGTATTCCTTAAAAACGGCAGGTCCTCGCACCCAGATCTCGCCTAGTTCTCCACGCGTGACCGGGCCGCCTTCCTCGTCTACCAGCTTTACTTCGACTCCTGGCAGCGGAAACCCAACCGAGCCGGCCTTTCGCTCTCCCTCGTAAGGATTTGACAAAACCATCAGAGATTCCGTCATTCCGTAACGCTCCAGAATCTTTTGGCCAAAGATCCTCTCGCACTCCTGGTGGATCACGGCCGGAAGAGGGGCGGATCCACTAATGAAAAGCCTCATCTTTCGCAAATTGGGATGGAGATTCGCTTCGGGACGTTTTCGTTCCCGGGCGCAGGCAAGCAACTGGATGTACATCGCAGGCACGCCCATAAAGAGAGTGCACGCGCCATCGATCAGATCCTGCAACACGCGTGCAGGATCAAACCGCGCGTGCAGCACGATTTCCGACCCGTCGCGGAGTGAGCCGAGCGCGCCGACAATCAGCCCGTGGACGTGAAACAGCGGCAGGGCAAGCAACAAACGATCGTTTCTTGTCCGCCGCCAGGCAACTTTCAGAGAACGCAGGCAAGCGAAAACATTCGCATGCGAAAGTACCACTCCTTTGGGCCGCGACGTAGTGCCCGACGTGTAGCAGATGAACGCGGGCGCTGCCGGGTCAAATTCCAAGTCATCCTTCCCTGCCACGTAGCGCGGGCTTTCCGATTGAGTGATCGAGTCGAGATCGACGCGCGTCAAGTTCTGTTTATCCGACGGCAATGCCAACGCGCTCTCACTCAACACCAGGACAGCGTCGGTATCCTGCAGGACATAGCGCCACTCCAACTCCGTTGATCTGGGATTGAACGGCACAACTGTTGCGCCCAGTTTTTGAATGGCAAGCATGGATAGGAGAAACTGGGGCGAGTTTTCCAGAAGAAACAGCACTCGTTCTCCTGCTCTCACGCCCCGATCCGAGAATAAGCGTGAAAGCTTTCGGACCTGAGCGAGGAAATCCCTTCCTGTCCAGGAATCTCCTTCAAAGCGCAGCAGTGGCCGGTCCAAATCGGTCCAAACCAGGTAGCCGTTGTCCGATTCCATGGCGGTATTATGGCACGCCCTCGTAAGCCGGACGTCTCGATACAAAGACAATTTAACCGCCAAAGACACCAGGCCCGTCTTTCCACGTGAACGCAAGCATCGGCGCAGCCAAGTGCCCAAAGCGGCTCGGGATTTCGGCAAAAAGTTGGCACGGGTGTGATCCGCATAACACCCGGACTGAACACTTGGACGTAAATTTTCACGGACTGGAGCGCCCCGGCGCGGTTCAAATATGCCCAAAATTCTGGTGGTTGACGACGAGGAAGCAATTCGCCGCTTCCTGAAGAAATTCCTTGAGAAGAAAAACTACGAGGTCCTGACCGCTGCAAACGGCCTGGAAGCGGTCGAGAAGGCGCGCCAAGAAAAACCCCACCTGGTTCTGCTGGACATGTACATGCCTCACATGGGAGGGCTGGAAGCCCTTTCCGCCATCAAGAAAGAAAATGGAAATCTGGGCATCATTGTCATTACGGGCGTAAATGACGAAAAGCTCGGACGCGCTGCGCTGCGCATGGGCGCCTTCGACTACATCACCAAACCCTTCAACCTGGAGCATCTTGAAAAGGTCTTGTGGTGGAAGATCAAGTTGATCGAAGAAGTCTGCTGAGCCTCCGTTCCTAACTTTTTCACTACAAAACCACAGCCCGGCAGAGCCCCAACAAAAAAAGCCGGGGACCGGGCCACGAGCACGTGCACGTCAACGATAGACGTCGACGACGTGATCGGTCTTGATCCATCTTTGCCGCCTGGGACGACCGCGGAGAAAGGACAACCACACGAGAAAAGGAATGATCGAGCCGCGGCAGTCCCGGGTTGAAGCCGAAGACGGACTGTGCGCGGCAGTGCATTGCTCCGATCTTGCGCTCGAGACTGGCGACCGGTTCGCCGGCCGGAAGAAAGACATCTGGATCCACTCTTCCGAGGATCTCGAGTACTTTCTTCCTGGCTACCTCATATTACCTTCCGCACAATTACAGCGCTGGACGGAAGTCGGTTCTTACCTGCTCGACATTCAGATGACGGCTGAGGGAGCTCGACAGCGATTCGAAGGTGGAACCGATGGTTGGGACCTGCCACAGCCAAAACTTCTTCATAATGCGGCCAGGCCCCGCACTCGTAACCGGCTATTTCGCGCTTTCGCGCCTTCGCCGTTCCGGCTTTTTGGATTTTTGCCGTTCAAACCTGGAGCTTTAGAACCTTTTCCAGGTACTGCTTGCTTTGGGCGGCGCTTTCCCTGGGGGTGGTGTCGCTGGAGTCGAGTTCGACGGTCAGCCACCCGTTCCAGTTGTGTTTCTTAAGAATGGTTAGTATTCCCGGAAAGTCTACGCCGCCCGTTCCCAGCTCGTAAAAAATGCGCTTGCCCTTATCCGTGTAGCCTTCTCGCTTCGGTATCGGGCCTTTATGACCGCCGCGATCTTCCGGCCTGCAATCCTTTAGATGAAATTCGATGATCCGGTCCGCGTATCGGCGGGTCAGATCGACCGGGTCGATTCCCGCCATTGTGACCTGGCCCGTATCAACCACCAGAAAAACGTGGGCGGCGTCGGTCAGCTCCATCAGGCGATCGATTTCGCTGCGATCCTGAAACTGGGTCCAGAGATGCGCATGCACGCCAAACTTCAAACCCTCCGCGCTGATCGTCTTACCCAGCGCATTCATGGTTCGGGCCATTTGCTGGAGATCCTCCTGCGTGGTGCCTTCCGGCCGCCGCCGGCCGGTATTGATCTTCAAATGATCGCACCCGAATCCTTTGATCCATCGAACCAGTTGCAAATGCTCGTCGATGACCTGCCGGGCTGCAGCGGCATCTTCAAACTGCATGATCATGGGACCGCCGTTTGAGACGGTCTCAAGGCGCAGGTTCAGTTGCGAGAGAATCTCCTTTAACTCTCCAGGGCGATCCCAATAAGGCCGAACGTAATTGTAGAAGGTTTCAACCGCGTGATAGCCCACTTCGGATGCTTCGCGGAAGGACTTGATCAGGTCACTTTCCCATCCGCCGCGCGTATTGGTAGTAATGCCGATCTGGAACTTCGCCCGGCGCGGCGCTGCAGTGACAAATCGGGTTGCAATTGCGGCGGCGGCTCCGGTCTTTAAAAAATCTCGACGATTCATGGCTTGGTGTCTTGGTGCCTTGGTGGTAAAAAAAATCTCAACCACCAAGACACCAAGGCACCAAAACTCGTAACCCGCAACCCGAAAACCCGCAACCCTTCAGTAGACTTCCCTGCCGGCGATCCAGATCTGGCGGATCTTGCGCGTGTTCAAAATGTTCTGCAATGGGTCGGCGTCCAGCATCAGCAGGTCGGCGCGCTTCCCCGCTTCAAGCGTTCCCGTGTCGCGGTCAATGTGAAGAGCCTGCGCTGCATCTCGCGTGGCAGCCAGCAATGCCTGCTCGGACGTCAAGCCTGCCTCGACCATCAGCTCCAGCTCCCGATGCTCAAAGTATCCCTGAAATCGACCCGGCGGCCCTGTGTCGGTTCCAAACGCGATCTTGATTCCAGCGTCGGAAAGCTTCTTTAGATTTCTTTGCGCCATTCTGAGTTGGCCGGCATATTTCGGGAAATCGGGATCAGACTTGATCCGCTTCCCGTAGGCTGGATCCTTGAGCGCCTGGATTATTTCGGCCGAAACTTGCCGGCTGAAAAAGGGATCATCGAGGAATGGAGGGGGCTCAGCGTAAATGAAAGTTGATTCCTCACGAGTAAGGGTGGGTACCACAAACGTATTCTTCTCCTTCATCAGCCGGATCAACTCTTCGTCGACCTCCTTGTCGCGCACGCTGTGGGCCAGCCCGTCCAGCCCGGCCGCCACAAGTTTTTTTGCATCATCGAGGTAAAAAATGTGCGCCATGACGCGCAGGTTCTTCTTGTGTGCCTCCTCTATGACGGCGACGGCCAGTTCCGGGCGAATTTTGTTGTAGTGACCCCAGTGGTCGTCCATCCAGATCTTGACCATGTCGACGCGTTGGGCTGCAAGCTCGCCGATGTGCCGTCGAATCTCTTCCACCGAATCAACTTCACGCGGCACGCCCGCGTTGCCGGGCAAGACAGCCGGGTAGCCATTCTTCCCGGTGAAGCCCCGCCCGGCGGTCAACACAGTCGCGCGCACCGGTTCGTCGGGCCTGACGACGCCCCGAATCTTGAACATCGATTCCAGGTCTGTGCCCAGGCTCATCACGGTCGCCACGCCGTAGCGGGCGTATTGTCTAAGTTGTGACCGCACGTTTTCTTCACTGTAGTTTTCGGGGCCTGCCTTCAGGCCTTTGGTCATACCGACATGCCCGTGCGCCGTTATCAAACCCGGGATGACAACGTTTTTGCCTGAGGCTCGGAAGATCCTGGCGTTTTTTGGAATGACCCGGCTCGTTCCGACGCTCTTAATGCGATCGCCCTCGATCACAATAAATGCGTTTTTGATCACACTCCGACCGGTTCCATCCCAGACCTGAGCATCCTGGATGACCACCGGCACCGGCCCGGGAGTTTCTGATGGCAAGCCTTCGGCGATCAGAAAGGTAAGAACGAACAGCGTTGCAAAAACTAAGAATGGAGTAAGTGATTTTTGTCCATGCATAAACATGTTGCCCTATAACACCTTTCAAAATTGGACGGGAAATGTCGTTATCTTAGCAGGCCTCGGTACTGGAGGAAAGACTTGGATGAGATCAGCGGCTCTGCTGCTTGCTCGCGGCGAAGCAGAACCTGCGTGAAAAAATCGACGCCACCGGGCTTGTCCCGGTGGCGTCGATTTTTTCACGTTCTTACGCCCGCGGTACTGACGGCGGTGGAGCTGTGGGGATTCGCCTGATCAGAGTTCGACTACGTAAACCTGGGGATGACCTGACACATCAGAGGTGTAGGCCGCGAGTTTTTCGTCGGGGCTGAAAGAAGGGTGCGGGTGCGTCCACTGAGGCCCGTAGACGGTGTCGGTGGGCATCTCCATCCAACTGAGCGCGCCTTTGCGTTCCTTCTGGCGAGCCGCAGCCCAGTCCTCCTCCAACGCGTAGCGGGACTTCTTCCACTGGCTTCCGGCATTGGAACTTCGAGGGTGGCAAATGGTGCGGCGGCGACCGCTTCGAACATCGACCAACTGCAATCCAATATCGGGATGATTGGTGTCACACAAGATCGCACTTCCCGCTCTGTTGGGCGTGATGTGCCAGGAATTGAATTCGGCGATGGTAGTGATCTTGCGGCTCACCCAGCCTATTCTTTTGAGCGCCTTCGGCCAGATGGTGAAGACCATATCTCCGGTGCGCCCCAAAAAAGTCTCGTGGACCACAAATTCATCGTTGCCGTGCTGGTAGAGGCACTCAAGGCCGCTTCCGTCGCGCCGGACCCTGTGCATGCGCGGAGCCGGATCTCCTGAAAACTCAATCCAATTGCTGTCCAGCGGGTGGAACTGTGGATGGATAATAGTGCGCGGGAAATAGAGAACTACGCGACCGGGTTTCCCCTCCGTATTCGCCAGCGCTATGCCATTCTTCGAACCTTGCTTCATAGCCGTCACGATCGACAAGCCGTCGGCACTGAGGCAGCATTCTCCAAACTGACCCCCATCGATCGCAAGCAGGGTCCTCAGCGACAGGTCCTTGCGGCGGACGGCCTGAACTGTTCCTTTCCGCGTGAAGAAAACCTCACTTCCATCCCGCGAGATCGCGGCCGAATAAGGATGCAACCCTTCCCCTTCGGTCAATCTCCGCATCGGGCCGTCGGGAAATTCAAGCTCATACAATTGCGGTGATCCGAATCGATACGACGTGAAGATTACATGCCTTCCGTCGGGCGCGAACGAAGACGTCAAAAAGTAGGTCGGGTGATTAATAGACGGGTGCGACGTAAGCTGGTGGATCACCGCCCCGGTCACGTTGTCCCTGAAGCGGCGATATTCGGATGCTTGCCCCGCGCGCAGGCCAAGAAGAGGCGCCATCACGGCGCCCTGGGCAAATTCCCGGCGGTTGATCCTAGCTCCGGCCTTCAAATAAATCCCTTCCTTTCACCAGGGCATGCAGCTTTCGATCCGCCACGCTGCGATGCAGCATCCAGAGACCGCAATCAGGATGGATATAGCGAAGCCTTCCCTCGCCCAGAGTGCTCACGATCTGTTCGAGGCGGCGCGCGATCAGTTCCGGTTCTTCAACTTCATTGTCCTTGATGTCGATAACCCCGATTCCCAGGCCAACCTTGGGATCGACCTCGAGAAGATCGGCGATCTCCCCGTAGCCGCGCCGCGCGAATTCGAGAACGAAGTGATCGGCTCGCACCGAATTGAGAAACGGGATCAGATCACGCCAGAAACCCTTCTGGATCGTCTGACCCCCGTAATTGCCAAAGCAAATATGGACCGCTTTCTCGGCCCGGATCCCGTCGAGCACGTAGTTTATAGCCTCGGCGGCCCACTTGCTGTCCTCCGGATGTCCGCTGATATTGGCCTCGTCCAACTGAACCACCGCTGCATCGATCGGTTCAAGCTGTTTCCGCAAAACCGCTGCCAGGTCCATCGCCAGCTCAGGCAATCCCGTATAGTGGCGGTTGGTCAGGACTTTGGCGAGCATATGCGGGCCGGTACAGGTGAACTTCAACGGGCTCGCAGTAAGCCGGCGCACCCAATCGAAATCGTAAGGAAGATTGAGAGTTCCTTCACCGATCTTTCCAACGACGATGCCGGCCGGAGTAGCGCGGTAATCGAGGCCCCGGTCGCAGCGGAAGCGCTCGAGATCAGACAGGGAAAAGCGGGTTCGCACACCTTCCAACTGTGAGACGAAGTAGTCGATCATTCCGTTCGTTTCCGGGTGACTGGGATCGAATCGCACCAATTCCCCGTCGCTGATTACATCCAGCCCTGCCAGTTCCTGGGTTTTCAAAACCGTCAGGATCGCGTCTCGCAGATCGACACGCGAACTGTTCCCTGCCAGCCACGAGGGAACCGGATAACTTCCGACAATGGTCGTCTTGATCTCTTTGAGCACGAATTTACACGAATTTACACGAATTTCTAGAGTTGAGCACGAATTTCACGAATTTCACGAATTTCACGAATTTTTCATTGAGCATCGGTGAAAATTCGTGTCCAAAAAGATTCGTGAAATTCGTGTAAATTCGTGAAAATTCGTGCTCAACTAAAAATTTGTGCTCAACTAAGGATTTGTGCTCAACTCCCGTGTCTTCTACGGATGGTTCATCGTCACGGCCTCGTTCACAAATCTGTTTGTGATCGTGGGAATCGTGTACTACAGCTTTCCGGTCTTCTACGTTCCGTTGATTGATGAATTCGGCTGGACCCGCACTCAAGTCATGTCAGGCTATTTTTTCAGCATTCTGCTGATAGGCCCGATCTTTGGAATTTCAGCCGGTTTCCTGCTGGATCGCTATGGCGCGCGCCGAATAATTCTTGCCGGCCTGATGTTCGCGGGAGCCGCTTTCCTGGGATTCGCATTCATGCATTCCCTGCCGGCTTACTACCTTTTTTATTTCATGCAGACGATCGGCTACGTGAGCGCGGGCCCTATTTCCAACCAGGTTCTAATCTCACACTGGTTCTCCCGCATGCGCGGGCGCGCAATGGGATTGGCGTACATTGGAATCGGCCTCGGCGGAGCTGTCGCTCCTGTTCTGACCCGGTTCCTGATTCGAGAAGCCGGCTGGAGGCAGGCCATGCTCGCCATGGGTGGGATTATCCTGATCGGGCTGACATCCTTGACGTTGGCGCTCGTGAAGAACCGCCCCTCCGACATCGGTCTCTGCCCGGACGGCGATCCAAGGCCCGTGACACAGCCGGCCAATCCCAGCGCGCCTGCGATCAGTCTTGGCGGCGCGATACGGACGCGCGCCTTCTGGATGATTCTGTTTGGAAGCCTGATGAGCATCGGGGCCGTGGGAGGGATCATCCAGCACCTGCAACTTTATTTGCGCGATCATCGATTCACACTCGAACACGCAGCCCAGGTGGCAAGCTTCCTGCTCATCGCCAGCATTCTCGGCCGTGTCACGATGGGATATCTTGCCGACCGTTTTCCACGAAAGTATGTGATGTTTGCTGCCTGCCTGATGGTCGCTGCCGGCATCCTGTTGTTGTGCTTTTCCGCCGCCCCCGGCGCAGTGTATATGTTTGCCTTCATCTTCGGTTTCGGCATGGGAGCCGATTACATGCTGATCCCTCTGATGACCGCCGAGTGTTTTGGTCTTGGGTCACTGGGGAGATTGATGGGAGTGATCCTGACAACGGATGCCGTCGCCCAGGCGCTCGCACCCGTGCTGGTTGGCCGGATCTTTGATTTGCACCAGAGCTATGACTGGGGCCTGGCGCTGCTTGCATCGATGGCTATTCTGGGCGCGCTCGCGGTCACGTTGATCCCGACTCATCTTCACCACCAAGACACAAAGGACACAAAGTCAGACGAGGGACAGGCAGAGTCCGGTCAGGTCTCAGAGTGAACTGTGGCGGCGTCTTCCTGACCTGACCGGACTCTGCCTGCCCCTCGTCTGGCTTTGTGATCTTTGTGCCTTGGTGGTGAAAACTTATCCTGATTGACAACTCTAAAAACCCGTGTTTTAGTGACAACAAATGGCCGCGCAAGCCTGGGAAAAGTGTATCCACAGGGCTGATCAACTTACACGCCAATCTGAATCGACCGAAGAATTACTCTCCTTTTACGCAAAGCTGCTGCGCGCTCAGAAAACAGTCTACCAGTGTCTTCGCAAGGTCGAGGCGTGGCTTCCAAGCGGTGATCTCAACGCTGATCTGCCGGCGATCCGAACAGCAGTGCCGGAGTTTTTGCACGCCGTGGAGACCAGCGGCCCGCCTCTACTGGTCGAAGAAGCGCAAAGGCTTTTGCGCGCCGGTGAAGCGGAAATTGATGAGTTGCTGCTCCAGCAATGGATTGCGCCTCGCGACATTGAATTCTTCGGCAAAGCGTTTTTGCAGCCCTATGCGTGCCGGCTGGTGGAATCACGGGCGCAGCCCTTCAAAATCTCTGGAGATGTACACGCCGACGAAAGCCGCTGCCCGTCATGCGCGGGAAGGCCGCAGGTCAGTTTCCTTCAAAGCACAGGACACTCTGCGGACGGCGCAAGCAGAAATCTGATCTGTGCCTCCTGTCTCACACCGTGGAGCTTCACGCGGGTTAAGTGTGCTCACTGCGGCGAAGAACGGCCCTCCAGGCTTGGATATTTCCACTCGCCCGCATACGAGCACATACGGATCGAGGCGTGCGACACCTGCGGGCACTACATCAAGGAAGTTGACTTAACGCGCGCCGGCCTGGCCGTGCCGCTGGTTGATGAAGTTGCCGGCGCAGCGCTGGATCTCTGGGCGCAGGAGCACGGTCATAGGAAGATCGAGTTGAATCTGGTCGGTTTGTGACCGAAAGACGCGTTTGCCGCAGAGCCGCAAAGTTACAGAGAACTGTATGGACATTTCCAGGCGAACATTCATCAGATCGACACTGATCGGAGGGGCGGGAGTAACGGCTTTCGGTTTCAAGGTAGCCCCGCTTTACGCGCAGACGCGGGCCCTCAAAATTGCGCGCACCAGCGAAACGCGCAGCACCTGTCCTTACTGCTCGGTAAGCTGCGGCGTCATTATTCACACCCTGGGCGACAGATCGAAAAACGCCACACCCCAGGTGGTGCACGTCGAGGGCGATCCGGATCATCCCATCAATCGCGGAACGCTCTGTCCCAAGGGCGCTTCGCTCGAACAGGATATTCTCAACGATCGCCGCCTGGTGAAACCGCAGGTACGTCGTCCGGGGTCCGACCACTGGGAGGATATCTCGTGGGATCACGCCTTCGACGAAATCGCGCGCTGGACAAAGAAGTCGCGCGACGAGACTTTTGTTGAGAAAGACGACAAGGGCCGTACCGTCAATCGCTGCGAGGGTATCGGCTGGAGCGGCGGATGCACCGATACCAATGAGCTGAACTTCCTGGCCGTCAAAACGATGCGCAGCATGGGGGTCTGCTACTTCGAAACACAGGCCCGGGTTTGACACGGCCCCACGGTCTCAAGTTTGGGACCTACATTCGGGCGCGGGGCGATGACCAATGGCTGGATCGACATCAAAAACACCGACATGATGTTGATCATGGGCGGCAATCCGGCAGAAAACCATCCGTGCGGCTTCAAGTGGCCTGTGGAAGCCAAGCTGCGGCGTAACGCCAAGATGATTGTCGTCGATCCGCGCTTCACCCGCACGGCTTCGCAAGCCGATCTCTTCCTGCAAATACGGGCCGGCGCCGACATCGCCTTTCTGGGCGGCCTGATCAACTATGCGATTGAAAACAACCGCATCGCCAAAGATTATCTGGTCAACTACACGAACGCTTCTTTCATCGTGAAGGAAGGTTTCAAGCTGCCTGAGGACGGTCTGTTTTCGGGCTTTGACGCCGCCACCCGGAATTACGATACGGCGAGCTGGAACTACCAGGAGGGTGGCAGCGTCGGATCGACTGAGAGCCGCTCTCCCCAGGCACACTCATCGCCGGCGACGCCCGGCCACGGTCCGATGGCTGGAGCAACGGGCGGCGGGCATCAGGCGGCCGGCCCGGCCGGCGCCGCAGCGCAGGGAGGACAGAAACCTGCACCGCAGCTTCCTCCCAGCGTCGCCCACGATCTCTCGCTGGCGCATCCGCGCTGCGTCTTTCAACTGCTGAAGAAGAATTACGCGCGTTATGCCCCCGAGATGGTCGAGCGCATCACCGGCATTCCCAGAGATCAGTTCCTGAAGGCGGCCGAAATGTTCACGTCGGTGCGCAAGGACGGCGACATGAAGAAGGCCGGGACGATCATCTATGCCGTCGGGTGGACGCAGCATACGTCCGGCACGCAGATTATTCGCACGGCGGCAATGCTTCAACTGCTGCTCGGCAACGTCGGCCGGGCGGGCGGCGGCGTCAACGCTCTGCGCGGTCACTCGAACATTCAGGGCGCAACTGATATGGGCGGTGTCTTTGACATCTTCCCCGGATATTTGAAGCTGCCGAATCCGACCGACGTCGATCTCGGCGCCTATCTCCACCGCGTTACGCCAAAACCGTCCAAGCCTGCCGAATGGGACTCGTTTAACTACTGGTCCAATACGCCGAAGTTTATGGTCTCTTTTCTCAAGGCGATGTTTGGCGACGCTGCGAAAAAGGAAAATGACTGGGCCTATGATTACCTGCCAAAGATCGAACGCAAGTACTCGTGGACCGAAATGTGGGATTACATGTACAGCGGCAAGGTCAGGGGCTTGTTCGCTTTCGGCATGAACGGCGTGGCGATCGGCCCGAACTCGCGCAAGAACATCGAGGCGCTGAAGAAGGCCGACTGGCTTGTGGTCTGCGAAATCTATCCGGACGAAACGAGTGAGTTCTGGAAGGCGCCCGGGACTTCAGCGGAAGAGATGAAGAAGATCAACACGACCGTCTATCGACTGCCGGGCGCGGGTTTCGCCGAGAAAGATGGAACATTCGTCAACTCGGCGCGGTGGCTGCAGTGGAAGTACGTTGCGCTGCCTCCTCCGGGCCAGGCGAAAGTCGACCAGGAGATCCTGGCGCGGATCTTCCTGAAAGTGCGCGAGCTTTACCAGCAGGAGGGCGGCAAATTCCCCGAACCGATTGCGAACCTCTCCTGGTCCTACACCACGCCGCAGAGTCCGTCGCTTTCCGAAGTCGCCAAAGAGATCAACGGCCGCGCGCTCGCCGATCTCACTGACGAAAAGCAACCGGGCGTCACCATCAAGTCCGGCCAGCAGTTGCCGGGGTTTGCATGGCTGCGCGACGACGGCACCACGCTTTGCGGCAACTGGCTCTACTCGGGTTCATGGACCGAGGCCGGTCCTCAATCTCAGCGGCGGGATACAGAGGATCCCTCCGGACTGGGCATCTACTCGAATTGGGCATGGTCATGGCCTGCCAACCGCCGCGTGATGTACAACCGGGCGTCCTGTGATCCAAACGGGAAGCCGTGGGACCCGGAAAGACGTCAAGTCTGGTGGAACGACGGGCAACAGAAATGGGTTGGCAACGATGTGCCGGACTTCAAAGTTGATTCAAAGCCGCAGGACCATATGGGCCCGTTCATCATGAATCCGGAGGGCGTGGGCCGGATTTTTGCGCCGCTGGCCGCTTTTGCTGACGGGCCTTTCCCCGAGCATTACGAGCCGATGGAAAGCCCCATTGCAAATCCGCTTCACCCCAATCAATCGAACAATCCTGTCGCAAAGAAGTACCAATCGGACCTGGACAAATTCGGAACGCCGGAACAGGGATTCAACGTTGTGTGCACCACTTACCGTCTGACCGAGCACTATCACTACTGGACCAAGAACAACCCGATGAATGTACAGCTTGTGCCGGAACCCTTCGTCGAGATTCCGGCCCAGCTCGCGGATGAAATGGGCATTCGCGGCGGAGAGAAGATCAAGGTGACGAGCGCCCGCGGAATTTATGTGGCCAAAGCGATGGTCACTCGCCGCATCAAACCGATGCTGATCGATGGAAAGAAAACCTTTCAAATCGGGATTCCGATTCACTGGGGTTATCGCGGCATAAAGGAAGATGAAGGCAAAACCGCGCTGCATCCTGCCAATATGCTCTCGCCGGCGGCGATCGATCCGAATGCTTACACGCCCGAGTATAAAGGCTTCCTGGTGAAGATCGAAAAGGCTTAATAGCGCGGCACGAATATGGCTGAGAGAAGCACGTTTCAGATTCAGGAAATTTCAGGCCACACCGGACCGGTAGCCGGCCGGGGAACGCAGCGCGCTGTTGAGGTCTGCAAGTATATCGATGTGACGACCTGCATCGGCTGCAAGGCCTGCGAGGTAGCCTGCGTCGAGTGGAATGACCACCCGTTCCGCGAAACCGTTTTTGACAATACGTACCAGACGATGCCGACGACGGAATGGAACTACTGGAACCTGATCAAGTTCGCCGAGCAGGAGCGCGACGGCACGATGATGTGGCTGATGCGCAAAGACCAGTGCATGCATTGCGAAGATCCGGGATGTCTGCGGGCCTGTCCTGCCGATGGGGCGATTGTAAAGTACGAAAACGGCATCGTTGATTTTCAGCAGGAGAACTGCATCGGCTGCGGCTACTGCATTTCAGGATGCCCCTTTGACATTCCAAAATTCAATCAGGCAACCAAGAAAGTTTATAAGTGTACCCTCTGCTCGGACCGGGTTGGTGAGGGTCTTGAGCCGGCATGTATCAAAGCTTGCCCGACCGGCTGTCTGCACTTCGGCACCAAGAACGATATGAAGGAGCTGGCGGAAGCGCGCGCGCGGCAGCTTCGCGAATACTCCGGATTCGCTGACGCGGGAGTTTATGATCCGCAGTCTGTCGGAGGAACGCATGTGATTTACGTGCTGCATGACGCCACCCGGCCGGAGTTATACGGCGGATTGCCGGCCAATCCGCAAATCCCTCTCACCTACACTTTCTGGAAGCGGATCGCAAAACCAACCGGTCTCGCGATGGCGCTGCTGGGCGCCGTGGGGATTTTCTTTCACCGCGTTTTCATCGGTCCGAAAACACCGCAGCCCGATCCGGCGCCCATTTTGAAGCGGGCGGAAGCAGCCGACGAAATCGAGACAGGCAAAAAGGAGAATTCGTGAGAGCCTTTGTCGAACGATTCGACGAAACGGCGCGCCGTCGGTTCGCCGCCATAGGACAGACCGTGGTTTACAGGGGTGAATTGCTGCGCCATCCCGTTTACACTCGATTCCTGCACTGGTCAGTGGCGATTTTTTTTATCCTGGCGCTGCTGTCAGGCTTCGCGATTTATTCTCCGTGGCTCTTTCGCTGGATCGCGCCGCTGTTTGGCGGCGGGCCAACAACGCGCGCGCTGCACCCGTGGTTCAGCCTTTTTTTCACGATTTTTTTCGCCCTGCAATTCATGAACTGGCTGTCGCCCATGGCCTGGAGGGAAGCAGATCGCAGGTTTGTGCGTCAACTGAAGGAGTTCGCAGCCAATAAGGAGAAACTCGCGCCCGAGGACACCGGTTTCTTCAACGGTGGCCAGAAACTTTATTTCTGGGCGATCGTTATCAGCGCCCTGATCTTTCTGTTGACCGGAGTGGTACTGTGGTTCGATCATCAATTCCCGCGCGTCCTGGTCACAATCAGCTATGTGATGCACGACCTGGCGGCGCTGCTCATGCTGGGCGGATTCATCATCCACCTCTACGAAGCCACGGCCGCCCAGCCTGGCACGTTCCGCTCCATGATCAATGGCGCCGTGACCGAAGAATGGGCCTGGACGCACCACCCTGCCTGGTACCGCGCCGTTACCGGCCGCGACCCGCGAGAGTCGTACGAGCGAGCACGCCGCCGCCAAGCCGAACGTGAGCGCGCCATGCAGTTATGGGAGCGCGAGCAGGATGAGCGCGAGCGCGCCGGCGCACAAACGGCTCCTGCGGGCAAACCGGAGCCATAATGATCCGATCTTTATCGATCTTCATCTCATGAGCGAAGAAAAGTTGTACGGTATCCATCAGATAAGGAAAAGCGCCGCCCCGTCCGTTGCCGGCTCCTGCGCTTCCGGATCGCCTTGCCATTGCGGCGCTCCTTCGCAGCATGTTCCTGATCGCTCGTTGGAAGCGCCGCCGCCCGAAGCCGGCAGCGCGCGTGCACCCGGTGAGCGGGCATTCGCGCCGGGGGTGCGCAATATCATTGCCGTCTCATCAGGAAAAGGAGGAGTGGGTAAATCGACCGTCGCCGTCAACATTGCCGTATCGCTCGCGCTCGACGGCGCGCGCGTCGGACTGCTGGATGCGGATGTTTACGGTCCGGATGTGCCGTTGATGCTGGGCGCGGGACGCCTGCGGCCGGAACTCGAAGCCAACAAAATTCTTCCGCTTGAAGCTCATGGTGTGAGCTTGATGTCGATGGCCGTGTTAAAGCCCGGCGATCAGCCGATGATCCTGCGCGGTCCGATTATCCACGGCCTCATCCGGCAGTTCCTGTCCGATGTAAAGTGGGGCGATCTGGATTACTTGATTGTCGACATGCCGCCCGGAACCGGGGACGTGCAATTATCGCTGGCACAACTGGTTCGGGTGCAGGGGGCAGTGCTTGTCACGACTCCGCAGGAAGCCGCGCTGATTGACGTGCGGCGCGCGCTTCGCATGTTTCAGGCTGTCGGGGTGCCCGTCCTGGGTGTAGTCGAGAATATGAGTTATTTCGAGGCGCCCGATACCGGCGTCCGCTACCACATCTTTGGCGAGGGAGGTGGTAGAAAGCT
>DASXQR010000156.1:0-21288 GCA_036507075.1 Acidobacteriota bacterium | reverse complement strand
ATATTATTGGCAATCCGGGCGGTCCACACGAAGTTGGAAAGTGGTTCAACACTGCCGCCTTTGCTGTCCCGACCAAGATCGGAGTGCTAGGAAATTCGGCAGTTGGGATTTCGGGTGAGCGTGCACCCAACATCAATAACTTCGACTGGTCTTTTTACAAGAACTTCGACGTGCCTTGGTGGAAGACAAACTGGACTGCAGAGCGCGCTAAGATTCAGTTCCGGGCGGAACTCTTCAATTTCTTTAACCATCCACAGTTCTTCCCGCCCAATTCGTGTATCTGTCCGTCGAACGTTGTTACCGATCAAACCAAACCAGATCGAGAGGTGGATACAGCAAAGGGAACTATCAGTATCCCCAGATCGAAGTACAGCAACACGTTCGGTACGATTAACCGCGCTCGTGATCCGAGAGAGATCCAGTTCGCTTTGAAGCTGGTCTGGTAGTGGTCACAGTCGCGCAGCTTTGAAAAGGGCGCCCTTTTTTGGCGCCCTTTTTTTTAACCACAAAGACACAAAGGCACAAAGGCCCTCTCCAAGTATGCTGTAATTGGCAGTCGTGCTGAACGTTCGTCTCTGTGCCCTTTGTGTCTTTGTGGTGATCCCCCTGTTGGCCGCGCCGCCGCAGTCCAAGCCCGACATCATTCTGATCACCATCGACACACTGCGCGCCGATCACCTTGGCTGCTACGGCTACCCCGGGATTGAAACACCCAACATCGATCGCCTCGCCCGCGACGGCGTCCGCTTCGCTCAGGCAGTTTCCAACTGCCCCATCACCCTGCCGTCGCACGCATCGATCCTGACCGGGACGCTGCCGCTCTACCACGGCGTTCGCGATAATTCCGGCTACCGGCTGCCCGCCAGGCTCACCACCTTGGCCGAAGTCCTCAAGCAGCAGGGATACCGCACCGGCGCTTTCGTCGGGGCATACGTCGTGAACGCGCGCACCGGGCTGAACCAGGGTTTCGATACTTACGTGGAAGGACTCAGCGAGTCAGGCACCGGCCAGATGAATATCTCAATCGCCGAGCAGCGGGCATCCCGGGTGATGGCGAACGCCGTCGCCTGGCTCCGAAAATCGGCGGCGCCGCAGAGATCCTTCGCCTGGATCCACCTGTTTGATCCGCATGCGCCGTACGATCCGCCGTCTCCTTGGGCGGCGCGATACGCGCGCCATCCCTATGACGGGGAGATCGCCTATGTCGATTCGGTCATCGGCACGCTGATTCGCTTTCTGCAAAGCCGGAATCTTTATTCGAGCACCCTGATCGTGCTCAGCAGCGATCACGGCGAGGGGCTGGGAGATCACGCCGAATCCACGCATGGACTTTTCCTCTATGATTCCACACTGCGCGTGCCGCTGATATTCAAGCTTCCGGGATCTGATTTCGCGGGGACGGTTGTCGCAGATCAGGTTCAAAGCATCGATATCTTTCCAACCATACTACAGTTGCTAAACCTGCCCAAACCGGCCCCGGTTCAAGGCGCAGGTCAACTGGCCGCCATACGGGGAAAGAGAACGGGGGAAACAAGGTTTGCGCTGGGCGAAACGGTGCTTCCCTTTGAGCAGTATGGCTGGAGCCCGTTGGCCAGCATCCGCAGCCAGGATTACAAGTACATCCAGGCGCCGCGTCCCGAGCTGTATCTTCTCAACCAGGATCCCGGCGAGCGCAGCAACACGGCGGCGGGCAAGAGCGCGCTGGCGTCGCAGCTCAAAGAGCTGCGGCGTTCCCTGGCGACTCAGTTTACCGAGAAGGACACCTCGGAGGCCAGGGTCCGCGTCAGCGACCCACAGGAGTTTCAAAGGCTCCTGGGACTCGGCTATGCGGCCCTGACAGCTCCTGTCCGGCCGGATCCGGACATCAGTTCGTTTCCGGATCCAAAAGACAAAGCCGCGGTTTTTGACGCCATCTGGTCGGCGGCCGACGACAGCGAGGGGAAACGGTACGCGCAGGCTGTTGCGAAATTGCAGCAGGTGATCCGGACCGATCCCAAGGTATATTTCGCGCGGGCGTTGCTGGGAGTCTGTTACTTCCAGATGGGAGACTTCAGGCAGGCCGCGCAGGAACTGCGAACAGCGCTGAGCTTGCGTCCGCAGGACCTGATCTCGACGTTTTTTCTTGGGATGTCACTGGCCCGCCTCGGAGATCACGCGGTGGCGCAACAGGCGTTTCTCCAGGTCCTCGAGCTCGACCCTGAAAATCAGGGCGCCTTGAACAACCTGGGCATCGTCTATCTGAACTCAAAGCGGTTTGCGGAGTCTGCGCAGATTTATCTTAAACTTGTACGGCTGCGGGCTGACGACAGCTTTGCCTGGACGAACCTGGGTCTGGCGTATATGGGAATGAATCGAAACGGCGAGGCCGCAGACGTGCTGCGCAAGGCCGCGAAGCTCAGCCCTGCCGTGCCGCAGATTCATAACAATCTGGGACTGGCGCTGATGAATTCAGGACAGGTCGACGACGCCATCGGCGAGTATCGACGGGCACTCGCTTTGGATGCCGGCTACGCTCAGGCGCATTACAATCTGGCGATTGCCTTGAAGCGGAAGGGGCTTGATGTTGAAGCCGAGAGAGAGATGAAGATTGCCCGGCGGCTCTTTGAAAAGCGTTGATCACCACAAAGGCACAAAGGACACTAATGATTTTTGTGTGCTTTGTGCCTTTGTGGTAACAAAAATCTCACGAGCTCTTCGCGGGGGCGTAATATCCTTGCCTCGCCCTGACCTTCATATTCTTCCGCAGCACCTCGACCCGGATCGCGCGGAAGCTCCCGTCCATCTTTTTATTGGTGCTTGTATAGCCGAGCAGATAGCGGGCGTGCACATCGTCGTGCACCTCCTTGAAGCGGCGCGACAGATCATTTGTATTGCGAAGATACAGGCCTCCGGTGGCGTGAGAAATATAGCGCAGCAGGCTCTCTTCCTGATCCGAGCCGATCATTGCCGCGCGATCGAATTCCGTTTCACCATTGACCACGCGCGTTCTCGTCCCGCGCTGCAGCGCGCTGATGCTCTCCAGTTCGGTGGTCTGGAATGTGGGCTTGTCATTTACCAGGCCGCGCGCGTCGATTGCATAGATTGCCGTGTTCGATCTAATGGATGCCGCCAGCGTCGCATCGAGAATCCCGCGAACGTTGGGTGGAACGACGAAACCCTGCGAAAGAAAAATGAGCGTCTTGCGGCCGGGAAACGGCAGCAGACCCTCGGTAATCGCCCGGATGGCAAGCAGGATTGAGCGTGAGAGCTGCTCGTCCAGAGCAGACCTGAGGGAATAGTACTGAAGTTCCGTGTAACGAGCCAGATCAAGCTGGGCTTGCATCGTGGCTACGGCGGTTGCGATGGCCGGCGTGGGCGACCCTCCCCCCGCGGCGCCAAGCAGATTGCCGATCTGCTGGGTCAGCGCCTCCTCTCTTCGCACTGCTTCCCCGGCGCCAGCCGTAAGCATCGCCCTCTCGCCGGCCATGGCATCTCCTCGGGAGCTGGTGTGCTCTAAAACCGCGAGCACCTGTTTGCGATCCACAGTCGGATCCAGCAGCGGCCGAAGACCGCTGTCAAATGCGAACACGGCAACTCGATCCTGCCCGTCCATGTGGTCGGAAACGTATTTTCGGGCCCCATCGCGCACCAGTTTCTGCCCCGATATGTTGGTCGTGGAAAAGTCGAGCAACAGCACGATCAGTTCTGAGTCGTGTCCGAATGGTTGATCGGGCGGAAGCGTTGCGGTCCGGGGTTGTGTTGCGCCAAGCCCCGGCTGCTCGGGGCTGGCTGCGGACATCGGGATACTATGGTCTGGCCCGTCGGCTGGCTGGAAATAGAGTAGTTTCTGTGGGACATTGTCTTCAAAAATCTGAAAATCCGCGGCTTTCAAATCCATTACCGGGCGGCTGTTCTTGCCTGAAACGACGACCTGGACAGTAACCAGGTCCGTGGTTACGCGGAATTTCTGCGCCGCTGCTTCCGTCAGGTTTCCGTTGTCGGACGTCTTTTCAGAGGAGGGCCGGCCGGGTTCGGGCGGTGAAGACTGCCGAGCCTGCAACGGTGGAGCTCCACCGCGGAGAAGCGTCAATGACACCATTAAGACAGGAATGATCGTTGCTCGGATGATGCGTGGCATCTCGTCTCCGGTTCGGAGGTTCGCTGCACGTCGATTCTATCCTAATATCTCACCTATTTCACTGCCAAGGCGCGAGAGCGCGAAGCTTGGCGGTGAAATTTGAGGCGGCTGCGGTGTAAACTAGTACCCAGTTGCGTAAATTTGCTATGAACTATTCACCACAAAGGCACAAAGGACACAGAAGGATCCCTTTGTGTCTTTGTGCCTTTGTGATGAAGGCGGCGGTTCTGATCCTGTTTGTCGGCGCAATCGCGCTGCCGGCGTCCGTTCAGGAGGCGCCCAAAAAGGCTAAGATTGAAGAAGAGTCGCTCAAGCAGTGGCTGAATCGCGACGTCACCTACATTATCACCAGCGAAGAGCGCGACATTTACAAGAGCCTTACCACCAATGAAGAACGTGAGGCTTTCATCGAGCAGTTCTGGCTCCGGCGCGACCCTGACCCCAATACTTCGATAAACGAGTTCAAGGAAGAACACTACAGGCGCCTTGCCTACGCCAATGATCACTACTCAACCGGAATGCCCGGCTGGAAGACGGATCGGGGACGAATCTACATTCTTCACGGCCCCCCAACCGGAACCGAGACGCACGGCGCGGGCGAAACCTATTACCGTCCGCGCTCGGAAGGCGGCGGTGTCACCTCTACCTTTGCCTTTGAAACCTGGTATTACCGGCATATCGACGGCGTCGGTGACGACATCTATATCGAATTTGTCGACAAGAGCATGTCAGGGCATTATCAGCTCGCGATGGATGAGATGGAAAAAGACATGCTTACCAACGTGCCCAATGTTGGCCTGACGTGGTCGGAGCTGCGCAAGGGCGGCGATAAATCCGAGCGCCTGGGAACGCGTTATTTTGCAAATGAGGCTGCCCGCCGAGCGGCCGACCCGATGCGCTCCATCAGCGCGCGCAATTTCCCCTTCCAGCGCTACGAACGGCTTGCCAAGCTGCAGCGACCTCCCCAGATCCGCTATAAGGACCTTGAGAACGCGGTGTCGACGCAATTGCACTATGACCAGCTCCCGTTTCAAGTGCGAGTAGACAGGGTGAGAGTGGCGGGAAGCGATTACCTGGTGCCGATCACGTTTTACTTTGACCGCACCAGGCTCTCGTTCAAACGCTCCGGTCCGATCACGGGCGCCGAGTTGAATGTGTACGGCCGGGTCGAGACGGTCAACAAGATGACCGTCTATGCGTTTGACGACGATGTGAATGCCTATTTCAATGTGGATGATGTGCAGTCATTTGCCAAACGCTCCGTGTACCAGAGAAATGTTCCGCTCAAGGCAGGGCGCTATAAGCTTACGGCGATTGTGAAGGACACGGTCAGCGGCAAATTAGGCACCATCGAGCGCGGCATCTACATTCCCTCCGATCCTGCCGACAAGCTGGACATGAGCGACATCATCCTGGCGGATCAGATTTTTCCAACCGGACAAGGCGAGTTCATCAGCGATCCGTTTGTTCTCGCTTCGGTCAAGGTTTACCCGAACGCCAACAATGAGTTCCGCAAAGGCAAGCCGCTGGGCTTTTATTTTGAACTGTACAACGTCGCCGTCGACCAGCAGTCTCTGAATCCCAGCTTAAAAGTAGATTTGCGTCTCAGCCGTCAGGGGAAAGTGATCGAAACTCCTTTTCAGAATCTTGAGAGTCGCCTGCATTCCTATGGCGACCGGTACTTCATGGCCCCGCTGATGAACACAGAGCCTCTCGAGCCGGGAAAGTACACGTTGACATTAAGCGTAAAAGATCAGCTTGCGGGCGTTCAGATTTCCAAGTCCACAGACTTCACAATCGTCGCCGGCGCCCCGAATTGACCATGCCAAAATCCGAACCGCGCGCGTAAGCCTGGATTATTCACAAACTGAAAGAATTGGCCGCTGATCTGCACGGAAAACACGGATTAGTATCGGGGTCGAGGGATGGGCTTCATAGCTGCAGTGTGTCAGCTTCGCCGGGCATTGACGCCCATCCCTCGACCCCGATACCATCAGCGTTGTCCGCGTAAATCGGCGGCTAGTTCCTGCAGTTTGTGAATAATCCAGGCTTACGCGCGCGGTTCGGATATAGGTCATAGCCTTGTGTACATTTCCTACAAAATCGCCAATCCTCAAATCACCACCTGCCCGTCCACGACCATGCTCTTTACTTTGAACGTAATAAAGACGCGCTGGTTGAGGGGCTGCAGATAGAGGTCGAATTTGACCTCTTTGTCCTCAGGCATGACTACGGCCTTTTCGCCTGCCATTCTCGGGAAGACGAACTTTGCGCCCGTGCCGTCAGGACTGGGAGGGTAGTACTCCTGCAGCGACACGCGCCCCTGATGGTCGGTGATCAGGTAGCAGCTCTGACTTAACAGCGCCGTCGTCGAGTTCTCCAGGAAGCGCCTGATGTTCATGTCGCGCTCCCGGTTGTTGGTCGAGTACTCGAACGCGACCATAATCGTCTTGCTGAAGTCGATCTTCAGCACGCGGACGAATTTGGCATCAATAGCAGCCTTTTCGCTCTCCGGCTTCGCATCGTAGTTGTTCATCAACTGCATCATTCGCACGTATGCCTGTCGCACCGGCATCGCGGAGAAGAACCGGACCGAGAAAACGTTATACAGCTCCTTGTCGCCGCCCGCGCCTGATCCCTTCCCGCCGAGTTCATCGGCGATCGTCTGGGACTTGGACCAGGGCGAGTCATGAAGCATCTTGTCTACGTCCTTTTTGGTCCACTCTGTGTATGGCTTTTCCCAGAACTCCTTGGCCATGGTAAATGCGCCCAGGGCGAGGAGGACGGCGATAAAAGTGAATCTCCCCCATTTGTTCATAAACCCCCTTTCAGAGTGTCGACATTCGGCATTCGACACTTTCGACACTGCAAAGAATATCACCACAGATTCGTCCTTGTCTTGCAGGTGCTTGCGGGCACACCGGGCGGGGGGCGTGTTAGAATTGAACGCCATGAATCGCCTGCTTATCGGATGTCTGGCAGCCGCGCTCAGCGTGTCTTCGCTGGTTGCACAGGAAGGTATCCGCGAACATTTCAGTAAGGCGCAGAAATACCAGTCGGCTGGAGAAACCACGCTTGCCGAAAGCGAGTACCGAACCGCTCTCGGTCAGGCCCTCGAGCAGCTCGGGGCGTTGTTGACCGACCAGCGACGCTATGACGATGCGCTGCGCGCGTACTCCGAGGCTGCCGAAGCGCGGGCAAATTCCGACGGAGCGCTCATCGGCCAGGCGATTGTTTACCTGCTGCAGAAGAAAGCCGACCCGGGTATTCAGGCCGTTGAAAAGGTTCTGGCTCGCAGCCCGGAAAATGCGCAGGCGCGGCATCTGCTGGGAAAATTGTACATGCTGGCCGGCCGCTTCAAGGAGGCGGTGGGTGAACTTGAATTTGCCGTCGCCAGAGATCCGGCCGATCTCGGCGCCGCCTACACGCTGGCGATGGTTTATCTGGAAGACAAGCAGCTGGCGCCCGTTCACAAGATTTTCAACCGGCTCGTTCAAATGCTCGGGGATTCGGCCGAGCTGCAGATTCTGATCGGCAAGGCCTTTAAGGAAATGAGCTATCTTGACGAGGCGGCGGCGTGTTTCCAGAAGGCGATCGAACTCAATCCGAAGGCTCCGCGCGCACAGTTCTATCTCGGCCAGACATACCTGATTCGCGAAGGCAAGGCAAGAATTCCCGAGGCAATCGAGCTCTTCAGGCGCGAGCTGGCGATTCAGCCTGCCGACTTCTCTGCCAATTTTTTGCTTGGTGTTGCCTGCCGTGAAACTCGCCGCTTTCCGGAAGCGGTTTCCGCGTTGAGCAAGGCGGTCAGGGCCAATCCCGCATCACCCGATGCGTTTCACTATCTGGGCAGTTCATTCTACAGCAGCGGCCAGTATGCCGCCGCGCTCAGAGCGCTCCAGAAAGCGGTAGCGCTCACCACTGACGTGAGCCGGAGCGACTTCCAGGTGTCCAACACGCACTATCTGCTCAGCCAGGTGTACCGAAAGCTTGGAAGAAACGCCGATGCGGAAAAGGAGCTGAAGATCTCAAGCGAGCTGAAAGATAAATCCGCCAGGGCCGGCTCCGATTCCCTGGAAGCGTTCCTGAAAAGCGACAGCAGCGCCAAAGATTCGGCCCTTTCCATGGCGGGAAAGGATGCGCGCGGAACTGTCACGCTCGAAATCGATCTTCCCTCGCGTATCGAAGCGCGCAAGGCGCAGCCGCTCGAATCCGAGCTCGTCGGCTCTGTCGCAACGGTGTATAACGCGCTCGGCCTGGTGCGCGCATCACTGAACGACCACGCGCGGGCAGCGGCACTCTTTGAGCGCGCGCTGAAATGGAAAGAGGAGCTCAGGGACCTCCGCTATAATCTCGCACTTACTTATTTTCTGTTGAAGTCTTTCGACCGCGCCGTCCCGCTCCTGGAAAAGGAACGGGCCGCCAAGCCTGCCGGCATTCCCGTGCAGCACATGCTGGCGCTCTGTTATTTTTACACCGCCGATTTTGCGCGGGCCGTGCCGCTGATCCGTGCCGTGCTGCAGGCCCGCCCGCAGGATCCGGAGCTGAATACCGCGCTGGCCATATCGCTGCTGCGAACGGGCGACGCGCGCGGCGCAGAAAAGATCGTGCGCCCGCTCGTCGAAAAGAACCCGCCGCAACCCGCAATGCATCTGCTCCTGGGACAGGCACTGGCGCAGCAGACGCTGTATGCCGAAGCATCGGCCATGTTCCGGCAGGCGCTGAAACTCGATCCCAGGCTGGCTGAAGCAAATTATTACCTGGGAATGGCTCTTCTTCGTGGCGGGCAGTTCGATGAGGCCCAAGCGGCCTTCCAGGACGAGCTGCAAATTCGACCGAATGATGCCAAATCACATTACCACCTCGGGTACCTGATGCTGATGAAGCATCGTGTCGACGATGGCCTCGGCGAGTTGAACAAAGCAGTGGAACTGGAGCCGGGATACGCTGAAGCGCACTATCAATTGGGAAAGTCATACCTGCAGGCAGGAAAACTGGATCAGGCAAAGGCAAGCCTGGAAACCGCAGTCCGATTGGACCCGAAGAAGGATTACATCCATTACCAGCTCGCGCAGGTATACCGCCGGCTTGGGCGGGATGCGGAAGCGGATTCTGAGCTGTCCACTTACCGTTCGCTGAAGGCGCAGCGCAGATCGCCTGCCGAGGGAATGAAATCGGGCGAGCCCGAGAAGCAGTTTCCATGAAGTTTCCACCCGTTTTCCGCGCGGCGCTGATCGCCCTCCTGTTTTTGATCATTCCGGCCCGGGGCTCAGCGCCTGCCATTGACCCTCAGGTGCGCAAGGCCGCAGATCTGCTCCAGGCCGGCAAAATCGACGAAGCAGAGCGAGAGCTTTCGGCTTTGCTGCGCGCGTCGCCGCGAAATGCGCAGGCCTTGAATCTGCTTGGAATCGTGCGAGGGGAACAGAGCCGGTTCGAAGAAGCGGAAAAGTTTTTTCGGCGCGCGCTCCAGGCCGACCCCCGGCTTGCCGGTGCGGCTGTGAATCTGGGATACCTGTATCGTCGAACGCAGCGGTCCGAAGATGCCCTGTCGGCATTCGCACGAGCCGATCGGATCCAGCCGAACGATCCAGAGATAATGTTTAACCTGGCACTGCTTCGCGCAGAGGCCGGGGAGCATGCGGCAGCGCTCGGGCTGCTTGACAGAATCCCAAAACGAAACCGACCTCCGGGATTTGCTCCACTTCTGGCGCGTTCGTACCTGGCCTTGGGGCGCGAGGAGGATCTGAAGCGTTCGATCCCGGAGCTTCGAGAGCTGGTGACGCCCTATCCCGAGCTGATCGGCGAGCTCTCGCAGCTTCTGTTGAATGCGCAACTCGGAGAGATCGTCATTGAGCTGCTGGAGAGCATCGGCGGGCCGGCGCGTGATTCATTCGCCCTGAACTTCAACCTGGCGGAAGCCTGTGAGCAGAAGGGAGATGTCGCCGCGGCGGTGGCACGCTATCAGCAAGCGCTGCAGGCGGAGCCGAAATCGGTTGAAGCGCTGAAGAGGCTTTCGCTGATCGCGCAGCGGAAGGGAAATTGGGAGGAGATGTTTCAGTACCTTGCCAGGGCGCGAGAGCTCGCTCCCAACTCCGCCTTGATGCTTTACGGGCTTGCGCTGGCGGCGCTGCGCACCGGTCGCATCGGTGAGTCGCAGCGCGCGATTTACCAGGCGCTCGAGTTGGAGCCAAATAGCCCGGATTATCTTTTCTTACTCTCGATTACCCAGATGAGCGTTTCAGACATTCCCGCGGCTGTTGAGACGTTTTCCAGATATGTAAGTTTCAGGCCACAGGATGCGCGCGGTCATCTCGGTCTTGCGGCGGCACTGTACCTGTCTGCCCGCTACGACGAGGCCTTGCAACGGCTTGGCAAGGCGCGCCAGCTCGATCCGAGCCTGACCGACACTTTGTATTACCTGGGAATGATTGCGCTCAACCGGGGTGACGCGGAGAAGGCTTTGGAGTATCTCAACCAGGTGGTCGCCGCCGAGCCCAATCATGCGGCTGCGCGCGCCGGATTGGGCGCTGTCTACCTGAAAAAGGGAGACTACGGACGCGCCAAAGAGGAATTGGAAACCGCTGTTCGACTGAGCCCACAGCATGCGCCCACCCACTACCAGCTCAGCCAGGCGCTGGTGCGGCTCAATCAAACAGAGGCAGCCGAGCGCGAACTGAAGCTCTACCAGGAGTTGAAGACAAAAGAGGACGAGGCTCGCACCGCCGCATCGCGGCTGCTGCCGGAAAAGAAAAACTGATTTCTGCAAACCTGAGAAAGGATTCACCACAAAGGCACAAAGGGCACAAAAAAGTGTCTTCGTGTTCTTTGTGCCTTTGTGGTGAATCTTCTCTCAGCTTTAAAGCAAGCTCAATTCACGATAGTAAACGTCGAATGCGCAACGCCGGCGCTGCCGGCGTTCTGGTCGCGGGCGCTCACGATCAGTGAATAATTACCCGGCGCCAGGCCGCTCAGCTCCAGATACTTTGCCACCTGAATCCGGAAAGCATCGCCTTTTACCGGCTGCGCAATTTTGTACACCGGCAGCTTCACTGGAATGGCATGGCCATCCTTTGCCACCGCCAGCGTCACTTCAATATTCGGCTGCGAATTATTCGTCTTGGCGTTGTAGATATCAAAGTAAAAGATGAGCCGATCGCCGTTCCGGAACCGGCGGCTCGCCGACGGCAGCACTTTTGCGTCTGCGGTGGCCAAAGGGTCTGATTGCGAGTCGGCCGTTACCTTGGCGATTCGCTGGCTCAGGACCAGGTCGCTCAACTCGAATTTGGAGGGAGGATCGAGCAGCAGCTCCTTTGATGCGTAGCCTGCATTCCCTGTTCCCGGTTCATGAACGAGAACCTCGATGCTGTACCGGCCCGGATCCAGCATCAGCGTTTCCCAGTGCGTAATAAAGCCGCCGCGCACGGCGTCCAGCTCCGATTTATTGAACTGAAGCGGGAGCGGCCGGCCGAATGTGGTCACGGGCGTGCCGTTGCGGTCCTTCACCAGGCCGATGATCTGAATGGAATCGTCGAATACGGTGGCGACTTCTTTGAACTGAAGAGAGTCGGTCGGGACTTCGATGGTCACAACGGCTGCGGGGGCCGTGGCGCCGGGAAAGAATCTGCTTGCGGTCACCACCAGGGGAAGAGTGGGCGCATTTTTTCGCGACCGGGCCTGGGCAAACAGCGATCGTTGTTCGGGACTGAGAAGGGAATCGCCGGGCGGTGTGGCAAAGTAACCATTGCGCGCGCGCACTTTGACGCCGGGACGCGTGACTTCAACGCGGATTTCGCGGAATTTGCCGTCGAACTCAACGTTGGTGGGGCGGTAGCTGAGCAGATAATAAGTGCTGATATCGTCATTGATCCGCTGCAAGCCGATTTCAAAGTCGTTGGTGTTTCGAATCAGGAAGCCCCCGGTGGAAACGGAGAGAAACCGCAGCGTGCTTTCATTCTGGTCCGATCCCACCTGCCGGGCGCGGTCAAACAGCGACTCGCCTCCGGCTCCGATGGTTCGAGAGCGCCCGGTCGCCGCATTGATGCTTTCCATCTCGTTTGTGGTCGTGAGCTCTGTTTTCAGCCCTTTTGTATCCACGGTGTAGATGGCGAGATTGGCTTTGTTTGCCGCATCGGCGGCATCGCGCATTGTGGCTTCAACGTTGGGCGGCACGACAAAGCCCTCAGAGAACAAAACCAGCGTCTTGCGGCCGGGGATGTCCTTTTCGGCAAGAGCAATTGATTTGATCGCTGTCAGAATCGGCCGGGCCAGTTGCGCATCGATAAACGAACGCAGCGAGGTGAAGCTCTTTTCGATTCGCTGTGCCAGCATTGCTCTCGCGCTGGCCGAACCGGTGCTGCCGCCGGCCACAGCGGCTGCGGGTGTAAAGCCGGAACCACCCGCCTGGCTCACTGCCGCACCAGGACTCGCCGAACCGGCCTGAGATTCCCGCGCTATCTCTGAAGTCAGCAATGCTCGCTCCGCTTTGTACGAGCTTCCCGACACTTCACCTTTAGACAGCACCGCCGTGAGGAGTTTCTTGTCGGTTGTAAAGCCTTGCAGCGTCCGCAGTCCGCCGCCTGCGCCGGTAGAGAAAATGGCGACCACGTCCTGGGGGCCCATCTTCTCTTTGATGTATTTTATGGCTGCCTCGCGCACATATTTCTGATTGGCGTAATCGGTTGTGGCGTAATCCATCAGGAATGTGATCAGGTTTGCGCGCGGCGCGGCAGGCGCCGGGGCGGTCGCGATGCGCGATGAGGTGTCGGCCGCCTGGATGACACGAGCCAGTCCCTGGCTCTGCACCTCAATGGAATCGATCTTCTGCTTTACGCCGTCTTCATAAATGACGAAGTCTTCGGGCTTGAGATCATTTACGTGCCGGTCTTTGTTGTCCGTGGCGATGACGTCAACCAGGACCGAGTAAACAGTCGCAGTATAGGAGCCGCCCTTGGCCGGTTCCGGCTTGTTTTGCGCCGGCTGCTGAGGCCACAACTGAGCAGCGAAGGCAATGAGGCCGAGGCAGCAGAAGATAAGTCTGATTTTCATGCGAGGTCCCCAAATAAAAGATACTATAGCCGGCGTCGGTCTGTTGTCGAATTCCGATTGCCCACGGCGGAGCGAAGCGCAGCCGTGGGAATTGTGGCCCTCTCATCAGATTAAGCCCGCCCGCTTTTTCAGGGCGGGCGACAGCCGCCGGCACGGGTAATTCGCTTAATCCGTGTCCGCTCCCTTTTTCCCAAGCATCGACTGCTGTCGCCCGCCCAAAAGAAAGGCGGCGGGCTTCAGGTCGGCCGTGTCGTGTTTGGAAAGGCCTGGACACTGCTATACTCTACGAATTGCGATAAGGAAGTTTCGTTTTGAATCCACATTTCCAAACGCTTGGATGTCCAGCCGCGCGGACGGTCGTCCGTTTGGGTCTTCTAATCAGCATCGGGATCAGTTTTTTCAGCTCTTATGCGGCAAAGAGCCGCGCGGACGGACAGATCCGGTTCAACGATGTCACGGCCCAGAGCCGGATCACTTTCAAACACAACTCGGCGCCGGAGAAAAAATACATCGTTGAATCGATGAGCGGCGGTGTGGCGCTTTTTGACTATGACAACGACGGGCTGCTCGATATTTACCTTGTGAACTCGCTTACCGTAGCTACGGCCTCGTCGCCCAAAAGCTCGCGCAGCGAGTTATGGCACAACAACGGCGACGGCACTTTTAGCGATGTTACCGACAAATCCGGGCTTGGTTATCCGGGCTGGGGAATGGGTGTGTGCACCGGTGATTTCGACAATGACGGCTGGGAGGATGTCTATGTCACCTGCCTCGGCCCGAACCGCCTCTACAGAAACAATGGCAATGGAACGTTCAGCGATGTAACAGGCAAGTCGATGACGGGTGACAATCGCTGGTCGACGGGCGCGGCTTTTGCCGATTACGACAACGACGGATGGCTTGACTTGTTCGTTGCCAACTATGTGGATTTCAAGCTGGATAACCTGCCCGAATTCGGCAAAGGCAAAATGTGCCAGTACCGCGGAGTCGCCGTGCAGTGCGGTCCGCGCGGCTTGCCCGGCGCCGGCGACGCGCTCTACCACAACAACCGCGACGGAACATTTACAGAGGTATCAAAGGCAGCCGGCGTCTCAGATCCGCCGGGTCATTACGGGCTGGGTGTTGCCTGGTGCGATTTCAACGGCGACGGCCTGGAGGATTTCTACGTGGCCAATGATTCCCGGCCCAACTATCTTTACAAAAACAACGGGAACGGCACGTTCACCGAGGTGGGGTTTTTGTCGGGCGCGGCTGTGAGCGAAGACGGAGCCGAGCAGGGGAGCATGGGGGTTACCATCGGCGATTATGATCACCGGGGCCGCTGGCACATCTTCGTGACAAACTTTTCGGACGAATACAACGCGCTCTATCATCAAGAAAGCGATTTTCTGTTCACGGATGTTTCATTTGCGTCGCAGACGGGCCAGTCCAGCTTCCCGTTTGTCGGTTGGGGAACGAGATTCTTCGACTATGACAATGACGGCTGGCTCGATCTGATGGTCGTCAACGGTCACGTCTACCCGCAAATGGAAAATGCGAAGCTGGGAACCACTTACCGGCAGCGAAAACTCTTTTACAAGAACAACCGGAACGGAACATTCTCGGAGATCGCGGCGCAACTCGGATCCGCTTTGATGGAGCCGGCCGTCAGCCGCGGCGCCGCGTTTGGAGACCTGGACAACGACGGCGACGTCGATGTGGTGGTAAATAATCTCGACGGCGCTCCCGTGGTCCTGCGAAACGACGGCGGCAACAGCGGCAACTTCATCAGCCTGCGCCTGATCGGAACGGGAGCCGGCAACCGGAACGCGTTCGGCGCGCGGGTAAAGGTTACGGCCGGTGATCTGGTTCAAATTGACGAAAACCGCAGCGGCGGCAGTTATATTTCACAGAACGATTACCGCCTGCATTTTGGGCTGGAGAAACGGACCACCGTGGATTCCGTCGAAATCCGGTGGCCGGATGGGAAGAAGGAGACGCTGTCGAAAATCCCGGCAAACACTTTTGTCGTGGTCAAGGAGGGCAGCGGCGTCGTTTCGATGAAAAACAAATAAATCCACCACAAAGACACAAAGAACACGAAGGTCTTCGTGTCTTTTGTGCCTTTGTGGTGAAACAAAAACCTATGAAGAACACACTACCATTTCTACTCATCCTCTTATTGACAAAGTTCACACCCGCCATGGCTTCCTCGTCGGACCTGATGCCGCAGCCTAAGCAACTCACCTGGGGCCAGGGCCGGCTGATGCTGGACAATAACCTGGCCATCGTGACATCCGGTCCCGCCGACCCGCGCGTCCAGAAGGCGGTCGAGCGCACGCGCGACAGGCTCAAGAAAATCGCGCCCTTTGCCATTCAAACATCGGCAGCCAAAGGGAGCAGCCGTTCCCGGATCGTCCTTGCCTGGACCAGTCCCGGTCTTCCCGTTCAGTCATACACGGAGGATGAGTCTTATGCTCTTGCAGTCGGTCCGGCCGAGGCGAAGATTACAGCCGAGAATCCGCTTGGAATACTTCGCGGTCTGGAGACTCTCCTGCAACTGGTACAGACGGAAGGACGCCGCGTTTTTCTTCCAGCGGTAGACGTACGCGACGAGCCCCGCTTCAGATGGCGGGGCTTGCTGATTGATTCCTGCCGCCACTTCCAGCCTCTGGATGTAATCAAGCGCACTCTGGACGGCATGGCCGCCGTCAAGTTCAATGTGCTGCACTGGCATCTGAGCGAGGACCAGGGATTCCGCGTCGAGTCTAAGAAATTTCCCAGGCTGCATGAGATGGGCTCGGACGGCAATTATTACAGCCAGGACCAGATTCGGGAAATCATCGCGTACGCGCGCGACCGCGGCATAAGGGTAATCCCGGAATTCGACATGCCGGGACACTCCACAAGCTGGTTTGTCTCTTATCCGGAGTTTGCCAGCGCGCCGGGGCCATACTCGATCGAACGCAGGTATGGAATTTTCGACCCGTGCTTTGATCCCACTCGTGAAGAAGTTTATCAGTTCCTGGATGGCTTTCTGGGTGAAATGGCGGCGCTCTTTCCCGACCAGTACCTGCACATCGGCGGGGACGAAGTCAACGGGAAGCACTGGAAGCAGAATGCCCGGATTCAGGCTTTTATGCGCGAACATAGCATGGCCGGCAATCTTGATCTGCAGGCGTACTTCACCGGGCGCCTTTTGCCGATTCTAACCAGGCATGGAAAAAGAATGGTTGGCTGGGACGAAATCCTGCACCGCGAACTTCCCCAGAACATCGTGGTGCAGTCGTGGCGCGGACCGACAGCACTGGCCGACGCGGCACGGCGCGGATACGACGGGATCCTCTCGTTTGGCTATTACCTTGATCTGGCGCTGCCGGCTTCCGATCACTATCCTGTGGACCCGATTCCCCCCAGCAGCGGTCTGGCTCCCGAGCAAAGTTCGCACATTCTGGGTGGCGAAGCCTGCATGTGGGCGGAATTGATTTCCACAGAAACAATTGATTCGCGCATCTGGCCGCGCGCAGCCGCTATCGCCGAGCGTTTGTGGTCGCCGGCAGAGGTGCGCGACATTGATGATATGTACCGCCGTCTCGAATACCAGGGCGCGCGCCTCGAACTGCTGGGATTGACGCATCGATCCAACTATCCGGTGATGCTGCAGCGAATCGCCGGCAGCCCGCAGATCGACAGTCTCAAGACGCTGGCCGACGTTGTCGAACCGGTCAAGAACTACTCGCGGCACAATTCCACCCAGTACACGCAGCAGACGCCTTTGAACCGGCTGGTAGATGCGGGGCGCCCGGAAAGTGATACAGCGCGGCTCTTTCGCAAGGAGGTGGACGCGCATCTCCAGAACGGTCCCAGGTTTGCCAGACCCGACGCCATCAGGCAGAATCTGACACGGTGGCGCGAAAATAATGCAACCCTGGAGCCTGTACTGCAAAGCTCCGATCTGGGAAGGGAAGCCGTTCCAGTCTCAAAATCGCTGACTGAGGCTGCGGAAACAGGGCTGCAGGCAGTGGATCGTCTCGGTTTGGGAACGCAGGCTGATGCCGCATGGCAGGCTGGAGCTCTGGAAGTGCTCAGGACGGCGCAGGCGCCCAAAGCGGAAGTGGAGATTGCGATCATTCCCGCAGTGCGAAAACTGGTGCTGGCGGCGGGGCAACTCGACAAGCTGAAGACGATGAGCCCGGCGGAGTGGAACACCATGCTGGATACTCAGGTGCGCGCGGCGGCACCGAGGCGGGACTAGAAAAGGCCGGGCACGCGAGAACGGTGCGCGGGTCCTGACAACTCCTGCACGCGAAGCACAGAGCCACGTCCCACAAGGGCGTGGTGGAAAAATGTAAGTTCGGCGCGTTCCACGCTAAATCTGCCGCCGAGGCCATGTGACATCCGTCACGCGGAGCAGCCGAAACCGTTAGGCGATGAAATTACGTCATGTGTGGGACCGAGTTGACTCACGTGGTCCCCACCACCCCCTTGCGGGACGTGGCTCTGTGCTTCGCGTGCCCGAATTGTCAGGATGCGCGCACTATTTACCGAAACCAAACCCAAAGTCCTGTGACGAGTGCTATCAAAAGCAAGGAGTAAACAACATTGGCGCGCCGTTCGCCTTTGGATTCCCTGCGAAGCCGTGGAGCTGATTTACCGCCGGACGCATCCGCGGTTGCAAACGTGAGGCCGGCGAGCTTGTCTCGCGATTCCGGCTGCGTCGCCAGGCTGGCGACCACCAGTACCAGAGATGAAGCGAGAAAGATAAAGACTGCATAATGCAGGAAGTTCACCGTCACCAGGTATTCCACCAATGAATTGGTGAATGGTTGCCCTCCGTGCAGCACCTCCAGCAGGAAGCGCGAGGCTCCCAGAACAAAGCCGGTGGCCAGCGCCGCCACCGCTCCATAACGGTTGGCCCGGACCCAAAGCACCCCAAATAGAAAGCACGCCGCAATGGGAGGGCTGATGTACGCCTGCACGCTTTGCAGATAAATGTAAAGCTCGCTGCTGATGTTCTTGATAAAGGGCACCCACAGAATACCGAGGGCCACCATGGCTACCGTGCACAATCTTCCCACGTGTACCAGCGTGCGCTCGGGGGCATTCGGCCGGAACTTCTTGTACAGGTCGAAAGTGAACAGCGTGGAGCTGGAGTTGAAGGTGGCCGACAGCGACGACATCAGAGCGGCCATCAGCGCCGCCACCATTGTCCCAACGAGTCCGACGGGCATCAGACGGAGAACCATCGTCGGATAAGCTTCGTCGCCCCGGATTTCCGGGTAAAGCTTTTTTGCGATCAGGCCGGGCAGCACCAGGATGAATACCGGAAGGATCTTCAGCAGGCCCGCAAGAATCGTGCCGCGCTTGGCATTGGCTTCATCCCTGGCTCCCAGCACTCGCTGCACGATGACCTGATCGGTGCACCAGTACCAGATCCCCAGAATCGGCGCTCCCAGGAAAATGCCCGTCCAGGGAAAATTCGGATCGGTCATCGGTTTGATCATATGAAAAAAGTCTGCCGGTAGAGAACTGCGCAACCCGCTCATTCCTCCTGCCTCGTTCAACCCCAGGATGGTAAGGATGACGGCGCCTCCGATCAGGATCACTGCCTGCAGCACCTCGGTGTAAATGACGGCAGTGAGACCCCCGACGACGGTGTAAACGCCGGTGGCGAGCACCATCACGATGGCTGAAAAGTAAAAGTTCCAGCCGAGCAGTTTTTCCAGCAGCAAGCTGCCCGCATAGAGCGAAACAGAAATCTTGGTGAAGATGTAAGCCAGTATGGAAATCACCGTCAGGTAAGTGCGCGCCGAAGGCCCGTAGCGCCGTTCCAGGAATTCAGGCATGGTGAACACGCCCGAGCGCAGGTAGAAGGGAACAAACACCCATCCCAGGATCAGGCACATCAGCACGGCCAGCCATTCAAAGTGACCCACCGCCAATCCGCTGGCAGCGCCCGTTCCGGCAAGGCCGATGAAATGCTCGCTGGATATGTTGGTGGCAAAGAGCGACGCCCCGATGGCAGCCCATCCCACCGAGCGCCCTGCCAGAAAATAGTCCGCTGCGGTTTGGCTGCGGCGATAGTAGTAACCGATTCCGAACACCACGACGAAATAGAGGAATATGACCGCGCCATCTATTGGATTCATTCCGGGCCCCTTTTGGAATGTTGGGAACGTGCAAGGATACATTTAAATGAAGAGGTTATGAAGGGGATTGAGGGACGGAGGGATGGAGGGATGGAGAGATGGAGGGGATTGAGGGATGGAGGGATTGAGGGATGGAGAGATTGACGGATGGAGGGCGGGTATTTCATCTACTCCGCCCAGCCCCTCCTTCCCTCAATCTCTCCATCCCTCCATCCCTCCATCCCCGACGCTCCCACCGTGCGGTACCCTTCCGTACGCTGCCACCATCAGCCGCAGCCTTTCAGAAATCTCTGCCTTCAAATCACCCTCCTGATACCGCCAGGCCCAGTTGCGGCCGACGCTGGCGGGCAGATTCATGCGGGCCTCGGAGCCAAGACCGAGGATATCCTGCAAAGGAATGATCGCAGTTTCGGCAACGGATCCCAGGAGCGTACGAATGAAATCCCAGTGAATTTCCCGTCCGTCGCTGTTCAGGTAAAGACGCGCGAACTCCCTTTCTTGCTGGACCTCATCGAGTGTTCGGGTGCTGTCGCCTGTTCCCGAGCCGGTGAACCACCCCGCCACCGTGTCGTTGTCGTGAGAACCGGTGTAGGCAACACAGTTTCGGATGTAGTTGTAAGGCTTGAAGTCGTCCGTGCTGGAATCATTCGCGAACGCAAATTGCAGAATCCGCATCCCGGGAAATCCAAAACGGTCGCGCAGCGCCTTGACCTCGGGAGTAATAAGGCCCAGGTCTTCAGCAATGATGGGCAAGTGTCCCAGTGCCTTCTGGAGCGCCTCGAAAAGCCTGGCGCCGGGCCCTTCCACCCACCGACCCGTGGCCGCATCGCTGGCGCCGGCGGGAATCTCATAGTATTTCTCAAACCCTCGGAAATGATCGACGCGCACGATATCTACCAGCTCCAGAGTCGATCGCACGCGCTCAATCCACCATCTGTAACCGGTTTGCTCGTGCACATCCCATCGATACAAAGGGTTTCCCCAAAGCTGGCCGGTCGCGCTGAAATAGTCGGGCGGCACACCGGCCACTCTGTTCGGCAGGCCGTCGGAGCCCAGGTCGAATAATTCGGGATTGGACCAGACATCGGCGCTGTCGTGAGCGACAAAGATGGGAATATCTCCGATGATCTTGATTCCGCGCTGATGGCAGTATCTTTTCAACTTTTGCCACTGGGTGAAGAATTGAAACTGGATGAACTTGTGCGTGCAGACGTCATCATCAGAACCCTGAACCTCGGGGCGCCACCGAACCCACTCCACGTTTTCATTGGCCTCCTTTCGTGCCATGAACTTTGCATACGAATCCAGCCAGGCGCGTTTATCCGCGCAGAAGGCTTCAAAGGCAGTGCGCTCTATCTTGTTCGCCTTCCGGCGAAAAGATGCCGCTGCCTTCTTGAGCAGTCCTTCTCTGCACGGGATAACGCTTTCAAAGTCCACGTAGTCACGGCGGAAGCGCGTCGCCGTCTGCAGATCGGAGTCCGACAGCCATCCTGCTTCGACCAGGGACTGCAGGTTGATCAGCATCGGGTTTCCGGCAAAACTGGATGTGCACTGGTAAGGAGAGTTGCCGTAGCCGGGAGGGCCGAGCGGCAGGATTTGCCAAAGGCTCTGTCCCGCTGCTTGCAGAAAATCGATAAATCGATATGCGCTCTCCCCCAGGTCCCCGATACCTTGAGGAGAGGGGAAACAGGTAGGGTGGAGAAGAATTCCGCAGCGTCGCATCATGTTGGCCGTGGTCCGTTGTCAGTAGTTCGTGGTCAGTTGTCCGTTGTCCGTTGTCGGTAGTCCGTTGTCGGTAGTCCGTTGTCGGTAGTAGTAGTCCTACTGTCCGGTTTCTCGTCGGTTTACGATTAGTTATGAACACCTCAGGACATCGTTGACACTTTGACCTCACAACATCGTTGACACTTTTTTTGGTTTTTAACAACAAAGAAATGAAGACCGTACCAGTAGTAGGGCCTGTGGGAAAGTGGGAAGGCGCGTTTTTTGCGGCTTTCC
>DASXQR010000155.1:0-6786 GCA_036507075.1 Acidobacteriota bacterium | reverse complement strand
CCGAGACAGCCTGTACTGGCTGTAGCTGCCTACAGCGCCCTGTTGCTGGCTTCCTTACAGACCTTCGGTGCCGAGCGGGGAAGCGCCTATGCCACACTACCCAAGTGGAGACGCCATGCCAAACGGCCCTCCTGCCTGGATTCTGATCACTCTCTTACGCAAGGAGATCGTAGAACACCCAGAACTGCTAAACAATCTGACTGTACGGCATAGCTACAAAGGCCTGACTTCCGCTGCTGCCGCGTGATAAATGTAGAAACTCCAGGGAGACGCCCCACCGGGGCGTCTCTACAATAGCGCTGCGAAGCAGTGCCATGACGGCTTCGCGGTCTGATTAAGATGCCGAAAAGTGCAGAACCTTGACCGCCGGTATGGCTACTTCAGAAACCCGCTGCGTTGGATTTTCTCTGAACTGAGCTCGTCGTTCAGCGTGTCGTCCAGGGCAAGGAGATCCCTTAACAGCGGACTCAGACTCCGCTGGACATCCGGAGAAAGAAGCCGTTTTTGATACTGCTGCTGCGGCTTGTCGCGCCGCGTATAAAAAGCATGCATCGCCCGGCGCTGCAAACCGGTTCTGTTGTCCGTCGCGCCGTGCCACACGTGCGCGTTCATAATCACGACGGATCCCGCTGCTCCGGTCAAGAGGATTTCATCCGGGTGGCGGGCAGATGGATCTTCCAGCGCTTCCTGCGGCAGTTGCCGCCGTCGGTGAGAGCCGGGCACCAGGCGAATGGCGCCGTTCTGGAGCGTAAAGTCATCCAGCATCCAAACCGAATTACATACCCAGAATCCCTTGTCATCGGGGACCGCTCCCATATCAGCATGCAGAGGTTGTGCGCAGTTAGAATGAGGATTGGCTGATCGCACATTCAGGCTGCTGAGCTTTATCCGCTCTCCCAGTACGTGCCGCACATACTCGAGAAGCCGCGGAAGCGCGATTACCCGCCGGAACACTTCCCCCTTGTTGACCAGGTTGGCCAATCGCCTGGTTGAATGTTCCTGCTTGAACTCCGAACCGGCGGTGTCGCCTTCCAGCTCGAATAACTCCTCAACGCGTGTTCGAAGCTCCCGAAGCAAATCGCGGTCCATGAAGCGCTCCAGAACCACGAATCCCATCTCGTCCAACTGCTGCTTCTCGCCGTCTGTCATAGAGGGTATTTACGGTGAATTCTATCTCAAGAACTGCCGCGCACAGCGGCGCCCACCAGATCCACGTCATGTCTCAGTCTCCTCAGCGGTTCGCGCGCTTGTTGACTGACTTTTGAGCGAGCATAGAATCATCATATCCGGATTGAGACATGAGTCTAAGGTCGCAACGAGGGTGTGCGTTACTGGCAGCGGCGAGTCTTGCGATTTTCGCCTGCGCTGAAAAAGTCTCAACGCCGACACGAGAGGCAAATTCGGGAGAAGTTCGTGAGCGCCAGGGAGGGAAAGCCATGAGCATGGCAGTTAAGAGTTCCGTTTTTCAAAATCAACAGCCGATTCCCGCCAAGTATACATGCCAGGGAGAGGATATTTCCGTGCCGCTGAGTTGGAGCGATCCGCCCGAGGGAACACAGAGCTTTGCGTTAATCGTCGATGATCCGGACGCGCCCCGCGGAACCTGGGTGCACTGGGTTCTCTACGACCTGCCGGCAAATGCGCGCGAACTGAAGGAAGCTGTGCCGGCCAGCGAGATGCTGGCCAACGGCGCCAAGCAGGGAACCAACGACTTCAAGCGGATCGGGTACGGCGGCCCGTGCCCGCCGCCCGGCGCAGTGCATCGATACTTCTTCAAGCTTTATGCGCTCGATCAAAAGCTGAATTTAACATCTGGCGCAACAAAGCAGCAGCTACTCGACGCGATGAAAGGACACGTGAAAGCAGAGGCCCAGGTCGTCGGCACGTTTAGGCGATGAGGTAAGGAAGAGTAAATCGCGCGTCGCCGCCCCTTTTAACCCTTCTAGCGCCCACCGTGAACAGCAATCTGTCCGCAGGCGACGACCGCCTGGACGCCAAATCCACCATTGACCGTCGTGTCGCGGATTGAAATCGTGTCAATCGCGCTGAGAGGCGCAATCGCCGCTGGCGGGGCAAGCTGGATAAGTATGCCATTACCTAAGGCGTCAACTGCCCATATGCCGACAAACATACCGGGCATGGGAGTGGTCGGTTCACATGCCTCCGGTCCCCCGGGAACCGAACCGAGGTCGTACACCAGCGAGACATAGCGGCCGACCGATGGTTGAAGCCCAGTAGCAGTGCCTGTAACCAACAGGCCGCCTGGAACGCTCGTGAACTCGATCCTCCCCTTCACGCCTGATTGGTTCATCGGATGCTGCGTCGCGTGCGCCGCTGCTACAGGCGGGTCCTCGGCAGATACGGGCATCGCGACGACAATTGCTCCCGAAGCCCGAGTGCGGAACCCTGTTCCCGCAGGACGTAGCCCCGGGCCTTTGCGGATGATGTGCACCCAGGCAAATAGCGTGAAGCTCAGCACTACGTCAGGTCGACGGCAGGCCGGGCCTATTCAAATATTCTAGACCGGATCAGGAACGGCGCAATCCCCGCACGCTCTGCAGCATTATACGCTCTCTTTTGAAACCGAATGGTTCAAAAGCCCTTCAGCACCGATCGAAATGAACTGCGGCTCTGCCGTCAAAAAAACCGCGGACGTTCGGAAGTTTAGAGGATCTAAACCTGCTGCGGCGCGTGCTCCGGTGAGGGACGAAGGCGCGAGCCGCAGTTGGTGCAATAGAAATCCGCCGACGAGATGGCGTGGCCGCAGCGCGCACAAGTCTGAGCCAATTGGTAGCCACAGCCGCGGCAAAAGTTGCCTGGCGGAGGCACGACCGTCCCGCACCGCGGGCAGGGCGCCAGCACTGGTTTGCGAAGGATAAAATAAATGATGAACCCGATCCCCTCGGGGACAAAGATAACGAGCAGGGTCCAGGCCCAGACTCGCATGCCGCGGCGACGGGCATCGCGGGTCACGTAGCCGAGAAGTAGAATCCACACGGCCAGTACTCCGCCGACCAGCCCGCCTAACAGAATTTGCAGTGCTTCGGGGGGGGCATTAGAGTCCTGCTTCATCAGGTAGTGGAACAGTACCTGGCCGCCGATGAAAAACAAAACAGCCAGTGCGATGGCCCACGTCGGAATGAGCCGACGCTCCAAGGCGAAAGAGTGCGAGTCCCGGTTCATTGTGTTCTCCTTCCAGAAAGGCGCGCAGGCGAGATGATGTGCTGTGCCCGGCGTCGCCCCAAAAAAGCGGCCGCCGCGGCTATTCCGGGGAGCAGATACGCAACCACAAAAGTGACCTGCCAGACTGGATCAGGCACATTGAGTCCTTCGGCCACCCAGCGGAAAACACGCCATAAGTAAGGCTGCAGCAACGCGCCCCAAATCGCGGCCAGCGCGCATGAAAGCATCAGCATCCGCTCCCGGCTTTCGGTTTGTTGCAAGAGCCTGGCATGGATCCGGACACTTCGGCGCGTGGCGGCAACCAATGCGGGCGGCGCCACGGCGGTCGACATCCGCAGCGCGCCAATCGCCTTCGCGACAGACTCTGCAAAGCCGGCGCACTCGGAACACTCTTCCAGATGCTGCTCCAGCCAGGCAGCGTCTTTCTGTTCAACTCTGCGAAGCTGCGCTCGCCCAACAACTGCCGCGCGCGGCGGTGAGTTTTTTTGTTTGTCATGACTACATGGTCTCCAATTTTTGCGCCAGCACCTGCAGCGCGCGCCGCAGCCGCGATTTCACTGTCGAAAGCGGAGCCCCGGTCACCTGGGCGATTTCCTCCAGTGTCATCCCTTCGTGGAAGCGCAGCGTCAACACCTCTCGATAATACGCCGGCAAGCGGTCCAGCACAGACGCGATCTGCTCCTGTCGTTCCGCTTCGATCAGCGCGTCGACGGCGGAAGACTGGCGCGGGTCGGCGGCGTCGAACGGCTGCTGGTCGCGCTCGGCATTAAGATCGATTGAGACAACAGGGTTGCGACGACGCATCTGATCGATCGCCAGGTTGCGGGCGATCGCGAGCAGCCACACTTCGAATTTCCATCGGCTGTTGTACTGCCTGCCGCGCTCCATCACCCGCAGCCAGGTTTCCTGAAAGAGATCCTCCGCCAGGCTTCGATTGCGGATCAGAAACACCAGATATCGAAACAGCCGATGCTGATATTGCTCGATCAGTTGATCCAGAAGCTCCGGGTCGCGCCGTCGGAGGCCGCGAATGATTTCGGAACTTTCTTTTTCCACTCGCATCTCGGTGCAATAGGCCGCGGTATTCATCCTATCCGGGTATACGGAACAAGAGGCAAAAAAGACGCAGATATTGGCGCGTTTCGCGCTTGTTATTTAAGCCAATCAGGGCGTCTGCCGCCAGTACAAGCAATAGAAGTTGAAGCAACCGAAGTCTAAGCATGTGTGATTTGTGAGCAGGTATATTATCCTGTATCCAAACCTTCAGCAGAGGCAGCCATGAAAACAAAGAGTACAACAACTCGCCGCTTGTTCCTGGGGCGCGCCGCCGGAGGCGTCGCGGCCTTGGAGCTAACCACTTCGTCGAGCTTCGGCAGCTTGCTGGCCGCCAACGAGCGCATTGGCGTAGCTTTGATCGGCAGCGGTGGTCGAGGTCGCGTATTGGCGAAACATTTTCGGCAAGCCGGAGCTGATCTGCGCGCAATTTGTGATGTTTATGAACCGAATCTGAGAGCTGGACTTTCGCTGGCCGACACTGGCGCCAAAAGCTATGTCGACTTCCGTGAAGTTGTCAATAATCAGGACATCGACGCCGTCATCGTGGCTACCCCGGACCATTGGCACGCGCAGATGATCATCGATGCAGTTTCGGCCGGCAAGGATGTTTACGTCGAGAAGCCGATGTGTCATCTGGCCGAAGAAGGTTTTGGCGTGATCGACGCAGTGAAGAAGAGCGGTCGCATTGTACAGGTGGGGACTCAGCGGCGCAGTTATTCGATTTTCATTGAAGGTAAGAGGATCGTGGATTCCAACCAGCTGGGCAGGGTGCATCTGGTCACTTCAGGCTGGTTCAATCGTCAGGGCGACGCGCTCGTGGATCGCTCGTTGCGAGGCAAGTTGGATTGGGCAGGGTGGCTCGGGCCCGCTCCGCAGCGCCCACTCGATCCGAAGCGCTTCTTCAATTGGTACCATTTCTGGGACTACTCAGGCGGCTTGACGGTGGGCCAGGGCGCGCACATGTTGGATGCGATCGGCTGGTTCATGGATTCCACCTACCCTGCCGCCGTGACCTGCATCGGGACAAAACCACATACGCAGGGCGCGGAGGTCCCCGAAACGACGACGATCACTGTTGAGTACCCCGAAGATTTCATCGCCACTTTCAGTCTTGGTTATAAGGCCATGCGTTACGCTCCGGTCAACGACCAGCTTCTCCAGTTGCACGGGTCAACGGCGCGGCTCGACATGGGGCGCGAATCGCTGGCACTATATCCGGAAGGCGACGTCCCTGCAGAACTGAAACCGGCACACTATCGCCGGGAAATCGGCGCTTTTGAGCAGGCCACCAGCGATCATGTCCGCAACTTTCTTGATTGCGTTCGCAGCCGTAAAAAGCCAAACGCCCCGGTCGAAGCGGGACATCATACCAGCGTCATCCTGGCGATGGCCATGCATTCTCTCAGACACTCCGGCCAACGCGTGCGCTGGAACGGCAAAAAGCGGCAAATGGAGATCTAGGACTCATTGCGAGGAAAAAATTTTTCCTTATAGAGCCGCGAAGCGGCGGCAGCATTGTAGCCCCGGCCGGAGCGAAGCAGAGGCCGGGGTTGGCATATTATTGAAAAGAGGAGCCCTGGAGGGGCGACAGAAGTTGAAACCGCTTCTGCCGCCCCTTCGGGGCTGATGCAAAATGGGGCTGAGTACCCCGGCCTCCGCTCCGGCCCGGGCTACAATGCTGCCGCCGCTTCGCGGCTCTATAAGGAATTAGTTCTTCCCTTTTGGTTGCAGCCTACGGCCGGGCTAGGTCTCTGTGTGAAAAATTCTTACACGAACTATGCAGCGACTACAATTTCCACCACACGCATGAAACGTAAAACTCACCTTCCAAATCTGCCTCTGTTCACGGTGGTCCTGCTGCTTTGCGCGTGTGTGGAGACACGCGCTCAGGGCAGCGGCCAGACTCAGTCGTTGCCAACAGAGGATTACTACAAATCCCAGGTCGAACAACTCGAGCAGTACCTTGACCAGCAGTTGCAGCGCGCGGATGGGGAACGGGGTACAAGATGGCGCCGGAATTTTTCTTCGGTCGAAAAGTATAAGACTTCAGTCCGCCCCAACCGCGAGCGGTTCATCCAACTAATCGGCGGCGTTTCCAACCATGGTAGCCCCCTCAACCCACGGCGCACACGCGTCGGAGAAACAGCCAACTATTTTATCGATCGTGTGTGGCTCAGCGTGCTACCCGGCGTTGATGCTTATGGCATTTTACTGATTCCTCGAAAGAGCGTGCAAAACCGAGCCCCTGCTCTCATTTGCGTGCATGGCATGGGGAGTGCGCCCGAGAAGGTTTGCGGTTTGACCACCGATGAAGACTATACGCGGCGTTTTGGGGCCAGAGCAGCCGAGCGCGGCTACGTGGTCTTTGCGGTGCTGATGACCAACGATATCCGAACCAAATCACGGCTCGACCGGAAGGCAAATCTGCTGGGAACGCGGTTGCAGGGGCTGGAGCAAAGCAAATTAATCCGGGTTATCGACTACCTGGCGGACCTTCCAGAAGTCGACCGTCAGAGAATTGGAATTTATGGCATCTCATGGGGTGGC
>DASXQR010000154.1:0-6688 GCA_036507075.1 Acidobacteriota bacterium | reverse complement strand
TGCTTTGAAATCGGTGGGTTTGCTGGTTCGACGCTTGCTGCTCTGACATACGCGGGCTGGATGGAACCGGCATCAGCGTGCACTTTCCCCTTTTATTACTACTGGCCGGTACCGTTTAGTATTGTGTTAATAGCGCTGGTTGTCTTGCTGAACAGCCAAACCGACAGCAAGATGCGCCTGATAATCGCTTTGGCCATTGGAGCGAATGTCGGTTTGTGGTGCTGGTTCAGAGGAACTGCGGTCTCGTTTCTGGTGGCGATCCCCTTCGTGATTCTGCTGGCGCTCCCTTCGTGGAAGCGGGCGCTACATGCGGCGGTGACCGCAATGATTATGATGGCGCTGGTGCTGCTTCCCTCGGCAATCCATAATTGGCCTCGGAGTCATTCGATACTGCCTCGAGGCCAGATTTGGCACGATATGTATATCGGCATCGGAACGCGTCCCAATCCGTATGGTATCGTTCATCAGGACGGGTACGCCGCGGCTTTTATCCGGAGTAAGTATGGCATCGTTTACCAAACCCCTGGTTACGAGGAGGCTCTTCGTAAGGAGTACCTGGAGATTTTCTACAAGAACCCCAATTTAATCTTTCGAAACTTCTTTCTTAACCTCTTCGATTCATTGAAGGGACAGACTTTTGTGGCGGATCCATTGCGGTGGCACAAGTCTTTCTGGTTTGCCGCACTGCTTGGCTTGACGATACTGATTTACAAGCGTGACCCGCGGTGGCGCTGGTTGGGTGCGGCCTGCATCGTATGGCTAATTCAGTGTGCAACCGTGTCGATCGTGAAAGTCCCGGGCACCTCATATCTTTGGGAGACGATTGGCACTTCTGTATTGTGCGGCGCTGCCGGGCTGGGGGTTGGTCTCGAGGAACTGGCCCGGTTTGTGACGCGGAAGATCCGGGGGGCGCGGCCTGGATAACACATTTCCGACAGAAGCGCACCGGGAGTTTGCCCGCATCCGAGCGGGACATTTTTGGTTCCAGAATCGGTACTGGGCGCTGAAGAAGGTGATCCGCGACACGGCGGTCAACCGGTTCTGCTCGCCGGCGCTTGAGGTAGGCTGTGGCGATGGTTACCTGTTGTCTCTACTCCCCGGGCCTGTAAGGGTTGGCGTAGATTTGACCTTTGAAGATCTGGTTGAGGCAAAGAACAGAAATAACGCAGTTTTGGTGCGAGCTTCTGCCAGCCGGCTTCCGTTCCGAATCCGATTCCCTCTGGTCTGCGCTTTCGACGTGGTGGAACATATCGACGACGATGTCGAGTTTTTAAGATCCTGTGCCTCCGTCCTCGCAGCAGAAGGGCGCCTTGTCATAGCCACCCCTTCCGGCCCGGAGTTGTGGAGTTTCTTCGACGTTTATGCCGGACACCGGCGTCGTTATACGAAAGATAATTTGAGGCGAGTCTTGGAAGAGGCAGGTTTGAAGGTCGAAGTAATGTTTCCGCTGTTCCGTTTATTAGTCCCTCTCGCCTGGCTGAATGCACGCTTTTTGGGAAAAAAAACTGTGACAAAACCTGCGTCGGATTTTTCAGTCGGTCCGATGGCGAACTGGCTCCTGCACCGGCTTCTGGCAATGGAAAGGATTATTTTTGGCCGCTCTCCCTGGGGCAGGGGGACATCGTGGGTAGTTGTGGCCAGAATCGGATAACAGGAGATGGAACTGGGGCACTCGGATTCCCTTCCAGCCGGCGTGAACGACTGCTACGTTTCTGTGGTGATTCCTGTCTACGGAGATGGCGCTGCTCTTTCCGAGCTTACGGAGCGTATTGTCCGGGTAGCCGAGAACTCGGCATGGAAAAAGTGGGAAGTGATTCTGGTAAATGACGGCAGCCCGCAAAAGTGCTGGGGACTGATTCAACGGCTTGCTGAATGCAACCCGAAAATCAGAGCAATAAATCTGCAACGCAACTTTGGCCAGCATAATGCGTTGCTGGCAGGAATAAAAGCGTCGGCCGGCGACGTCGTGTTGACGATGGATGATGACTTGCAGCATCCGCCTGAAGAGATTCCCAAACTGATCAGCAAGCTTCAAACTGGGTTTGACCTGGTCTACGGAGCGCCCATCGCCATGGTTCACTCCTCCTGGCGAAACTGGACTTCCATTATTGGAAAAGCCGCGCTTAAGAGTGTGCTGGGCGCACAGTCGGCCCGCCAGATCAGCGCGTTTCGTGTCTTCCGCGGTGGATTGCGACCGGTATTTTTGGAATACAGGAGCCCGTACGTGTCAATAGATGTATTGCTTAGCTGGGCGACGACTCGGATCGGTTCAGTGCCGGTCAGGCATGAGCCGACTAAAGTTGAATATTCCCGTTATACGCTCTGGCGACTGGGTCGTCATTTGACGGACATGGTGATCGGATTCAGCATCTGGCCCTTGAGGCTGGCGAGTTTTGTCGGGTTCGCGTTCACCTGCTTTGGAGCGATTCTTCTGATTTACGTCATTGTCAGATACTTCACTTCGGGCGGAAGCGTACCGGGCTTTCCGTTCCTTGCTTCCATTATTGTTATCTTCTCAGGTGCCCAGTTGTTTGCCCTGGGCATGATCGGGGAGTACCTGGCCCGCATGTACTTCCGGTTGATGGATCGACCGCCTTATTTGATCGAAAACGCAATCAACTTCCCCTGTGACCGAGTCGTCGCCTGAGGAGCTTTGCCAGCTTCTTCGCTGGGACAGCGATTTTTTCGGATTTGGTGTCGCACGCGTGCTTTCTGACTCCCCGTCCGAAGCGGACCTCAATCGGGTCTTGGAGTGGTGCCAAGGCCACCAAGTCCAATGTCTTTATTTTCTCTGCAACGCCGCGTCAACGAACAGCTGCAAGGTGGCGTGCAATCTCGGGTTCGATCTGGTAGATGTGCGCGTAACGATGGTTCGCGGAAACAGCACACCAGTGCCTCCGAGCAGCGATAATGTCAGTGTTCAGCCTGCTGAGGAGTCAGATGCCCCGGCTTTGTTGGAACTCGCCGGCCACAGCTTCCTTGCTTCCAGGTTTTACGTGGACACCAGATTCCCGCGAGCCAGAGTAGACTCACTGTTCCAGCATTGGCTCCAGCGCGATCTCCAGACCAGCGGGCACCGCGTAATGGTAGTCAGGTCCGAAGGCACAATTGTAGGATTCGCTTCGGGATCAATCGATCATGACCGGGCGCGCGTAAGTCTGGTTGCCGTTGATTCGGCAGCCCGCGGCAGGGGCGTCGGCCAGGCAGGGTTGCTGGCGCTGCTGAGGTTTTTTCAAACGCGCGGCGCCGAGAAGGTAACTGTGGTCACGCAGGCACAGAACGCCTCGGCTGTAGGCCTCTACGAAAATTGCGGTTTTCGGACCGTCTCTATCCAACTCTGGCTGCATAAGTGGTTTCGATAAATGATTCCATCTAACGCGAGCGGGCCGATTATGATTCTTCGGATCGCGGATTTACTGCCTTGACAAATCAAAAGGAGAAGGTGCGGGATTTCTGGAACAGACTTCCCTGCGGAACGCGAGGGAATCCTTATCCTCAGGGCACGCGCGAGTACTTCAACTGGGTGGAGACTGAACGGTATACACGGGAACCTTTCATCGAGCGCTTTGCCGAGTGGCCCCGGTGGCAGGGAAAGTCTGTTCTTGAAATGGGCGTAGGCGCAGGATCCGATTTTGTAAGGTTTACCAGGTTCAGTGCGCGGTCGGTGGGGCTGGATTTGGCCGACACCGGCGTGCGACTGGTAAAGCAGCGATTGAGAAGTGAACGCCTGCCGGAAAATGTGCTGGTGGGCGATGTGGAGACGTTGCCATTTGGAGACGGGGTGTTTGACTTTGTCTACTCCTGGGGAGTTATTCACCACACCGAAAATACTGGCGCCGCGGTTCGAGAGTTATTGAGGGTGCTCAAGGATGGCGGCCGGTTTTGCGTCATGATTTATCATCGCTATTCTCTGGTGTGCCTGCAGGCGTATCTTATTTATGGATTGCTTCGCGGGCGCCCCTGGGAATCGATTGACTCGATTGCGCGCGATCATCTGGAGTCATTTGGAACAAAAGTCTACAGCGAAGCGCAGGCACGTGCCCTGTTCGCGAACCAGGAAGTACGAATAACCCACGTCATAACTCCTTACGATCTCAGATTTGGAAAGACCCGATTCCTGCCTCGGAGCTGCGGAAGGGTGCTGCCAAAACGGTTCGGATATTTCATGGTGGTCGAGGGTGTTAAGAGCCGGCCCCAATTGGATCAGTCAGTCTTCAGCTTTCAGCCATCAACTTCCGGCTGTCAATCGAGCCAGCTAAAGAGATGAGCTGATTGATCAGGCTGAACGACGCCTCTGCAGTGCTATTTCCAGTGCGCCCACAAGCGGTTCTTCCGTGAACATTGCCTGCTTTTCTCATTACTTCACTCCCGAAATAGGAGCTCCGTCCGCGAGAATCCATGAACTCGGGAAGGAGTGGCTGAAACAGGGTCACCAGGTGCAGGTCGTTACCTGTTTCCCAAATCATCCCGGGGGGAGGGTTTATCCCGGATACGCGCGCAGTTTGTATCTTCGCGAAACCATCGACGAGATTCAGGTGCACCGCCACTGGACTTATATCGCGGCGAACAATGGCTTGATCAAAAAAACCATCGGGCACATTTCCTTCCTGCCGTCGGCGCTCCTTCTCAGCAACCGGCACCTGGAGTCAATCGACGTGGCGATCGGAACATCGCCGACTTTTTTTGCTGCAATAGCGGCCGCGATTCTGGCGCGGCGCCGCAACATTCCATTTGTAATGGAAGTGCGGGATCTGTGGCCCGCTATTCTTATGGGACTTGGCGTAGTGAAGAACTCAACTGTTATCCGAGCACTGGAGAGAATCGAGCTGGCGCTCTACCGTCAGGCTGCGGGCGTAGTAACGGTGTCAGAGGCTTTTCGGCGAGACTTGCTGAAGCGAGGAACCCCCGCCCACAAGGTTGCGACAATTCCCAATGGGGCCGACCTGGAGTACTGGAAACCGATGAATTCACCACAGGATTTGAGGGAAAAGTTGCGACTGAACGGGCGATTTATTGTGCTTTACATCGGTGCCCACGGTATTTCACATGGCCTCGAGCATGTCTTGGAGAGTGCGGGCCGGCTGCGTCAGGTTGAAAAGATACATTTCCTTTTCGTCGGCAGCGGGGCGCAGAAAGAGTCGCTGATTAAGAGGGCTAAAGAGATGCGATTGGAGAATGTGACTTTCCTTGACCCGGCGGGAAAAGACGAAGTGCGTCGATACTATGCCTTGTCGGATGTCTGTCTCGTGCCGCTGCGGAATATCCCACTGTTTGAGGGTTTCGTACCGTCAAAGATGTTCGAAATACTCGCCATGGGTCGTCCCATTGTAGGCAGCGTGAGGGGCGAGGCAGCGGAAATCCTGGAGCGATCTGGGGGCGCATCGGTGGTACCTCCGGAGGGTAGCGCGGCAATGGCGGAAGCCATACTTAGGATTGCAGGATCTCCTGAGCAGGCACGCATCATGGGGACGAAAGGCCGCAGCTTTGTAGAAAGGAACTACTCCCGATACTCTTTGGCGCGACGCTACAGCGAGGTTCTCCAGGAAGCAATCGCGGAGCATAGACGAGGTTATAAAGGGGAGGGAAGGGTGGTGAAGGGGACGGAAGGGTTATGAAGGGGGATGAAGTGTTGTGAGGGGAATGAACGTGCACCCGCAGAACCGCGACCGGAAGGGAGCGGCGCGCCAATGTGAGTCTTCTCCGCAATGTCATAACATGCGACTGCGAAATCCAGCTGCGTGTTTAAGCGGTTTCCTTGGATGGAAAACCGGCATAATGGCCAGACTGTGTGTCATTCCGGCTATGTCAGAATTAAGGTCTGGCGCAAACGAGACACATTGGAGCGCCGCTTCCTTCCGGTCGCGGCTCTGTGGGTGCACCTTTATTACTCCTCATCCCCACTCAACCCCATTCATAACCCTTCATCACCAGTCTGCCCCCTTCATCCCACTTCATAACCCCGGCCACTTCCTTTCCTTTCCCTTTACAGGATGAAGGTTTTGATCATCGGCGCAACGGGCTTCACCGGCAGTTATGTTGCCCCCCTTCTACTCAAGCGCGGCGTGCAGGTGCATTGTCTTGTTCGCCAGACAAGCGACACCAGCCGGATTCCAGTTGACCAATGCACCCTGTCAATTGGGGATTTGTCAGACCGCCCATCACTGACGCGCGCATTTGACGGTTCGGAAGTCCTGGTCAATCTTGCATCACTGGGTTTCGAGCATGCACCTAATGTAATTTCCGCTGCCGTCGAGGCCGGTATTCAAAGAGCCATCTTTGTAAGCACTACGGCGATTTTTACGACGTTAAACCCCGAAAGCAAATCCATTCGCCTTGCCGCCGAGGAGGCGATTCGCAGCAGCGGTCTGGCATACACGATTCTTCGGCCCACGATGATCTATGGAAGCTCCAGGGACAGAAACATATCCCGCTTGATTCGCTATCTTTACCGTTGGCCCGTCCTTCCTGTTTTTGGAAGCGGCCAGTCCCCGCAACAGCCGGTCTTTGTCGAGGACGTGGCGGCCGCAGTCGTGCAGTGCCTGGATTGCTGCGGGTCGGTGGCGCAGTCGTATAACATTCCAGGTGCCGAGGCGCTCAGCTTCAATCAGGTTGTCGATACCATTTGCCGGTTGATCAAGCGCAAAGTGCGAAGAGTGCACTTCCCTGCGCTTCCGATCGTCACATCTCT
>DASXQR010000153.1:0-11972 GCA_036507075.1 Acidobacteriota bacterium | reverse complement strand
ACTGACACAGACCGGCGCCGTCACGTCACTGCGTAAGCAACACAAGACGAAAGTTAGAGGAGTCCGCAAGAAGGGAGCCGCCTGGGAGGACGTATTCTTTTACAGTATCACCGAACCTATCGGGCAAGCCGAAGGCGCAGAGAGGGTCTCGGCGACGAAACGACGAAGCGTGGCATTTGAAGATACCTCGGTTTTAGCACGACATAACAGAACAGCCAGCGGGTTAATATCATGCCCCGTCACGTCCAGGCCTTCTGCCGTCCCTTCGACGATGACAGTTCCAGATCCGGCGAATGGGTCAATGAGTGAACGTATAGTTGGTTGAAGACCGAGGACGGCGGTCAATAAGGCGCGCTGCATTGACGGTACCATCATGGCGGGATACTGATAGTACGCGTGGGCCTGACATCTTCCCGTCGCACCTTTGAACGTCCAGAAGTCGCCGTCCGCGTCTGTCAAGGCTGCGACTGCAGCACGGAGTTCTGTATCCACGTTTGGTAAACCGTGGGGCGATGAGATAATTTCCCGAGCTATCGACTGGTCTGACCGGACCTCGAGTACACGTCAACATAACACGATTTCCCAATAAATTACGCCCCTCGCTCGACGGAACAATAAAAGAGGGTGAAGTTTTCGAGGTTGCCGGCCAGCCGAGAATCTCGGTGGAGTGGATAGAGCCACAGCGCCTCAAGATCAGTTGTTTAGATTGTGATCGCGAGACGAGGCCCACGCAGAAGACCAAATTCAATCAAATCATCATTGATTATCCTGTACCCAAGAATTGAGGAGCATAAAAAAAGGTTCAATTTTCATCGTCAAATTACTAAAAGCGCTTCCCGTCGAAACGGATAGCATTAAACTCAGCCCCGATGAGGATTGCCAAGCCCGTGGAGTAAGACCACAACAGGAGCACGATAACGCCGCCGATGGGAACCGTAGATAACTGAATAACGATCGTGAAACATCAGGTAAAGCCCTATGGCCGAACGAAGCCAGAAGCCACATTGCAATGGCTACGGATGCTCCTGGCGTCAGCCAGCGCCAGACGGCCTGCGGGAAGTTTGGAGCGAAGCAATACAGAAAATCGAAGGCGATTAGAACAAATCCCAGCATCAGCGGCCACTGTAGAAGGCTCCACGATTGACTGATCAAATGCTGCATCCCGAAGTGGTGGGAGATTCGATTCAAGATTTGATCTCCGGCGAGGATGAGCAGCAACGCCGCGAAGATAAGTAGCGTAAAGAGAACGGTGATTGCCACGGCAGCGAGGCGTCTCTTCAGCCAGAACCTGGTTTCTTTCAAGCCGAAGGCTGCATTGAATGCCTTCATCAAAGCGGCAACTCCACTGGACGATGCCCATAAAGCGGCCGCCAGTCCCAGCGAGATTTTTCCTTTCCCGGCGCCGGCGCTGATCTCGTCCAGAGTCTTATTTACCAGAGTGGAAGCGGAGCCAGGGGCTACTGCGCTGAACCATTTCAGGAGATCGTGACGGGACTCGGCGCCGGGCTTTGTGAAGTAGCCCAGAATTGAGATCAGGACGATGAGCAAGGGGAATAGTGAGAAAAGGAAGTAGTAGGCAGTTGTACGGAACGGCCGAAGACGTCATAAGTCAGTCAGTCATGAAGTCAGTCATGATGCCTCTCACCACAGCGCTTCGCAAGTAGCCCTTATTGTTGAATTCTCGGGTCGGCCAGTACGTTTTACCCGGTAGTCGGTCAAGTAACCGTCAGCCCGTCGCCGGTAACCGGAACCGCTGGAGGTCTGCAGGCCCAGCTGACTGACAGTTGACAACCAATCGGGTAAAGAAGAGAATCGCGACCACATCCTCGAATCTGGCTCGAAGCGTCAGAATCAAGACAACACTATCGAAAGTAAATCTTCAACTGTGCCGGTTATTTACGCCTCTCTATGGTGAGAGGCAGCGTTTTCCCTCCTATCAGAATCAAGACAACACTATCGAAAGTAAATCTTCAACTGTGCCGGCTATTTACGCCTCTCTATGATGAGAGGCAGCGTTTTCCCTCCTTTTGGGCCGATCTTTTTGGCATGGTCGTTGATCAGTTTGGCATACTGTGGCTGATCAACGGCGGATGTGACAAGCCTTCGGAAAGTTGAGCTCTATCGCGCTGGCGATGCATGGGCTGCGATCAGGGTGAGGTCGTCGGCCTGGTGGTTTCCGCGCGTATGGGTTCTTACGGCATCAAGCACGCGGAGGCAGAGCTGCTCGGCGGTAATGTCGAGTCCTTGCTTCACGATCTGCGACAGACGATCCGGGCCGAACTCCTCCCCTGCCTGGTCGCACGCTTCGGGAATTCCGTCGCTCACAATCAGCAGCCAGTCTCCCGGCGAGATCTCGATGGTGCGTTGAGCTACCGCAAGCGTGGGAAGCATTCCCACCGGCGGAGTGATACTATCCAGACGAACGCAAGAGCGGCCGTTTCCAACCGCCCGGATCAAAAGAGGGGGATAATGCCCCGCATTGGCATAGGTCAGGGTCCTGGATCGCGCATCATATACGCCATAGAAAATGGTTGCGAATCGTTCCGGAGCCGACGTGTCAAACAGCACCGAGTTTGCTTTCGTCAGTACTTCGCCGCAGTTCCGGCCTGCTTCCCGGGCATGTGCTCGAACCGCCGCATGGATTGACGCGCCCAGCAGAGCCGCCGGCATACCTTTGCCCGAAACGTCAGCCATTAGCAGTCCCAACCTGCCTTCACGCAGCGGAATGAAGTCATAATAGTCGCCGCTCACTCCCAGAGCCGGGCGGCACTGCCCCGCATAGTCAAAGCCGGGGATCACGGGACAAGTCCCGGGCAAAAGCTGTCGTTGAACTTCGAAAGCGGTCTTGATTTCTGCCTCCATGCGTTTCTGATCATGCCGGCTCTCCTCAGCGTAACGCAGCAGAGCGCGGATTCGGGCCAGCAGCTCTCGCAGTGAAAATGGCTTGGTAACATAATCGTTCGCGCCGAAGTCGAGGCCGGAAACGCGATCTCCCTCCGTCGATCGCGCCGAGAGCATCAGGATAGGACCGCTAAAACCTTCGCCGCGGACTCTGCGGCAAAGATCAAACCCGCTCAGCTTCGGCAACATGAGATCGAGGATGACCAGGTCCGGCTCACCGTCACGAATCAGGGAGTAACCCTGCTCGCCGTCAACGGCGGTGATTACCTCGTGAGACTCGAATTCCAGATTGGCTTTGAGGCCGGTCAGGATAGCAGCTTCGTCTTCAACGATTAGAATGCGGCTCATGGCGCGAGTTTTTGTGTCCTCCCTAAAAACGCTTCACACGCACAGTCTTGACGGAGCCGCGAAGTGTAAGCGAGCGGCACTCCAGACTGACCAGTCAGATCGGTAGTGTTGATAGCCCGACACGAATCAATGTCGCTGCAGAGTTCCAAATCCGGCGCGAACTGATCACATCCCTGCCGCTCGCTTACGAGGCATCCGAAGGCGAACACGCAAGCGAGCGACCCGGGAAGCTCGCCCTGTTTTGCAATTCTGCAGCGATGTTGCACTGTGCTGGGTCCTCAGCGGCTGCTGATCTGCCTCGTCAGTCTGGAGTGCCGCTCGCTTACACTTCGCGGCTCCGTTGGCGCATGCACACGGAAAAGACTTAATGGGCTGCGTTTAACTTGGGCAGGAAGTTGCCGATCGCCCAGAGCTCGGCGCGCACCAGTTGCGTGTGAAACAGCGCCTGCGTGCCGTCCGGATGGACCTGGAACCGATGCATATGCATCAGGCCCGTTGTCTCGCCGAGCTTTTCCATTTCTCCGCCTTCCGCGGGAATGCGCCACAGAATGGCGCCGGCAGGAGTTTCCTCGATAAATCGCAATGACGTTCCGTCCGGCATCCACCGGAGATCGAGCACAGCCCCGGCAGGCATCGTTGCGATCACTTTCCAATCGCCACCGGCGGTCTCTTTTGTGCTGATGGTTCGTTGCTGCATTCCATCCAGGGCAGCCGCCCGCCGACCATCGGGAGAGAGTGCGATTTCGTAGGCTATATCCTTCGAGATGATTTCTGTTACCTCCAGAGTGGCCAAATCGAGGCGGAGCAAGCCGGTACGATACCGCTGCCGCCCGACTGGATCCGAAAATCTGATCAGAAGGCCCCCGCTTGACACCCACATATCATCCACTCTTCGATTTCGCCCGATCGGAGACAGCTCAGCTATCGGGCTCTTTGGCAGTTTTACGAGCTGGGTGCATTCGCCAGATTGCATTGAAACCCGCTGCACCGAGATTGCCTGCGTATCACTGTCATTGAAAGCGAAGTACAGCTCAGCCCCTTCCGGAGACCAGACCAGGGCGATCGGCACTGCGTTTTGACTCAGCATTACGTTGTGGATCGGAGGACGATTGCTTGCATCCGGCACGCGAAGATTGGGAAGCGCAATCTCGCGCTCTACGCCTGATTCGATCTCTTGTATGGTGAGCACAACCTCGGTGCTGGATCCCTTCTTGTTGACATAGGCAAGATAACGGCCGTCGCGCGACCATGTCCCCGTATAGCGCGTGTCGAACAAACGGTTGGAAACCGGCTCCGGGTCTCCAAGCATTTTTCCGCTGTTCGGGTCGAGCTTGACACGGTAGATGTCGTCTCGAGTCTGCACTCCGGTGTAGAGCAGAGTTCCGTCCCGAGTCATCGACGCGGATTGGGCGGGATGCATGATCCTGGTGATGAGAATGGGCACGCCATTGGCTTTCCCGGCGGAAACTGGAAGGGCGTAAATAGCCTGGCTTCCTGAGCGGGCGTTCATGTAGAGCACAGAACGCCCGTCGGTAGTCCAATCGAGAAAGCGGTTGGCGCCGGAGTTTTCGACGAGCTTGTGCAGATTGCTTCCGTCTGCGGCCATAAGAAGAACTTCTTCTTCATCACGGACGTGGCTGGGCCCCGGGTCGCCCTGTACAAGAGTGCAGGCAACATAATTCCCATCCGGTGAATATTTCGCCCCCCTTGGTGAAGACTGGCTGAAATTGGCGAGCTTTCGGAAGGAGCCATCGCGGACCGCGAAGCTGACCAGCGAAAACGAGCCGTCATCTTCCCTGATCGACGCCAAAACGCGCGTGCTGTCGGGTGACCAGCCCCACACCGGCTGCATGGCGCCCACTCGCTTCTTATGAAAAAGACGGAAACCAGTCCCGTCCGTTTGGACAAAGCCAAACGCGGGTTTTCCAAGGCCGTCCAGGCTCATAGCAATCTGCTTCCCGTCTGGAGAGACAGAAAAACCTCTGATGTTTCCGCATTCGCAGTCAGGAGGCCGCCTGAAAATCAGCCGGCCTCGTGTGCCTCCCAGACCGATGCTCAACAGACTGTCGGAAACAGTATCCACGTAATAGGTTTGCGAACCGTCAGAGTAAGGATACATGGCGTGGGGCGGCACTGAAATCTGACGCCCGAGCAGCCCGGCGGATATGTCGAGAATCTTCGGTTTTCCACTGCTCGCCAGCGCCGCAAGCCTGCTGCGGGCCGCCGCCGCCTGTTCGGGTTGGTCGGCGTATTTTTGCGCTACTTCCTCATACAGTCTGGTTGCCCTGTTCCCCCCGAGCTTTTCGTAGCAACGGCCGGCGGCCAGCAATGCCTTCGCTGCCAGGGCACGATCGATGCGGGATTCCCGCGCGACCCTCTGATAAAGTTCGATTGCCTCTTCCAGATTTCCTGCCGCACGTTCTTTTACCAGTGCTTTCTGAAACAACTCCTGAGCTGTCTCCGCCGCGAGCGCGATCGCACATAGCGAGAAGAACGTCAGCACCCCGATTCCTATTCCCTTCTTCATGGCTGCATCTCCTTTCGTCCACTTCGTTGTGGCAGCCCCACGATACGTTCTCAGATCCTGACCTGTCTTCACGGGGATCTGGGAGGAACGTACAAAAGTGGCAAATTCTTTGTCATGGAATCGTCATCCCTCGGCGCCGATATTAGTCCGGTATTAATCCGTGTAAACCAGCGGCCATTTTTTGATTCAGGCCACGAACTTATATCCGACTCCGTGCACCGTTTTGATATGTTCGGGACGCGATGCGTCGCGTTCCAGCTTGGCGCGCAAGCCCGCGACGTGGTTATCCACGGTGCGACTGACCGGATAGGATTCAAATCCCCACACTTCGTTGAGCAGCTCATCGCGCGTAATCACCTCGCCTGCGCGAGCGGCCAGCAGCCGCAGAATGGCAAATTCCTTGCGCGTCATCTCGACAGGCGAACCGCGTCGCCGAGCCTCGTATTTTCGGAAGTCGATCTCCACATCCGCAAAACGCAGCTCATCGGGAAGGTTGGTCTGTGTTTGCGTGCGGCGCAGGATGGCGCGAATACGGGCCATCAGCTCGCGCACCGAAAACGGCTTGGTCACGTAGTCGTCGGCGCCTAAATCGAGTCCCAGCACGCGGTCCGCTTCTTCGCTCCGGGCCGTCAGCATCAGGATGGGCGTCTGCACGCCGTCGGCGCGCAGTTTCCGGCACAACTCCAGCCCGCTGACGCGTGGCAGCATCAAATCAAGAACAATCAGGTCGGGGCTCTTTTCCTGTTGCATCTTGCGGCCTGTCTCGCCGTCGGAAGCCGTGAGAACGTCGTAACCTTCGCATCGCAAATTGTCTGCCAGGCCACGGAGAATGGAAGGATCGTCTTCCACAACCAGAACAGTGGTCATGCGCGCCCCTCCGATCGCACAGGAATCTGTATCGAAAACGTGCTGCCCTGGCCCGGCGCGCTTTGCACGCCGACACGCCCGCCGTGTGCTGCCGCGATATGGGCCACCAGGGTCAAGCCGAGCCCCGTACCCGCGATCAGAGCGTTTTGGGGAGACGGGATGCGGTAGAATTTCTCGAAAATGCGGGCCTGGTCTTCCCGCGCGATCCCCAAACCGCGATCTGACACTTCGATAACCGCATCGCCATTGACGGCGCCAAGGCGTAATTCAATCTCGCGAGCTTCGCCCGAGTACTTCATCGCATTGGTGAGCAAATTCAGCACCGCCTGCTGCATCGCATCGGAATCGGCCTGCAATGCGGGAACTTCGTCATCGATGGAAACCTGCAATGTAAAACCCTGCTGCGCCAACGGATACTGCATCGCCCGGGCGGCCGAGCGGATCACATCCTGCAGGCTGGTCGGTCGCATACGGTAGATCTTCTTGCCCTGCTCGATCTTGGAGAAATCGAGCACGTTGTCGACCAGGCGCGCCAGGCGCTCGCTTTCCTGTACGATCGTCTCCAGGTACTCGGCGCGGATCTGTTCTTCGTTTCCCCGACCGAGCGCCAAAGTTTCGGCGAACATGCGAATCGCCGTAATCGGCGTCTTGAGCTCGTGAGAAACGCTGGCAACAAACTGCGAACGCATTTCGGCCATTCGCATGTCCCGATTGACGTCGCGCAGCAGCAGATATCCGCCGAACAGCGTGATGCCGAGAATGAGAGCCAAGCCCGCCAGATACAGGGCGGCGAGGCGGCCTGTTGTTTTCGCCGCAGCGAACCGCCCGGCTTTCCATTCCACATTCAGTCCTGGAAAGCTCTCGCCCAAAGAATCCGTCGCATCGGCGGCATGGGCGACAAGCCGGGTGCCCGGCGGCGCAACTTTTCGCGAAGAGATGACGAAAACCAGAGCGCTGATCGGCGGCGCCGGCGGTGTCACGGTCACCAGCCAGGGCTCGTTTCCGTAAGCTACCCAGACCGAGTCTCTCCCTTGCGCCGCTCCGGCTTGCATGCGCGCCCGAACGAGCGACAGGTCGCGGGCCAGCGCGCCGATCTGCTCCATCTCATGGATATTGATCTCCAGATTGCGCCGCGCCTGCGCCGCCAATTCTCCCGGCAGCGAATGCAGCAGTGAATTCAACATATACGCCTCAGCCGGGGAACGCCAACGGAGCCTGCTCCCTTCTTCCATCAGGGCTGCCTGCACGGCTGCCGACTCGCGTCCCGCCTGCATCAACCTCTCAGCCGCGTATAATCGCACCGGGACGCCTTCTTCGTCGAACTCGGCGCCGCACTGGTTCAGTATGACGCGGTAGCCGGCGACTCCCTCGTCAGTCATTCCCATCTTGATCAGGTTTCGAGCCAGCAGGAGGCGCGCCTCACAGATCTCAGAAGGGCAGTGAGCGGCCGCCAGTGCAGCTCGATACGCGGCGACCGCGGCCGCGGAGTTCTTGCTGATGAATTCCTCCGCCTCTCCTTTCTGACGATGCTGTGCAAACAAGGGTGAGGGAATCCCGCAGCCCCGAATCCGCGACACCCAGGGAAAGACCATGTGATCTTGCTCGAGCGCGGCCACCAGAACAATCGGCGAAATCGCAGCCCACCTGCGGGTCGGCACCGAAGGTGACTGTATTCGAAGGTTCATTTCCTGGAGCTTGACTGCTTCAAGGCGGGCCGCCAACTCGCGGCGGAGTTGGTCCCGGGCAGCCTGTCTGTCGTCGAGAGCTCGCTTTTCGCTCAGTTCAGTGTCCTGGCGAAGCACTTGCACCGCCAGGGCGATCAGCACCGCCGCGGGCAGTAGAATTGCCGTTATGAAAAGAAGGAGTTGACGCTTATGTCTGGCGTTGCGGATCAAAGTGCCGTTCCAGTTACCGGATCGTGAAATGTGGTTGTAGAGGGCACAGAGTGAGAAAAAACTTCTTCAAATCTTCTATCGTCTTTGTCTCTGTCGTAAATCTCATACACGAACGTGCGCGACCAGGCGCTGGGGCTTATCTGACTCGAATTGTAAATCCTTCCGACGGCTGAAATGTCATGAAATTGTCAGATCAGTGCAAAGAATTTCCGGCGCCGACCAGGCACTCTACGCGATCAAACCCTCCTCGAGTAATTAACGTGATTGGCATTTCACCATAGCGGAACAGGGCACGATTTTGGAGTTGCAGCGACGTCAATCTGTGCCGGATCGTCAGCGCTTCTGACCTGGCCCCGTCAGTCTGGAGTGCCGCTCGCTTACGCGTCGCGGCTCCGTGTCGTTTTCACCCCTGAAGCACGAGGGTTCCAGCTTTCTTTCTGGTTCTTTGGGTTGACATCTTACCCAAAAGGGTATATTCAGGTCAAATGTCGACCCAAGAGAATGAACGCCTCGCCCTGCTGCAGGGGACGCTGGATTTGCTTATTCTGCGAACGCTCGTGTTTGGATCTCAACATGGCCAGGGGATCGCAAGAGCGATTCAGCAGACGGCGCAGGATGCTCTGCTTGTCGAGCATGGCGCGCTTTATCCGGCGCTGCAGCGTCTGGAAGCGCAGGGCGCCATTGCGGCCGAATGGGGCACGTCGGAGAACAACCGGAAGGCCAGGTATTACACCCTGACCAGAATCGGCCGCAAGCAACTTGCCAAAGAGGCAACCCGCTGGAGGCGGCTGGCGGCGGCGATCGAACGAATTCTCGGCCCGGAGCCGACAGGAAGCTGACGCAATGTTCCGACGGAAGCGCACCCCCGAGGACTTCTCAGCCGAGATTGAGGCGCACGTCAGGTTGGAGACCGACCGGCTGCGCGAGACCGGGTTGAGCGAAGAAGAGGCTCGAACCGCCGCCGTGCGGGCCTTCGGCAACGTGATGCGAGCCGAGGAGCGTTTCTACGAAGCCGGCCGGCAGCTTTGGTGGGATCATCTTCGAAGCGATGTGCGCTACGCATTCCGTTTGATGCGCAAGAATGCCACGCTCACGGCCGTCATTCTCATCACGCTTGCCCTGGGAATCGGCGCCAATTCAATCATCTTCAGCTTTGTCTGCTCGGTGGTTCTTCGCCCGCTCGCCTACAAAGAGCCGCACCGACTGGTCCAGCTCTGGGAGACAGGTCTTCGCTCCGGCGGTGAAGCCGATTGGGTGTCCTTCCCCAATTTCCGGGACTGGCGCAGCCAGAATCGAGTGTTCGAGGAAATGGCCGCTTATCACTTCAGTCTCCTTACCCTGAACGATGGTCGCGGCGCCGACTCGGTACTCGGACTGGAAGTCACCGATCGTCTTTTTGACGTTCTCGGCGTACGACCGGCTATCGGCCGCACTTTCATCGCCGGGGAGGACACGCCCGGACGGGAGACCGTTGCCGTTATCAGCCACGCTCTCTGGCAGCGCCGATTTTCGGCTGACCCTGGGATTGCCGGCAGGCACGTGAATATTGATGGCAGGCCATACCTGATAATCGGCGTGATGCCGGCATCGTTTCGCTTTCCGGAAGGCGTGCCCGGAGAGACCATTGTTGTGTCCATCGACATCTGGATTCCGATGCGGGCGGTACCGGATCTGCAACAACGGGGCAGTCATAATTACTGGGCGATTGCCCGCCTCAAGACTGGAGTCGATGTCGGGCAAGCCCGCACCCAAATGGATACGATCGGCGCGCGCCTGGCGCAGAAGTATCCAGGCACCAACAAGAATATGAACGTAGCCGTCGCGCGCCTTCAGGATCATTTGACAGGGAAGATTCGACCCGCCATGTTGCTGCTGCTTGGCGCCGTCGGAATGGTGCTGCTGCTTGCGTGCACCAACATCGCCGGCCTGCTCCTTTCCCGCGCCGAAACGCGCAGGCGCGAAATGGCGATCCGAGGCGCACTCGGAGCCGCGCGAGGCCGGCTGATCGCTCAGACCCTGACCGAGAGTCTTCTGTTGTCATTGTTGGGAGCCTCCGCGGGTTTGATCATCGCGCACTTTGGCACTGGCCTGCTGCTCAAGTTCGGACCGGCCAGCATCCCGCGTTTCCAGGACACTGTGATCGACACACCGGTGCTCCTGTTCACGGCCATCGTTGCGGTCGGAGCAGGCATTCTTTTTGGACTGGCGCCGGCATTCATCGCCGCGCGTTCGGACCTTCATACTTCCCTGAAAGAGGGTGGAACCCGCTCTACGGCAGGTTCGTCGAGCCTCTCGCTGCGTAATGTCCTGGTGGGCGGTGAGATGGCACTGGCAGTGGTGCTGCTCATCGGCGCAGGCCTGCTTATCCGCAGCTTCGTAAACGTCGTCCGCCTCGATCTCGGATTTCACGCCGCGCATTTGCTGGCTGGGTACATCGGCCTTCCCCAGTCTCGTTATGGAGATGCGCCAAAGCAAGTCGCCTATTTTGAAGAAGCGCTCCGCCGCGTGCGCGCGCTTCCCGGAGTGAGATCGGCTGCGGTTTCCAACTCCGTCCCATTGACAGGGATCAATGACCAGGGTGATTTCGGCATCGAAGGACAATCCGAGCCAGCGGCAGGCGAGGACGGTCCGCAGGCGAACCGTCCCAAGGTCTCGGCAGGCTATTTCGAGACCATGGGAATCCAATTGGTGACCGGGCGTCTCTTTGATCGGCATGATCTGGCCGACTCGCCTTATGTCGCGATCGTGAGCGATCTTGGCGCAGCCACTTTCTGGCCACATCAGAATCCGATCGGGAAGCGCGTCAGCGTCGATTCCGTGCGAGGCCGGGGGGTCTGGCGTGAAATTGTTGGAGTGGTTCGCGCTACGCGGCACTTCGGTCTGGAAGCGCCCCGCAAGCCTGAGATCTACCTGCCCCATACGCAATTGCCTTCCCCGTTCATGACTCTGGTAGTAAGAGCCGAAGGAGACCCGTCGGGTCTGATACCCGCTGTTCGCCGGGAAATCGCCTCTCTCGATCCCGAACAGGCCGGATTTGGCTTCCAGAGCATGGATGACCTGCTTTCCAACGCAAAATCTCAGCGCCGTTTCCAGATGATTCTTATTGTCGTCTTCGGCGCGCTGGCGGTGATCCTGGCTGCAATCGGAATCTACGGAGTACTGGACTACACCGTTGCCCAACGCAGACGGGAAATCGGAGTGCGCCTTGCCCTGGGCGCGCAGCCCCGTGATGTGGTCTCTATGTTTGTAAAAAAAGGACTGCTGTTGACTGTAGCCGGCATGTTGGTGGGATTTGCGGGGGCCGTCGCGCTGGCGCAGGTATTGGCCACCTTGTTGTTTGGTGTCACACCCCTTGATGCGCCGACATTTGGCGCCGTTGCCGTGCTTCTCGCGACGATCGGCATATCGGCAACTTATCTTCCCGCGCGCGGCGC
>DASXQR010000152.1:0-155188 GCA_036507075.1 Acidobacteriota bacterium | reverse complement strand
CTTAAAAAAGGGGACTGTCCCCATTTTAAATTCCTGTAACCTTTTTGGGGGATCGGAGTTTACCTAAGAGGAAAGAGCAGGGAGCCGGGGACGGGAGAGGCGTGAACGGACCGACAGATCATCAATTGATGCTGGATGTGCAGAATGGCGATCTGTCCCGGCTGGGAGTGCTCTTTGAGCGGTACCACGGCCGGCTGTTCAATTTTTATCTGCGCCTCACGGCCAGTCGCGAGATCAGCGAGGATCTGGTTCAGGACGTATTCTTTCGGATCCTCAAGTACCGGCGCACCTATCGCGGAAACAGCCAGTTCAGCACCTGGATGTTCGGCATTGCGCGCAACGCGCAGATCGACTACTTCCGAAAGAGAAGGCGTGAAGTAACGCTGGAAGATGAGATGGAAGAGACACTGCATCAAGGCCCCTTGCACGGCCGGAGACTGGAAGCGGATCAGCAGGCTGCGCTGCTGCGAGATGCGCTGCTCAAGCTCCCCGAAGAAAAGAGAGAAGTCCTGGTGCTGAGCCGTTTCCAGGACCTGAAATACCGCCAGATCGCCGAAATCCTGGGGTGCGACATCGGCACGGTAAAAACGCGGGTATTTCGCGCGATGCGCGACCTGCGCGAACTCTACTTTGAAATGGCAGGTGAAAAAGCGTCATGAAATGCGAGCGAGCACGAGAGCAATTCGCGGATTACTGGGTAGAGGAACTCGATTCCTCCGCCAGGGGAGCGCTGGAGGCCCACGTTTCCGGCTGTTCTGTCTGCAGGGCGGAAATGGAGAGTCTGAGCGCCATCTGGACCCGGTTGGGACAGATTCCCGACGAACTGCCCAGCCCGATAATGCGCACAAGGTTTGAGGCGATGCTGCAGGCCTACGCCGCCGGCATGAGTCACAGCGGAGCTTCCGCGCGCTGGAAAGAGACGTTCAAAGACATGTTGCTGCGCTGGTGGCCGCGACAGCCTGCTCTTCAGTTTGCACTGGCGCTCTGCTTTCTGGTGATCGGACTTTTGACCGGGCGGCAGTTCACTGCCACTCCTCAGAATACTGATTTGAGGCAATTGCAGGCCGAAGTGCACCAGATGCAGCAACTGGTCACCCTTTCGCTGCTGCAGCAGCAGTCGGCCAGCGAAAGGCTCAAAGGCGTCAACTGGAGTTACCGCATGGAGCGGCCGACCGGCGAAGTGCTGTCGGCGCTGATGCGCACGCTCGATCACGATTCCAACGTGGATGTCAGGCTGGCCGCCGTGGATGCGTTGCGGCAATTCATGAGCCAGCGGTCGGTGCGCGAGGGCATGATTGAAACCCTGCCGCGGCAGGATTCGCCGCTGGTCCAGATCGCTCTGATAGATGCGATGGTGGAAACCCGCGAAAAGCAGGCTGTGGATGTGCTGCGCAGACTGAGCCGGGATCGTGAAGTGAACAAGGTGGTGCGCGAGCGCGCCGCCTGGGGTATCCAAAAACTAAGTTGAGGAGGATTTTATGGCCGGCGTGATCAGCGGGATCCTGTTTATGCTCGCTCTTAACTCATGGGGAGTGAGCCTGGACGTGGAGCAGAAAGAGACAATTCAGAGGACGCTTGAATTCTCCAATCCTTCCGCCGCAAAAGAAGTAAACGTGGACAATGTGTTCGGATCGATTCACGTCGCCGGCTATAACGGGCGCAGCGTCCATTTGCTGGTCAACCAAACCATCCGCGCCGTCTCGAAGGAAAAGATCGAAGTCGCACGAAAGGAAGTGAAGCTGGACATTTCAGAAAAGGATAACGTGCTCCGTCTTTATGTCGATGGCCCTTTCCGATGCCAGGATGGCTCCCTGCATTCGCGCGGTCCGCGCTACTACGGTTATGAAGTGAACTACGATTTCGAGCTGAAAGTACCACAGGACGCAGGATTGCGGCTTTACACGGTCAATGGCGGTGACATCAAAGTTGAAAACGTGAGCGGTGATTTTGACGTGGATAATATCAACGGCAGCGTTGAAATGAACGAAGTTTCTGGATCCGGCAGGGCTTACGCGCTCAATGGCCGGATGAAGACGCTGTTCCGCGAGAATCCCCGTTCATCCTGCTATTTCGGGTCGCTGAACGGGAATGTCGAGATTTCCTTCCGTCCAGGACTATCGGCCGACGTGAAGGTAAAGACATTCAACGGCGCCATCTACTCAGATTTCCCGGTGACTTATCTGCCAAATGCCACGCCGGCCGGAGAGCGGCGCAACGGAAGGTTTGTTTACAGGAACAATGGTTTCTCAAGTATCCGCATCGGCAACGGCGGGCCGGAAATCAAGCTGGAGGGGTTCAACGGAACCATCCGCATATTGCAACGCGAGAAATGAAAGGAAGAAACAGAATGAAATTCTTTTGTCGAATCACCGTCGCTTTAATAATGTTGAGCCTGCCGTTGTCGGAGGCGGCTCGCGCGCAGAGTGCAGACAAGGTGTCTGTGGCATTCTCGGATCCGTCGCGTTCCGGCACGCTCAAAGTAAGCCTGATGAGCGGAGGATTGAAGATCAAAGGCTATAACGGAAAGGAAGTGGTGGTTGAGGCGCACCCGCGCGGCCGGGAGGATTCCAGGTCGGAGGCGCGCAGCGGTGGGATGCGGAGGATCGTTAACAGTTCCTCCGGGCTGACGGTCGAAGAAGAAAACAACGTGATGAGCGTTGGGACGGGCTTCATGAATCACACCGTCGATCTGACCATCCAGGTGCCTTTGCGCACTTCCCTGAAATTGAAATGTCTGAATGACGGCGACATCAACGTGGAGCAGGTGGAAGGCGAAATCGAAGCAAATAACACCAACGGTTCTGTGACGCTGGCCGGCGTCTCAGGCTCGGCGGTGGTGCATGCTCTCAACGGCACCGTAAAAGTCAATCTTCTCAAAGTGGAACCGAACAAGGCCATGTCGTTCAGCTCGCTCAACGGAAACATCGACGTGACGCTTCCCGCCGATATTCGCGCCAGTGTAAACATGCGCACCGACATGGGTGAGATCTACAGTGACTTTGAGATCAAATTACAGGAAAGTCCAAAACCCGTAGTCGAAGATGCGCGCCCCCGCGGCGGGAGGTATCGCGTGCGAATCGATAAGGGAATCTCCGGCACCATTAACGGCGGCGGTCCCGAGATCCAGTTTAAGAACTTCAACGGGAACATCTATATCCGCAAGGCGGGGGCGCGGTAATCCGGGCTCACGCGCGCGGCTTGGCTGGCGGCTCATTCCCCTTCATCCCCCTTCATAACCCCTTCTAAGGGCATTGCCGCGCGAAGGCATCCAGTTGTTTGCGCATATCGCCGTAGAGCTGAATAGCGTTCTTGTCCGCGGCGCCCTGCTTCTGCGACGCCTGTGCCAGGCGGGCCAGCGTGCTTCGCGCCATCGAAATCAGACTCTTGGCGGTGGGACAGTTGCCGGTTTGCAGATTGATCTGAATCAGCGTGAGCATGGCGGGCACATGGTTGGCATTGAGCTTCAGCGCGGTGGCGGCGCACTTGCCGGCAAGGGAAAGATCGCCCTTCTGACCATAATTATTTGCCAGGTTTGTAAAAAGCACCGCCATGTTGCCGAGGGCAACCATCGGGTTTGTCGGCGCCGGCCGACGGCCGGCCAGCTTTGGAAACTCTGATTGCACCAACCCCAGAGCTTCGCTGAACTCGACAAACCTTTTCAGATCAGCCGGGGTCAGGCGACGCTCCAAAAGCGCCAGTACGGCCGGATCGAGCGCAGTCCATCCGGCTCGCTGCCCAAGCCGGCTCTGCGCCTGCAGCGATGTCACGGGAATGCAGAACGCCAGCAGGAATGTGATGAAGACCTTCTCTCCAGACGTCATAACTCTGTAACTCCTGTTCCGAGCAAGCGCAGGAAAGACTCTGTTAAAGAATCACCACAAAGACACAAAGGCACAAAGACTCTTCGTGCCTTTGTGCCTTTGTGGTGATTCAGACCTCGGAACACCCCTCTGGAAACAACAAAGTTGCCAACTTTACGCCCAATTGGGTATCTTGAGAGATCAGTGGATAAGATTGCAACCGGAGACTTTTACCGTGTCCGGTAAGTTATCCCCCAAACAACAGGACGATTTCGATTCTATGAGACGCGTATTTTGTCTGATTTTCATGACCGCACTCCTGGGAATTCTTCATTCTCCGGCAACAGTGGCGCAGCGCCATCCACAGACTGCTGCGGGACAGAACGATAAGGTGCCTCCGCCCCAGGGTTCGCAGCAACCCGCAACACAGCCGGCTCCCTTTACGCTTCCCCCGCCCGGCGAGATGCAGCCGGTTACTACGATATCGTTTGGCGGCGCGGAATTCATAAAGGCCTTCAATGCTTCGGCAGATCGAGTGCGCCTGGTGCTGGTTTTTTCCCCCACCTGAGGGCATTGTCTTCGGGGGGCCTCCGAAGTTCGCGAGTTTTTGGAACAGAATCCGAAAGCAAAAATCAAAGTATTTGTTCTGTGGGGTCCAATCCGCACCAGCGACAACCGGCGCGCCGCCGAGATTGCCTCCGGTTATCTGCCCGACGCCAGATCAGCTCATTTCTGGGATCTGTGGAGCTACGGTCTGAAGCTGTACACCACCCAGTTGAACTTTCCTGCCAATACCCTTGCCTGGGACATTTTCGTGGTTTACAAGCCCCAGGTGTTTTGGGGGAATGCTGCTCCCGAGCCGACCGTTTGGCTTCAAAATCTCGGCCTGAATCATGGTACAAAATACACTCCCAAACTCCTCCAGGCAGAATTGGAGAAGTGGATTCACTGATGCTCAAATGCGGATTTCGGAATGCGGAATTGGATTTGATTGTGATCTCGGCTTGCGGAACTCGATCTGGCTTATATTCCGCATTCCGCATTCCGAAATCCGCACTTGGGTAGATCCGCATTTGATTGGCTGTGCTGCTAAACTGAAGTTGTCGCAATGCGATGCACTTTCAGAGGAAGCGGAGAGTAGGACATGGGGATACTGGCGTGGATTCTGTTCGGCCTGATCGTGGGGGCTTTGGCGAAGCTGATTATGCCGGGACGCGACCCGGGCGGCTGCATCATTACTATTCTGCTGGGTGTCGTTGGCGCGATGCTGGGCGGTTATCTTGGAAGGATGCTTGGGCTTTATAGCGAACCGAGTGCCAAGCCGAGCTGGATTTTGTCAATCCTGGGGGCGATTATCGTACTTGCGATCTATCGAGTTCTGGTCGGCAGGCGGACCTGATCTATGAGTCGAAGGAATGTTGTAGTTGGAACGCTGCTGGGCGCCGCTGCGGGTCTGGCGCTGGGAATTCTGCTGGCTCCGCGCACGGGCAGACAGACCAGGGACTGGATTGGTCAAAAGGCGCGCCACGGGGGAAAGCTGCTTGGCCGTGGCGGCGAGTTTTTGCGCAGGCGGGCCGAGTACGAACGTAATCGCCTGCGCGGGATTTTCTACGAGACGAGGCGCAAGTTTTCCACGCCCGAGTATGCATCCGACGAGACGGTGACCCAGCGGGTCCGCACCGAACTGGGCCGCAATGTGAAAAGCCGCAATGTTGCCAACCTGAGCGTGGACACCTTCAACGGCGTAGTCACTGTCAAGGGAACCGTTGTTGACAGCGATCAGATGAAAGACGTGCTCGACGTGATTTACGCCGTGCGCGGAGTGCGTGACATCGTCAACGAGCTGCGCCTGGAGCAGTTCGTCTGAAATCGGAACCGCCAAGACCGCCAAGACCGCCAAGTATTTCTTTTCCACTATTGACTTTCAGATTGCTGACTAATGGCGTCGCGTTAAAAGCGTGGCGGACTAGCCGGCGCTCAGCGTTGCAGGGTCTGAAATAATGATCTTGGCGTTCTTGGCGCTCTTGGCGGTTCGATTTTCTAGAACAAGTCCGCCTCGCCGGCCGGGTCGGTGTGGATCATCACGTCGGAATTCGGGATACGCCTTTGGATCCGCGCCATCACTTCTTCTGTCAGCCGATGTGCTTTTCCAAACGGATAATCTGCGGGAATGACGATGTGCAGGTCGATGAACTTGTGCGAACCCGATTTGCGCGTGCGCAGATTGTGATAGCTGATGATGTCGGGTTTGAATTCTGCCAGGATCTGATCAATCTGCACGCGTGTTTCGTCCGGCAGATTGCGGTCCATCAATTCATCCACTGAGCGCAGGCCGACTCGCACTGCCGCCGCCAGAATGGCAACGGAGATCACCAGCGATATGGCCGCGTCGACCCAGTGCCATTGGCGCCACATGATGATCAGCAGTCCTGCCATCGCACCCACGTTGGTGAATACGTCCATGCGATAGTGAATGCTGTCGGCGATCAGTGCCAGCGACTCTGTGTCTTTTCCGACACGCCTCAGCCGATAGGCAACGTATCCGCTGGCGACACTCGACGCTGCCAGAACAGCAATACCCGCCGGAAGGTATAAAGTCGGTCCCTCTGCAAGAAGCTTTCGATAAGCCTGCCAGCCGAGCACAAGTGAAGTGAATAAGATCGCAAGGAACTGAAACAGCCCCGCCAGGCTCTCCGCTTTTCCGTGACCGAACGGGTGTTCACGGTCGGGAGGTGTCTGTGCCTTGCGGATCGACAGGAAATTGATGACGGAAGCAAACATGTCAAGGAGCGAATCGGCGGCCGTGGCCATTACAGTCACCGAATTCATCCAGATCCCGATGGCCAGCTTCGCAACCGCCAGCAATGCGGCGACAGTAACGGCGAGCCGGGCAGTGCGACTTTTCAGGTTCGATCCGGCGAACATGACAGTCACATTATTGCATCAAGAGGGGAGCGGGAGAGTGGGAGAGCGGGGAGCGGGAGAGTGGGGGAGCGGGAGAGTGGCTGAGTGGGGACTGGGGAGCTTCGGCGACAACCGAACCGCGCGCGTAAGCAAGCGGATTCTCCCTGCAGCCACCTTCGCATAAGCCGAATACACAAGGCCACATGACGTACATTTCTAACGCCGTGCAGAGGTGCTCAATCGAGGGTCCGCTTGCTTACGCGCACGGTTCGGACGTCGCCGAAATCCCGCACTCCCCCACTCTCGCACTCTCCGCTCTCACTCCCTCACTCTGCCACTCCTCCACTCCCCCACTCCCCGGCGACGCCGCGGATAGTCGTTTTGTGTTGACGTCTGTATCCCCCGTCACAGTACCGAACCCGGCCTGTTTCTATACTTAAGTTTTGGACCGCTATGGAAAATCGTGAATCGATTTTTAGCATCAACGAGTTCCTGGAACTCGAATTGTGGTTGAAATCGGTACCGATTCTTTTCCGTTACAAGCGCTTTCCCTTCACCAAGAGGGACGCCGCCGACGGGCAGGATTTCAGGGCAGAACTTGAGCTGGCTCTCGAGATGGTGCGGCGCATTGAGGAACTCTGCGAAAAACTGAAGGCTGATCCGGGGAATCCATCCAACGGGGCGGTCGTGGCGGAGGGCGAAAGCGACGGCGAGAAAAAAGAAGACAGCAATGTCGATACCCTTGCTGACTCGATAAAGCAGATTCGTACAGTGCTGACCGGGATGCTGGCCAAGGTGGCTGTGGACCTGAGGTTATTCAAAAGCGTAGGCAACCTGCTGCGCCGCGAATTCGAGAGCTTCAGGGGAACGCCTTACTTTACGGCACTCAACTACAGCTATTTTGAAACCAGGGTAGCGCCGGTAATTTCCTCCAACGTCCTGATCCGGACGCGGTCTATTCCGCTGAGGGTCGAAGTAAGCGAGTTGTTTCTCTATTTCGTGCGGCTGATGGCATACCTCAGGTTCATGAATTCCAGATTGCGCGGGGTTTACCGGCCGAAGCATTTCTTCCTGATCTTCACCCTGATCCATTTTGAAGCGCAGGTGCTTTTGCGCCGGCTGAAAGCCTTCGCCGGCGTGATGATGAACAAGGACCCTCGCATAGGCGAGTCTTTCCAAATAGCGACATCGGCGCTGAAGATCGAAAACCGCCGCGTATTCGAACAGGAGCTGAAGCTGATCGACCAATCCGAAAGGGAGGACAATGTCCGCGTCAGGCTGGAAGACAGCAGCGGCTTGCTCTGGAACTGCTACCAGAACTGCTTTATCACGCTCGCCAAGTGCTTCAACCCTGATTTCAACCGCTACGAAGTGTTCGACAATATTTTTGAGCGTTACGAGCAGTCAGTGCGTCTGCTGAATGACCTGAAGAAACTCGCCCAGAAGGTGGGCGCCGCATCGCAGGACCGGGACTTTGAAGGATTTGTCGCCACTCTGCGCAGCTTCGCGAAGACCACCATGCAATACCTGATGTATAAGGACCAGCTCGAAGTTCAAAACTTCCTGGAGTTGTTATCTAATTGCGGAAGCGAAGATGATCGGCATCACAACCTGCATCGCTTTGCCGTCTACCTGGATGCTTTGATCGCCGAAGTCAGCAAGCGCGGCGAACTGGGGATCTTCTACCAGGACGAGCGGGGTGTGCTGCTGCAGTAAAGCGCCTCCATCATTACCGCGGGGCGTCAGCCCGCGGCGCGCCTACCGGTCCGCCCGAGCCTCAGCGCCGCACTGGTGGGTCAGAGGTGACGATGATGAGAGTGCCGCGGGCTGACGCCCCGCGGTAATGACATAAGTGGAGATAAGTTGATACGCCCCCCGCGGGCTGACGCCCCCCGCGGTACTGACCCTGGAGAACGCGACGCTCGACTTTCGACTTATTTCGCCCTCGTTCCCATTATCATCAGAAGACCACCAAGAGCGACAATTCCGAAGCTCACCAGTGGCGGCACCGGCCGGCGCGTCCGTTCTTCCACCTTGAGTTTGACCGGCCCAAGATCTGCAGAATGGGACTCGCGGTGAGGAATCCCGCCCATGAAGATAATCGCCAGACCTATCAGAATCAGCGCCAGACCCACCCAGAACAACGGAGTTGTTCGCATAAGCAACCTACGCATTCGTCCGAGCCGCGTGCGTAAGCAAGCGGACCGTCAGCGGGATTTGCCACGAAGGCACGAAGAATCGCCATTCATTTTGAAGTGACACTTCTCCTAACTCGATCCAGTTGTCGGGGAGGTGGCATTTCTAACTCGATCGTCGTCCTTTGTGTCTTCGTGCCTTCGTGGCAAATCACCCGGAACCCGCAACCCGCCAACTTTCAATGCTTAGTTAATCGCCGCCACCGGCAGCGTCGAGAACTGGCCCGGGCTGACGCGTACGGCCATGCCGTCCTGGCCGACGGGCGCAGTAACCTCCAGCGTACCCTTGAATTGATTCAGGTTCAACAACAGGAACATTTCATTCGGAAACCGTGCAACCTGTCCGTTGGCCGCCAGCGTGATCGTGGTACTGCCTCCGCTCACCGGGTTTCCGTTTGTATCACGCAACTGCAGCGTAACGGTCACTGGAGATCCGGTCGGGTTGGCTATCGCCACGCCCGTGAGAATTCCCTTGGGGATGTCCATCTCGATCGGAACGGAAAAGTGCTGCAGCGGCGTCACGGCGCCGACACCGGTCGTTCCGGCGCTGCTGGCAAACAGGATGGTCGCTGCCACCGGAAGCGTGGAGCTCAACTGGGCCGAACCCACCTGCACGCTGGACGATTTTCCGTCCGTGGAATAAAAGCCGACACCCAGCGGCGGAATACTGAACGTGAAGCTGCCGTTGACCACCGCCGTATTGAGCGAATCGCCGGGCGCCGCCTTGGTGTTGATGTTTACAGTGATCGGATTTCCGCCGCTGTCAAAAAGCCTGACCGTGCCGCTGACGGTCTGGGTGCTGGAACGGTTGATGATCTCGAAGGTTGAAGTCAGCCCGCCGCCGTCTCCGAATTGCGAGAATTCGACTTTCTCATTCTCGGGTGCGGGGGCCGCCTGTGTAACCGTGAACGTCTGGCCGGCTACCGTCAGGGTGCCGGTTCGCACAGAGTCGGTGGTATTTGCCGCCACCGAGAAATTTACCGTTCCGTTGCCGGTGCCGGTGGCGCCCGAGCTGATGGTGATGAACGACGCATTGCTGGAAGCGGTCCAGGTGCAACTGGAATCTGAAGCGGTCACTGCAATACTGCCATCTCCGCCGGCTGCCGGGAGTGCCTGCGTCGTGGGTGCGATGGTAAACGTGCAGTTCACGGCGGCGGGTGTGGCGGTGAAAGTGGATTTGCTGATGAAGTCTCCGGTTTCCATGCCGTTGCCGTTTGCCGAGTTTGAACCCACCACCAGCACCACATTGCCGGAGGTAGTGGAAGGAGCGGTCCATCGGAATGTAAAGTTTATGTCGCCGGTTCCCGACGTCCTGAGTGTGCTGTTATGAGTGACGTACCGAATCAAGCCGTTTATCGTCGTTGCCACATCAAGCTTGGTTCCGGTATCGGTCAAAGCAAGGGTGCCGATCGAGGGAGAATTGCCCGTGCCATCTTTGTTAACAAAAGCGGCAAACCCGGCGCGGGCCGCCGCGGCGCTCACCGTTGGGTTTTTCTTGACTGTGACCGTCATGTTGTAAGCAGTTCCCGGCGTATACGAAGAAGGAAATCCGCTTACGGTTAAAAGGCCGGCGGTTCCATTGAGCGTGCCCGTGTGACAGCCTGATTGGATGCACATATTTGAAGCGGTGATTGCCTCAGAGGGCGCGCCGTCCGAATGCGCCAATAATATGCAAATGGCCACAAAAGCGAGTGCGGCTAAAATAGTACAGAATTTAAGAAGCTTCATTCATTCCTCGGTTAAGAATTCTTTCAATTTGATTCTCCGTCATCCGAACCGCGCGCGTAAGCAAGCGGATCCTCCAGGGGGATGGAGAGATGGAGAGGAATGAGGGATGGGAAGAGGGAGACTTTTGGAGCGCAGGCCAAAGCCGCGTACAGAACTCTCTCTTTCCCTCACTCTAGACCTCCATCTCTCCATCCCCCTGGAGGGTCCGCTTGCTTACGCGCGCGGTTCGGATTTGGGCGGAACCCTGACACGCGGACTCCGAACAAAACCCCAACCTCGCAAACCCGCAAACCCGCAAACCCCTCGCTCAATTAATCGCCGCCACCGGCAATGTCGAAAACTGGCCGGGACTGACACGCACTGCCATTCCGTCCTGGCCGACCGGGGCCGTTACTTCCAGAGTCCCCCGGAACTGGCTGAGATTCAAGGTCGGAAACAGCTCATTGGGGAACCTGGCGATCTGCCCGTTTGCGGGCAGCGTTTCGGTTTTGCTGCCGCCGGCGACCGGAGCTCCATGGGTATCGCGCAACTGCAGCGTCACCGTGACGGAAGCTTCAGTCGGATTGGCGATAGCAACGCCGGTCAGGACCCCGTTGGGAATGTCCATCTCGATGGGCACGGAAAAGTGCGTCAGCGGCGTGACCGCGCCCACTCCCGTTGTTCCAAAGCTGGCGGCGAACAGAATGGTCGCCGCCACAGGAAGCGTCGAGCTCAACCGGGCCGATCCCACCTGTGTGGTGGTCGACTTTCCGTCGGTGGCGTAGAAGCCGACGCCCAGCGGGGGAATAATGAAGGGGAAGCTGCCGTTCACCAGGACCGTGCTGATGTCGAACGGCTCGAATTGGGCGCCGGCCGCCATTTTCGTGTTTACCTGAAGTGATATGGGATTGCCGCTGCTGTCATTCAGTTTTATGGTGCCGCTGACCGACTGTGTGATGGAACGGTTGATGATGATAAACGTTGAAGTCAGGCCGTTGCCGTCGCCGAACTGGGCGAAATCGACCTTCTCATTTTCCGGAAGATTTCCCGCCTGTGTCACTGTAAAGGTCTGTCCCGCGACAGTGAGCGTTCCGGTCCGCACCGAAGCCGTCGTATTTGCCGCCACCGAGAAGTTCACAGTTCCGTTGCCCGTTCCGCCGGCGCCGGAAGTGACGGTGATGAAAGCGGCATTGCTGGAGGCGGTCCACGCGCAGCTTGCATCAGAGGCGGTCACGCCTGCGCTGCCCGTGGCGGCGCCGGACGCAAATGATTGACCGGCGGCCGACAAGGTGAATGTGCAGTTCACCGCTGCCGGCGTGGCAGTGAATGTTTTCTTGCTGATGAAGTCTCCGGTGTTCTGCCCGTTCCCGTTCGCAGAATTGGATCCCACGACCAGCACCGCATTTGTGTCGGCGGTTGCTGGCGCCGTCCAGCGAAACCGGAAAGTTGCCGAAGGCGTCCCCGCGCGCGGGGAGCTGTGGGTGACATAGCGTATTACAGTCGTCGGTGATGCATTCGCGCTTAACAGTCGCGTGCCTGCATCGGTTTGAACCAGTGTTCCAATCGAAGCGCTGCTGATCCCCCCGTCGCGATTCACGTAGGCGGCAAAACCTGCCAGCGGTCCCGTGGACACAGGATTGGGATTATTGCCGACCGTCACGGTGATGTCATGACTGGTTCCGGGAGTATAGGCGAGAGGGAAGCCGGTGACAGTGAGCAGCTCGGGCCTGGCGTTTAGCGCATTGGTGGTGTGACAGCCCGACTGAACGCACATGTTCGAGTTCAGGATGGCGGCGGCCGGGGCGCCCGGCTGCATTGCCATCAACATCCACAGCGCGCAAAAGATCAGCGCGCCGGAAACCCAGGATATCTGCGACAGCTTCATGAGGTCTATCGTAACTTCCTGAAGATATTGAAACCGATCTTGAATCGGTTGTCTGTGTCCGGCCCCACATTTGGACCGTAGCGGGCAGGGGACAATTCGTTTGAAGTTGATATTACCAGACTGAAGACGTGATGGAAGGTCTGCTTCTGCAGTGCGACCGATACCGCCGGCCGATCGGTGGTATAACCGCGGAAACCGGACAGGCGCGGCACATACTCGCCGACCAGCGCAAGTGACGGCCTGAACTGGAGCGCCAGACCCAGACCGAGATTGAGCGTATAGTCCTTATCCGGATTAGTGGCGATGTCCCTGAAAAAGAACAACTGGTTGTTTTGACTGTTGAAAACGATCGAAGGCGACGCCAGCGCCGTCACATATCTGCCAAACCGGCGCTCGGCCATCAACTGGACGTGCGGCGAAAAAAAGGTCTGGAAGTTGTTCTGGCCCTCGATGCCGACCCGGGCCGCCAGTGAAATCGGGTCTTCATGTTTCTGATGGAGCAGGTCGGCCGTAAGACTCATTTCAAGGGTGCGCTCGGTGCGCGCGCGGTACACCGACAACATCAGGTGGTTCCATATTCCATAGTCGAACCCGAATGCGATGTTGGCGGTGCTGTCCAGGCCGAACAGGTCCTTCATGGAGGCGTGAAACAGCGGTCTGCTGAAGCGATGCTGCACCAGAAAATTCATATCTTTGAAGTGAACCGGCATCGGTTGGGGCAGATTAATCCAACGATTTGAATCCTGCATCGGCTTTTCCCAGTCAGAGACAGCCCCGGACGGCGCCGCTTGAGCAGTGTGCGCTGCTGCTACTGGTTGCGGCGCGCCTCCTGTGGGCGGCGCTGAGGGATCGATAAGCGTAACCTTGCCATCGCTTTTCAGTACCACCGCCTTGTTGGAGGGATCGGCAAAATGGACCTCGGTATGGGCGTCGACAACTTGAATCGGATATTGAAAGCGCTCCGGAAAGCGCGCGCGCAGATCGGGTGTAATGGTGAAGTTGTTGGCTTCGAAAGCCTGGCCGAATTCATTCCGCGGGCTTCCCCCCTTGGGATCAATGTGACAGGTGGCGCAGCGGCCCTTGAAATTCGGAGAGCTCAACGGATCGGCGGTAAAGCGGGCCAGGTACTGCGGAAAGGCCATCAGAGACCCTATGCTGAAAAACAGCACGGTAATCCTGCTCGAAAAAGTCATAAAACCCTCGCTAGCAATAGATTGCAAAAACCGATCAGCGGTTCACAAAATTTTTTTCCAAGTCCGAACTATGATAACTTTACCAGCGGGATCGCAAAAGAAAAGAAACGTGCTTCTGAGCTCCGTCCGCGCAGAAAGAATCCGCATTATTCAATTGAGTTTCACCACTCACTAATTCTGACTTGCAATGAGATCGGCAGGTCTTTTATTCGCTTTCGCACTTGCCACGTTGTTCCTTCCCGATGTTCTCGCGGCCCAGTCGAGACAGCTTGTGGATGATCAGGAAAGGCTGAAAGCAATGATCCTCTCCAGCCAGGATCCCAAAGTGGTGGAGCGCGCAGTTCGCGATTTGATTGACGGCTATCTGGAAAATGGCCTCTGTGATCCGGCGCAGGAATGGCTGAGCCGCGCGCGCGACAGGAAGATGATTTCAAATGTGGCTGCTTACCTGCTGCGCATCGGCCAGTGTTTCGAAACCAGAGATTCGCTTCGCGCGCGCCAGATTTTCCAAAAGATAATTCTTGATTACCCGGATGAAAAGGATGAGATCGGCGACCGCTACGCGGAATTCGCTCGCCGGCGGCTGATCTGGCTCTCCAGTGACCGGTCGTGGATGGTTCGCTCTGCTTCCCATCTGGTGCGGATTCTCACCCGGTCCATCCGCCTTCAGGAGTTCACAGCGCTGGAGAAATTTGCCAGCAAGGTGAATTTCTTTCTTGGGGCCTGCCAGAGTGAGTATCTGAATTCGGACATGGAAGAGATGTCAGCCTTTCTCTCTGAGAACTTTTCGCCCAAAATCCGCGTGGCGCCGTCGATCAGGAAATTTCCATACCAGGAGGGCTGGTATGTTCTGGAGACGCGCGGCTGGAGCATCCCTTACAACTATATTTACTTTCTGATGCAACCTATCAAGGGAGGATGGGAGTGGATCGGCGCGATTTACTGTGACGAGCCGATCCTGGAAAAAAAATAAATTCACCACAGAGACTTAGCGCGGCGAAGCCGCAACCAAAAGTCAAGGAGAGACGGCCTGAGGGCCGTCTCTCTGCGGTGTCCTGCCAAGCTGAGACGGCCCTCAGGCCGTCTCTCCGCCTCTGTGTCGCTGTGGTGAATTCGTTCCCGCCTTGCGTCTAAACATCCAGATGGCGGCGCAGGTAAAGAAGAACAAAATGCTGATAATCTGGGCCGTCGACAGAAGATTGTTGAACCACATTCCGCGCGGATCGTCTCGGTAAAACTCAATCACGAAGCGGCTGATCGAATAGAGCAGTCCGTAAGTCAAAAAGAGCTGCCCGTCGAACTTCTTGCGGTTCCGCAACAGCAGCAGTACCGTCAAGACGATCAGGTTTCCGATGATCATGTACAGCTCGGTTGGATGCAGCGGTACATTCAACGGCGCCAGCGCTTCGGGATGTGTATATGTAATTGCCCACGGGACCTTGGTCGGTTTTCCCCAGGAATCCGCGGCCGCAAAACAACCGATTCTGCCCAGTACCTGTCCCAGCGAAATCGCCGGCGCCAGAGCGTCCGTAGTCAGTCCCAGCGGCATTCGTTTGAGACGAATAAAGAGTAGGCCGGCGGTCACAGCGAAAATGAAGCCGCCGTACCAGACCAGACCTCCCTGCCAGACCTTCAACATGTCGGCGGGGTGAGCCAGGTACCAGCGAAACTCTCCATCGAAGAGAATAGAAAACAAACGCGCTCCGATGATGCTGGAGACCAGGATGTAGATGAAAAGCTCATTCATTCGCTCCACGTCCAGGCCATATTCGCGGGCATGACGCGTCGCCAGCCAGATTCCGGCCAGAAATGCCGCCGCCGTAAGCACGCCATGCGTATAAATGGTGATCGATCCGATTTTGAGGAAAACGGGATACATGGGCTCGATGGCAAGAATATCAGTTTGGAAGGGGAATGCGGAATGCGGAAGGCGGAAAGCGGAATGCGGAAGGCGGAATGCGGAAGGTTGCAAGCTTCGGCTGGGAAATCGCCTGGGACGTACTTAAGCTGGCTTGGTGTCTTGGTGGTTAAAAAAAGGATCTACCACCAAGACACCAAGGCACAAAGCCAAACGCGCTGATTAACGCGGAATAATCTGGGGAATAACAAACGCGTAGAAGGTCACGATTAACCCGATCATCGACGCCAAAATGATGCTGTGCTTGAACACGGCCTTGAAGATGGCCGCTTCGTTGCCGACCTGCTGGGTTGCAGTGCTGGAAACAACGATCGACTGTGCGTCAATCATCTTTCCCATCACGCCACCGCTGGAATTGGCTGAAGCCATCAGGATGGGGCTAAGGCCCAGCTGCTCGGCGGTCACTTTTTGAAGATTGCCGAAAAGCGCGTTCGACCCTGCGTCCGTTCCAGTCAAAGCCACTCCCAGCCAGCCTAACATTGTTCCAAAGAAAGGAAAGAGCATCCCGGTGCGCGTAAGACTGAGGCCGAGCACCGTGTCCATGCCGGAATATTTGGTCACGTACGCCAGACCCACCATAAAACTGATAGCCAGCAGGGATGGAATCATTTGTCGCGCCGTTTGGCCGAAAATATGGAATATTCGGCCCGGCTTCAGGCCAAGAACCAGCGCTGCCAGGATGGTGCCTAAAAAGACGGCGGTTCCCGGCAGCGAAAAGAAATTGAGGTCCACGATGGCGCTCTCGGGAGAAGGTGCGGGAGCAACCGGCGGAACCTTCAGCACGACGCCATGCAGGTAGGGCATCGGTTGCAGCAAGCTGGAGAATCGCAGGTATCTGTTGATCTCAGGCATACCGGCGATGAAGATGAAAATTGTCGCCAGAATGAAAGGCGACCAGCCCTTCAGCACCACTCCAACTGAATGCCTGGGCGCCGGCGCGCGCCGGGACGCGCCGGTTTCAGGTTCCGAGGGCGGCTGCGGCCGTCCGTCCGGCTCGGCCGGGGCGCCAGTCTCCAATATCGTCCTGGGCTTCCACACTTTCAGAAATGCAACCATCACCAGCAGCGAGAAGATGGCGGCGATCAGGTCTACCAGGCCCCACTGCGACGGCTGGTAATTGGACCAGTAGAACTGCATGGCGGCAAACGAGAGTCCGCTTACCAGCAGCGCGGGCCATACTTCCAGTGTTCGCCGCCAGTTGACCATGCTGCGTACCAGCCACAGCGGAAGAATTAAGGACATGATCGGCAGGATGCGTCCCGTCATTGCGCTCAGCGTGACTTCCGACAACCCGGTTACGCCGCTGAGCGTCCGGATCGGATTACCGACACCGCCCCAGGCGACCGGCGCGGTATTGGCAAGAAGGCACAGCGTTGCCGCCTCAAACGGCCCAAAACCGAGGCCGATCAAAAATGAGCCGGCGATGGCCACCGGCGCGCCGCCGCCGCCCGTCCCCTCCAGGAACGCGCCAAAGCAGAACGCGATCAGGATCAATTGAAGCCGCTTGTCGGAAGAGAGGCCCGCGATGGAATCCTTCATCACCTGAAATTGGCCGGTCTCGACGGCAATGTTGTAGAGAAAAATCGACGCCACAATGATCCAGGCAATGCGCAGCATTCCAAAGATCACACCGTGGATTCCGGCGGTCAATACCAGCACGGGCGGCATTCGGAAAACGAGTAATGCAAGACCGATGGCTGCCAGCATTCCGCTGAGCGCAGAAATCCAGACTCGCTTTTTCAAGGCCACCAGGACAAAAAACAAGGTGAGTACCGGCAGCGCCGACACCGCAGTGGACAGTGGCCAGAAGTGAAGAGGGTCGTAGTTTTGAGACCAGGTCACGGGTGGTGTTCCTTTAGTGCTGATGGGAATGCCGAATGCGGAATGCGGAATGCAGAATGGAAGGCGGGCATTGTGTCCTTTGTGCCTTTGTGGTTAATTCCAATTCAACACAAAGGCATAAAGTGCACAAAGGGCACTTCCGCCTTCCCCTTCCGCATTGCGAATTCCTCACGGCCGGATTACAGTTCCATCTTTCCTGCGAGTGGTGCCCCAACTGTAATCAAAGGTGCGACCGGGCGGGTATGGAAACCTGGCTGCCAGCTTTTCGTCAATATCCATTCCCAGACCGGGAGCCTCCCGCGCGTACATGTACCCGTCCCGTGTTTCCGGGCATCCGGGGAAAACTTCGCGCGTTTCGGGAGGAAACACATAACCTTCGTGTACGCCGAAATTGTAACTGGCCAGCTCCAGGGCAAGCTGCGCCGCGTGCGCCACAGGAGAAGCGTCGCCCGGCCCGTGCCAGGCTGTTTTAACGCCGAAGAATTCCGAAAGGGCCGCAACTTTGCGCGCCATGCTCAAACCGCCGATCTGAGATATGTGGATCCGGATAAAGTCGATCAGGCGGTTGGCGATAAGCGGCACGTACTCGTGCTGGGTGTTGAACAACTCGCCCATGGCAATGGGAGTGGCACACTGCTGGCGGATCAGTCGAAAGTGCTCGTTTTCTTCGGGTGGCAACGGATCTTCGATGAAGTAAGGATGATACTTCTCGACCTCCTTGCACAGGTTCACAGCCTGATAGGGAGTAACGCGCTCATGCACGTCGTGGAGAAGCTGCACCTCTTCGCCGAGCTTGGTTCTCATGTGCTCGAACAGCTTGGGAAGGGTGCGTACGTAGGAGTTGCTCTCCCAGATTGCTTTCGGATTGGTGGGTCCGGCAGGTTCGTCGGTTGTCGTATCGGCGGGACGGCTTCCCGCGCCGTAGGTTGCCATGCCCGGAACGCCCACTTGAATGCGAATGTGACGATAGCCCTTGTCCATTGCTTCGCGGGCGCGCTCTTCAACTTCCTGAAAGTCCTTGCCGGCGGCATGGAAATACAGATCCGCGCCAAAGCGGCACTTTCCACCCAGAAGCTGGTACAAGGGCATGTTGGCCCGCTTGCCCTTGATGTCCCACAGAGCGATATCGACGCCGCTCATCGCATTGAACAGCACGGGTCCGTTTCTCCAATAGGAGCTCACATAGGATGACTGCCAGATATCTTCGATCTCGTCGACGTTGCGGCCGATCAAAAAGGGCTTCAGATACTGTTCGACGGCAGTTTGCACGGCGTAGGCGCGCTGGGTGAAAGTGGCGCATCCCAGGCCATAGAGACCCGGCTCGCTGGTCAGAACCTTGACGATCACAAGCCGGATCCTGTTCGGGGCGGTGAGAATCGTTTTGATGTCGGTGATTTTCAAGGCGGGCAGGCCGCGCGCGCCGGACGGTTGTGCCTGGGCCCAGAGACCGGCAAGAGGGCTGGCCTGTGAAAACAACCCGGCCCCCCCGACAGTGGCTCCACTGGTAAGGATGCGAAGTACGTCGCGTCGATCCATGACCGACCTCCTTGTTTTATGGTGAACGTGGATATTCGTCCCGCTGGGGCAAATTCTAAGCGGTCTCGTATGAATTTTCACCACAAAGACACGAAGGACACAAAGTAAGAAGAGGGGCAGACAGAGTCCGGCCACCTCAGTGCACGCTGCCACGGTTGGCTTTGAGACCTGACCGAACTCTGTCTGCCCCTCGTCCTGCTTTGTGTCCTTCGCGTCTTTGTGGTGAAAAAGCTACTTCCCCACGTTCTCATACCACTTCAAATTCGCCGTCGCCGATCCGATGCAGGCGACATCAGGGAATCCATCACCGTTAAGATCCGCGACGGCGCAGCCGGCGGCCGCGATTCCGCCGTCGTCGAGAGTGCGGCGCGTCCAGGCGCTGTTTTGATCCGCCCAGTAGAGATAGACGCTTTGTCCCTTGCCCCGGAATCCTGCAATGATTTCGTCTCGCCCGTCCCGGTTGAAGTCAGCAGTCAGCAGCGTGTGACCATCGCTGAGCGAATTGTCAATTACGCTGCGTTTCCAGGCGCGCGCATCGTTGGAATGCCGCGATGCGCGGGAATCGCCCGCCGCTTTATAGACAACAACCTGGTTCCCGTGCCACGGTTCGATGGTGCAAAGAAATTTCTCTTTTCCCAGCTCTCCTACGGCCACCTCGCTGGAGCCCGACTTCGGCCAGGGCTCAGGATTGCCTGCGGCAAGCGTGGTGCCTGTCCAGGCGCCCTGCTTGTTCAGACGGAACAGATCGATTCCCAGAAAACTGGCGGCCAGCAGGTCATCGCGTCCATCGCGATCCCAGTCGGTGACGAAAATCCCGTGCAGCACACCTTCAATCCGGTCAGAAATCAGTTCTCTTTTCCACGACCGGCCCGGGCGATAGAACACCAGGGGCACCTTGTCCCGGTAATCCGGCGCCTTGGAGAGCGCGCCTGCCAGCGGCGCGTTCACCAGCACTTTCCGCCCGGTATGCTCGAAATCAGCCCAGCGCAGTCGGTGTGAAGTCGGGAGTCGATCAATCTCCGTCACCGACCAGGGCGCTCGCACGTCGGCGCCATGGGTAAGAAGCGACACTATCCCGGCGCTGTTCGCCGGATCGTTTGAGAACTCGCGGGCCACGACAACTTCGGGTATTCCGTCGCCATCCGTATCGGCTGCGGCTGCATTGATCATCCGGGAAAGGCCGGAAGCCAGCACGTGCTGCTCCCAGCCGGGATTCTCAAACCAGAGCAGGTCCTTCATCCCGCTGGCGAGCGCAATCAAATCAATTCTTCCGTCGTGGTTGAGATCCGTCGCTACAACCTGATAACCCCCTCGCAGGCCGTTGGCGATCGTGTGCTCGCGAAACTCCGCAGGCGGTCGCATGCCGCTGCTGTTTAACAGAGCGAGCGAAAAAATCGAAAGAAGGATGAGAATCATTTCTCGCATCTTCGTCTTACTTCTCCAGATGATAATTTCCGGCTTGGTGTCTTGGTGGTTGAAAAAGAATTAACCACCAAGACACCAAGCCAGGACAACTCACTCGGTTTCCTATGCAGCAGGTGTTATTATTTTCTCCCTCAGGTCCATCCTTAACAAGACTTTCAGCGGAGCCTATCATGACAAACGGATTCAGGTTTTCCCTCGTCCTGGCCATCGCATTCGTCACGATTCTAACGAGCCACGCGCAATTATTCACGCTGTCGCGCGAGGACATGATCAAGTACACCGCCAAAAACCCCTTTGATCGATTTCCCGACGGACGGCCCAAGGTTCCCGATGCACTGCTGGACAAGGTGAAAGGCCTTTCGCTGGAGGAGGTTTTTCCGGTGCTCCAATCAGCCAGGTTTATCAACCAGTACGAAGGAAACTGGCGCATTCTCCACCCGGAAAGGAAGCTGGTGGGACGCGCGGTCACGGCACATTTCATGCCGCTTCGCGCCGATGTGGCGGAAGTCAGCGAGGCGGATGCCAAAGCAAAGGGGCTGGGGAATAACGCCAACCAGCGCGTGATCGACCTCCTGCAGCCCGGGGATGTGCTGGTCGTGGATCTCTTCGGGAAGGTGGAAAATGGCACCATCGTCGGCGATAACCTGGCCAGCGCGATTTATGCCGCCACCAGGACCGGGTTTGTCGTGGACGGTTCCATTCGAGATCTGACGGGTATTTTTGAGATACCGATGGCGGCATACTTTCGCAACGTGCACCCTTCGGCTATCGGCAACGTCATGCTGACAGGAGTAAACATACCGGTTCGCATCGGGAGCGCCATCGTGATGCCGGGAGATGTGGTGCTCGGGGACCGGGAAGGGGTCTATTTCATCCCTCCTCAGTTTGTACAGGAGATCGTGACCAAGGCGGAAACGACTCATATTCACGACGAATGGACCAAGGCCAAACTCCTCACCGGCAAGTACAAGTCCAGCGATCTTTATCCGTCTCCCAAAGATCCTGAACTTAAAAAAGAATATGAGGAGTATTTGAAGAAGAAGCTCGGGAAACAATAAGCGCGCGGGCTCGCGCGTTACGAGTTAACGGGTTGGCGGGTTGCGGGTTTTCGAGTTGCGGGTTGCGGGTTTTCGAGTTGCGGGTTTACGGGTTTTCGAGTTGCGGGTTACAGCGGGTTACGGTGTTGAAACGAGCTGACGAGTTGAAGAATTCAAAGTTAAAATTGAAGTTTCAAGCAGGAGTCACATTGAAATTACAAATTCCGCGGAGTCTCATGGCTTTCAATTTAGAATTTGGGAATTTTTTGATTCATCAACTCGTAAACTCTTCGACTCGTAACTCGTAACTCGTTGTAATTCGTAACCGGTAACCCGAAACCCGAAACCCCGTAACCTACGCAAACCCGCAACCCGAAACCCGTAAACCCGAAACCCGCAACCCGTAAACCCGCAACCCCGCAAACCCGCAACCCGTAAACCCGCAACTCGTAAACCCGCAACCCGGAAACCCGCTAACCGTGGTTCAGTACCGGTTATATTTTTCGAGCGCCTTCAACATCGACCGGGTTTCGTTGATGATCGGGATCATCTTTGTTTCTTTGCTGTCGTACTGGCGCAGCAAATCCACAACCTGAGGCAGGTTTTCCCTCGGCACGACTACAACGCCGGTCACGTCGCCGACAACAATGTCTCCCGGCCGAACCGCGATACCCGCGCAGATGACCGGAACTTGTTTCGAAACGCTTACGTAGCGTCCCACCGACGTTGCCGGCGTTATGCTGCGACTGAATACCGGAAACCCGATCTGCTCAATTTCGTCAACATCGCGCGCGCCGCCGTCAATTACGGCTCCGGCCAGTCCCCGAACCTTACCGGTGGTGGACATCAGGTTGCCGATCCCTGCTGTTTCCAGGCCGTCTTCCAACACGTACACAATCACGCTGCCCGGAGCAGCCTCGTCAAGAACCTGCAGCGCATAGTTGGGATAATTACGGCTGTCAGTCTTCAGCACCGGCCGCAAAACGGCAGTGGCGGCCGGGCCAATGATCTTGGCTTTGAAGATCGGCTTCATGTCATGAAACATGAAGCCGCGATGTCCCGTGGCCTCATCCACCGCGTCGGCGATATTTCCGGTGCTCGCCTTCTTCAGCTCCTGATACTGCTCAGCCGTGATGCCGGGAGGTAAGGCGGTGGCAGCCTCGCGCCTCTCCTTGACTTGTGCGAAAAACCCGATCGGAAGCAGCAATAGAGTGGCGGCGAAAACGAACCAGATGCGATTCTTTAACATGGATTCCTCCGGATAGGGGTCAGGTCTTCAGAATTCATTTTTTGAATGAATTTTGAAGATGGGAAGCACGAGTAAATGTGCAAAAAATGAATTCTGAAGACCTGACCCCTTCCACCCAAGACACCAAGACACAATAGTGCCTTTGTGTCTTGGTGGTGAATTACCTCTTCTAATCAAAAATACAACTTCAACGCAAACTGCATTCGCCTCGGTTGATTGATTTGAGCCTGCACCCTGCCGAAATTGGGGTCCGCAACATTGCGGCTGCCCGGATCGAATCGAGTGCGGTTAAAGGCGTTGAAAGCTTCCCACCGAAAATCGAGCTTGGTCGTTTCAGTGAAGAAGAAAGATTTAGCCAGCGAAAAGTTTTCTCCCAGATTGGCCGGAGTGCGGGCCTTTGGATTGTGCCTGGTTGTGTTGCCAAGCCTGTCGGTGGGCTGCGGGCCAAAGAAGGAGGGCGCCTGAAAATAGCGGTCGGCGCCCTTCCAGTCAGGATGTTCCTGATTGGCAAGCCATCCGTCATAGGTGGTTACCGTGGCCGCCCCCCGGCCATTGAAGATGTTATAGCTGTTGTTGTTCGTGAGCTCCATCGGTGTGCCGCTGGCGTAATAATGAAAGGCCGCCAGCCGCCACCCGCCCAGGGCATAAGAGAGCGGACCTTGAGTTAACCATCTTCTCCCCGAACCAAAGGGCATTTCCCAGATGTAGCTGGTCTTAAAAGAGTGAGTCTGATCATACTGCCCGATCGATTTTTCGAGGAAACGGTTGTAGTGATCTATGGCGGCGTTATCGCCGACATAGCTGTCCGAATCGGTCAGCAGTTTTGAAAAAACATAAGACGTCTGAAGCGTGAATCCGGTCGAGTACCTCTTTTCCAGCTTCATCAGCCAGGCGTGGTAGGTTGAGTGACCGCTCTTATCGCCGTGACCCTCCCGGGTCTGAATGTTCAGGTACTGCGGATAGGGGCGGAGCGCCTGCGCCACGCTGCCGTTGAAGCTCGGATAAGGTTTTGTGATGCCAGCCGCTTTGGCCAGATCCGAGTTGATGTTGCTCTGCAGCACGGTGATTCCGTATTTCTGGAAGGCGGAAAAAGGCACTTGATTGGGATTCTTTAGCCCCGATACCAGGTGCGCCCCGATGGTGGCGTTGTATGACGTCTCAAACATCAAGCTCTTGGTGAGCTGTCTCTGGATCGAGAGAGTCCAGTCATAACTTTCCGGCAGTCGCACCGCTTCGTTGTCCCAGTAAGCTGTATTGTTTCCATTTGAAAACGCGGGATCGATGCTGGGTGGCCGCGGAAAGGGCGGCAATCCATTGTCCAGGCGGAAGGCCGGAGTAATCCCGTTGTCGCCCGAGCTGGGACGGAAAATACTGATGGCGCCTTCAAAGTGCGTGCTGCCCGTGACAGTCTTTACTATTCCAAAACTGCGCGCGGCCGATGCACGCACCACCGTCTTGTCATTAAAGCTGTAGGCCATTCCAAAGCGCGGGCCGATTCCGCCATACCATCCATCAACCAGCGTTCTGCTGTTCTCGCGACCCGGCCCGAAACCGGCAAAGCGAAGCGCCCCGTGAAAGCCGTCCGCTCCGGGATTCGGTTTGTCCGGAGTAAAGTCGCTCCACTTGTTATCGCGCTCCAGCGGCGGAAGGGTGAACTCATAACGCACCCCCAGGTTCAGCGTCAGTCGATGCGAAAACTTCCAGTCATCCTGAAAGTACCAGGCATGACTGCGCCACTGCTGGCCCACGAAACGGTCGTTTTCTGTCCCGCCGGAGAAGGACTCACCGAGGAGGAAAGAGGCGAACCCGTTTCCACCGCCGGTGGAGAGATTATTATTTCCCGGAATGCTGGTGCTGCGGCGATCGCCCCTCACCAGGCCCGACATGGTCTGACGCCCGAAACCGTTGTAATGGATCCGCTCCCACGCATAACCCGTCTTGAAGTTGTGTTTGCCTCTAATCAGCGTGAGGTCGTCGCCAAAAGAATAGACTGTGTTTTCAGAACCATCACCGGCCGAATCTCCCCATCTCTGGAAGTCTGAAAATTCAACCTGCACGAAATTCTTGTCGCAATCGAAGGCATTCTGCAGGCAGACTCCGCGATCCTTCCATCCGCCGGTGGCGTTAATGGAGGCATTCAGCTCGCGCCAGTTGTTTCCTCCCCCGTACATCTGATTGACCAGCGTGGGGCGGATTACCCAGGTGTATGCGGCGCGATAGACGTCGGTGCGCTGGTTTCCCGTGCGGCCGTTGCTGAGTGCTCCGGGCAACCCGGGGAAGCCTTCCGAGCCCGGGTTTCTCAGGTGCGTTCCGTAGTGGTAAAGAAAATTCACTTTGTTGTTATCAGAGAAGTTGTGATCGGCCTTGACGCTGAACTTGGTCCAGGGATCGAGCACCACGCCGCTGTTGTTGATGTAGTTGTTGCGCACGTAGTCGCTGGTCCCAGGCGCCGCATTGTTGTTGGGGAATCCAACATTCCCAGCCACTTTGAGTACTGCCTTGGCAAAATTCGAAAAACGGGATTCCGGAATCAAGTTGTTGGGAAATGGATCGCGGATGAAGCCTGTTCCGCTGGGATTGGCGCGTGTCGTTGCAGGATCGTAAATAGTGATCTTTCTTCCGTTCTGATCCACCCAATTGCTGAAATCGCCCCGGTACATCTCGGGCGTGGGAACGCTGAATCGTTCACTGGAAGCTCCGACTCGATTGCGGAACCATTCCATCGAGCTGAAAAAGAAAGTCCGGTTCTTTCCGTGGTAAAGTTTCGGAATCCAGACGGGACCTCCCACGCTCCAGCCAAAATCGTGCTGCTTGTAAATGCCGCGTTTGTCTTCGAAGAAACGCCGCGCGTCAAAAACGTCGTTGCGCAAAAACTCGTAAAGCGTCCCATGAAACTGGTTGGTCCCCGATTTGGACGCGAAAGACATGATGCCCCCCGACGCTCGCCCGTACTCGGCTTTGAAGCCGTTGGTGTCCACGGTGAATTCTGTAATCGCGTCCAGGGAAGGCGTGTTGACGCTCGCCCACTCAACCGATGCGAAGCGTCCCGTTCCCGCGGAGACTCCATCCAGGGTGATCCCCCAGCTTGCAACCTGGCCGCCGCCCAGCGCAAAAGCTTCATCTTTATTCGGGCCGGTGCCTTCCACCTGCTTGGCTTCCGGCGTAATCAGCGCCAGATCAAACGGGCTTCGCACCGCACCGCCGACAACCAGCGGCAGTTCATCCACCATTTTGTTGGAAACCTGCGCGGAGATCTTTGCGTTTTCCGTCTGGAGCTGGAATGGGGCGCTTGTGACCTGCACAGATTCTGAGATCTCTCCCACCGTCAATGCCAGATTCACGCGCGTGGTGGTGGCAGCCGCGATATTGACGTCGGCCTGCTCGGCCGCTTTGAATCCGGTCAGCTCCACTCGAATCTTGTAGGTCCCAGGCACTAAGGCCGGGATGACGTATAAACCGTCATCTGTGGTAATGGTGCGCGCAGAGACATTGGTGTTCTGATTGGTGGCCGTCACGGTTGCGCCGGGGATGACACTTCCTGAGCTGTCTGTGACGGTCCCTGTAAGAGTCCCCCGGTCAGACTGGCCGTGGACAAACGCTGAAAGGATCAAACACAGTACTACCGAAAGAATTGTTCGGGCTTTTTTGCATTCCATGGAATCTCCTTTTTTCACCACAAAGACACAAAGGACACAAAGTCAGATTAGGTCCTAGCTCCACAAGCGATCGTTAGCGCGTTCTGTATCCCATTCTTTGGTCGGCTCGAAATATCCCGGCTCGCGCAGGTGCTGCTTGATTACTTCCTCGTTCAACTCGACGCCCAGACCCGGAGTGTCGGGAACGGTAACAAAGCCGCGGTTGTTCAGAGGCTTTTGAATTCCGGTCACCATGTCTTCCCACCACGGAATATCGAGCGAATGATGTTCCAGGCACATGAAGTTTTCCGTGGCTGCCGCGCAATGCACGTTTGCCATAAAGGAGACGGGAGAGCCTGCAAAGTGCATCGCCATGGCCACCCCGCCCTCCATGGCAAGGTCGCCGATTTTCTTGGTTTCCAGAATTCCGCCCGCCGTGGCCAGGTCAGGATGAATCATGTCGACCGCCTTCCCATTCACCAGTTTTGCGAATTCTTCCTTCAGGTAAATGTCTTCTCCCGTCAGAATGGGAATGTCCACCGAGTCGGTGATCTTTTTGAGCAGATCGGTGAATTGCCAGGGGATCATGTCTTCCATCCAGGCCAGTTGGTGTTTTTCCATGGCGCGTGCCAGGCGGATACAACTGTTCAGGCCGATATGGCCGAAGTGGTCGGTGGCCAGCGGGACCTCGATCCCGATGACCTCGCGCACCTGCGCCACAAAATCGGACATCAGGCTGATACCCTTGTCGGTGAGCTCAATGCCGGTGAAGGGATGCATCACGCGGCCGCGCTGTTCCATCTCGGCGCCGGCAGGCCGGCTCACGGTCCCGGGAATGCTGCTGACAATGTCCATTCCCAGATCCATCTTGAGCCAGGTGAGGCCTTTGGCTTCCATCCGGTCTTTTAACCGCTGGCCCATCACTTTGGGGTCGCGCGATTCGGTGGTGTCCGCGTACAGGCGCACTCTGTCCCGGAACTTGCCTCCGAGCATTTGATACACGGGCACGCCGAAGGCCTTCCCCGCCAGGTCCCAGCAGGCCATTTCCACCCCTGATACACCGCCGCCTTGCCGGGCGTGGAAACCGAACTGCTTAATCTTGCGGAAGATCTTGTCGACGCTGCACGGGTTTTCGCCCAGGATGCGGCTCTTGAGCATGAGCGCGTAAACTTTGCTTGCGCCATCGCGAACTTCGCCGTACCCGGAAATCCCCTGATTGGTGTCAATGCGGATAATGGGACAGGTCATCGGGGCGCGCTCGACGACGGCCACTCTCAGATCGGTGATTTTCAATTGAGAGGGCATGGAACTGCGGTTCACATTTTGTGTCGCCCCTTCCATATCGGCATCGGTGAGCAGGCCGGCGGCTCCGATTCCTGCCGCTGCAGCTCCAAAAGACTTAAAGAACGCGCGTCGTCCGGTCAGCTTCTGAACCGTAGCTTTCATACACACCTCCTGGATTGTTTCCCTGGGGAATGCCCCCTTAAAGGACGGCCTGCGTTTGCCACCAGCATAGTTTTTTGGAGGCTCTCGAGGTTTAAAAGAAAAAAATAGATAGGCGAATTTTATGACAAGAATCCCCGGGTTGGAATGGAATTTGCACGTGCAGTTCTGAAGATTGTTATGTCGAGAAAGAGCACCTTTAAAATCAGGAAAAAATTGCGATGAATAGGATTTTTCTGCTGGCTTTGTTGTCTATGGTCGCGCTTGCACCGCCCGTAATTGAGCCATCTGAGCTGGAGTTAGGCCCCCCGGTCAGTTGCGGCCCGTCGGTCACAGCTCCCGCTGCCCGCCCTGCTGCTTCTCTATTGCAGCTTGAACGCGGGCGCCGCGAATCCCAGGTGAAGCCTTTGCTTTTGAGGAGGGAAGTTCGCCCCAGCCTCGAGCGTCAGATGCGGAAAAAATTCATGAACCTTGCGCAGCGAACCGCCGCCCCAGCCGAGATTCAAACCGTGAATTAAAAATGGGAATTAAAAATGGGGACAGTCCCCCAATTAAAAATGGGGACAGTCCCCCAATTGTGGGCAGAGTGTCAATTAAAGGTTTTCTTCCACAGCCAGGGCAAGGCGATCGAAAGGAGGACCAGGCCGAAGAGAGCCGTGAGCAGGCCGACAACTCCTTTGGTTATCGCCTCTCCGAAATAACTGTACGCGGCGACTGCCGGGAGGATGCCGAGCGCAGTCGCCCAGAAGTAATCCCGGAACCGAATGCCTGTGACGCCCGCCGCGTAGCTGACCAGATCATAAGGGGGGCCAACCGGAGACAAGCGAACCAACAGGATTGTCACAAATCCTGCGCCTGAGAGCCTGCGTTGCGCATTGGCCCACCCGCCGCGGGCATGCTTCACGACCCACTCCCTGCCGAAATACCGCGCCAGCAGGAAGGTGATCGACGCGTTTATCGTTGCCCCGATATCGGTCAGAATTGTTCCCCACAAAGGACCAAAGGTCAGGCCCCCCGCCAATGTGTAAAGCGTTGGAGGGATGGGAACAAAAGGACGAATGCTGAATGAGTAAACCATTACGTACAGCGCCGCACCTTGCCAGAAACCCCACTGCAGAAGCAGTCCCTTCAAAAGCTGCGGCGAAAGTGATTGGAGCCGCCCTCGATACGGCCAGAGCGCAAGCGTAAGCAAGCCGACCACGGCAACTCCGAAGACGATTCTCCTAAATTCGCGCATCAGTTTTCACCACAAAGACACAAAGTCAGACGAGGAGCAAGTCCGGTCACCTCAGAACACGTACCAGTTCCCTTTGAGACCTGACCGGACTATGCCTGCCCCTCGTCCCGCTTTTGTGTCTTTGTGCCTTTGTGTCTTTGTGGCGAAAAATTATTACTCGGATTTTCGGATTTACCGCCCCTGCAGGTACCAGCGCTCCAGTCGGGGGCTGGATAAACCGAACCTGCCGTAGAGGCGCAACAGCCGCATTTGCACCACTGTTTTTAAATATCCGTTCCGCACAAAGCGTCGCGACGAAGCGATGGAGGCCGATCTCAGTTGCACCAGCTTGCCCGCTTTTCGCAGCTCCCGGGAGAAATGGTAATCCTCCATCAGCTTCAATTCGGGGAAGCCGCCGATTTGTTCGAATACGCCGCGACGCACAAAGATGGAATGATCGCCGAGGAAAACCTGGGAATTGCGCGCGTTCAAGGTTCCCGTCCACGACAGATACCGATCCAGCCACGGACGCCCGCCGCAAAGCTTCAGAGAAAACGCGCCTCCCACTACTTCGGGATTTTTCAGCGCAGATTCCAGCTCTGCTTTCCATCCCCTGGCAAGGCGGCAATCCGCGTGCAGGAAAAGAAGCGTCTCGCCGCGAGCTACTTGAGCGCCCGCGTTGAGCTGGCGGCCGCGGCCGCAGGGTGTCCGGATATAACGACAGCCGAAAGATTCCACCAGTTGCCGCGTCTGGTCGCTGCTTTCACCGTCCGCTACGATCAATTCCAGTTCGGGAAACAGCAGCAATTCCGGCAGCAGTTCCCGAAGCTGCGCCTCTTCATTCCGGCAGATGATGATGACGGAAATGGACGGTGTGTTCATCGCGATACATTGCTATCGACCGGAGAATGCGGAAGGCAGGAGGCAGGAAACAGCAGGCAGGAGGCAGGAGGCAGAAGGCGGAACTCCATGTGGAATGGTTTCCATGCAAGAGACTCCCGGCACAAAGTCTAGACTCCGCTTCCCTCATTCAGCCTGCTGCCTCCTGCCTCCTGCCTTCAGCCTTCTGCCTGCTGCCTCCGTCACTCCACTCATTGCATCTACGCCACCGCCCCGCCGCAGCTCGAGCCGGCGCCGGCGGTACATCCATAGCAGTGGCGTCCGGTCACGATCCTGCGGCCGTTGAGCGCTTGGAGATTGAAATCGCGGATATGCCGCGGCGCTGGAGAGCAGAGTTCCAGATCGAGCATTTGATTAAAATCACAGTCGTAGAGCCGCCCGTCCCAACCGACCGAAAGCGTATTGCGGCACATCAGTCCCTGCACGGCAGCCGGATTGAAGGCCTGCAGCAACCGCTCCATGTAATGCTGGTAGTTGCCCGATGCGAGCAGGAACTCCAGGAAGCGGCTGATCGGCATGTTGGTGATGCAATAGAGATTGTTGAATTCAATTCCATATTTTGCCAGCAAGTTGCGTTTGAAGTCCGCTTCCAGGGATTTCTGAGGTCCGGGAAGGAATGCTCCGACCGGGTTATAGACCAGGTTCAGCAGCAGTCCGGTTCCAGCTTTGCCGTAGCCGCGCCGGTTGAGCGCCTGAAGCGCATCAACGGATCGCTGAAAGACGCCCAGGCCGCGCTGGCGATCGGTTTCCCGCGCCTGGTAATAAGGAAGGGAACAGATTACTTCCGCCTGATGCCGGGCCAGAAAATCGGGCAGATCCTCCTGTCCCTTCACCTGCAGCACGGTGAGGTTGCACCGGTCCATCACATGCCGGCCCAGCGAACGTGCCTGCTGCACCAGCCAGCGAAAATCCGGATTAAGCTCGGGAGCTCCTCCGGTGATGTCCACTTTTGGAATGGAGGTCTTCGCCAGCGCCGCCAGGCAGTCGGCCATGGTTTCGCGCGTCATCACTTCCAACCGATCCGGGCCTGCGTCGACATGGCAGTGAGCGCAGGTCTGGTTGCAAAGTTTCCCGACGTTGATCTGAAAAATTTCGATTTCAGCCGCGTGCAGCGTGGATAGTCCATGACGGCTGAGCGTGGAATTAAAGGGAGGAATACTTACATTTTCCTCCAGGATACGAATCTGCTCGCTGGTGGTGGCGAGCGCCGAGCGCCGTTGAAGCAGGCTTCCTTTGATCATGGGTCCCAGACGGTTTCAAAGTGCATTGTGACATGCAGATCTAACCACAAAGACACAAAGAGCACAAAGGTTGGGCCGTGGTCAGTTGTCAGTTGTCAGTGGTCCGTTGTCAGTACTGTCCGGTTAAGATTTTTTAAGATTACTACAACATCAAAAACGGCAATGAGTTGGCGATAAATTTGAGTTTAAACGATTTGAATCCAAACTTCGTTTCAGACAATCCTTTCGCCCCAAGGAGGGAAACGTCTGATGAACCAAGGTCGCACGGTTTTTGCACAGCTCATGGAGTTTGTTCCGCATTACGAGTTCAGTCGATGCGCCAAACGTTACGATGGGAATTACCGAGTACGAACATTCAGTTGTTGGGACCAGTTCTTGTGCATGGCATTTGCTCAGGTGACTTGTCGCGAGAGCCTGCGCGATGTGGAGACTTGTCTGCGCACCATGCAAGGCAAGCTTTATCACTTGGGAATCCGCGGCAGGATTTCGCGCAGTACCTTGAGCGATGCCAACGAAAGTCGAGATTGGAGAATTTATGCCGATTTTGCACGGGTCCTGATCGGCACGGCTCGCACCTTGTACTCGAGCGAAGAATTTGGAGTGCAACTGGATCAAACAACGTACGCTCTGGACTGTACTACCATCGATTTGTGTCTTTCGCTGTTTCCGTGGGCTCAGTACCGCGAGAAAAACGCCGCGGTCAAACTGCACACACTGCTGGATCTGCGAGGCAACATCCCCTCGTTTATCCGCGTTACCACGGCGCGTTTTCACGAGATTCATATTCTGGACGAGCTGATGCCAGAGCCTGGAGCCATCTACGTAATGGATCGCGCGTACTTGGATTTTCAACGACTGTATCGCTTCACCCAAGGGCTGGCCTTCTTCATTATTCGACCACGCAAGGACTTCCATTTCTACCGACTCTATTCACATCCGGTCGACAAGAATCTGGGATTGCAATGCGACCAGACGATTGTTTTGACCAGCTTTTATCCCAAGAAAGGCTATCCAGACAAACTGCGGCGCATCCGGTATTTGGATGCGCAACAGGACAAACGACTTATTTTCTTGACCAACAATTTTCATTTGCCCGCTCTGATCATTGCGCAACTGTACAAATGCCGTTGGCAAATCGAACTGTTTTTCAAATGGGTCAAGCAACACCTCAGGATCAAAAAGTTTTACGGCATTTCGGAAAACGCGATCAAGACTCAGATCTGGATTGCCGTTTCTGTTTACGTGCTCGTGGCGATCATCAAAAAACGTCTCAAGCTCGATTTGAGCCTCTACACGATTCTACAAATTCTCAGCATCTCGTTGTTCGAGAGAAGGCCCATTTCACAGGTACTTACAGAACAAGACTACAAAATCGAAGAAATCCAAACATGCAAACAGCTCGTTTTCAATGACTTTTAACCGGACACTACTGGTCCGTTGTCAGTTATCCATTGTCCATAGATGGGATGTCGTTGTGGCGGAGTTGGATGGTCGCGGCTCCAAGAAATACTCGGAGCTCGCGTACTGAACTACGGACAACGGACAACTGACAAATCCGCAGTCCGTAGTCGTTTCTGAAGGGGTGTCAGCTCTTTTTAGGGACGCTCAGCTTACCGGTTACAAAACTCTTGTCGACCCGGTCAATCACCAGCTCCAGCGGGCGCTGATAGCCGTCGACATAGAAGTAAATCGGCTCGTTCAGATTCCGATCTTTCTTTGTCAGGACTTTCGACCCGGCCTGGATGGTGACGGTGAACTGAGACTTTTTGTCCGACGTCTTGGACAAACGCAGCGCAATCTCGCCGACCTTGACGTAAGAGCCGTTCTTGGGAAGCTCGAACGTCAACACTTCCCGATCGAAAGAAGACTTGAACGTCTTCAGGTCCTGGCTCGTAGCTCCGATGTTTTCACGGTTGGCTGCGATATCGCGCGAGTGCTGCTCGAGCTCAGCGCCGTGTTTTGAGGTCACGTCCTTGACCGAACCCAGCTCGGTCTTCACGTTGGAAACCTGGTTGTTCAGGTCCACCACGTTGGTTTTGACCGTTTCCTGCTCGGATTTCAAGGTACTGACCTGGCTGTTTTCGGCCTTGGTGTCGAGCGCCTGCTTCAATTCTTTCTGCCTTAGCTCGGATTCTTTACGGACCGAAGCGTACAGGTTGCGCGTTTGACTCAACTCCTGACCGAAGTGTGCCTTGTTGCTTTCGAGCTCGTTCTGCAGCGCCGCTCTCTGCTTCTCAGACTCCTGCAACTGGCGATTCAATGCTGCCGATGTCTGCTCTTCGGTTGCGGCGATCTTTGCGGCGACTTCCCGTTGTAGTTCTTCTTTGCTCGAACGCGTGTAGTGGAAGGCAAACAGCACCAGCGCGACAATCACTCCCAGGGCGATCGGAAGCCAGATGGCCGGCTTGGAATGATGAGTCGGCGCGGCCGTGGCTGGGTCCGGGCTCGCGGGCGCGGGCTGGCTTGCAGTCGCGGCCTCGACCGGTTCGGTGCCACGCCGGGGCGCTTCCTTAGGATAGGAATGCGCAAACAGCGGTTTTTCATAGTTTTTGGGGGCGTTGCTCTGTGAATCCATGTATAGCTCCTGCTTAAGTTCACTAAATGTCGATCTTACAGTTCTACTAAATGTCCATTCTTTTGGAGGCTAAACTTGGCGCAGGGTTTCAAAAAATCTTTGGCGCGGCTTCCGGAAAGGGAAACCTCGGACAGCCATTTCCGAAGCGGAATCAAACGAATAGGATCACGGTTCTGGTTTGACAGCTACATCCGGAACCGCAGCTCCAGGTTCCATGGACTGATCTGTTTCCAGAAGGATTGGTGCACCGGTTGGCCGAAGCGAGTCGGTTCTGAAGGTCGAAGGTAGTCGGGTAACGGAATATTCGGATCGACCGAGAGTCTGAAGGCTTGGTCCAGGTTCTCGTAGCGAAGTTGCGGCAGGTCGATACCCTGCGCCAGCGCATTTCGATCCTGCAGCCACGCCAGCAATTCGGATTCATCGCGGGGAAGACGGCGATACTTTCGGGCGAGCCGCACCGTCTTTGCACCCAGGGCAAAGAGACGATGTCTGTTTTTGTCGCGCAGACATGAGGCAAGCATCTCGTCCCCTCTCGTCAAGGTAAATCTGCCTAAGGCACTTAGCATCCCGCCGGCGGCCAGTTTCGCGGACGGCATCGACCCCTGCCGGTTGCGTATCCAGGATTCCGTCTGACTCAAATATCGATCCGCGATTTCCAGGTCGTTTCCGCCAAAAAGCGCTATTTTTGCGGCGGGAAGCAGCGCGCGCGGTCCTCTTACACGCACATAAACTCCAGCCAGGAAATACGGATGGATGGTCGCGAGTGTCAGGCGTTCGGTGTGAACGGAATCAGCGACCCAATCAACGCAGGGACGTTCTTCCTGCGACCAGGCGGAAAGCTTCGTCTCGGGCAGGCGGTCGCGCAACACAAGTGAAAGATAAGTGTCATCACGAATGTTGTAAATCGCATCTGAGGTTGCAAGATCAACCTGTGTCCGCGGCTGCCACGAAGCTCGCATCAACCGATCAAGGTCGTCCAATCCGTCAACAGGGTTGTGGCTCAACAGTGCTGAACACGCAAGTCCCTGCGCCGCCGTTCGGATGATAAGCGTATTGGAGACGCGAACGGCCGTCGGCGGCTTGCCGGCCGCCTTGTCCGCGGCGGCCCACCCTGCGGCGCCGATTCGCAGCGAACCCTGTTTGAGGAATCGACGAAGATCGTCCAGGTCGGCTTCATAATCGGAAAGAATTCCAGTCAGGGCCGCAGGCGGGTTCATGCTTTCGCCGAAAACCCACGCCTGGCACTCATCTTGTGCGTAAAACCTACGACGGCGGGTGCGGCCCGCCTCCTGCTGCCAGGCCCAAGAATCTTCCTGAAGTTTGGTATCTACAGGACCCGCCGCGGTCAGCCAATCAAACGCATCGCCGGTTTTCTCGATCGTGACCACCGGTTCGTGCTTTGGCAGTGTGGCGGCAACTCTTTGATGGCGCCAAATGAGAAGAGCAGAGGCGCCCACAAAGGCGAGCGTCACAACAAACACCCATCTCTTCATAAGCTAGAGGTCCACTCTCCGATTATGCCGGTCCGATTATGCCAGTTGGAAAAGCAGTATTCGAGCGATTCATGCAATGACTCTTTCGCGTCACGTTTCCGGCACAAGTGGAGGCAAAAACCGAAGTGATGAACCAGACAGACACTCTAAGTTGTCGCCTTGAAATGCCGAAGGGGGGAGTCGAACCCCCACGGGGGGTAAACCCCGCCGGATTTTGAGTCTAACCAGAACTTTTAAACCACCAACCATTACCCACCATTTCGAGGGAAGGGGGCGGGTTCTCGCCGAACCGCGCATTTCATTCCCAACCAATAAAACCCAAAGGTCACTGGACGAAAACTGGACGCCTCTGAGGCGCCATGGAAAAGGAGAATTTCCCAACGTCGGTGATGGCGTGTGGCAGGTGTCGACTGCCGGCGGCACGCACCCACTCTGGAATCCGAAGGGTGATGAGCTGTTCTACGCGGCAGCCGACGGCGCGATGATGGCAGTTCCGGTCGCCGCGCAAGGAATCCGTTGGACCCCCGCTGCGCCGGCGAAGCTCTTCAACGGCCCCTACCTCCTTCGCACGGGGGATCTGGGGTCGCCAGTTCGATGTCACCTCCGACGGCCGGCGGTTTCTGATGATCAAGGAGTGAACCGCCCCTCCCCGGCACATCGTGATGGTGCAGCACTGGGCGGAGGAGTTGAAGCGACTGGTCCCATGACGCGGCCCCAGGTAGAACCCGTGAAAAAATTGGCCACAGAGCCACAGAGGCACAGAGGACATTTGATAAGTCTTTGATTTCATTCTTTGCGACTTTGTGTCTTTGTGGCAGTTTTCGATTTTTTCACGGCTTCTGAGCTCCATAGTGAGCAGCCGCATTTCCGCACACGGACCGCTTCCGCATCCCTTGAACTGCGCCAGCGGCAACCCGCTAGTTGGTGCGCCTCGTCTTGGAAGGCGGTCGCCTGAACGACGGCTTTCCGTATTCTTACGGTGCGACGATCAGGCGATCGACATACACGTTCGCATTCCTTGCTCCGTTAAAATCGGGCCCGAACAGAGCTGGTTCCAAAACGCACTTGTTTGAAGGTACGTCCCGGTTGTCGCCCCAAGCCAGGTGAGAAGGACGGACGCTACGGCAACGGCCAGCTTGTTCTACTGCCCGATTAAGACTTGCTGCTGGTGCTGTCGGAGGAGGGCGAGCTGGCGCTGGTCCGGGCAACCCCCGACCAGTTCACGGAGGTCGCCCGGTTCAAGGCGCTCGAGGGCAAGACCTGGAACCATCCGGTGTTGATCCGCGACGTCCTGCTGGTTCGCAACGGCGAGGAAATGGCCGCCTTCCGGCTCTCCCTCGCCCGTCGTTGATGGGGAATAGCCGGCCGCCCTCGTGGGTGCGGGCTGCCTGTTATTGGTAATCACTGCATCGCGGTCATTTGGCCGCTGACCGCAAAGTCAACGCGTTTGATCTTTAATGTAGACAATCCCAGAAGGCCATCGAAATCAGGAAGCGTGTCCTCGGGTGTATCCAGGACCAGTGCCGTTTCCACGCGATAGGTTCGTCCCGCAACCGTTATTTCCTTCAGATCGAGTCGCGAGAGTTGCGATTCTCCCGCCATGTTGCTGGAGATCTTGCTCCCGTTGACCTTGATCGCTTCGATTACTTTCTCAATCCGTCTGCGAAACAGAATCAGGTCTTTGGCGCCCGTATCGACCAGCAGTCGAACCGCTCGGTTGTTTATCTGTGCTGTCACGATGAACCCCAACCTGGTTCCCCGGGAGCATCGAAATGGCGGCGCATTATCTGGAAGGAACCTGATCTTCTTCGATTCATAATCGATGCTGAAACCAGCCTTTTGCAAAACGTCGCTCCCGACCATGGCATCGATCCGGGTTCCAATGCCGGCTTCGAATTGCGATAGATCCCGGGTGACAACCGGGAGTGAGTTGACTTGAACTGGGCCGATAGTCAAATCAGGCAACACCACTTGTCTGGTTTGCACATCAGCCGTAAAAACCGACAATCGCAGCTTGGTGCCGTCAAGCTTCAGCCTGTCGGCGATACTTTCATCGATCACGCTCGGCATGGCTCCCGTGTCGACGAGAAAATTCAGATTGGTCATGCCGGCAATCGAGCCGCGCACCACGATGATGTAGCCTCTATACAGCTTAAAACCGATCTCGCCCGAATCTGCAGCCTGAGCTGCATTGCCTGTCAGTACCAGCAGTGTCAGTGTTATCCAAAATTGGACTTTCATTTTTCCCTCCCCGCCGCCAACCGGACCGGCCAATCGGGCCGGTGTGAAGTGGCTGTTGGTGGGGAAGGCGGGAAAGGACGATAAAAACTGTCATGCCAATGAAACTAGGAGCAGAGCCGGAGCGTCAGCAACGGTCCGTGGGTTCTTGGAACACACGGTCCGCCGCTGGTTTACAGCCTGCAATCAGCGTTTAAGCGGCTATAATGGGAGGTAATTTCGGTTATTTGGCCGCGACCTGGATGATCGTTGTTCTTTGGCCGGCTCCTGGAGGGGATTACGACAGACGACCGGCTGAATCCTGCCGGCGAAGGCCGGCGCGAAGTCACACAATTACTGCACGCCTGGCGCCAGGGCGACCAGGGCGCTTTCGAGGAACTTGTTCCCCTCTTGTACCGGGAATTGCACAGGATCGCCGAACGGTACATGCGCGGCGAGCGCCAGGGCCATACGCTTCAGGCGACCGCGCTGGTAAACGAGGCTTATCTGAGGCTGTTGGGAAGCAGTAAAGTGCGTTGGCAGAACCGCGCGCATTTTCTTGCCGTCTCAGCGCAGTTGATGCGGAGAATCCTGGTCGACTTTGCGCGATCGCGCAGATATCAAAAGCGCGGCGGGGACTTGCAGAGGGTTTCCATCACCGGAGCCTTGGCCGTCACACCAACCAAAAAGACCGATCTGATAGCGATTAACGATGCTCTTGAGGAACTTGCGACGCTCGATGCGCGCAAAAGCAAAGTCGTGGAAATGCGCTTCTTCGGAGGCTTGAGCGTCAAAGAAACCGCCGCGGTGCTGGACATTTCAACTGAAACCGTGATGCGCGACTGGAATATGTCAAAAGTCTGGTTGTTGCGGCATCTGAGCAAGTCAACTTCGCCGCCGCACATATCCCCGCCCGATCCGATTAGCTAAGACGGATATAGATACAAGGCCCACGACGCATAGTCCCGCAGGGACAACACGTCGAGAAGTCTCGTCCAGCGGAATGCCCGGATCCGCTACCGCAGTAAAAAGACTCATGAATTATCCGGGTTACGACTTAGCGACCACCTCCCGTATAATACGGTTAAGTCTAGGCTTCTTTTCTCATCAATAACCCGGGATGTCGGTGAACCCTGAGCCTTGGCGCTGATTGAAAAGATTCATCAGCAGGTCATGCGCAACTAAGCAACGAGAGCTCGGAATCATGCTGATTGAATATTGCCGGTGAGTTATTTGAATGGAATGTTCGAATCGACTCCATGAAAGCTGAACAGTGGAAAAGGATCGAAGAGATTTACCAGGCGGCTGCCGACGTTGATGGCGCGCAGCGCGACGGATTACTCACCGAAGCATGTGCAGGTGATTCCGAGCTCCGCCGACAAGTGGAATCACTGTTAGTGCATCGATCGGAAGCATTCGGTTTCATCGAATCGGAAGCGCTCCATGTTCTTGCCGCGAACCTCCGGACCGAATCTGAGTCCGACCCGATGCTGGGGAAACAATTCTCCCACTATCGTGTATTGGAGCGAGTGGGAGGGGGCGGCATGGGGATCGTTTATAAAGCCGAAGACACTCGCCTGAACCGCTTCGTGGCGCTCAAATTTCTTTCCTTAGACCTCTCGTGCAAGGAGGCAAAGGTCCTGGAGCGTTTCCACCGCGAAGCGCGCGCCGCCTCCGCCCTCAATCATCCTCATATCTGCACCATTCATGACGTAGAGGAATTCGAGGGTCGCTCATTTATGGTATTGGAGCTGCTGGAAGGGCAGACGCTCAGGCACTATATTCGGGCCGATGCAATGCGGTCCCCTGAGGTTCTCCGCTATGCACTCGAAATCACAGACGCACTAGAAGCCGCCCACGCGCGAGGCATCGTCCATCGGGACATCAAGCCGACCAATATCTTTATTACAGCGCGCGGATCGGCGAAGGTGCTCGATTTCGGTTTAGCCAAACTGGTCGGCGATAAGAAAAAAGCGTGGGAGCAGAGTCGATCCGCCGAAAGCGCGGAATCACTGTCAAGCCCTGGAATAGCTCTCGGGACGGTGGCATACATGTCACCCGAACAGGCGCGAGGCAAAGAAGTCGACGCGCGTTCGGATCTCTTTTCTCTCGGTGTTGTTCTGTACGAAATGGCGACAGGGCGGCTGCCCTTCGCCGGACCGACTTCGGCCGTAATCTTCGAAGAGATCTTGAACGAACAGAAGATTCCGGTTCCCCCTTCGAAACTCAACTCCAAACTGCCCGGCGGCCTTTCGCGCATAATCGAGAAGTTGCTCCAAAAGAACCCCCGCCTTCGTTACCAAACCGCATCAGATTTAAAACCGGATCTGCTGCGCGTTCAGCGCGGTCTGAAGCCAAACGAGCGTTGGGCATGGGCGGTTGATGTCAAGACGGAGTTGAAAGCCATTGCTCGATCAGCAAGAGGTTACCGGCTGGTCAAGGATCTCGACCACAGCCGCAGCGGAGGTAAGAAGCGTCTCTGGCTGCGCTCCACAAAATCTCAACGTTGGATCTATGCATCTATCGCCCTATGTTTCGTTTTGGTGTCGGCGCTTTGGAAATACTCAGAACGGCGAACGCCGGACGGCCTCAATCTGTCTACCCTGCCGGCGCTGAACGCGGTTCCTTTTACCACCTACCCCGGCTCTGAAGTCGAACCTTCCCTTTCCCCAGACGGAAAACAATTGGCGTTCGCCTGGAATGGCGAACAAGAGCATAATTTCGATGTCTACGTAAAAAACATCGAGACCGGACAACGGCAGCGGCTAACCGGCGACTCGGCGAACGATCGCTGCCCGGTTTGGTCACCCGACGGAAGGCGGCTTGCCTTCATTCGCTGGGACAGGAACTGGACCGGGATTGTAATGCTCGATATTGGCGGCGGACCAGAGCGCAAGATTCAGGCTTTGAATTGGCACAACGAGCCTTGGCTTAATGCGGGTCTGGCATGGTCTCCTGGCGACAATTCTTTGATTTATGTAGACAGAGAAAAGGAGCCCGGTCCGTATTCTCTGTACCAACTGTCGCTGGATACGCTCGAGAAAAGACGATTAACGGCACCGGACGACCCTCTTGACTACGACATATTCCCCGCTCCATCTCCAGACGGAAAGACGCTGGCATTCGTGCGTAGATCCTCAGGCGGAAAGGCGAATCTCTTTGTTGTGCCGGTGGCTGCAGGCCACTCGAGACAAATCACATTTGACAACAGCAACATTGAGGGCTGCGCCTGGAGTTCTGACGGTAAAGAAATCGTGTTCTCGTCAAATCGTTCCCACAGCAGCGCAGCGGTTAGGAGTGAATTTTTGCGTCTCTGGTCCGTTCCCGCTTCAGGTGGATCGGCTAAGCCTTTCTTAATTGGGGAAGCGGCGCAACGGCCCACTATTTCGCGCGCCGGTCGCCGCCTTGCTTACACGCTCATCGCTGATACAAGCGATATCTGGCGAATACGTCTCACCGGCGGAAGGAGCAGGGATGACGCGCCTCTGATTGCCTCCACCTTGGATGATGTCGGTCCTTCGTATACGTCCGATGGAATGCAGATTGTTTTTTCATCGAATCGGTCGGGACATCATGCCATTTGGATTTGTAATGCGGACGGTTCGCACCCGATCCAGTTGACCCAAGTCGGGTTCCATCCCCAGTGGTCACCGGACAATCTGTCCGTAGCTTACGCCGCCGAGGCTGAAGGCAATCGAGACATTTACATCGTCAGCGTTGCAGGAAGGGAACCCCGGCGCCTGACTCGGGATTCATCTATCGAAGCATTTCCCAGCTGGGGTCGAGATGGCAAACACATTTATTTTACGTCTAATCGAACGGGTGACTATCAGATCTGGAAAATGCCGATCCGCGGCGGACCGGCTATGCAAATTACAGAAGGAGGCGGAACAATCGCAATCGAAGGGCCGGATAATAATCTTTATTTCACCAAACTTCGAAAGCGCGGCCTCTGGAAAATGCCCTTGGGAGGCGGCCAGGAAATCCTGGTGTTTGATCTTGATCCGGAGTGTAACGGCAATTGGACAATCACAAGGACCGGCATTTACTTCGTCATTGTATCTTCCCAAATTGCCACAAACAGGAGCAACTCACTCTCCTTCTTTGAGTTTTCGACGAAGCGCATCCGTCATGTTACAGACCTGCAGCGACGCCCCTCTATTTATTTTCCAGGGCTGAGTGTTTCGCCGGATGGAAAGTCACTCTTAACAGCGCAGCTAAGCAACGAAGGGTCGGACATCATGCTGGTGGAGAATTTCCGATGAGGCCAATTCCGGTCTCATGCGCCAAACTGACGACAGGTTAGCGCTCTGAAAACTTTGCTTCCCTCCATGTTTATAAGGCTCGGGGCTCCGGCTTCACAGGTGCAATCCCACATACCCGGGCAACGAGCGAATGTTGGTCGAGGACTTTCAGTAGCGTTGCTTCCATAATCTTGTTTCCAATCACCGCGCGTGGCGCAAATGGAAGACGATGCGAGGAAATTGCACTCGCTTGCGGCAGTGAAAGGTGCCCAACCTGGAATACACCAGCCGATGCCGCACAGCCGAGCTCCAAAAGCCATTTGAATTTCCAAATAACTCACTGAGGATTTAGTTCAACCCAGGATTATGTCGCGGCTCACCACTCGGAACTGTGCCACACACTGCAGAACCGCGCGCGACAAGAATCCTTAATTCGTTCGGCGGCGCCTTGTGAATCCAAGTCCGCAAAGTCCTCGGAAAATCGGCGCAGTGCGGATCTATTTTGGCGGCAGCGCGAGACGAAGGCCCCGGCTGACCGCTGCTGCGGTGACCGTATTGTGAATTTCGCCGTCAAAGATTACTCGAAAGACCTTGATCTTCTCCGGATTCAACGCTGTTAATCGAGCGGCGATTTCGGAGGCGTTGTCTACCATGCGAGAGCCGCTCTGTGCCTCTGCGAGAAGCTTCGGATCATTATCGTGGTATTGTTCGTCGCGGGCTGAAGTCAGGATTACGGTCAACAGCAAGTCACCTGAGCGGGCTCGTTTCGAAAACGCCTCCTCGTCTGCGAGGACTGTCTTGTTGTCCCACCAGATCGATGGGCTGGCCAGGATATAAGTCGCAAAAGCTGTTGGATTGCGAAACAGGTTGCGAAGCGCGATCAACCCACCCAACGAAAACCCGAAGATGATCTGTTTGGAGCGGTCTATCTTGTATCGCGTCGCCAGGAATGGCTTGACTTCTTCGTCGATCACGCGCAAGAAAGCGTCGCCTCCTCCATTCTTGCCTGCTTTGTCCGGCTTCGGAGAGGGAGTCGGGGTCATATCCAAAGCCCTCCGGCGTACCCATTCGTTAAGGTCGTCGGTCGGGTATCCTATGCCAACGACGATCGCTGGCGCGGTGACTTTCGCGAACGACTGGAAATGTGCGACGTCCGTCACGATGCCAAAGATAGTGTTGGCGTCGAGCACGTACAGCACCGGATAAGCCGCAGCAGGATCGAACATGAACGGCAGAGAGACCATGATCCGATAGGTCTGACCGTTGATTCGCGAGGGCAGGTCATACTGCGTCGCCCGTGGAATGACAACAGGTGCCGCATTCGTAGGTTGGGCAAGGGAGCCCGCGGCCGGGACGGTTTGTTGCGCAGTGATCGTCCCAGCGCCCAGCAGGCCAAGAATGATTCCGACTAGGGCTCTTCCCAACACCCCGCTGATTTTGAATAGCTTCGCTTTCATGGTCTTTCTCCTTCCTCTGTTCTCAGCGCTCCGCCTCTGGGCTCGGCGATCTGCTGATTGGCAGGGATGCAGTTCCCGGGCGGCGACCAGGTCCGGAACGCCTGGACATGTAAATCTCGGAGTTCCCCTGGCCTCCCGGGCGGTTGGAGCCGAAGTGCAAGCGGCTGCCGTCTCGGGAAAGCGAGGCTCTGGTTTCTGACGACGCTGAGTTCACGTTGGGCCCCAGGGGTTCTGGTTGCGACCACGGCTCGAAGATGCTGGACCGTGCCGCAGAATAGATGTCGAAGCCACCGAGGCCAGCTGGGCGATCGGAGTCGAAGACGATCTCGAGCCCATCCTTCCTGACGTTCGGTCGAGCGTCATTGAAGAGTGTGTTCAACTCTTCGACCGGATTAGCCGGCCCCCAGCCGCCATCCGGCTGAAACACGCTCATGTAGATATTCTGGGGACCCTCTCGACCGCTCGAGAAAAACAGCATGGTTTGGCCCTCCGCCTCTACTTAGGATGGTGAGAACTGGTCGGCAGGACTGTTCACGTCGCAACCAAGGTTCTCCGGCTCGAGCCACCCCCATACCGGGTGCAGACGTGTCTGGTAGATGTCCGCGCTGACTCCGCAGCTACTTCCCCGCCTGCTCACAAATAACAACCTCCCGCCGGGAAGCGGCGTCGGGCAGAAGTCGTCGAACGCGGAATTCACAGGTTCGGGCAGGTTCGCCGGTTCACTCCATGGGTGGTGGTCGCTTTCGCGGTAAGCGACCCAAATGTCGCGGCCCTTCTTTTCACACTATCCCTCTCTCTTCATCATAGCTGAGCATGAAAGTGCGGCCAGACAATGGGTTGTCGCGCCCAGCGTTGTAATCCAGGCATTCGGAACGCCCACCGCTTCGGTCCCGGATTTCCGTTCTCATTGAGGCGCTGAGTCGAAATTCCGGCTTGATTCTAAAGTCAGCTCGTGGCTGTACCCAAGTCTGAGTTGTTGGCTTGAATGCCGAAGGGGGGAGTCGAACCCCCACGAGGGGTAAACCTCGCCGGATTTTGAGTCCGGTGCGTCTGCCAGTTCCGCCACTTCGGCCCGGAGGAACGTTTCTTGTAGCATGGGCATGGTGATTTGCGCAAATGGCCTGCCATTCAGGGCTGCAGTACCGCGATCCGTAAGGTCGCGGCGCCCCGGATAATGTCACAGCGGCGTAAGCTTCTTTCACTGCTCTGGGGCGACTGTGTATTGCCCGTGCTTTTCACATCTGACCTCTCCGGCGCGCCGCGACCTTACGGATCGCGGTACTGTTGGGTGAGGCGTGCTTATCTGGCGCGTCCGCGACTTGACGGATCGCGGTGAGCTTCCTTATCTGGCGTGCGCCTCGGCTGGCAACTCGTATAATACAAACATGTTGATCGCCATGGACCTGCATGCCACGCAGCAGGATGTGGATCGCGTGGTGGCGAAAATTCGCGCCATGGGTTTTGAAGCGCACTGCATGCCCGGGGCGCAGCGCACCGCGATCGGAATCACCGGGAACCCAGGGCCGCTTGACCCGAAAATATTCGAGATGCTGCCCGGCGTGCGCCAGGCCATTCCCGTCTCCAAACCGTTCAAGCTGGTGAGCCGCGAGATCAAGGAAGACGATACGGTCGTCAAGATCGGCGGCGTGCCCATCGGCGGCGGCCACTTTACGGTGATTGCAGGGCCTTGCGCCGTGGAAACGCGGCAGCAGTTGCTGGCGACAGCGCGCCTGGTCAAACAACACGGCGCCAACATCCTCCGCGGTGGCGCCTTCAAACCGAGGACTTCGCCATATAGCTTTCAAGGTCTGGGAGAAGAGGGCCTCAAGCTGCTGGTCGAGGCACGCGAAGAGACCGGTTTGCCCTTTGTCACTGAAGCCATGAACGAGCGCAGCCTGGAACTGGTTGCCAGGCAGGCGGACGCGGTGCAGATCGGCGCGCGCAACATGCAGAACTTTTCACTGTTAAAGGAGGCGGGACAGTGCGGCCGCCCGGTGGTGCTCAAACGCGGAATGTCGGCCACGATGGAAGAATGGCTGATGTCGGCCGAATATCTGATGTCGGAAGGCAACTACCAGGTCGTTTTGTGCGAGAGGGGCGTGCGCACTTTCTCCGATCACAGCCGCTTCACGCTCGACCTGAGCGTGATTCCCGCTATTCGGGAATTGAGTCATTTGCCCGTGATTGTCGACCCGAGCCACGGCGCCGGCGATCGCAAGAAGGTCGTCCCGCTGGCCCGGGCGGGTGCGGCCGTCGGGGCCGACGGAATAATGGTCGAAGTTCACCCCAACCCCCTGGAAGCCCTGTGTGACGGCCCGCAGGCGCTGCTGCCCGCCCAATTTGAAGAAATGGTCGGCTCGATCAATGCGCTTGCCGGGTTACTGGGAAAGAAGCGACCGTGAGCCGAGGTGATTGTCGAGTTAATGGATTGGTCGGGAAGCTGACCGCAGTACCGCATCCGTCAGGTTGCGGCGAGCCGGAGTTGAAGCTCTGGATGTGGAACCTGCGGCGGCCTGGTAGATGACTCGACAAGCTGGAGCGCCACGACCTGACGGATCGCGGTACTGAGCGCTGCTTTGCAGCACTGCGGCTTAGGGTTGTGCAGGCCGCGCGGCGCGGAGTACGGGATAAAATTGCGTAAAGACGTGATCGGTGGCGGCCTTCTTGTCGTGGCAGGAAAAACATTCCTCGGCCGAAAAGGGTTCTGCGCTCGCCTTCTGTTTCCCATCGCTGGAATCAAAACTGAAGTAAGCCCAACCGGTGGGGAATCGCTTGCTGTCTTTTACGGAAGCCTCCAGCGCGACGTATTCCTTCTGAAAGGAACCCTGCAGCCCCGGTTCGTGTTTTGATTCCTTGCCGGCCAGTTCCAACACCATCATTGTTCCGTCGGGAAATTTTCCAGTTTTAACAAACTCGCGATAGGAGCGTGGATTGATGTAGACATTGTGATACAGCTCGGGTCGTTTTGAGGCCGCTTCCGGATCCGGGGCGTAGCGAAGTCCCAGCGAGCTTCCTACAAATACCCATTCCCGATAGCCGACAGGCCGCAGCAGCGTTTCTTTCCCCTGAAATACCGGCCCGGCCCGGTCTCGATCCTGATTCTGCGAATAAATCAGAGTGAACGAAACCGCCGATATCGTGACGATGATCGTTAGTGCATACCACCTGAATCGGCTAAGCATGGGAGTCCTCGGATCGGGAAATACCGCGAATTATGATATATCGACGGTGGAGAAAATTTCAGCCAATAATCACCACAAAGACACCAAGACACCAAAGGAAGCTTGGTGCCTTCGTGTCTTGGTGGTGAAAATTACGTATGTCAGTTCAGCTCATCCTGGGAGTTGACGGCGGCCAGTCGCACACGGAAGCGGTGCTGGGAGATGCTTCCGGGCGGATTCTCGCCACAGGGCACGCCGGTCCGAGTAATCACATCCAGGAACCGGGAGGTCCGGAACGGTTTCGGGGCGCCATGAAAGTCTCCATCTATGGGGCGCTTGAGAAGGCGGGTTTGAAAGCGGGACGCGCCTCTTTTGCCGCCGCGCACTTCGGCTTGAGCGGCGGTCCGTCCCTGCGCGAGCCGATTCTCAATGAGCTCTTCGACTTTGACAGCCTGAGCATCACCGAAGACACTTCCAATGCCCTCTGGAGCGTGACGGCAGGAAAGGACGGAATGATCGTGATTGCCGGCTCAGGATCCAATGCCTTCGGGAAAAAAGGAAGCCGCACTGCCCGCGTCGGAGGGTGGGGATATGTGCTGGGCGATGAAGGAAGCGGGTATGACATCGGCCTTTCGGGGCTGAAGCATGTCTTCCGGGCGCACGAAAAGCGGGATCGATGGGGATGGCTGGCCGATCAGATCATGAAACAAAGCAAGGCGCCCAACGTGCGGGCCCTGCATGATTTTGTCTATGAGGGAAGCTTCGACAAGGTGGCAATCGGGCACCTGTCGAAGCTCGTCGACCAGGGTGTTAAAAAAGATCCGCAGTGTCGAAAGCTTCTCGCGGACGCCGCAGACGATCTCTTTGAAATCGCCGAGCGGGTGATTTTGAATCTGGGAATCCAGAACACAATCTGCGGCTACGTGGGAAAGGTATTCCAAAGCGAAACAGTCCGCCGGCGTTTCTTCCGTCATATCAAGCGCCGTTTTCCGCGCATGAAAATCCGAAAGCCGGCGACTTCTCCCGGAGAGGCGGCGTTTGAAATCGCGCTGGAAATCTCGCGCGATCCCGACAAGCATCGATGGCTCTGGGCAGAGTCGAATTACGGAGACGCAAAATTAGTGCGACGTCAATAGTGCCGGCGATGCACTCGAATGCGGAATGTAGAATGCGGAACGCGGAATGCAGAAAGCGGAATGCGGATCTCGGAATGCGGAATGGGAGGTGACTTGATCTTAGGTGCAAAAACTTTAGATGGACATATTCCGCATTCCGCATTCCGAAATCCGCATTTGTGAGGAATCACGCATTCGTTGCGCAGTCGTGCCGGTGGCAGATGACAAACCAACTGGAGGGAATCCTGGACAGCCTGCGAGGCGGGTTGATTGTGAGCTGCCAGGCGGACGATTCTTCTCCCCTCAATTCGGCAGAGTTCCAAGCCGCCTTGGCAAAGGCCGCCGTAATCCAGGGAGCCATTGGAATTCGCGCGCGCGGTGCGGCGCATATTCGCGCCATCAAAGCCGCCGTTGCGGTCCCGGTGATCGGTCTGGAAAAGGTCCGTAGCGCGAGCGCAATCTATATCACTCCTACCGCGCAGTCCGCCGGGCGCTTGATTGATGCCGGCGCCGACGTGATCGCGTTTGACGCTACCCATCTTCCCCGCACCGAGGCTGATTCGATTGAAGAAATTATCGAAGTGATTCACCGCGCCGGCCGCATCGCCATGGCCGACATCGCAACCGAGGCGGAAGCTCTCAGCGCTCTGCAGAGCGGAGCCGACTGCGTGGCAACCACCCTGGCCGGTCACACCGAGGAAACCAGCAGCATGCTTCTGCCGGCCATCGATCTGTTGCGGGCAATCTGTCAGAGCGCAAAAGGGCCCGTGTTTTGCGAAGGCGGCGTCCAGACTCCGGCACAAGCCCGCGAAGCCCTGCGAGCCGGTGCGCATGCCGTAGTGGTAGGCACGGCCATCACGGGTGTGGAATGGAAAGTGAGAGAGTTTGTAAACGCGCTGAGGAGTTAGTACTTAGTTTCAGAAAATCGAGTCAGAACTTTTCACCACAAAGGCACAAAGAGCACGAAGTCAAGACGTCGGGCAGGCAGAGGCCGGTCAGCTTTCCAAAGGTAAACGCGGCAAGGGTTTTTGAAGCTGACCGGCCTCTGCCTGCCCCACGTCTTCCCTTCGTGTCCTTCGTGTCTTTGTGGGGAAGGTTTTCCTACCCGCTCTCCTGTCTTTGCTGCTCGGTTCTCAGCTAAAATGTTATGTGATGACAAAGCGCAAGGAGCGCCGTTACTCGGAAAAGGAAGCAAGGTCGGGGATCGACGCGGCGCTGCCTGAGATCGAATGCTGGGAAAACCAGTTTCCCGATTACGAAATCATCATTGAAGTTCCCGAATACACAGCGGTTTGTCCCAAGACGGGGCTGCCTGATTTCGGCGCTATCAAGATCACCTATGTTCCGGATCAGTGGTGCGTGGAGCTGAAGTCCTTCAAAGAATACCTGCTCGCCTACCGCAACCTCGGGATTTTCTACGAGAACGCAACCAACCGAATTCTGCGCGACTTTGTTAAGGCCTGCGACCCGGTCACTGCGCGCGTGGAAGGAAAATTCACTCCCCGCGGCGGCATTTCCACTGCCGTGATTGTGGAGTACCGAAGAAAATGAATCGAATCTTTGTGTTCTTTGTGTCTTTGTGGTGGCAACGACTTATCCACCACAAAGACACAAAGAACACGAAGGGATTCGCGCTCGTTTTGACTTAGTCGACCCAGAAGGAGTATAATTTTCTCTTCCTTATTGACTCCCCGGAGGGCCCTATGCCATTCAAAGTCGGCGATAAAGTTGTCTACCCCAACCACGGCGTCGGCGTTATAGAAAGTATCAGCCTGAAAGTCATCGGCGGTAAGCCTGAAGAGTTTTATACTCTGAGAATCGAGTCGAACAGCTCCGTGGTGCTGATTCCGACTGCAAATGTAAATCAGGTAGGACTGCGTAAACTCTGCGGAAAGAAAGACTTAGATCAACTCTTTAATATTCTGCAGAATGGGAACGGACATCATATTTCTGACTGGAAGGACCGCTACAAGGTCAATCTGGAAAAGATGAAGACGGGCTCGATTCTCGAGGTGGCCGAGGTGCTTCGCAATCTCAGTCAGCTCAGTTCACAAAAAAGTCTTTCCTTCCGTGAAAAAAAGATGCTGGATCGAGCCAAGCAATTGGTCATTTCCGAAGTCGCCACCGTGAAGAAATGGCCGCTGGCGAAGATCGAGATAATGATCGATGACTGTCTGGGCTGCACCCCCAAGGTGGGAAACGCCTGAGGCGTTTTGTTGGATAAAGGCTCTCGATAGCACCCCCACCGCCGTCCGAACCGCGCGCGTAAGCAAGCGGACCCTCCGCGGGGATTTGGCCACGAAGGCACGAAGGACAACGATTGAATTAGAAGTGCCACTTCTCCGACAACCTGGATCGAGTTATGAGAAGTGTCACTTCAAAATAAATAGCGATTCTTCGTGCCTTCGTGGCCAAATCCCCGCGGAGGGTCCGCTTGCTTACGCGCGCGGTTCGGACTTTTCCTCAATTTGCAAAGGCCTTCTCAATTGCCGCCAGCGTTGCGTCAATCTCGGCCGGGCCGTGGGCCAGCGACAGGAATGCAGCTTCGAATTGAGCCGGCGGGAGGTAGACGCCCTGGTCCAGCAGCAGCCGGAAAAATCGCGCAAACCTTTCGCGGTCCGAAGTCTTAGCGGTCTCATAATCCACCACCGCAGCCTCGGTAAAAAACAAGGTGAACATGCTGCCGCACGTGTTCAATTGAACAGGGGCGCGGCCGCTCGAAGCGGTGCTGCGCCGAATGACGGATCGCAGTCCTTCGTAAAATCCCTGGCAGCACTGATTCAGTCTTCGGTAGGCATCGGGCGTCAGCAGATCCAGCGTGGCAATTCCGGCCGCCATGGCCAGCGGATTTCCCGAAAGTGTTCCCGCCTGATATACGGGACCTTCGGGCGCAATCATGGAAAGATATTTCTTCTTTCCTCCGTAAGCGCCCACGGGAAGGCCGCCGCCGATGACCTTTCCAAGGCAGGTCAGGTCGGGATCGATCCCGTATAGTTCCTGCGCCCCGCCGTACGCCACGCGGAAGCCCGTCATGACTTCGTCAAAGACAAGCAGGCTGCCTTCATTGCGAGTGATTTCCCGAAGCTGCGACAAAAAACCGTTATGCGGGAGCACTACTCCCATGTTGCCCGCGACCGGTTCGAGGATGACGGCCGCGATTTCGCCGCGATGTCTCACGAAGGCCGCCTTGACAGCGTCGATGTTGTTGAACGGAACTGAAATCGTCAGCGCCGCGAAAGCGGCCGGCACTCCGGGACTGTCCGGCAGGCCGAAGGTGGCGACGCCCGAGCCGGCCTGCACCAGCAAACCATCGCTGTGCCCGTGATAGCAGCCGTCGAACTTCAAGATCTTGTCCCGCCCGGTGGCGGCGCGCGCCAGCCGCAGGGCGCTCATGGTCGCCTCGGTGCCGCTGTTTACGAATCGAATCTTCTCAATCGAAGGAAAGCGCCTGGTGATCCGCCGTCCCAGCTCCAATTCCAGCGGATTGGGTGCGCCAAAACTCGTGCCTGATGGGAGAGCAGCCTGCAGCGCGGCAATCACTGCAGGATGCGCATGCCCCGCGATCAGAGGTCCCCAGGAGCCCACGTAATCGATATAGCGTCGCCCTTCAACGTCGACCAGCCAGGCGCCTTCACCGCGCGCGATGAAACGGGGAGTTTCTCCGACGGCGCGAAAGGCGCGCACCGGGCTGTTGACTCCTCCTGGAAAAAGAGCCTTCGCCTGCTCGAACAGTTCCCGGTTGTTCACCGGAACCATCCCTGATCGATCAGCAGGGACGCCTGTCTGGCGTAGTAGGTGAGAATAAAGTCTGCGCCCGCGCGTTTGATGGCCACCAGGCATTCCATCATCGCCCGTTCTTCGTCGAGCCACCCGTTCTGTGCTGCCGCCATGATGGCCGAGAATTCGCCGCTGACATGGTATGCCGCCACCGGAACCTGAAACTGCTGGCGCACCTGGTAGACGATATCCAGATAAGGGAGCGCCGGTTTGACCATTACCATATCAGCGCCTTCCTGTATGTCGAGCGCAACTTCCTTGAGCGCCTCCCTGCCGTTGGCTGGGTCCATCTGATAACTCCGCCGGTCGCCGAACTGGGGCGCCGAATCGGCCGCCTGCCGGAAGGGCCCGTAGAAGGCCGACGCGTATTTTGCGGCGTAGGAAAGAATGGCGACGTTCTCATGACCGGCTGCATCGAGGCCGGCGCGTATGGCGGCGACGCGGCCGTCCATCATGTCGGAGGGGGCGATGATGTCGGCGCCGGCATCGGCAAGCGCCACGCCGGTGCGCGCCAAAACCTCCAGGCTCGGATCATTGAGAATCTCTTCCCCGTCCACCAGACCACAGTGGCCATGGTCGGTGTATTCGCAAAGGCAGACATCGGCGATACAGATCAATGGCAGCTTTTCCTTCTTGATCGCCCGGAGCGCCGCGGGCACCGGGCCGCTGGCCGAGTAAGCTTCGGTGGCGAACGCGTCTTTCCTTTCCGGCAGGCCAAAAAGAATGATGGATGAAATACCGGCTTTGCACACCGACTCGAGCTCGGTCAGGAGCCGATCGACGGAAAACTGAAAGTTTCCCGGCATGGCTGTGATTTCGCGCTTCACCTTCTGGCCGGCGCAAACGAACATCGGGAAGATCAGGTCGTTCTTTTCCACGCTGTTCTCGCGAACCAGGCTGCGCAGCAGAGCGGATCTGCGCAGGCGGCGCGGGCGGCTGACCAGTTCGTTTGCCGATATGGAAGGGCGCGTCTTCGGTTCCAGGTTTCGGGTTACCAGTTTCGGGTTGCGGGTTTCGCGATGAGCCATGTTGTTCTTTGCGGCCCTGTGTGTCGCCGGTTGGAACCAGTTTGCGCGAATTTCGATATGGCGGCGCAGGGACTCGAACCCCGGACACTGCGGATATGAGCCGCATGCTCTGACCAACTGAGCTACGCCGCCGCAAAACAAAATATGATATCAGAAAATCGTAGGGGCAACCTAGCATGATAGCCCGCGAGTTTGGCTGCCATCGTGAAGTCTTTTCCCGCGTTCACGGCTTCCATGCGTTTTACTCATGAATACTATGCAAACATTGCGTATTGCGAATGGAAGAAGTTTAGGTATCATCCCTTGCAATCAGGTTCGGGAGGAATTCATGAGGCAGCTTGCAGCGGGACCGCCACCGGCACAGGGTCTGTACGATCCCTGGTTCGAGCACGATGCGTGCGGAGTGGGATTTGTGGTGAACATCAAGGGAGTAAAATCCCACACCATCATCCGCCAGGCTCTCCAGGTGCTCATCAACCTGGTGCATCGCGGCGCCTGCGGCTGCGAGGTCAATACGGGCGACGGCGCCGGCATACTGATGCAGGTTCCGGACAGGTTTTTGCGGCGCGAGTGCGCCCGGCTGGATATTCCTCTGCCTCCGTCAAAGGACTACGGTGTGGGCTTTGTTTTCCTTCCCCGCGACCAGGCCCAGAGGCAGTTGCTTGAGGAACTGATTTCAAGGATCACGGTCGAAGAGGGCCAGCAGTTCCTGGGCTGGCGCGATGTGCCTGCTGATGATCACCTGTTGGGTGAGTCGGCCCGGGCCGTCGAGCCTAAGATGAGGCAGATGTTTATCGGCCGGGGCGCCGGGTTGAAGGACCAGGCACACTTCGAGCGCAAGCTCTATGTGATCCGCAAGCGGATTGAGAATGCCGCCGACGCGCTCCCCCTTTCCGAGAGGAAGCTCTTCTATATTCCCAGCCTGTCGTCCAGCACGCTCATCTACAAGGGAATGCTCACGGCCACCCAGATCGAATCCATGTATCCGGATCTGGCCGATCCCGACATGGAATCGGCGCTGGCTCTGGTCCATCAGCGCTTCAGCACAAACACATTCCCGTCCTGGCCGCTGGCCCACCCGTACCGATACATCGCCCACAACGGCGAGATCAATACGCTGCGTGGAAATATCAACTGGATGCGGGCGCGCCAGGCTCTGTGCCGGTCGGATCTGCTGGGCGAAGACCTGCACAAAGTTTTTCCGGTAATCCGCGAAGGGGGAAGCGACTCGGCCATCTTTGACAACGTGCTCGAGTTTTTGGTGATGAACGGCCGCAGCCTGCCGCATGCCATATTGATGATGATTCCGGAACCCTGGGGCGGCAATGAAAGCATGCCGGCAGAGCGGAAGGCCTTCTATGAGTATCATTCCTCCCTGATGGAGCCCTGGGACGGGCCGGCCTCCATTGCCTTCACCGATGGAACCGTTATCGGCGCAGTGCTGGATCGCAACGGCCTGCGACCCTCCCGATACTACGTCACCCGGGACGACATGGTAATCATGGCGTCCGAAGTGGGAGTGCTGGACATTCCGGCGGAAAATATTCTGATCAAAGAAAGACTGCACCCCGGGCGCATCTTTCTGGTGGACACGTCGCAGGGAAGAATCATTTCCGATGACGAAATCAAATCTCAACTTGCCGCAGAACGCCCCTACGGCGAATGGCTGTCTAAGAATCTGATCAGCCTGGAAGATGTTCCCGCCCATCCTGTGCCGGCGCCGGACCACGAAACGGTACTGACGCGGCAATTGGTTTTCGGCTATACCCACGAAGATCTGCGTATCCTGCTCGGCCCCATGGCCCAGGCGGGAGAAGAGCCGATCGGCTCGATGGGAACCGACACTGCGCTGGCGGTTCTATCCGATCGCCCGCGGCTGCTTTACGACTACTTCAAGCAGCTCTTTGCCCAGGTGACCAATCCTCCGCTGGATGCGATTCGCGAAGAATTGGTGACCACCATGGAAAGCACCATCGGACCGGAGGGCAACCTGCTCGAAGCGCAGCCGGAATCCTGCCGCCAGATCAAGGTCAAGTATCCCATCATTGATAATGACGAGCTGGCCAAGATTAAGCACCTTGGGGTTGGGGAAAGGGGAGACGGAGGGACGGAGGGACGGAGGGATGGAGAGCGGGAGAGAGGGAGAGAGGGAGAGAGGGAGAGTGAGAGTCCGCTCGATGCGTTCAGGGCTTATACCCTACCCATGCTCTACCGTGTAAACGGCGGCGGTGAAGCACTGGGCGATGCCATTGAAACCCTGCAGGCGCGGGCCAGCCAGGCGATCGCACAAGGACACAACATCCTGATTCTCAGCGATCGCGGCGTGAACGAAGAATGTGCGCCCATTCCAAGTTTGCTCGCGACGGCGGCCATCCATCATCACCTGGTTCGTGAAGGCACGCGCACGCGCTGCGCGCTGGTGATCGAAACCGGAGATGCGCGCGAAGTGCACCACGTGTCTCTGCTGATCGGCTATGGAGCGGGCGCAGTCAATCCGTGGGTGGCGTTTGAATCCCTGGATGACATGATTCGCCAGGGACTGCTGCCCGGCATCGACCATAAGAAGGCGGTCAAAAACTATATCAAGTCGCTAAACAAGGGAATTTTGAAAGTGATGTCCAAGATGGGCATCTCCACGCTGCAGAGCTATTGCGGCGCCCAGATTTTTGAGGCCATCGGATTGAACAAGGAATTTATCGACCGCTATTTCACCTGGACGCCCTCGCGCGTGGAAGGAATCGGTATTGATATCGTCGCCGAGGAAGGGCGCCGCCGTCACGAGCGCGCCTTCTCGCCGCGCCCGGTGAGCGAGCCGGAGCTGGAGTGGGGCGGAGAGTACCAATGGAGGCGCGACGGCGAGTTCCATCTATTCAATCCTGAAACTGTCTTCAAGCTGCAGCACGCGACGCGCTCGGGACAATATAAGATCTTCAAGGAATACACCGGTCTGGTGGACGATCAGAACCGCCGTCTGGCCACCCTGCGCGGCCTTTTTGAACTGAAAGAGGCGGCCGCGCCGGTCCCCATTGAGGAAGTAGAGCCCATCGAGTCCATCATCAAGCGCTTTGCAACCGGAGCCATGTCCTACGGCTCGATCAGCGCCGAGGCGCATGAGACTCTGGCCATCGCCATGAATCGCATGGGCGGCAAATCCAACACCGGCGAAGGAGGAGAAGACCCGGCTCGGTATAAGCGGGACCGAAATGGAGACTGGCGGCGCAGCGCCATCAAGCAGGTCGCCTCGGCGCGTTTCGGGGTAACCAGCGAATATCTCGTTAATGCCGATGATCTTCAGATCAAAATGGCGCAGGGCGCCAAACCCGGCGAAGGCGGGCAGCTTCCGGGACATAAGGTTTATCCCTGGATCGCCAAAGTCCGTTATGCCACGCCCGGTGTAGGGCTGATTTCACCGCCTCCGCACCACGACATTTATTCCATTGAAGACATCGCGCAACTGATCCACGACTTGAAAAACGCCAATCCGAAAGCGCGCGTGCACGTAAAGCTGGTGGCGGAAATGGGTGTGGGAACCGTTGCCGCAGGCGTGGCGAAGGCTCATTCCGATGTGGTGCTGATCTCCGGGCACGACGGAGGCACCGGAGCATCGCCTCTGACCAGCATCAAGCACGGCGGCATACCGTGGGAGCTGGGTGTGGCGGAAACGCAGCAGGTGCTGGTGATGAACAAACTGCGCGACCGCATCGTGGTTCAGGTGGACGGGCAGATGAAGACCGGGCGCGATGTGGTGATCGCCGCTTTGCTGGGTGCTGAAGAATTCGGTTTTTCCACTGCTCCTCTGGTGGTGCTGGGATGCGTAATGATGCGTGTTTGCCACTTGAACACCTGCCCTGTCGGAGTGGCCACGCAGGATCCGGAACTGCGCAAGCTTTTCAACGGCAAGCCTGAGTTTGTGGAGAATTTTTTCCGCTTCATCGCCGAAGAAGTGCGCGAGCGGATGGCACGGCTGGGATTTCGGACTATGGATGAAATGATCGGCCGGGTCGATCGACTCGATTTCAAGCCGGCCCTGGACCATTGGAAGGCCAAAGGGCTGGACTATTCCTCGATACTCCACCAGCCGGATATGCCGCCGTCGGTTGCGCGGCGACGCGTGCGCGCTCAGGACCACGGGCTTGAAAAGGCGCTGGATAACGCATTGATTTCCCGCTGCAAGCAGGCTTTGCTTTACAAAAAGCCGATCCGGTTCTCGCTTCCCATTCGAAATGTGAATCGTACTGTGGGGACCATGCTGGGATACGAGCTCACTTCGCGCTGGGGCGGCGCGGGTCTTCCCGACGACACGATTCGCATTCATTTTAACGGCTCGGCCGGACAGAGCTTCGGCGCGTTCCTGCCGAAAGGGATTTCGCTCACGCTGGAAGGCGACTCCAATGACTACTGGGGGAAGGGATTGTCCGGCGGGAAGCTGGTGGTTTATCCGCCCCGGGGTTCAACTTTCGTTCCGGAAGAAAACATCGTCATCGGCAACGTGGCGCTCTACGGCGCCACCAGCGGTGAAGCTTTTGTGCGGGGCGTTGCAGGCGAAAGATTCGCCGTGCGCAACAGCGGCGCGCTGACCGTGGTTGAGGGAGTGGGCGACCACGGCTGCGAATACATGACCGGCGGACGGGTGGTTGTGCTGGGCAGGACGGGACGCAATTTCGCCGCCGGGATGAGCGGAGGGATCGCCTACGTGCTCGACCGCGAAGGCAAGTTTGCGCAGCGCTGCAATCTGGGAATGGTCGACCTGGGACCGCTGGATCAGCCGGAAGACATCGAAACGGTGCGCGACCTGATTGCGCGACACTTCGACGCAACACAGTCCGGCTATGCCGCCGGAATCCTGACCAACTGGATTTCGATGCAAAAACAGTTCATTAAAGTCATGCCCAGAGACTACAAGCGGGTCCTTCAGGCAGAAGCGCGGGCGCGCGCCGAACAGCGCGAAGCCACCTTTGAAGAACTGGTGGGTGCCGGCGGTGGGTAAAATTACGGGCTTTATTGAGATCAAGCGCAAGAAGCCTCCGGCGCGGCCGGTGCAGGAGCGCGTTCGCGACTGGCAGGAGGTTTATCTTCCTTATCCGAAGGAAGAACTGCAGATGCAGGCGGCCCGCTGCATGGATTGTGGCATTCCTTTCTGCCACGAGGGTTGCCCGCTCGGGAACATCATCCCCGATTTTAATGATCTGGTTTACCGCGATCACTGGCGCGAAGCCATTGACCGTCTGCACGCCACAAACAATTTTCCTGAATGGACGGGTCGCCTCTGTCCTGCTCCCTGCGAGGGGTCGTGCGTTCTCGGAATCAGCGATGATCCGGTCACAATCAAGGGCGTGGAGCTGTCGATCATAGAACGGGCTTTCGACGAGGGATGGATCGCTGCGAAACCCCCGGCGGTGGGCACCGGGAAGAGGGTGGCCGTGGTCGGTTCAGGTCCGGCCGGCCTGGCCGCAGCCGAGCAGTTGAACCGCGCCGGGCACCATGTCACCGTTTACGAGCGCGACGATCGAATCGGCGGCCTGCTGCGCTACGGTATCCCGGAATTCAAGATGGAAAAACGATTCCTGGACCGGCGACTGCGCATCATGCAGGAAGAAGGCGTGGAGTTTCGCACCGGTGTAAATGTGGGTGTGACGCTGCCGGCCGCGCAGTTGAAGTCTGACTATGACGCCGTGGTGCTGGCCGGCGGGGCCCGCTGGCCGCGCGACTTGAAAATTCCGGGCCGCGAGCTCCAGGGCATTCATTTCGCCATGGATTACCTGACGCTCCAGAATCGCCGCTGCGAAGGAGACTATGTTCCGGATTCAGATTTCGTCAGCGCCGAAGGGAAACGCGTGGTGATCATCGGCGGCGGCGACACGGGAGCCGACTGTCTGGGCACGGTGCATCGCCAGAAGGCCCGCTCAGTTCATCAATTCGAACTGTTGTCGCGGCCTCCCGATACGCGCGGCATCGACAACCCGTGGCCTCAGTGGCCCAACATTTTTCGTGTTTCCGGGGCGCATGAAGAGGGCGGCGAGCGGGTTTACTCGGTTTCGACGCAGCGATTTATCGGAGACGGAGACGGCAGAGTCCGGCAGCTCGAAGCAGTCAAGGCCGAAATGGTTCGCGAGAATGGAAATGTCGGCTTCCGCGCGATTCCCGGCAGCGAATTCATCCTCGATGCGGAGCTGGTGCTGCTGGCCATGGGTTTCATCGGGCCGGAGCGCAACGGATTGCTCGAGGAACTGGGCGTGCGGCTTACGGAACGAAGCAACGTGTGGCGCGACAAAAACTGGATGACCAGCGTGCCCGGCGTATTCGTGTGCGGCGACATGCAGCGCGGCCAGTCGCTGATTGTCTGGGCCATCGCCGAAGGCCGATCGGCCGCCCGCGGCGTCGACCAGTTCCTGATGGGAAACTCCGAACTCCCGGCCCCGCTCAACTAAAAAAACCACAAAGGCACAAAGACACAAATTTTGATTTTGTGTCCTTTGTGTCTTTGTGGTGAATCAGAGTGGGAATATAATCCGCCTTATAGATTCCGTAATCCACAGTTCAACACCGATTCACCAAACCATAAGGGGGTTCTGTATGGAATGGAAAGATTTGGAAAAGATGACTGTTGTAAAGCTGCGCGAAGAGGCGCTGAAGTTTCCCCAGATTGAGGCTGTGCACGGGAAGCACAAAGAGCAACTGATGGACGAGCTGGCCCATGCCCTGGGAATTGAAAAGCCCCACGTGCATTTTTCCGACAACGTGGTCCACACCAAGTCCGAGCTGAAGCATCAGATCCACCAGTTGAAGACGCAGCGCGACGGTCTGGTCCAGGCTCACGACCACACAAAGCTGCATGAAATCCGGCGCCAGATCCACCATCTCAAGCACCGCATCCGCGTAATTGAAATGCAATCGGCGCGGCACTGACGAAACCGAAGTTATGCACCACAAAGACACGAAGAACACAAAGATCTTTGTGCTATCTGTCCAGCGTCAGTACCGCGGCGGCGTCAGCCCGCGGCGCGCCTGGCGGTCCGTCTGGGGCTGAAGCGCGGGCACTGATGGCTGCAGATCGATTTAGCCGGCCGTGTTAACATAAAGCGAATGCGGACAGACCAGCTTCCGGGGAATGAACTGGTGCAGGCTGGCATCGAGGACCTGTACAGGGGCGTTGAAACCATTCCTGCGCTGCTCGTCTCTATCGGCGCGCCCAGGCTTAGAAGGCTCGGTTTCTCGCTGCCGAATTCGACCATTTCCTTGCCGGAGCAACGGCTGTATCGCAAGCTTGCCGAATCCGATCCCGATGGCGCACACTCCCGTTACAATGCCCTGATTCGCCGCCTGGTAAGCTTCGAACGTGCAGCGGAATGCGCCAGATAGCGGATGCAGACCGGATCTGGCGTTTCCTGCGTGCCATCGCACTTGAAACGCAGCAGGAAACCCGTTTCTATCTGACCGGAGGTGCAACTGCTGTTCTGCTTGGATGGCGCCAGGCGACTATCGACGTCGACGTACGCTTTATCCCGGAACATGACTTGTTGCTGCGAGCGATTCCCAAATTGAAGGAGACGCTGCAAATCAACGTGGAGCTGGCCTGGCCCGCCGACTTCATTCCGGAGCTTCCTGGATGGCAAGACCGGAGTGTCTTCATCGCCCGTGAAGGGAAGATTTCCTTTTATCACTACGACCTGTATTCCCAGGCTCTTGCAAAAATTGAACGCAGTCACGATCAGGATCTGGCCGACGTGCGCGAGATGATCCGGCGCGGCTTAATCGAGCCGGATGAAACATGGCGGTTCTTTTCGCAAATCGAGCCGCAACTATACCGCTATCCATCTATCAGCCCTGCTTCCTTCCGGCGATCCGTCGAAGACGTCATCGGACCGGAAAAGAAATGAAGCGGAACAAAAGCCGGAAGGAAACGTTGCTTCGCGTGCAAAAGGCACAATGATGATGACGCGTGTGGTTGCGGCTTTGCCGGGCTGTGCCTCTGTGGTGAGTTATTCTTATGGAATAATCTCTGCCACCGGCAAGGTCGCAAACTCAAGGGGCGCGCCAGACTGCCTTATCACGGTGGCGCCAATCTGGCCCTGGCCTACCACTTCTCCGGTTATTGTGCCGCGAAAATCCTTCAGATCCAGATTCGGGAAATGCTGGGCGATGAATTTGGCGTCGTGGCCAAGGCCTTTCAGCTTCACATCGACGGTGCCGTTGGTCAGCGGTGTGCCCGATTCATCGCGCAGTGTCAGCCGGACGGTCACTTCAGCCGTGCCGAGGTTCATCAGCGCCACCCCGATCGTCACATTACCGGTGGTGCTCTGCTCGACCGGTGCAATGAAATTTGAGAGCGCCTGGCTTGCTCCCGCTCCAGCCAGTCCGAAACTACCGCCGAACAATATCGTCCCGCCGATGTTTTCCGTGGAGTCGACTACGCGGATCGACGTGGGGATGTGGGGACAGACACCTATTGGGGATGTGGGGACAGAACCGTATTACATTTACCAGAGTTTCAAATCGACCCTCGAAAAAAGGGACCGAAAAAAGGGGACTGTCCCCATTTGACTGAAAAAAGGGGACTGTCCCCCATTTACCACCCAAAGGGGACTGTCCCCCATTGACTGAAAAAAGGGGACTGTCCCCCATTTACCACCCAAAGGGGACTGTCCCCCATTTACCCGACCACACAAAGCTGCACGAGGTCCGGCGCCAGATCCACCACCTCAAGCACCGGATTCGAGTCATCGAAATGCAGTCTGCGCGGCACTAACCGCGGTTATGCGCCAAAGTCCGCAACATTTTCTTTTCCCGGCGTTATAGCCTATACGGGAACCGGATCCCCGGAAGGTCTTTGGGATAATCTTTCGTGTTGCGCGTGACCAGGATACAGCCTTCGTGCTCGGCTGTTGCCCAGATAATCGCGTCGGGGATCTTCAATTTGTATTTCCGACGCAGGCTGATGACGCGTTCGCTGACCGGTCCATCCAATTCGCGGATGCTGAATTTTTTCAGATAATCCCGAAATGCCTGCTCTTCGAGCATTGACTCCGCTCCGGCAAGAATTTCGATCCATGTGATGCGGCTGATCAGACATTCCTCGTACCGCTCGAGTTCCTCAAAAGCGAGCGGAATGGCCTTGAGCGCGTCAATTACAATGTTCGAATCGAACAGCGCTTTCACCGCTGCCACTCTTTCCGAACGCGGCGGACGTATTCGACCGAATCGGCCCGCCTTTTTTGTCCCTTCCACAAGCCCACGGCAGGATGATTTCGCCAGCTCGACTTGTGGCGCGGTAAAAGCTGGGCAACCGCCTGGCGAATCGCCTCGGCGCGAGAGATCTTCTTTCGCCGGCACCACTCGTCGAGCGCCTCAATCTGGTCTTCCGGGAGGTCAATGATGGTCCGCATACCGTCATCATATAACGATATCAGATGAAGCTGCAATCACTCTGGCAAGGAGGTGGAACGATGGCCTTGAATGCCCGCACATTGGCCCGGCAGCCTCAAGGCTTATCGCGCTGCCGGCGCCAGCGCCATGGTGGCCCAGTTGCTGGCGGCTGCGGAAATCCACTGGTCATGTCCGTGGGGGAATCCGCTTTCAAAAAAGGGCTGGAAAGGCATGGAACGGGAACGGACATACCAGGACCCGTCTTCGAGCTGGGTGTTCAGAAGAAAGCGGATCCCGCGTCGATAGACTTGATCGGTAACCGGCATTCCCGCGGCTTCACATAGTCGGCCCGCTGTGATTTCGGCGCATAGACCTGAAGGGCGCGCAAGGAAGTCGCGGTGACTGTAATGTCACTGGATTCGATCGGCGGGCGGTGTATCAAGATCAACCAACGGCCCCGAAAAACCGCGCGCATGAGTATAAACCTAATGCCACGCGTGGTGCGACAACAACGGAGCCTGGCCTTCGATCTTCTGGAACAAGAACTGCAAACCTGCCATTCCCCCATCGCTCGCGGAGGTTTCGCCGCGCATCACGAATATTTGCAAATTAACGGGCAGGCCGCTCCGTGAATTGGTTTTGGAACAGCAGGCCACGCTCAGGAGGCTTGGACTCAGATGCACTGGTTAAGGGATAATCTCCGCTACCGGCAGCGTCGCGAATTCCAGCGGCGCGCCTGACTGTCGGATCACCGTGGCGCCGATCTGGCCCTGGCCTATGACTTCTCCGGTGATCGTCCCCCGGAAATCTTTCAGATCCAGGTTAGAGAAATGCTGGGCGATAAATTTGGCATCGTGGCCCAGACCTTTCAGCTTTACATCGACGGTGCCGTTGCTGAGCGGCGTACCGGATTCATCGCGCAGCGTCAGACGAACCGTAACTTCGGCCGTGCCGAGGTTCATCAGCGCCACGCCGATGGTCACGTTGCCTGTGGCGCTTTGCTCAACCGGCGCAATAAAGTTTGAAAGTGCCTGGCTTGCGCCCACTCCTGCCAATCCAAATGCACCGCCAAACAGAATCGTGCCCCCGATGTTTTCAGTCGAATCGACAACTACGGACCCAACTTTGGCCGCAGCACTCGTTCCCGGAGAACTGAAGCTGACGGAACTCTGCGGCGACACATTAAAGTTAAACTGCCCGGCCCGATCCTGACCGCCCAGATTTACAGTGAGCGGGGCGCCGTTGTCGTCATAGAGTTTCACCGTCACGTTGGCCGTTTTGTCCGTGGAAGGATTCACAAAGGTGAGTGTCGAGCTGACACCCGTCACCTCGCCGAACTGTGCGAAGAGAAGCTTCTTCACTCCGGCGCCGGTCACCGGCAATGTGGCAAATTGGCCAGGACTGGTGCGAATGATGGTTGCGGCAATCTGTGTCGGCGCAGCGGCGATTAATGTGCCGACGAAGTCGTTGGGCAATCCTAAAAACAACTCATCGATAAATTTAGCCGCCTGACCGCCGGCCGCAAGCTGCAGCGTCGCCTGCCGAATCTGGCCAGTAGAATTCTCGCGCAGCCGCAGTTGGACACCAACCGCCGTCGTCGTATTCGGATTGGTGATTGCGACGCCGGAGTTCACGGACTTGGCAGTGTTTCTTTCCACAGGAGCGATGAACTGAGTAAGCAATTCAGACGCGCCTACTCCGGCAACACCCGAAGGGCCGGAAAACAGTACAGTCCCGGCAAGCGGACGGCCAGAGGCGACAGTGAGCGAGCCGACATTGACAGCCGTCGTTGCCGCGCTAGTTGCAAACGAAGCTGCTCCAAGCGCGGCGACAGCCCCGGGCTGCAGCCCGTTAACGCTGTCGCTGCCGTTAAGTGGTACATTCTGCGCTACACCGGCAGAATTCCGAAAAGCAAGTAATGCCGCAGCGCCATTGGTACGCGACGAATTGGTCAGGGTTGCCTTGGATGTAAAGCCGGACAACTCGACGAATTGAGCAAAGTACTTCGACTGTACAGGCATGACTGGAGCGACGTCGATCCCTGCACCAGGAGTGACATACCTGCTTAGAATCTCATTCGGATCAGCACTGGACCAGACGTTGTTCTTGGCCGAGATGCGACCGCCAGATTCGTTAGTCAGATCCAGTTGACCGTTGGCCGAGAGGATGTTACCTCCTGTACTCCCGAATGAGCCACCTCCCAGGTCCGTATTCCGATTTTCGATGCGGACACCGAACTGTAAGTTACCGAAGATGGAATTATTCTGGAGCACAAGTGGAGAACCGGCGCCTGCGACGTTGGGGAAGCCAAATTCGCGGCTCTTTGTCGAGCCCGCCGGCTGAAAGCCGCTTACGGCTATTCGTACGCCGATACTGTTGCCCTTTATTGCATTTCTCTCCAGAAGTACTTTCTTGGCTAACTCGGCGTTTTGACTGACGAATCCATCGATACCCAAAAGATATTGACTTATGGAATTTCCGGCAATCACCAAGGCTGCGCCGTTTGTGAAGTATATGCCCTCACCGGATACAGGTATTCTTGGTTCGCCTATGAAGGCGACACCAGGTCCGACTGTGAAACTACCGTTGTTAAGCAAACTCAGCCCAACGGAGTCAGCAAAATTCTGAGCCTTTACAAAGTTGCTTTTTGATATTCCACCGGTACTCTGCTCGATGGTCAAACCTTCCACATATAAGTTGGCGTTTAGATCCGTGATGTTGACGCGTGAGTTTGTAATTTTCCCGACCTCCGCTGGGGTTTGCAGCGTGACTTTGTTGATCACCAGACCAGTGCCGCTGGCCGGCTGGACGTCCTTTACATAAATTCCACGGCCGCCGTCAATCGATACGTTATCTATTACGATGGATGACGACGCCGCACCGTCGATACCAATCGCGCCCGCTTGTGAATTGATGAATCGTGAATCAGAGATCACTATATCCTTTCGGTCTCTAATGCCCAGGCCAGCCTGCGATATTCTGACCTTAGACATAAGCGCCTGATCCCCACCCTGACCGAAGAATCGAATCCCCAACTCCGGCGCACTTGCACCCATCGTAAAGGCCTCGAGCCTGGCCGAAGGATTCAGTACAATGAGCGGCTGCCCTTCGTCTTCGATGATTGTGTTCTCCATCCCTGAACCGATGAGAGCATTATCTCGGAGAGCTCCGCCCGAATTAGCAGCGGGAAAAACAACGTTTTCTTTATACTGGCACGGCAGCGGATTAAGTAGAACGCTGTCACCCGGTTCAAAGTCCAGCTTGTGACCGGTTAGGTCCTCTGTTTTCGCAGTGAACTCAAACGCTTCGTTGATCTTGGTGAAGATGCTCCTCTCCGGCACTACCTTATAGCCACGGCCGGCTGCATCGCTCGCATGTCGCGACGCGTGTCCATCGATGAGATGACCATCCTTCTTCAGGATCTTGATACAGTTGTCGACTTCGAAGATTTCAGTCGGCGGCGGGAATGTAATTTCGAATATACAGTCCATTTCGTCATTAGTTCCTGGCTCCGGACCTCCGAAGCGGCCACCGCCTATTCAGGTTGGACTGGCAGGTTCATCGACGTATCGTATTCCATCCCCACCCGTTTTTTTGGCACTCGTCGATCCAACCGCGACAGCGTTGGTATATTCGTTGGCTGTGCGGCCTATGTAAGTCGAAAACTCTAAAGAGCCGGCTGTGGAAAGTCGAATTACAAAGATGTCGCTCCCTCCGCCCAGCGTCGTTTGAGTTGCGTCTTTGACCGGGAAATTTGTTGATCGCGTTGTGCCCGCGACCGTCGCACGGCCGGTGGTGTCGAGGGCGATCCCTTTGCCGTCGTCAGCTTGCGAGCCGCCAAGATAGGAAGAATAAACGAGCGCCGTGCCGGCGGGGTTCAGTTTAGTAACAAAAGTATCACCGTTGCCTCCGTTGCTGGGCTGAAATGGATTGACCGTGGGGAAATTGGTCGACTGTGTCGAACCAGTCACATGGGCGTTTCCTGAGGCGTCAACCGCAATGGCCCAACCCTGTTCCAATCCGCTGCCGCCAAGATAAGTCGAATACACCACGGCAGAACCTGCGCTGTTCACTTTTACAACGAACGCATCACCGCCTCCGCCGGGCGTACGCTGAAATCCGCTGGGCGAAGGGATCGTGCCGGCATTGCCCATCACGTAGACATTGCCTGTCGAATCAATGGCCATTCCATTGATTCTTGTCCCCCCACCCAAGAAAGTCGAATACACCAAAGCTGAGCCGCTGGCGTTCAGTTTCGAAATAAATCCTGCTTGAAAGAAAGTCCCCGTCGCGCCGGCGGGCGTCATCGTGCTTTGCAGCGCATTGCGGGTGGGAAAATTCGTCGAGCTGGTACCGCCTGCGACATACACATTTCCGGATGAATCGACCGCAATACCGGGGCGGGTTTCATCCTGCGAGCCTCCCAGATATGTGGAGTAAACCAGCGACGAGCCTTCTGGACTCAGCTTGGCAACGAAACTGTCGCCCGCAAAAGTAAATGGATTCGCGGGTCCGGCATATGCCGACTGAATGGGATTGCGCGTGGGGAAATCGGTAGAATCGGTCATGCCGACAACGTAAGCGCTACCGGCAGAATCGACGGCAACCCCGTATCCGGTATCCGGCTTGGTACCACCCAGGTAGGTCGAATAAAGGATCGTTTTCCCATCCGGGCTGAGCTTCATCACAAACGCATCAAAATCGCCGGCACGGGTCGATTGGACTGGATTGCGCGTGGCAAAGTTGGTTGAATCGGTCGAACCGGTCAAATACCAGTTCCCCTGAGCGTCGGCGGCAATCCCCTGGATCTGTTGGTTGCCACTGCCCGGTATGTCAATCGGGGTGACCACCTTGGGATCAATCACCAGCGGCTTGGTTCGGTCATAGGAGTCGATCTGGAAAGTGACAAGTGACGAGTGTCGAATGTCGAGTGAATTGCGGATTGCCGATTGCGGATTGCCGATTGCTCTTTGTATCTCTGTGGTGGATAAAACGTATCTTCCCGGCACCGGGAACTTGAAGCCATTCACTTCCTGGTAAATCTTCGGCTTCAGTTGGCGAATTTCGCCGGCCGGCGTGGCCAGGATCAAGTCACCCTCGTCGCTGATCTGGAGTTTCGATTTGCGATTTCCAATTTTCGATCTCAGTTCTCCCGCTCTCCCGCTCTCCCGCTCCCCCGCGCTATTTTCGACGAACTCCATCTTCACTACATTCGGGTCCGCTCCGGGTGAAACGACCAAATCGTATTCGAGTTGCTGGTTGTGGCCGTAGAAGACCAGGTCGATTCCCGGATAGATCTGCTTGTAGCGGATCCTGGCGTATTGCGGGACGTTGGTTTTCCAATGGGATGGGTCGTTGCCGAACAGGTAATTGCTTTTGCCGGGAAGCGGGTCTTCGGCGGTCAGTTTGGCGTCGGGATTCGAATTCAGGAAGCGGAGTACTACTTCTGAGGTTTCATTCACCACAAAGGCGCCAAGATCACGAACGCCTTTGTGTCCTTTGTGTCTTTGTGGTGAGTTCACCGTGTAGATCTTCAGCCTCACTCGATCGGTCTCGACGAAGACCGACTGACTTCCGATTCTTCCCACATAGAGTGCACTCGGCTCGGCCTGGTCTTCGTTCTTTTCAAACGAGACCGGGAGGCCTTCCATAATAACGGCAGCCCCGCGCCGGATTCCTTTTACCGCCGAGGGCGCAGAGGGGTGAAGGGAATCGGTATCGCGTCCTCTCAGACGACGCAGCCGCTGATCCTGGCGGTCACGCCGCATCTTGCCCCCCTTTAAGGTTTTGATGGGTGATGTGTCTCGGTTCGGCTCCGGTTGCAACCTATGGGGTTCTGGTTTCAACGAACCAGGCCTTCGGGACGCCTCCGTCTGTCGCTTGCTGGACGAGGAGGGGTTGACAATGATTAAAAGCAGAGCAAGACAGGAGAAAACAGCCAGAAATCTAAGACGCGACGCCAGTGCCATCAGTGCCCCCCTTTGAACGGCTGAGTGGAGTTCAGATTGACGACAAACAGGGAGAGAGTCTTTACCGAAGTCTTACTTTTTTCTTACCAGCGGGCAGCGCCGTGCTGGTTCAAGGTTTTCGCCCTTGTCTTTGAAATTTCTGGTGCGGTGGAATAGAATCTGGAGCCAGCAACTATCGAAATATCTCTTCGAATCGGTCATTTAGCGGGGTTGTCAATGATGCTGTTGGACCTGGCTGTTACAGGCGACGACCATAAATCATACCAGTTCGGATCGCTCTTGCTGGACGGCGGCCAGGCGGCGTTATTTCATTCGGGGGAGATTGTCTCGTTGCCTCCCAAGGCCTTTGAGATTCTCGTCTTGCTGCTGGAGCAGCGTGGACGGATTGTCAGCAAGAAGGACCTTCTTGACCGGATTTGGCCCGACACGTTCGTTGAGGAGGGCAACCTGGCAAAGAACATCTCAGGTCTTCGCCGCGTTCTCGCACTCTATGCAAGCGATTGCCATATCGAAAATGTTCCAAAACGGGGTTATCGGTTTGTCGGTGTTGTGCAAACCGTCGCAGATGGCACTGCAAATCTGACGGTCGAGAGCAACGCCGGCGCGAGCGGAAGCAAGGCCGCAGAACATCTGGTGGGGCTGCAAATTCCATCAGCCAGTGTATTAGACCCGGCCGATGGGCTTGGCTTGGCGGCGCCTGAACCTCATGCGACCCAGTCGTGGGTGCGCCGCTTGACATATCCGTTGAATAGGTGGTCCCGGGCGACGACAGCGATGATCTTGATTGCAGCCGCCTCGATCGCCTATATCTGGCGACTACAGCGTTCTACTTCGGAAATTGATGCGAGCGCCGGACCGAGACCGTCGCCTGCGGCCCCCCGGCCGAAGGGCACAAATTCAGCGGAGGCCTACCGTTTTTATCTCGAAGGCCAACAGGCTTTGCGCGAAAAGAGTCATAACGGGCTGTTCAAAGGCATCGCTGCATTTCAGCGCGCAATTGAAAGGGATCCCAATTTTGCGCAAGCCTATGTGGGTCTGGCGGAAGGATATGCCGGAGATCTCCTGAGCCTCAAGAAAGTCGACGCAGTTGCCAGTAAGGCGCTTTCGCTTGATCCCTCGCTGGCCGGTCCGCACAGTACGCTTGGATTCATTCGAATGTTTCGCGATCACAACTGGTCGGAAGCCGAGCGCGAGTTGAAAATCGCCGCCGCGCTTTCCCCAAATGACCCGAAAGTATGGCAGTACTACGCTCAGTATTTCGCAATCCAGGGCGATCTGAAAAAATGCGAGCAGGAACTTCGGCTCGCCCGCGATCTCGATCCGTCTTCGCTGAGCATTCGCGCGGATCTGGCGCGAACGGCTTACTTCAAACGTGATTATGAGCGCTGCATTCAGGACTGTCGAAGTATCCTGGTACAGGACCCGAACTTCTTCGACGCGCACATGCTGCTGTACCTCGCGTATGTGGTGTCGGGTCGATACGACGAAGCGTTTGATGAATACGTCGCGCTTATTGAATTGTGGCGGTATTACCCCACCGCTGATATCTCCAGACTCCGGGCGGCTTACTATACATCAAAGCCGTCGGCTCTATGGCGAGAGCAGATCAAGCTCGTGCGATTCTGGAATTTCCGTGAAGAGGAAAAGGCGTACGAACTAGCCGAGAGCCACACGCTGCTCGGCGAAACTGACGCGGCGTTTCGCTGGCTCAACACGGCGTGCGACAAACCCATCAATTATTGGTTGCTGTACCTGAAGGTGAATCCGCTTTTCGACAGCCTTCACTCCGACGCGCGTTTCGCTTCCATCCTGGCGCGGTTGGGTTTACCGCAGTAAACGCCCCGAATCCTTTCCGCGAATGCTGGCTCTCTCTGTACAACTTTGTTAAAGTCGTGATTGTCCGTTGTCCCTGGGGTCTGAAAGTCGAAGGTCAAAGGTCGAAAGTCAAAGGTCTGAATTCGACTTTCGACTTTCGACTTTTGACTTTCAGACTCCAACGGACAACCGACAACCGACAACGAACTTGTAACTGGTAACTCTTGCCCCTGTTAACTTGAATGTTTGAAACCATCCTGAAAAAGATCGTCGGCACACAGTCCGAGCGCGACATGAAGCGCATTGCGCCGAGGGTTGCTCAGATTAATCGGCTCGAGCCGGACATGGCGAAACTTTCGGCGGATCAACTGAGAGCGAAGACCGGAGAACTCAAAGAAAAACTGAGCCGCGGCGCCGATCTGGACGAGCTGCTGCCGGAAGCCTTTGCCGTGGTGCGCGAAGCAGGCAAGCGCACGCTCAACATGCGTCACTATGACGTCCAGTTGATCGGCGGAATCGTGCTGCACCAGGGCAAGATCGCCGAAATGAAAACCGGCGAGGGAAAAACGCTGGTGGCAACACTGCCCGTCTATCTCAACAGCCTTGCAGGGAAAGGCGTGCACGTCGTGACGGTGAATGACTACCTGGCCCGGCGCGACGCGGAATGGATGGGCCGCATTTACCACTACGTGGGCCTCACGGTGGGCACCATCCAGCACGAGCTGGATGATTTCGAGCGGCAGCAGGCCTACCAGTGCGACGTCACCTACGGCACAAACAACGAATTCGGATTCGATTACCTGCGCGACAACATGAAATTTGACCTGTCGCACTGCGTGCAGCGCGCGCACAATTTCGGAATCGTGGACGAGGTGGATTCGATCCTGATCGATGAAGCGCGAACGCCGCTGATCATTTCGGGACCGGCCGAAGAATCGACGGACAAGTATTACAAGGTCGACAAGTTCATTCCACGTCTGAGCCGCGACATTGATTACTTGATCGACGAAAAGGCGCGTACTGTGACGATCACGGAAGAAGGAATCGAGAAGGCCGAACGCTACCTGGGTGTGGGCAACCTGTATGATCCTCGCAACATGGAGTGGGTCCACCATGTTCAGCAGGCCTTGCGCGCCCACACGCTCTTTACCAAGGACGTCGACTATCTGGTCAAGGACGCCCAGGTCGTCATAGTCGATGAGTTCACCGGACGTCAGATGCCCGGACGCAGGTACAGCGACGGCCTGCACCAGGCTCTGGAAGCAAAAGAAGGCGTCCGCATCGAACGCGAGAACCAGACGCTGGCGACCATTACCTTTCAGAATTACTTCCGTCTGTATAAAAAACTGGCCGGTATGACCGGAACTGCCGAGACCGAAGCGGAAGAGTTCCACAAGATTTACAAGTTGGACGTGGTGGCTATTCCGACCAACAAGCGACTGGACCGGATCGAACATCCGGACGTGATTTATCGGACCGAGCGCGAAAAATTTGAAGCCGTGGTGAACGAAATCAAGGAATTGAATGACGTGGGCCGGCCGGTGCTGGTGGGCACGATCGCGATCGAAAAGTCCGAACGGCTCAGCACCATGCTGAAGCGCCAGGGAATCAAACACGTCGTGTTGAACGCGAAATATCACGAGAAGGAAGCCGAGATTGTCGCCCAGGCGGGAAGAAAAGGCGCCGTTACTGTCGCTACAAACATGGCCGGCCGCGGCACCGATATCCTGCTGGGTGGAAACGAGGAATTTCTGGCGCGACAGATCTTGCGGGACCGGGGCATCGATCCCACTACTGCTTCAGAAAAGGACTACCAGGAGGCGCTCGGGCAGGTGAAGCCGGACGTGGAAGAGGAGCGAAAAGAAGTGATCGGGCTCGGCGGCCTGCACATCCTCGGCACCGAGCGGCATGAAGCCAGACGTATCGACAATCAGTTGCGAGGGCGAGCCGGTCGCCAGGGAGACCCCGGATCTTCGCGTTTTTACCTTTCGCTGGAAGACGACTTGCTTCGCATCTTTGCCGGCGAGCGTATTTCCGGCCTGATGCAGTCGCTGGGAATGGAGGAAGGAGTCCCCATCGAGAGCCGTCTGATCACAAAACAGATCGAGCGCGCCCAGCGCCAGGTGGAAGGACACAACTTCGAGGTTCGCAAACATCTGCTCGAATACGACGACGTGATGAACAAGCAGCGCGCCGAAATTTACCGCATGCGGCGCGAGCTGCTGGAAGGCCAGGACCAGCGTGAATACATCATGCAGCTAGCCGAAGAGCTGCTGCTGGAAAATCTGGACCAGTACGCCCCCGAAGAACAGCATCCCGAAGAGTGGGACATCGCCAATCTGCAGGTCAACCTGGAGCGCATTTTCGGAATCGATCTGAAGAGGACCGGAATCGATCCCGCAAAGCTCGGCCGTCGTGACCTGAAAGACCAGTTGTGGGCTTTGATCCAGCGCGAATATGAGGATAAGGAAAAGCAGATCGGCCCGGACGGACCCCAGGTGATGCGATTCCACGAGCGCATGATCATGTTGAATATCATCGACAATCAGTGGAAAGACCACTTGCTTGCTCTCGACCATCTAAAGGAAGGAATCGGACTGCGTGGTTACGGCCAGCGAGACCCGCTGGTCGAGTACAAGAAAGAGAGCTTCGATATGTTCGAAGACCTCTGGAACCGCATTACCGAGGAAATCGTGCGCTACCTTTTCCTGCTGCAGCCGGTGGCTCAGGAAGAGCAGCGCGAAATCCAGCAGCAGCGGCGACGGCAGCATGAGCTGGTGCTTTCCGCGCCTGCAGAAAACCCCGCATCACTGGGAGGATCGGACGCCCCGGTCAAAACCATGCAGCGCGCTTATCCCAAGGTGGGACGCAATGAGCCGTGTCCCTGCGGCAGCGGCAAAAAATATAAGCGCTGCCATGGAGCCTGAATGAAGAAGCCCCCGTCAGTACCGCGACAGCAAGGGAGCGACTCGCCGCCGATCCGCGCCGTCAGGACACGACGCATGACCGAGCCAAAGGCCTTGACGCCGGCGCCCCTTTCGGCTGACTCCCTTCCCGAGGCCCTGACTTTCGATGATGTTCTGCTCATGCCCGCCCGCTCGGATGTTCTTCCCAGCCAAACAGACACCAGGACGCTGTTCAGCAGGAAGATTCCGTTGAACATTCCGCTGTGCAGCAGCGCCATGGATACGGTCACGGAGGCGCGCATGGCGATCGCCATCGCGCAGCAGGGCGGCATCGGGATCATTCACAAGAACATGAGCATCGCCGGGCAGGCTGAAGAAGTGGACAAAGTGAAGCGCTCGGAGAGCGGAATGATTGTGGATCCGGTCACGGTTGATCCGGATGATCGGATTTCCGATGCGCTGGCCGTGATGGAAAAATACAAGGTTTCCGGCCTTCCGGTGGTCAAAAAGAGCACCGGAAAGCTGGTGGGAATCCTGACTAACCGTGACCTGCGCTTTGAAACCAGGATGAATGTCAAGGTGTCCGATCTAATGACGCGCGATCGACTGATTACCGTTCCCGTCGGCACGACCCTGGAGCAGGCTAAGAAGCTGCTGCACAAACACAAGATCGAGAAATTGCTGGTGGTTGATTCGCAGTATCAACTCAAAGGGCTGATCACGGTTAAGGACATAATGAAAATGATTACTTATCCGCACGCCAGCAAAGACTCGCTGGGACGCTTGCGGGTGGGCGCCGCTGTGGGTGCGACGGGCGATTTCATGGAACGCGCGCAGGCGCTGGCGCATGAAGGCGCCGATGTAATCGTAATCGACACGGCCCATGGTCATTCCCAGAGGGTGCTGCAGGCACTGCGCGCCTTAAAAAAGAAGCTGAAGGGAATAGATGTGGTGGCCGGCAATATTGCCACAGCCGACGCGGCGCGCGACCTGATTGAAGCGGGCGCCGATGCCATCAAGGTGGGCATGGGTCCGGGATCGATATGCACAACGCGCGTGGTCACAGGATCGGGCGTGCCGCAGATTACGGCAGTGCTTAACGCAGTCGCCGGACTAAAAGATCGCAGCGTGCCGCTGATTGCGGATGGTGGAATCAAGTTTTCCGGTGACATTACCAAGGCTATCGCCGCCGGAGCTTCTTCGGTAATGATCGGAAACCTGTTCGCGGGAACCGACGAGAGTCCGGGTGAGCTGGTGTTCTATCAAAACCGCAGTTATAAGGTTTACCGTGGAATGGGTTCTGTGGAGGCGATGAAAGAGGGGAGCCGTGACCGTTATTCCCAGGAAGACGAGCTGAGCGAGTCAAAACTGGTTCCCGAAGGGATTGAGGGGCGTGTGCCGTACAAAGGATCCCTGTCGGTCTTGATCCCGCAGTTGGTGGGCGGGCTGAGAGCCGGAATGGGCTACTGCGGTTGCCAGAACATCCGCGAGCTGCAGACGAAGGCGACATTCATCCGGATCACAAACATGGGCCTGCGCGAAAGCCACGTCCATGATGTGCAGGTAACCAAAGAAGCGCCGAATTATCGGGTCGAGGGGTAAGAGCTGGTTTCACCACAAAGACACAAAGATAAGTAAATTCTCAACTAACAGGTCAATCCGGTACCCGCAGTCCGGTTTCACATCCTTGTAAACCACTGGCAGCGGTACTTGCCGGTGGAATTGAATCCCGCGGACAGAAAGCTCCCTGCACAGACAAGCCTCGTAAGTCGATTCCAGCAATCCCGGCCCAAGGAGACGATGGACTTCGATGGCCGCCCCGAGAACACGATTCGACATAAGGTTAGCTTGATCCTTTGTGATCTTTGTGTCTTTGTGGTGATTCATACCGTACGTAACTGCACAATCCAGAAATCCACGAAAATTATTGAGTTGTGCGGACGCTCCTTTCACTATTCCAGCCTAATCTGCGATAATACGATGCTAAGTAGTTGATCCTTCGAGGGTAACTACGTTCTGGCGTAAATTCTTGAAATATTAGACTTTCTGCCGAAAGTCGCATCCTAACGTCTGTTAAGGAGCCTTGATGGAGTTCAGCGATGAGTACCTGGTACAGAAGTACCTGGAGGGAGACTCATCAAGTTTTGATGAGTTGATCCGTCGCTGGCAAAAACGGATCTTCAACTTCATCTACAGGAACATCGGTAACTACGAGGAATCGCTGGATTTAACCCAGAACACGTTCGCCAAGTCATTCTTGAAAATCAAGGAACTGGATGACGCTGCGCGGTTTTCATCGTGGCTCTACAAGATAGCCTTGAACGAATGCCGGATGTCATTTCGCCGGTCAAAGGGAAAGCAGAACATACCACTCGAGATCTACCACCAGTCGGAAACCCAGGAAGTCGAACTTCGCCGCGCCTTGTCGGAATCCGAGGAGACTCCCGAGGAGCGGCTGCAGAGAAAAGAAAGTGTGGCGAGACTGAAAGAAGTGATTCTGTTGATTCCCGAAGAGCAACGTCTGGTGATTCTGATGAAAGAGTACGAAGGCTTGAGATTTCATGAGATCGCCGAAATCCTGGATGTTCCCCTCAGCACCGCCAAATCGCGCATGTATCTGGGGCTAAAGACGCTCAGGCGGCTGCTGGTGAAAAAGGAATTGAGCCGAAGATAAACCCCTTGTGTCCTGTGTGTCTTTGTGGTTGAGAAGAAATCACCACAAAGGCACAAAGAGCACAAAGCCAATGCCAAGGAGTTTGCGCCCATGCACTGCGAAGAATGCAAAGATCAATTGCTTGAACTGGTGTACGAAGAGGGGCTTCGACCGCGCCGAAAACTGGACCTTCTCAGTCATGTAGACAACTGTCCGTTCTGCCATGAGGAGTACACCGATCTGCTGGAATCGAGAACCTTGCTGCAGCAATGGCCCGACGAAGAGACCGACTGGCAGCTTCGAGTGCGGCCTGACTACAAGTCTTCTTCGCAGCCCAGGATCTTGCGTTTCGGGCGCCTCGGGAACCGTCCCTGGATGGCTGTAAAGGGCGCCATTGCCGCAATGCTCCTGCTGGTCGGTTTGCTGGGTGCTACGCAAAGCCAGGTGAAATGGAATGAGGCCGGTCTTACGGTTCAGGCCCGGCTGTGGAAGGATCAGACGGCCGATGCCGGCGAGCGGCGCTTAAGCGACCGCGAAATGCTTAAATATGTGGACAATCTGATGATGGACAGCGAGAGGCGCCAGCTGAAAATGCTGTACGCCGTCTGGGAAGACTCCCAGGCTCGACATTATACCGAGCACACCGCAATTGAGAATGATCTGCAAGGGCTGCAGCGCCAGGTCCAGACCCGCTGGGACAATCCACAGAATCGCACGCAATAACAGTAGAGGGCGAAACTTATGAAACTTAGAGCTTTAAAAATCGTCTCCATATCAGGGTTGATGCTTCTTTCTCCGGGCCTGCTGCTTGCGCGAAATTCGGTCGAACTTCGGCAGATGCGCAATGAAATTCAAATATTCGAGGGGATCCTGCAGACCGCGTTGAAGAATGAATTCAACCATCCAATGGCGCTGGTGAATGATCCCAAGGGCTCCTATCTTCCCGGCTTCGGCGTGAACTTCACGTTCCTGCTCAATATCAACCGGGACGAGATCGTCACCCCCTTTGGCGTGAAGAAATTTCCAAGCAATCCGCGCACGCGGGCGGAAAAGATCCGCATGGTGAGAGAAACAATTTTAAAGCTGCTCGGCGATTACGGAAACGCACTCACGCAGTTGAACACCGATGAAAGTTTTGCGGTTTCCGCTCACCTGGAAGACCGCACGGCGCTGGTGCCCAGTCAAAAGGAAGAAGTGCTGGTGTTTCGAGTCTCCAAGAAGGCGTTGGTGGATTACAGTTCAAAAAAAATTGATTCTCGCCAGTTTCGCGAAAAAGTGGAGTTGGTCGAATACTGAAATTATGGCAGTCAGACTAGCTGAGTTAAGACAGCGAAAACTATTCGGACAGGAACTGGTCCGTCGCGGCCTTGTGTCAGAGGAGGAAGTCAAGACCGCACTGGGCGTGCAGAAGACATCGCGCGACAAGATCGGCAAGATCCTGGTTGATCTGGGCGCCCTTTCCGACAAGGACCTGATTCATGTATTGGGCGACCATCTGGGAATTCCCGTGATGACGGAGGAAGACTGGCCCAAAGTTCCCATTCTGGAAAATACCTTCAATGCCCGCTTCATGCGCCAGAACAAGTTTGTGCCGATCAACATACTGGATGACGGCACGCTGGTGGTGGCGATGAATGACCCGCTCGATTACGCCACTCTGGATTCCATCCGGCTTTACACCGGCTATCAGAAGCTCAAAGAAGTACTGGCGGCCGATAACGAAATTCAGGACGTGATAGAGAAATTTTACGGCAATCAAAGCACCGTGCTGGGGCGCATCGTCGAGGGATTTGACGAAGGCGACCGGGAGGCGCTCGCAGAAGACATGGACGATGTGGAGCACCTGAAGGACATGGCGTCCGAAGCTCCCGTCATCCGGCTGGTCAATCTGCTCATCAGCAAGGCGATTGAAAGCAGGGCGAGCGACATACATATTGAGCCTTTCGAAAAGGAACTGAAAGTCCGGTATCGAATCGACGGTATCCTGCATGACGTGGAATCGCCCCCAAAGAAGCTCAAGGCGGCCGTGATCTCACGCATCAAAATCATGGCCAAGCTGAATATCGCCGAGCGGCGAATCCCGCAGGACGGGCGCATCAAAATGAAGGTGCTGGGGCGGGAAATTGACCTGCGTGTTTCCACCGTGCCGACGCTGTACGGCGAAAGCGTGGTGATGCGTATTCTCGATAAAAGCAACACGCAAATTTACGATCTCAACCGGCTCGGCTTCGCCGCTGACACTTTCAAGATGTTCGTGAACCTGGTTGCGCGCCCTCACGGCATTATTCTGGTGACCGGTCCCACCGGCTCGGGCAAAACGACAACGCTTTACGGAGCGCTTACCAAAATCAATCTGCCCGACAAGAAAATCATCACCATCGAGGATCCCATCGAGTACCAGATCAACGGAATCAACCAGATCCATGTTAATCCGCAGATCGGGCTGACCTTTGCCGCCGGATTGCGTTCGATCGTGCGCCAGGACCCGGATGTAATCATGGTGGGGGAAATCCGCGACCTGGAAACGGCCGAAATCGCCATCCGGGCCGCGCTCACCGGACATCTGGTGTTCAGCACGCTTCACACAAACGATGCTCCCAGCGCGATTGCGCGTCTGGTGGATATGGGCGCGGAAGATTACCTTCTGTCGTCTTCAATCCTGGGCGTTCTGGCGCAGCGTCTGGTGCGGGTGATCTGCGAGAAGTGCAAGGCGGAAGTGCAGAATGATCCTGCGTTCCTGCGTGAAATCGGAATGAACAAGAATGGCGAATCAACCATCACGTACCAGGGCCAGGGATGCAAAGAGTGCAGCGGGACGGGCTATAGCGGCCGGATTGGAATTTTTGAGCTGATGTTGATGGATGACGACATCCGCCATCTGACCATCACGGAAGCCGACAGCAATACGCTGCGCAAGCAAGCGGCACAGAATGGAATGCGCGGCCTGCGAGAAGATGGCTGGGACAAAGCGCGCCAGGGCATCACAACCGTTTCGGAGGTGCTGCGGGTAACGCAGGAGACCTAGAGGCTGCGCCGCGTTTGCGGGTTCCGGGGTTCCGAGTTGCGGGTTGACATGGCCAACACGCATTCAATACCGCGACTTGCAGCGTGCAACTGACCAGCGCTTAAGTGCAAGGCTTAAAGTTTCATGCGGGCAACAACCCGGAACCCGTAAACCCGTAACCCGCAACTAAACGTAGATATGGCTAGCTACAACTACAAAGCATTGACCGTAGATGGACGCGTGATCGAGGGGACCCTCGAGGGGCTCGATGATCGCAGCGTGCTTGACGCGCTGCGCGATCAGGGATACCTGCCCATTAGAGTTGCCAGCGACGAGAACACGCCCGCGTTTCGACGGCTCTTTTCATTTTCCCGCGGCCAGGGAAAAGTCAGCGGGAAGGATTTGCTGATTTTCACCCAGGAACTGGGAACTCTGGTAAAAGCCGGCCTGCCGCTGGACCGGTCACTCACCATTCTCACCAGTCTTTCTGAGAAGCCTCGCGTCCGTGAAATCATTCGAGACGTGCTGGACGAGGTTCGAGGCGGCAGATCCCTGGCCGATGCCATGGGAAAACACCCGCGCGCCTTTCCCAAAATCTACGTCAACATGATCCGGGCCGGCGAGACCGGCGGAGTGCTTCCCGATATCCTGGAACGGCTGGCTGAATACCTGGAGAGCGCTCAGGATTTGAAGAAGTATTTTTTCTCCTCGATGATTTATCCGGTACTGCTGATGACGGTGGCTCTCAGCTCGATTGTGGTTCTAGTGCTGTTTGTAATTCCCCAGTTCTCGCTGGTTTTCGAAAACGCCGGCGCACCCATGCCTTTGCCGATGAAGATCATGCTTGGCATCAGCAATTTCCTGCGAGCCTGGTGGTGGGCGTTGATCGGTGGAGCGGCGCTTATCTTCTATATTGTGAAGCGATATCTGGGGACCGAAGAAGGCCGCTTGAACTGGGACCGCAGGTTGCTGACGCTGCCGATGATTGGGCCTTTGATGCACAAAATGGAGGTAGCGCGCTTCAGCCGCACGCTTGGCATTCTGTTGCGCAGCGCCGTGCCGCTGCTTAACTCGATGACCATCGTCAAGGAGATTGTCAACAACCAGGCGATCGCGTCGAGCATGGACGCGATCAAATCGGGAATAAAGAAAGGCGAAGGAATCTCCGGCCCGATCCGGGCCGCCAATGTGTTTCCTCCCTTTGCTCTCCATCTGGTCGAAGTCGGCGAGGAAACGGGAAACCTCGATGCGATGATGTTGCAGGTTGCCGATACTTATGACAAGGAAGTGAGATCTTCAGTCAAGAGCCTGATCGCTTTTTTTGAACCGGCGATTATTCTGGTGATGGGTCTGATCATTGGAACGATGGTGGTTTCCATGCTGATGGCGATCTTCAGCATCAACGATATACCCCTTTAGGGGTCCGTTGTCCGTTGTCAGTGGTTCGTTGTTAGCGGAATTCGGGTTAACGACTTAAGGTTTGACGGGTTGCGGGTTTTCGGGTTACGGGTTGACGGGTTACGGGTTGCGGGTTGAAAAATTGAAAATTGAGAATGGTTTGGCGACTCCAAAATCTTCAATTTTGAAATTCGCTGTAACCCGTAACTTTGAACCCGTAACCCGATAACCCGATAACCTGATAACCCGATAACAACGGACAACTGACCACAACTGACAACTGACCACTGACCAAAGGGAAGTTAAGGAGAACCATGGTGAACTTTAAGGATAAGAAAGTTAACAACGCCCAAAGAGGCTTCTCGCTGATCGAACTGATTGTGGTGCTCGTTATTCTGGGCCTGCTGGCTGCAGTAGTTGGTCCCAAAGTAATGAACAGGCTCAAAGGAAGTCGTTCACAGATTGCCAAGATGCAGATCACCGAGTTGGAGGAGGCCCTGGATCTCTTTAATTTTGATGTGGGCCGTTACCCGACCGGCGAGGAAGGCCTCCGGGCGCTGAAAGAAAATGTGGGCAATATTCCAAACTGGAGCGGGCCTTACCTGAAAAAGGGAGTACCCAAGGATCCGTGGGCGCGCGAATACATTTATCGCTCTCCCGGCCAGCACGGCGAATTTGATCTCTATTCACTGGGCGCCGACGGCCAGGAAGGCGGCGAAGCAGACAACAGCGACATCACATCGTGGAATGAAGGGAAGTGAAAGGGAAGTGAGAGGGAGAGATGGAGGCAGGAGGCAGGAAGCAGGAGGCAGGAAGCAGGAGGCAGGAGGCGGTGGATGGGAGCACCGGCCGAACCGCGCGCGTCAGCAAGCGGACCCTCGATGTGTCACTTCTGGTTATCGTTGTGGAAGGTGACCTGTGATGGAGGGAGAGACGGAGAGAGGGAAAATGATGGGGAGAATGGTGGATCGAAGGGTGAATCGGGGGTTCTCGCTCATTGAATTGATCGTGGTGTTAGTCATTCTTGGTTTGCTGGCTGCAATTGTGAGCTTGAAGGTAATCAAAAATGTGGATAAGGCCAAGGTGGCCAGCGCCAATACTCAGATCCGGGTGTTCGATACAGCTCTGGAAGGTTTTCGTATCGATGTTGGGCGCTATCCCACGGACCAGGAAGGGTTGCGAGTGTTGTATGAAAATGTGGGCAATATTCCAAGCTGGGACGGACCGTATTTGAAGTCAGAAATTCCGCTGGACCCATGGGATCACGAATACGCTTATCGCATTCCGGGCAGGCGCAGCGAATTTGATCTCCTCAGCCTGGGGGCAGACGGCAAAGAAGGGGGCGATGGCATTAATGCGGACATCCCCGCTCCGGTAAGGCGAGCGCAGCGTTAAAACAGTATGTTGTCAAAGCCAATCCACAATCCGCAGTCTTCAATCCGGAATCCGAGTGGCTTTTCGCTGCTCGAGGTGATCGTGGTTCTGCTGATCGTCAGCATTGCCGGGGCTGTGGTGATGCCTTCCATGCGCACCGGGTTGTCCGGGATGCGGTTGGAGGCGAAAGGGCGCGACCTGGCCACCCTGTGCCGGAGCGCGCGTATTCTTGCCGTGGGGCAGCAAAGCGTTTATCGAGTTGCCGTGGAGCGGGACAAAAACAGGATTTTTCTGGCCGACGCCTATCACGAGAAGGTGCGGGATTTCGAACTGACCGATGAAATTCAGATCGATGCCGTCAAATACGAGGGAAACGACGATCACGAGCAGGTGCTCTTCATCAATTTTTATCCCAACGGGCGGGCTGACGAAGCCGAGGTCTGGCTTAAAAACAACCGGGGCCGCAAGGTGCTGATCAAAACCGAGCTGCTCACCGGTACGGCCAGACTGATCGTGCCCAGGGAGCAGAGATGAGAACGAGTAAACCGCCAAGAGCGCCAGGAACGCAAAGAATAATGAGATCACATCGTGCAAGTACCAACAAAATGGCGCTGCCGACGAGCTGTCGTTTTGAAAATGACACCCCCCAGTCAATAGACAGGATGAATCAATGCGCTTCGCGTTCTTGGCGCTCTTGGCGGTTCAGTTCCGGGTTCAGCCTGTTGGAAATCGTCGTGGCGCTGGCTGTTGTCAGCGTGGGCATCACGCTGGCGCTGCAGCTCTTTTCCGGCGCCATCAAGAATGTAAGGAAGATCGATCTCGCAGGCCAGGCCATGAATCACGCCGAAAACGTGATGAACGAGATTCTGTCGGATGAAACCATCAAAGGCCCAATGACGCGGCACGACGACCTGGATGAAAATTTCCGCTGGGTGGCAGAGGTCCAGGATTACCAGATTCCCGAAATGTCCCGCTGGGATCCGCAGCAGCCCTTTCCCCTGAAGCTGCTCAACGTGCGCGTCGACGTGATTTACAAAAATGACAAGAACGGCAAATTGTATCGCTTGAGTTGCCTGAAGCCCGTTGGCCTGCGCCAGGTTCAGAACCAGGGCCTGCCTGGGGCAGTGACTCCGTTTGGCACCCCGCAGCCGGTCCCCGGCCGCGCCCAGCCGCCCAATCCCTACCGGGGAATCGTTCCATGACAGACAGGCGCGGCTTTACCCTCATTGAGCTTGTGATCTCGCTGGCGCTGATCGGCGTCCTGTCGCTGATCATCTTCACCGCCCTGCAGGTGTCGTTGAAGATTTATCGGACCGGCCAGGAGCGCATGGATTACTCCCAGCGCGAAAAAGTAGTCATCGGACTGGTAAAGACGCAGATCGGCTCGACCTACCCGGTCCGGCCTCAGGGGAAGTTTTACGAACCGATCCGCCAGCAGCAGCAACAGCAACAAGGCGTCGCCCCGCCGGGAACCCCCGACAGCTTTTTTGAGCGCCTGGTGAATGCCCGGCTCCGGATTCCGCCCCTGTTCAAAGGAGAGCCCAGGCGCATCCTGTTCGCGAGCTTCGCGCCACTTTTTTTCCGCAAGAACGCGGGCATGTCGATGATCTCCTATTCGTTTGACCGGGGCGAGCAGGGCGCCCTGGAATTTGTCGAGACCGAAGAACAGTACCGCGGCGGGCAGACCTACCTGGAAATGACGGTCGGCGACAAGGTCAAAGGAACTGTCTTTTTCAAAAACCTGGAAGACGGCACGTTTGAATATTTCGGGGCCAAGGAACCAGACGAGTACTTCTGGCACACCAGTTGGGACGCGGAGACCGTGGGAAAGCTTCCCCTGGCCGTGCGCATCACGATGCTGAAAAAGGATCAGAAGAAACTGAGAATCGTCGGTCTGATTAACGCCGACGGAACCACCGGTGGACCGGGATTTGGAGCCGGGGGCGTCATCCCGCCGAACCTGCGCGGAATCATCGGCGGAGGCGCACAGTGAGTCGAATGCGGAACGCTTTCCGAATGCGGAATGGGGAATGCGGAATGCGGAATGGGAGAATTCTTGGTGCCTTGGTGTCTTGGTGGTTAAAAAACTATCAACCGCCAAGACACCAAGACACCATTCCGCATTCAGAATGCATTCCGCATTCCGCATTCCCCATTCCGCATTTGAAAGAGCGCGGCTCGCTGATGGTGCTGCTTTCCTGGGTGCTGGTGGCCCTTTCGCTGATCGCGCTCTCTTTCAGCCGGTCGGTGCGTATGGAAGTGAAGGCCACCGTCAACGAGGTCGAGTTGAAGCAGTCCTATTACATCGCGCGCTCGGCGGCTTATTACACGATCAATCGCGCCCTGATTCAGGCGTTGAAAACTCAGGGGGTGGCGACCCTGGCTGCAGGCGCGCAACAGGACATAGACGAGGAGCTGGACAGCGGCCATTTGACCTTTGCCATGGCCGGAGGGCAAGCCGACGTTGAAATCACGGATGAAACCGGCAAGATCAACCTGAATCTTGCCCCCCCGGATTTGCTCCGGGGGCTGCTGGCACAGCTCGGGGTCAACCGGGACACGGCCTTGGCCATTACCGACGCCATTGGCGACTGGCGGGATCCCGACAAAGACCCCCTGCCTCTAGGGGCCGAGGACGACTATTACATGTCTTTGCCCGAGCCGTACCATTGCAAGGACGGCCTCTTTGACAATATCCAGGAGCTGTTGCTGGTCAAAGGAGTGACGCCGGAAATCTTTTACGGTCAGAAGTTTAAGGATGAATCGGGGAAGGAAATGATTCGTGGTGGATTGGTCAACTTTTTGACGACTTATACATTTAGGAATCAAATCAACATAAAGTCAGCCCCATTTGAGGTTCTTGCATCTATACCGGGAATGGATCCCGAGCGGGCCCGGCAGATCGTCGCCCGCCGGGGTGAAATGAAGCTGTCGGCAGCCGGACAGCTCGGTGAACAATTGGGATTTCAGGCAGATCCGAACGTGATGAGTTTCCTGACTCTGAGCCCCAGCAACGTGTTTTCGTTGAAGATCACGGCCCGGCTCAACGGAAAACGCATCGCTTCGCTGATCCGCTGCACGTTTGGTTCCGACAACATCAGTGCCACCGGATACAGAATTTATTACTGGAACGAGAATAACCTGGAACTCTAATGCTTAGCGTGAACTCGAGCCTGGGAATCGAAATCCGCGGAGATGATGTGGTCTTCACTGTGGTCAAGAAGCGCCTCAGTGGATTTGCCGCAAGCAGCACGCAGGTGATTGAAAACTTCCTCCAGCTCGACAAAGTGGAACTGCGGCAGAAGATCCAGAACATCCGCAAGCACAACGGATTCAATCGCGAGAACATCATTCTTGGACTGCCGCGCAATCAGGTCATCCTGCGCCAACTGGAACTGCCGCTGGAAGCGGCCGAAAATCTCGAACAGTTGGTCAAGTATCAAGTCGAATATTACCTGCCCAGCGAAGAAGGAGCATCTTACTTTGACCATGTGATCTTGAAGCAGGACCTGGAGCGGAAGAAACTGCTGCTGCAGGTGGCCATGGTGCGAAAGGGATGGCTGGATCCCTATATTGATCGCCTCTGGGCCAACAAGCTGCCTCCCAGTCGCGTTGAGATGAGCACATCGGCGATCTTTAATCTGGTTTCGCTGAAGAAGGATCTGCTTGCCGGCAAGGATCTGGTAGTGGTTTTTGACATCAATGATGCCGCTTCGGAAATGGTGGTTCTGCAGGGGAAAGAGAATATCTTTTCGCGCGAGCTGACCGTAAGCAGCGAAAGCAGCACCGTCGATCATTTGCTGGATCAGTTGCAGCAACTGCTCTCCCAGATCAAAGTAGACGATGGGACGATCGACCGGTTTTATTTTTCCGGCACGCATGCCGGCCGGCTGTATCACGAGTTTAAACAGCGCTTCAAGGAAACCGAGCTTCTGGCGGATGCCCTGAAGGGAAAGCTGCAGTTGCGAGATCCCGCCAAATTGAGCAATTCGGTGGGACTGGCGCTGTCTTCGTTTCGCGCAAAGAAATCGCCGATTGCGCTCAATCTCGTTCCGCCGTCCCGGCGCCGGGTTACCAGGAAGATTGTGTATGTCCCGACGATCATTCTGGCGCTGCTGGTGATCGCGGGAGTGGCGGCTTACTTCATGAGAGATTATTTCCAGGGGCAGGAGTTCGTTAATCAACTGGACGACAGGATCCATTCTCTGGAACCGAAAATCGAAGAGCTCAAGAAGATGCAGAAGGATATCGACGCAACCCGGGTCGATATCGGGTATCTGGAAGAACTGACGCGGGGGAGAAGCGTCACTCTGGAAGTGATGAAGGAATTGACGGACAAGCTGCCGCAGGAAGCCTATTTGCAAATGATGACCATCGACTCGCAATCCAGGAGAGTGGATATTACCGGCTACTCGAGCAACCCCACCGCCATTCAGAATGTCCTGCTGCGATCGGGACATCTGCAGAAGGTGGAAAACAAATACACCACCTACGACCAGCGTGTGAAGAAAGAGCGCTTCAATTTTGTGGCGGAGATCAAGCAGTGAAAATCAATAAGCGGGAACGCATCGTTCTATCGGTGGGATTGATCGGCGCGGCGGCAATTGTGCTGGTGGGTTGGGTGGTATTGCCGTTCATGGATTCCAAAAAGGACCTGGTGGACCAGATTCAACAGAAAAAAGGCAAAATTCGGAACTACCAGACCTACCTGCAGCGCCGCGACGACTACGTCAAAGAGCTCAAAACGCTGCAGGCACGCAAGCGCCAGCTCCAGTCTTTGTTCCTGCTGGTGAATGATTCCGGCGAAGCGGAAGCCAAACTGCGCGACACGCTGAATCAATATGCGCAGGCGAACGGTGTGACCATCACGCGCACCAATATTCTTCCCGAGGAAAAACTCAAGAGCGGCTACAGCAAGATTTCCATCGATTTTAACGTGAACGCCGACATCGGACCGTTGACGCGTTTCATGTATGCGCTGGCGAGCAATCCCTACTTTCTGGAAATTCGACAGTTGTCTGTCAACAGTTATATGAATCGCAATCAGGTGGTATTGCAGCCTCGAATCACGCTGGCTGCACTGGTCCGAAAAGGATAGCAGGTCATGAGACGAAAGCTTATGTTGATCAACCTCGTTTTGCTGGTGGCGGTGCTGTTCGTAGGTAACGCGGTCTTCACGGAGTGGCAATCCTACGAAACTCAGAACAACGTTGCCAGAATCCGGGTCAACAAGGCGCCTCCCGCGAAGGGCGCGACAACAAACTCCTTGCCGGCGACTCAGTCTTCATATCATCTTCAGCCGGCCGGCAATTACAACGTGCTGTTCGAGAAGAATTTGTTTTCACCGAATCGCCGCGAAATCGAGCCGCCCGAGCCTGTTGCGGATAATACGCCCAAGATTCCGCCGATGCAGGGCACGCCGATAATGACAGGTGTTTCACTGATCGGAGACAAGAGAGTGGCCTATGTCCAGGAGCCGGGACAGCAGATCAAGACATTCCAGGTGGGTGACGCCATCATGGGTTTTGGGCGCGTTACCGAGATCCGCAATGACGGGATGGTTTTTACCTGGGGGGAAATGACGCACAATATCAGCATTAACGAGCGTGCGGCATCAGTTCGCGGTCCGGTGGTTGGACGCCTGGCGGCCACCGTCATCAAGGTTGGATCAAGCAAGAAGGGTGGCGCGCCGGCCTCTCTTCCGCCTTCCTCTGCAACCGGAGCGCCTGCGGGGCCTTCAATTCAGGTCTCAACTGTGGGAAGCGGGGCCGGTCCGGCGGGCGCAGGTGTGGCTCCGCAGCTTGGCAATGCCAGTGGCGCCGCCCGGCCTGGAATGGCGCGCGGAAGCAATTCGCAGGTCGGCCAGCAGGGTATTTATCCAAACCAGGGCATCACAAACCAGAGTCCACAACCTAATGCGGGTTACTTGGACACACCGTTCGGTCGAATTCCCCGGCCGCAGCGACGCAACCAGTAAACTCACGGAGAAAAGATGAAACGGCGTAATTGGTTTAGCGTGCTGATAGTCTTCTGCTCTGCCTGCAGCCTTCAGGGAGCGGTGTTGCCCGAGATGCTGGCCTTGCAGCAGAGAACCACGACTCGCAGGAATGTCATCGTGCCCTCACCGGTCCAGGCCGCGCCGGCACAGCAGCAGCGAACGCCGTTGGGCGGTCTGGAGACCATCATTGGCGGGATCAACCGTCCCTCGACACCTTCTACTCCCACAGCGGTCGAGCCCGAGCAGATCCAGGTTCAGCCCGGCGCCCAACAGCCCGGGCGCCCGACGCAGCAGCAGCCCGCGGGTCCGGTGGTTACTCAGGTGCAGTCAACAGGTCAGGGAATCGTGCTGCAGTTTTCCAACGTGCCTCTGGTCACGGTCATCGAAACGCTGATGAGAGAGCTGGGCTTCAGCTACATGATCGACCCGGCGGTCAACGGCACGGTCAACCTGCTGACCACAAAGCCGATCAAACGTGAGGATATCTTCGCCACTCTCGAAATGATCCTCAAATTGAATAACGCGGCCATCGTCCAGGCGGACGAAATCTATCTGATTGTGCCGATCGCCGAAGCGATCAGAATTCCGCACCAGATTCTGCTGGATTTGAAAACCAAGACCGAGGTGATTAAGCCTGCGGCCCCCGGCCCCGCGCCTCCGGCCGGAACCCAGGCCGCAGCCGGCGCGCCGCCGCCGGGAGCGGAAACAGCCCCGCGGGTGATCTCGATTTCCGGGCCGGGAACGTCGGATGAGAAAGGAATGATTACCGAGATCATTCCGCTTCAGTTTATTCCCGTCGGGGACATGGTCACTCTGCTGCAGCCATTCATGTCGGGCGGGTCGATTGTGCTGCAGTATGACTCCAAAAACCTTCTCATCCTCACCGATTTCCGGAAGAACATTGAAAAAGCAAAGCAACTGATCGACATACTGGACACGCGGTTCTTTGACATCAACACCACCGAGCTGATACCGATTCGCTTCAATCGTGCCCCCGACGTGGCCGCCGATCTTGCCAAGGTTTTCGCCGGCGGCGGGGAGTCCAGCGGGATCAACTTCATTCCCATCGAACGCTTGAATTCGATCCTGGTGGTGGCGCACTCCAAGGGGAGCATGGACGAAGTGCGCAAGTGGATCGAGAAGCTTGACTCGGCTTCGGGAGGGATGAACCTGCAGACCTTTGTCTACCAGGTGGAAAACTCCACGGCGGGCAACATTGCGGAAATCCTCTCGCAGCTTTACAGCGACGGTTCCGGTCTGCCGTCGGCCGCCACGGCGGAAGGCCAGTTGGCCACCCAGCAGCAGCAGGCACAGCCACAGCAGCGCCAGTCGATCCGGCCGCAGGAAAGCATGGGACCAAGGAGGAACATACGCGGAGGAGGGCTGGGACCCAGTATTGAAGGGCGTCCCATCTCCGAGCGGTCCCAGGCGGGGACCGGATCTCTCCTTGGCGGGAACATCAAGATCATCGTCAACGAATTTAATAATTCGCTGATCATCCAGGCCACCGAAGCCGATTATCAATATATTGAACGGACCATCAAACAGCTCGATGTGATGCCGCGCCAGGTCCTGATCGAGGCCAAAGTTTACTCGGTGGAGCTTCGCGATGACCTGACTTTTGGAATTGCCGCTTTTCTGGAAGCGCGCCAGCAGGCTCTTGCCAGCACCGCGTCTGTCAGCACTACCGGGACCCTGGCGGCGGCCACGCGGTTCATCATCGGGGACTCCAGAGAAATCGAAGCCAAATTGAACGCGCTGCGAACCAAGACCAATGTCAAGGTTCTCGAAGCCCCCAGAGTACTGGCTATCGACGGGCAGGAAGCATCCATCAACATCGGGGCCGACGTTCCCGTGACCACCTCTTCGTTTGGAGATCCGATTCAAACCGGAAGCGCGGGCGCATTTCTGAATCAGATCCAGTTTCGTCAAACCGGTACCAGCCTGATACTGAATCCGCGGATCAGCGCTTCGGGTATGGTGACAATGGATCTGGCGATTGAAATCAGCACTCCCACCGGCGGAGGCCTCACGCCTACGATCAGTCGAAACTACATTCAGACGTCGCTGATCGTCAGAGACGGGCACACCCTTGCTATCGGCGGGATTATCAGCGACAGCTACAACCTGTCACGCACACGCGTCCCGCTGCTGGGTGACCTGCCGGTTGTGGGCGCGCTTTTTGGCTCAACTAATCGCAACACCCGGCGCACCGAGCTGGTGATACTGATTACGCCGCACGTGATCGGCTCCGTGCCTCAGGCAGACAGCGTGAGCGATGAATTCCGCCGCGCCTTGAAGCGCGCCTACAGCTTCGTCAAAGAGAAAGAAACGGAAGAAGACAAGAGAATCGACGAACGCACGCGCAAAGAGATTCAAGAGGAGCAAAGGCGGCAGGAAAAAATCCTCAAGAAGAAGCCGGACAACAGCACCAAGCCGCAGACATTGATCATCCCGCCGGCGCTGGAAGAACGAAGACGATGGGAATCGCTGCCACTTCTTTGCATATCGAGGGCGTAGGGCCAAGTCGAGCGGCGGAATCCTTTTGGTGTCTTAGTGCCTTGGTGGTTGATCGTTTTTTTGCCACCAAGACACCAAGGCACCAGGAAATTTTGCCTTCTGCTTTCTGCCTTCCGCTTTCCGCCTTCCGGCCTTTCAGAAGCGGTACTTCAAAGCAAACTGAATAATCCTCGCCTCAGTCGACGTGCTGGAGATTACGCCGAAGCCTCCGCCCATGGTTATTCCCGGCACACCCAGGTTGGTGTGATTCAATGCATTGAAAAACTCGGATCGAAATTGAACCGACTGGCCCTCGCTGACGCGAAACGTCTTGCTTAAGTTGAAATCAACGTTGACAAGGTTGGGCCCTCGCATAATACCCACTCCGGCATTCCCGAAAGCCTGGTTGGCCACGAACCCATCGCGGGTTGGATCGATCTGCAGAGCCTTGAAAGCGCTGGTGTCAAACCAGCGATCCACTGTCCGCTGGCTGGAGGGAAGCGTTCCATTGGCGAGGCGATTCGGCCGGTTGCGCCGCTCATCCCCCAGGTCCAGGACCTGGCTCTGAAGCACTGTCAGCCCCAGTCCGCTTTGCGCCGTTACGATGGGGGAAAGCTGCCATCCTCCCAACAGGAGATCCAGCGCGCCGCTTGCATCCGACCCGAACGCCCGCCCGCGTCCGAAGGGAATCTCCCACACCGCCGATCCGACAAACCGGTGTTTAACGTCAAACTCGGCCAGCCCATACTCATTTCTGCGATCCAACCCATTCTGTGGCTCGCGAAACACGCCCACATCAGTTCCATTCCCGACGCCGCTGGTAGAGAGGTGATCCACGGAATTGGTAAGGGCCTTTCCCCAGGTGTACGAAACCAGGCCGGACAAACCCCTGGAAAAGCGCTTCTCGAGGCGTGTCTGGAGTGAGTGATAGTTGGAGATCCCGAGATTCTCGAGAAACTGGATATTTCCGTTCAGGCCTACTCCCGCCAGAGGTCTGGCTCCTGCCGACGGCGCGCCGGTGGTTGGGTTGAAGACCACGAACCGCTGGTTCAGGTTTCGAAAAGCAGCCAGCTTGGTTCCCTTGTTGCCGACGTAAGCGACATCCAGCAGCAGGTCTTTGATCAATTCGTGCTGTATTCCGAAGTTCCATTGTTGAACGTAAGTGGTCCGCTGGTTAATGTCCTGCGCCTTGCGGGCTACAGTAGTCAGGTTTACCTGCTTTAGATCGACAAAACCGGCGGGTATTCCATCCTGCAGACGGAAAATCGCGTTTGTGGACTTAAGGACATTACTGCCGCCGATTTGAGAATCCGCCAGTACGATGAACGGAGGATTGAATCCCAGCATGCCCTCTCTTCCGGTGCGACTGGTGTGGTTATAGAACACGCCGTAAGCGCCGCGCAGGACCACACGATCCATCATTGAATACGCAAACCCGATCCTCGGTCCGAAATTATTCTTGTCGGGGTGAATCAGCGCTTCTTCAAAAATGCTGCCGCTGCGTGACTGGGTGAATGCCTGGTTTTTGAAATCGAAGTTTGCCGCCTGATGGTCCCTCTCGCGCGGCGGAGTGGCGAATTCGTAGCGCAATCCATAGTTGAGCGTCAGTTTGGAGCCGGCCTTCCAGTCGTCCTGAACAAAAGCAGAGTAGATTTTCTGGAACTGGTTGAACACGGTGTTGGAGTCCTGCTGGTAGCGCGTGGGAAAGCCAAGCAGCAGATCGGCAAGCCCGGCCTGATAATCGGCGTTGGTGGTGGAACCGGTGAATCGGCCGCTGAAAGTGAAACTTCCAAGCAGCGAGCTGACGTCGCGAATCCCGGTTTGCACATGGAGTAATCCGCCGCCGAACTTGATGGAATGCGCACCCCGTGTCCAGGCGACTGAGTCACGGATGTCATAGGATCGTGGCGTCTGGAACTGAGGCACCGAGGTAGTTCGTCCGATTCTCCGCTGATTCCCACCGGGTAGATTCATCACCGGGATGCCGCCGCAAATAGCCTCATCCGTGGGCGCTCCCTTCAGTCCGATAAGCTTGTCCGGGCATCCGGATCCGAAGTTTGGCGGGGTCTGGAAGAAGTTGCCGCGCGCAAATCCGAAGCGAAGGTCAGAAACCACATGGGGGGAAATAATCCACGTAGCTCCCGCCGCGATGGCCTGAGAGCGCCACAGCGCGGCTCCGAAAGTATCATTAAACGATGCTTCCGAGAGCCCCGGCCGCGGCCCCGGCTGGAAGAGGTTCGTGTCGGAAAACGAGTACCGGCCGAACAGATTCAGGCTCGACGAGACGCTGTGATCCACCCGCACGTCAAACTGATCCGTGCGGTTGCGCGTGATCGGAACGTTGACATAGTTCAGATCGACTTGTCCGGGCGCGCCGGTGTTGGGAAGCGGATTTACGCTTACCACCTTCTGACCGACCGGGTCGAGCAGGTTCTGAGGAATTATCCAACAGTTGCCCTTTCCGTCGTTGCAATCCGCCGTGGCCGGCTTGCGAAAGTCCTGTCCGGTATCGGTGGGATTGTAAGGATTGAAAATGGGAACGGTAAACATTCCCTTGGTCCAGATCGGCTGCGGCACGGATGTAAATCGCACCACGCCCAGTCGATCGCGCAGCCCCTCGTAATCTGCGAAGAAAAATGTCTTATTCTTTACGATCGGTCCGCCGAAGGTTCCACCAAACTGGTTTCGCAATCGGAATGGTTTGGATGCGCCGGCTTTATTGGAGAAGAAATTAGATGCATCCAGGCTTTTGTTGCGGTGAAATTCATACGCCGAGCCGTGAAACGCGTTCGACCCCGATTTGATCACGGCATTGATCAGCGCTCCCGCGCTGCGTCCGAATTCGGCCGAGTACGCATTGGTCTGAATCTTGAATTCCTGCAGCGCGTCAACCGACGGCTGCACTACCTGCATGTTGCTCCCGCGGAAGGAATTTGAATAGGAAGTGTTGTCCACGCCGTCCAGCAGGAAGGCATTCTGAAAGGCCCGATTTCCGTTGACGTTGAATGCGCCCTTGAAACCGATCGACTGCAGCCGCGGAGTAGGGGGCAGCACTCCCGGAGAGAGTGTCGCAAGCTGGTTGTAATCTCTGCCGTTCAGCGGCAGCTCTACAATCTTCTTCTCATCAATGACAGCCCCGCGGTTAGAGGTTTCCGTTTCCAGCAGCGGCGCCTCTGCAGAGACCACCACTTCCTGGCTCACCTCGCCAACCGTCAGTGTCAAATCCAGTCTGGCCGTCTGGTTTACCTGCAGCGTCACGCCCGAGTTGACCTGCTTCTTGAACCCGGGAAGCGATGCTGCCACTGTGTACGTCCCCGGCTTGAGGCTGGGCACGACATAGCGCCCGCTTTCGTTCGTCACTGTCGACACCGCGATATTGGTGGCTTCATTTGTGACCGTGATTTCGACGCCGGGGATAACGGCGCCGCTGGAATCGGTTATGGTTCCGGTGAGCGTGGCAAGTTCGGACTGGGCTCGAACGGTGTGGCCGGCGAGCATAAAGATTGGAAGAATAACGAGAGTGAGCCAGATGAATCTTCGCATGATTTACCTCCCTGCGTTGTCAGATCCTATTGGGACAGGATTCTACAGGCTTCCTGCCATGAATCACCTTAAGAATTGGTGAAAATGCGGCAGAGCTGAGTCTTGTATGCGATAGATTAATTCACATGGCTCCGGTTCACAACCGGTATTGGCGTCAGAACTCAAATCCAAAAATCCGAATAAGAATTTTTTCAGCACAAAGACACGAAAGACACAAAGTCAGACGAGGGCAGGCAGAGTCCGGTCAGGTCTAAAAGTGAACTCTGACAGCCCGTTCTAAGCTGACCGGACTCTGTCTGCTCCTCGTCCAGTTTTGTGTCCTCTGTGTCTCTGTGGTGAAATATTCGTACCCGGATTTATGGCAATTAAGATACTAGCGAAATGACAACCCCAATCGGAGTTGCAGAAGATGGTAGGTTCCGTACTCACGATTAATATGATCACGGAACTCCATCCGCAGTCCCAGGTTGTCACGTATCCAATAATTTGTACCTCCTCCCAGGTTAAAAAAATTGGCGGTCTCCTCCCTGAAAAGCAACGTGTAGCCTGCGGTGACGAAGGGATCCCACTTTTTGTGCGGTTGAAAATGATAGGATCCATTGGCTGAGAAAACACCGAGGACATCGCGAAATTCCGAAGTGAGAAAACCTATTTCGCCTCCCGCCCCGACGTTCTTGTAAACAAATCCTTCGCCTCCAACTCCGAAATGGTAGAGCGGCCCATAAGGATCCGGCGCCGTTGCGCCTATTGCGCCAAACGCATAGCCCTGCCCGGCTGAACGGCTTTGGCCAGACGACAGCGAGGGAACAAAAAGCAGCACGCAAAGAAACAGGATTGCCTTTTTCATCATGTCCTCCTTGCATCGAGCGCGAAGATGCGATCGGCAGACCTGCCACCCATTCGCAAAATGCAGACCAAACTGTGAAAATCAGTGCAAAGCGTAAATATGCGACGGGGTTGAGGTTTCGGCTGGTCTGCGTGGGGTGCCCGTTAGGACTGGAAAGGCCACAGCGGGCAGGTTTGCTCGAGTCCAGGCGGTACGATGTGCGCGCAAAAGCGGCGCAACTTCAGGATTAAGTCGTGGGACTGGAAGGGTCGCATGCCATGCGTAAATTAACGCAGTGCGCGAATCAAGCAAGGTGGAAGAAAGCAGAGTTTGGCGCGTTCTAGTGAAGAATCCCCTGCTCCACCGGCACAAGGCCGGTGGGGGCCGATAGTGACGAATACCTCGTTCCACCCGGATTCGTGTAATTCGTGTTCAATCCCCGGGCTTGAGCAGCCGATAAAACAACCCGCGGTCGATTCCTGCCATCTCTGCCGCTTTGGAGACGTTGCCTCCGGCCGCAGAAACGAGCGCCTCCGCGAATCGTCTTTCCAAATAAGATATTTCATCCCGGCAGATCTTCTTGATTGCCTCCTTGCGGTGGCCCAACTCCCGATAATCCTGCGGAACTGTGCGGTGCAGGTGGGCGAACGGATCCTTTTCCATTGCCCTCACGCTGCCGGCTCGAACTTCGGAAGGTAAATCATCCACCGTCACAGTGCCGCCCTGGCAGAGCAGCAGGCCGCGGTAGGCAAGATTCTCCAGCTCTCGCACATTGCCCGGGAAAGAGTAGGATTCGATGGCCTCGTAAACGCCCGGGTCCACCTTGATGGCGCGTAGATTGAGGAGCTTGATGTACTTCTTAAAAAAATGTTCAGCCAGCTCCCGGAGGTCCGCCTTCCGCCCGCGCAGGGGCGGAAGAGCGATGGGAAACACGTTGAGGCGAAAAAAGAGGTCCTGGCGGAACGCGCCTTCTTTGACGCTTTGGGCCAGATCCTGGTTGGTGGCGGCCACAATCCTGACGTCAACCCGGATCGGAGCTCCCGCGCCAACACGCTCAATCTCGTTGGACTGCAGAAAGCGAAGCAGCTTGGCCTGCAGCTCCGGCCTTAACTCAGCTATTTCGTCCAGAAATACGGTTCCATGATTTGCCCGTTCCACCTTCCCGAGGCGCGTGCTGTCGGCGCCTGTGAAGGCGCCCTTCTCGTAGCCGAACAATTCGCTCTCCAGGAGCGTATCCGGAATGGCCGCGCAGTTGATCGGGACAAAAGGCCCGTTTTTTCGGGGGCTTAAAGCATGAACGGCGCGGGCAAAAAGTTCTTTCCCGGTTCCGCTTTCGCCCGTCAATAAAACGGGCGCCGGCGTGGGAGATACTTTCTTGAGAAGTGAAATGGAGTTGAGAAAGGCAGGGTCGCTTCCAATCAGACCCTGAAGCGCCCTGTCATGATCGAGGAAGAATTCATCTTCGCGGGGCGCTTGGGACTGTGCCGTGGCGCGCGTCAAAAACAGGGCCTTAATTAAAGGCGCGATCTGTTCCAGACAGGCGCGGTCCGACTCGCTGAAGCTTCTTTGCAGACGCTGCGTGTCGAAATACAGGATGGCTACCACCTCGTTTTGCGCGGTGATGGGAATGGCCAGAATGGAGCGCACTTGCGGTTTGACGATACTGCTCTGGGTGGCGTAGGCCTCCTCTTCGAGCGGATTCCGTATCAACACGGTTTGCCGAAAGCGGATTACCTGGCGGAAAACAGTGCGGCTGATCTGGAATTCCTCCAGCGTGAGGTTGGGCTCTTTCAGATTGGAGCCTGCCAGGATGCGGACCTGGTTTTCCGTCTCCGAGCATGTCACCAGGATTCCGCGATCCGCCCCCAATTCCTTTGTCAGGTAATCCAGGAACGACTGAAGGGAAAATTGAGCGGTCTCGAGGAATTTGAACAGCCCCGTTATGAACGTGAGTACTCTTGAGTCTGCATCAGGCATGGGTTAACGACTTTTACCATGACGCCCCTTCCAACATGTGAAAAAATCACCAACATGGGACATAACCAAAGGAAAAGCCGCCTACGGCCACGTTCACGTGCACGTCAACGACCACGACCCCGGTTACGTCCACGCTGACGCGCACGCCTCTGCCGGTCGTCAGGCAGCGCGAAAAGCCAGCGGCAAGAAGATCATTGTGACTCTTGCTGCTGGCACTGAAGGCACTCGTATCTTGTCATTGGTTGTCCCCGCAGGATAAAAAGATCCGAGGCGTCGTCATGCGTGAACGTTGCCGTGGGCGTTGATGTGGTCGTGCACGTGGACGTGAACGGCTTTTGTTTTTCTTGAGACGGAAATCTTGCTTAAAGAGCAAAATTCTGGTGCTCAGCAGTAAAAAGGGGCACGAAGATGGAAAACAAGGAATTCTTCAAGGTTCTCTATCAAATCGCCGACATTCTGGAGATTCAGAACGAGAATGTATTTCGCATTCGGTCGTACCGGAAGGCCGGCCAGGCGCTCGAATCGGTCAGCTTTAACATTGACAGAGCGGCGCGTGAGAATCCGGACGCCATCAGCGAGCTGTCCGGCATCGGTTCCACCATATTCTCCATCATTATGGAAATCTGCCAGACCGGCCAGTGTGCCGAGCACCAGAGACTGCTGGCGGTGGTTCCTCTTTCTCTGCTTGAAATGTCGCGACTGCCCGGCGTCGGGCCCAAGAAGGTTGCGCTGTTTCGCGACCGCGGAATCCGCAGTTTGTCCGAGCTGGCCGAGGCGGCGCAACGGCATGAGCTTAGAAACCTGCCCGGCATTGGAGAGAAGATCGAGTCGCGCATTCTTAAAGCCATCAGGGAGCAGGAACAGACGTCGGGACAATTTCGAATCCACGAAGCGCTGGCGGTCGCCGAACAGGTCATCCGGCACATGCAGGAAGCGGTCAATGTGGCGCGAATTTCCGCCGCCGGAAGCGTGCGCCGCTGGAAGGAAACGGTGGCTGATGTTGACGTGCTGGTGGCGAGCGAGGATCCGCTTCCGGTGATGAGCCGGTTTGTGGACTTCCCGCCCGCCGATCAGATTCTGGCAAGGGGCGAAACCAAGTCGTCCATCGCGCTCAGCTCCGGCATGCAGGTGGACCTGAGGGTTCTGCCCCAGCCCAGTTTCGGGGCGGCTTTGCAGTATTTCACCGGATCCAAGGAACACAACGTCATATTGCGCGAGCGCGCCAAACGCATGGGATTCAAAGTGAATGAATACGGCGTGTTCCGCATCAGCGATGAGGTACAAGTGGCGGGCGCGCAGGAGGAAGACGTTTACCGCCTGCTCGGTCTTCAGTTCATACCTCCTGAACTGCGCGAGAACCGAGGCGAGATTGAAGCCGCGCAGGCAGAGCAGCTCCCGCGCCTGGTCGAGGAATCCGATATTCGAGGGGATTTGCACATGCATACGGTTGCCAGCGACGGGAAGAACACCGTTCAGGAAATGGCGGCTGCCGCGCAGCGGCTCGGTTATGAATACATCGCAATTACCGACCATTCCCAGTCGCTGGCGATCACGAACGGATTGAATGAAGAGCGCCTGCTGCGGCACATCGACGAAATTCGAAACTGGCAGGCTGCCAACAATTCCCCGGTGCGCGTACTGGCGGGGTCTGAAGTGGACATTCTGGCCGATGGATCGCTGGACTACCCGGACTCTCTGCTGGAACAATTGGATGTGGTGATTGCATCCATCCATTCACGCTTCAACATGACGGCCGATGAAATGACGCGCCGAATCTGCCGCGCGATTGAGAATCCGCACGTCGATATTCTGGCGCATCCCACGGGACGTCTGTTGCTTCGAAGGAATTCCTATCCGCTGGACATCGATGCCGTCTTTGAGACCGCCCGGCGCAGCAAAACCGCGCTGGAGCTGAACTCAGACGTGGCCAGACTTGACCTGAACGACGTGCATTGCTACAAGGCCAGGACCATGGGAATTCCGGTTGTGATCTCGTCTGATGCGCACCAGGCAAAAATGCTGGGCGCCCTGCGCTTCGGGGTCCACACGGCGCGCCGCGGCTGGCTGGAGCCTTCCGATGTCCTCAATGCCAGGCCGCTGCCGCAGTTGCTGGAGTTCCTTAGGAGAACATTATGATTTTCGAGTATGACGGCGTGCTGCCGGAAGTCGAACCAGGCGTCTTTATCGCGCCAAATGCGGTACTGCTCGGAAGAGTGAAGATCGGGACGCGGAGCAGCGTCTGGTTTGGATCGGTGTTGCGAGGTGACACCGGTGAGATCGTTGTGGGCTCAGGTACCAGTGTTCAGGACAACGTTGTGGTCCATGCTCCGCGTGGCGGCCGGACGCTGATCGGGAAAAATGTGACGCTCGGCCATGGATGCATCCTGGAAGGCTGCATTATCGAGGATGGAGCGGTCATCGGCATGAATAGCGTCGTTTTGCACGGCGCCAGAGTGGGAGCGGGCGCGCTGGTCGCCGCCGGTTCGGTGGTGGTAGAAAAGATGGAAGTGCCCCCAGGCTATCTGGCCGCGGGGAACCCGGCGCAAATCAAAAAGCCGCTTTCCGACAATGCCCGGTCGTGGATAAACACCAGCGCTCCAGCCTACCAGGACCTGGCCAGCAAATATCTTTCGGGCAAATTGAAGCCTCTTGCGGATAAGCAGAGCTGAAAAATACACCACAAAGACACGAAGAACACAAACTCCTGCCTCGCTGCACGCCGTTTCGGACAACTTTGTGTCCTTTGTGTAACAAGTTGGCAACTTCTAGTTATTTTGGCAAGTTTTTCAAAGCCGTCCACGTCTAACGAGCACGTGACACGTCAACGTCCACGATTACGTTTACGACTTCGCTCGTTTTGTCACAGATTGGGCGGAATTGAGGGGCTGTCTGTATGTTGTCGTGATCGTGGACCTGAGACGTGGACATTGACGTGTCACGTGCACGTAGACGTGGACGGCTTTTTCTTTGGTCGCGGCCTGCGGCTGCGCTGGCCTTTGTGGTGAATCTTTCTGAATGTCACCTGGCCCGCAATGCCGCCACTACCTCAAAGTGGAACGTCTGTGGGAAAAGATCGAAAAGCCAGAACTGCTCCACTAAATACCGCGTGCTCAGCCAAAGGAGATCACGCACCAGAGTTGCCGGGTCACAAGACACGTAAATCACGCGCCCGGGGTTCACCCTCAAAATCCACTCGGCGATCTTCCGCGAGAGCCCGGCCCGCGGCGGATCTGCAATGACGGCATCGAAAGACTGGGCGCAGTCCCCGGTCCAGCGATCGACGTTTGCCTGGAAAAATTCCACATTCGAAATCCCGTTGAGCATGGCAATCTCGCGCGCCTGCGCAACCGCGGCCGGGCTTTCCTCGATTCCCAGGACCTGGCCGTATTGTTTGGCCAGCGGAAGCGCAAAGAAGCCAACCCCGGAATAGAGATCGAGCACGCGCCCACCACGCCCGGCAAAGTGACAAACCGCGTCATTGAGCTTCGCGTTAAGGAAACGGTTTGTCTGGAAAAAGCTCTGCCCGCCGAGCTGAAATCGTATTCCTCCCACAACATACTCCATCCGATCAGGGGAGTCTGAACCGAGCAGCATCACTCCCGGCAAGTCATTGCGCACTTTCCGGCTCAGGTTCTCGGGCAGTTCGGGCGTCGTCTGCAAACCGACGCGGTTGGAATCGTCAATCCAGATCTGAATCGACTTCAAGCCGGCCAGCCACTCGCGTCCCTGCAGGCGCTGCAATAGAGTGTTGGACGGCTCGGGCACCAACCAGCAGTGATCGACTTCAACCAACTGGTGACTATGCTCGCGAAACAGCGCAGTCTTGCCGGCTTCCGTTACATGGAATTGAAAACGGGTCCGGTAATGAAACGGCTCCGACCGATTCACGGTAATTTCGGGATAAGGTTCGGGAAGGCAGCTTCTCTCGAGGAATTCGAGAAATATCCTTCTCTTCCATAGCAGTTGTTGTTCGTAATTCAGATGCTGCCACTGGCAGCCCCCGCAGCCGCGGTGGTAGAAGATGCAAGGCGCATCTACGCGGGCGGAAGAAGGTTCGATCAGCCGCACAATTTGCGCGACATCGAAGTTTTTCTTATGCTCCGTGATCCGGATTTCGGCGCGGTCTCCGGGAGCGGCGCGCCGAACAAAGACGGTCTTTCCGTTCTGACGCGCCAGGCCGTATCCCTGGTAAACCAGTTTCTCTACGGAAATCATCCGGGGTTCATGGTAGCAGCCGGGGTTCCAAATGCGGAATGTAGAATGCGGAATGTAGAATGCGGAATGCGGAATGCGGAAAGCGGAAGGCGGAAGGCGGAAAGCGGAAGGCGGAAGGCGGAAGGCGGAAGGCGGAATGCGGAAAGCAGAAGCCGGAAAGCAGAAGGCGGAAGGCAGAAAGCGGAATGCGGAAGGTGGAAGGGTGGAAGGGCTGAAAGGCGTGAAAGGCGTGAAAAGCGGAAGGCCGAAGGCTGGTAGGAGTTTAAGCGATTGCGGGATTTTGGGCTGGCTTGGTGTCTTGGTGGTTAGTAAGAATGAACCACAAAGGAACCAAGCTAAGTTGTGTGCTTGGGTGCCCCATGGCGAGGGCCCGCTGGACCATAGGCTTTATTCAGCCTTCCGCTTTCTGCTTTCTGCCTCCGGCCTTCTGCATTCCGCATTCCACATTCCAAATTCCGCATTCGGAAATTGGACTGCACCGCTGACAAAGCAAGGTGAAACGAGCGAAAAAAAACGAAGATTGTATTAAGGTCAGACTCGGGATTAAATGTAGAACTTTTCTCATGCAAAAGCCCCGTACCCTGGCGCCGGGCGTTCAGTATTTCACCGGCGCGCAATCGAAAAACCGGCGCATTCTCCTGGAGCGGCTTCGCGCCGTCTTTGAAGGATGGTCTTACCGGGAGGTCATGTTGCCGGTGATCGACTATGCGCACTCCTTCCATCTGGCCCTTGGACCCGAACTGGAAAAGCGAATGTATTCGTTCGTGGATCGCGACGGCAGCCTGCTGGCGCTCCGTCCGGACTTGACCACACTGGTGGCCAAGGTGGTGGCGGCGCAGGGTAAGGCGGAAATGCCGTTGAGGCTTTGGTACGACGGCGAAGTCTTTCGCTATGAGGACCCGAAAGCCGGGCAGCAGCGCGAATTCTATCAAGCGGGAATTGAACTTTTCGGAAGCTCCTCTGTATCCGCTGAAATAGAGGTATTGCTGGTGATGCTGGAGGCGCTCGATTGCGCCGGCCTTCGCAATGCCATCGTGCCCCTGGGGCATGCGGAGTTCTTTGCTGGAATCGTGGAGGCGCTAAGCCTTTCCGACGAGGACAGGCTCACATTGAAGAATCTGATCGATCACAAAGACTCCTGGGGCATCGGGCAGATGATTTCCGCAATGGATTTGAGCCCCGCCAAGGAGGAATTTCTTCAGGCCTTGCCGCGGCTGGCAGGCGGCAGAGAGGTTCTGGACCGGGCCGAGCGCGTGGTGCAGAATCAAAAGTCCCGGCAGGCCCTGGATCGGCTTGCCACCATTCATGACGAGCTTTCCTCGCTGGGACTGGAGCGCCACTTCCTGATCGATCTGGCTGAAGTTCGAAATCTCGATTACTATACCGGCCTCATTTTTAAGGTTTACAGCGAAAGCCTCGGCTTTGAGATCGGCGGGGGGGGGCGCTACGATTCGCTGGCCGAAAAGTTCGGAGTATCTCTTCCGGCGGTGGGCTTTTCCGTGAGTCTCGAAAGGCTGGTGGCGGCGCTTTCGCCTGCCGCGCCGGAAGAATCGCAGTGCGAGCAGGCTTCGAACTTCGAGCAGGCACGGCGAATGCGCAAAGAGCACAAAAGGATTCGAGTGGAGTGGCCTTCATGATCATAATGGCGCTTCCCAAGGGCAGAATCTTTGGCGCCTGCGTCGAGTTTCTGGCTCGCTGCGGAATTGAGCTCCCCCCGGACGCAGCAAGCACGCGCAAACTGCGGCTCGCCTCAGGCGATCATCGCTACCAGTTCATACTGGTCAAGCCCATCGATGTGCCCATCTATGTCGAGTATGGCGCCGCGGACGCAGGCATCTGCGGCACGGACATCCTGCGCGAGGTACTGCCGGACGTGCACCAGCCCCTCGATCTGCAGATTGGCCGTTGTCGAATGGTACTGGCCGGCAAGGCGGACGATCATGAGCCGCCATCGCTCCGCATCGCCACCAAGTACCCGCGAATTACCGAAGATTTTTTTCGAAACCAGGGAAAGGCCGTGGAGGTTATTCCTCTCTCGGGATCTGTGGAGCTGGCGCCTGCTCTGGGTCTGGCCGAAAGAGTGGTGGACCTGGTGGAAACGGGAAACACTCTCCGTGAAAACGGTTTGATCGTGCTCGAGGAAATCATGCAATGCACGGCGCGTCTGATTATCAACCGCGCCGGGTTTCACACCAAGCGTTCCGAGATAGGCGGGCTGCTCGAGTCTATGGAGAAGCAATTATCGTGATTGGAATTCTGACAGGACCCGCGGCGGAAACCTATCTGGAAGCGTTTCGAACGGGAAACGGCGCGCGCAGAAAATTGGCCGAAAGATCAGTGGAGAAAATTCTGCGCGACGTGAAAAAGCGCCGGGATCTGGCGGTAGTGGACGCCACCGCGCGATTCGACAGCTGCAATCTTCGGCCTGAGGAGTTCCGCATTCAGGACGACTATCTGAAGAAACTTGCCAGGAAGGCAGACCCGCAATGGCTGAAGGCGCTGCGAAGTGCAATCCGCAACATCCGCAAGTTCCACGAGACTCAGGTTGAGAGGAGCTGGAAAAAAGGCACGGGCGAGTCTTTTCTGGGACAGGTGATCCGGCCGCTGCACTCCGTCGGCGTCTACGTTCCCGGCGGAAAAGCGGCGTACCCTTCTACTCTGCTGATGAATGTCATTCCGGCGCAGATTGCCGGCGTGCGCAGAATCGCCGTGGTTTCTCCGCCTGCGTCGTTTGAAAGCCATCCACTGCTTGCGGCTGCGTGCATGGAATTGAAGCTGGTTGAAATATATCGCATCGGCGGAGCGCAGGCCATTGCCGCGCTTGCCTACGGAACGGAAACCATTCCCGCCGTGGACAAGATCGTCGGGCCGGGAAACACTTTCGTAGCGCTGGCAAAGCAAAAAGTGTTCGGCTGTGTTGGCATCGACATGATTGCCGGTCCGACCGAAGTGGTGATAATCGCCGAGCATCAGGCGCGTGCCAGTTACGTTGCCGCCGATATGCTGGCGCAGGCGGAGCACGACGAGCAGGCTCTGGCCGTCTGCATCACGACCTCCGAAGATCTGGCTCGTCAGGTCGTTCGCCAGTTGCAGCAGCAGGTCCAATACCTGACACGACGCCAGATCGTAAGGCGTTCTCTCGACGAACGGGGCGCTGTTCTGCTCGCAGAATCGCGCGAGCAGGCGGTTTCGTGGACAAACCGGCTTGCCCCCGAGCACCTGGAGCTGATGGTGCGCGACGAGTCATATTATTTGAAAGAAATCACCAATGCGGGCGCCATCTTCGTCGGAGAGTACTCTCCGGAACCGGTGGGAGACTATTGGGCCGGACCCAACCATGTCCTGCCGACCAGCGGGGCGGCTCGCTACGCTTCACCGCTGGGAGTTTACGATTTCGTCAAACGCACCAGCCTGATCAAGTACTCCAGGCGCCAGTTGCGCGCAGCCGGGCCGCATATTCAAAAGCTGGCCATGGCCGAAGGGCTCCAGGCGCACGCGCGCGCCATCGCGGTCCGCCTCGAAACCAAATAACGGCGATTAGCCCGGATTATTCAAGAATATCTAACCGCGAAGAACGTCAAGAACGCCAAGAACAGCGCAATGGACGGGGCTGAAGCTTGAAGTATGAAGGGTTTCCCGCCTGACGTTTTAACGCGGCTTTGATGGCCCTTCATACTTCAAGCTTCAGCCCCGTCCATTGCGCTATGCTTAGAGTTCTTGGCGTTCTTGGCGGTTAAGTTTTTGGATAATCCTGGCTAGCCGGCGAATTTGATCATGAATTCCCGCCGCCGGTAATTTAGAATTTAATGCATCTTTTCCGGTGGCTGGAATGAGCAAGGATCCGTTGACGAAAGTTAAACCTGAAATTCTGAAGATCAAAGCCTACGATCTCAAGCCCTGTGAAGCGCAGATCAAGCTGAACCAGAACGAGAATCCGTACGACCCACCCTTGTTCCTCAAGGGTCTGGTGGCGCGGCAGTTGATGGATCACCCCTGGAGCCGTTATCCGGATTTCAAGGCGACGCGCTTGTGCAAGAAACTGGCCAATCACAGCGGCTGGATTCCGCAGGGTGTCACGGTAGGAAACGGTTCCAATGAATTGCTTCAGAATCTGCTGCATCTGTTTCTGGATCGTGGAAAAAAACTGCTGATCGTGCCTCCCACATTTGCGCTGTACCGCATTCTGGGATTGAGCAACGGCGCGACGCTGATCGAGGTGCCCTTTGACGACTTCTCCTCATTTCCCAGAAATGCCTTGCTTGAGGCCATCGAGCAGGAGCGGCCGGATGCCATGATCTTCTGCACTCCGAACAATCCTACCGGCACGGTGATGGATCGCGAAACTCTGCGGGACGTTCTGGACTTGACCGACGGCGTGGTGATTCTGGATCAGGCGTATCACGAGTTCTGCGAGTTTCACGCCACTGAGTTCCTGAGCCAGTATCCCAACCTGATCATCACTCGAACTTTCTCCAAGGCACTCGCCGCTGCGGGACTGCGCATGGGTTATGTGCTCGCGCACCCTGAAGTAGTGACGCAACTGGAAAAGATAAAGCTTCCTTACAATATTAACTTCGTCACGCTCACGGCGGCGGAAGCCATCCTGGACCACATGCACTGCAGCCTGGAGCCGATCCAGGAGCTGATACGGGAGCGTCGACGGTTGTTTGAAAACATGCGCGAGATCAAAGGAGTGGAAGTCTTCCCGTCGGAGGCAAATTTCTTGCTGTTTCGTGTCCGCGACGCGGCCCGGGTTTTCTCACAGTTGCGCAGTCAGGGAATTCTGATCCGTGATGTTTCCGGCGCCAAGGGCCTGGAAAACTGCCTGCGCGTGAGTGTGGGGCTTCCGCACGAAAATCTGGAGTTTCTGCGGGCGCTGAAAGAAACAGTAATATGAGCCGATCTTCAACAATAACGCGTAACACCCGCGAAACCGATGTTAAGGTCGATCTGAATCTGGACGGCCGCGGCGACTGCGCCATCGAGACTGGAATCGGGTTTTTCGATCACATGCTCGAGTTGTTTGGACGTCATGGGGGATTCGATCTGCAGGTTAGCTGTAAAGGCGACCTTCACATCGATCCGCACCATTCGATTGAAGATACCGGCATCTGCCTGGGACAGGCGTTAGTTCAGGCGCTGGGTGAAAAGAGAGGAATTGCACGCTACGGCTTTTTCTACGCCCCCATGGACGACGCGCTTGCGCGAGTGGTAGTGGACCTTTCGGGCCGCGCTCATTTTGAATATCGAGTTCCGCGGCGTGACGGCCGCATGGGAGACATGCCCTTTGAACTGGTGGAGGAGTTCTGGCGATCGTTTTGCGTCAATGGGAAGATGAACCTGCACGTGGAGGTACTCTACGGAACGAATCTGCATCATGTTTCGGAGGCGATTTTCAAAGCAGCGGCACGGGCGCTGGGTAGCGCTGTCGCGCAAACGCCCGGTGACGACAGAGTGCCTTCCACCAAAGGAGAATTGTGATCAGCACGGTAGTGGTGGATTATCAGATCTGCAACCTCGGTTCCGTGCGGCGCGCTTTTGACGCCGTGGGCGAGCAGGTGCGGATTTCCAGCAGCAGGGAAGATGTGGAACGGGCGGGCCGTGTCGTCCTTCCTGGAGTAGGCTCGTTTCGGCAGGGAATGGAGAATCTTCGCAAACTGGACCTGATCGGGGCGCTCAAAGACCATGCGCATGAAGGTAAGCCGCTGTTGGGATTGTGCCTGGGAATGCAGCTTCTGTTCGATGAGGGAAATGAATTCGGTTTTGAAAACGGCCTGGGTTTGGTTCCGGGGAACGTGGAAAAAATGCAGGCCGATTTGCCGGTTCCTCACATCGGCTGGAATCAAATCGAGTGGACGCGGCGGGAGAAATTGACTGAGAACATCCCTTCGCAATCCTATTTCTATTTTGTGCACTCTTACGTCTGCCGTCCGCAGAAATCAGAGGACGTCCTGGGTGTTACCGAATATGGGGAAGAATTTCCCTCCGTGATCCGGCACGAGAATATCTACGGCCTGCAGTGCCACCCGGAAAAGAGCCAGCAGCCGGGCCTGACCTTCCTGGCCAACTTCGTGAAACTTTGAGGGAACCGCCAAGAGCGCCAAGCACGCAAAGAGTGTTTGATGTGGTGCTGCAGTGATAGTTTGGATTACTCCCCCGCGATTGGGTAACGATCGCTGGAAACTCCAGCTTTACGGCAAATGATGCCCGATATTCTTGGCGCTCTTTGCGTTCTTGGCGGTTCAAGTTTTTTGAACTGATGCAGCTTTACCCGGCGATTGATTTGCTCGATGGCAAATGTGTGCGGTTGCGCAGGGGCGACCCTCGGGATGTCACCGTCTACTCGGAGCAACCGCTGCAGATCGCCCGGCAGTTCGCGGCTGCGGGCGCGCGCTGGATTCATGTGGTCGACCTGAACGGCGCCTTTACCGGCGTGCAGGTCAACCTCCCCGTCATTCGAGAAATCGCGGCGGTTTCCGGAGCGCAGATCCAAATGGGCGGCGGGCTTCGGACGTCGGACGCGCTGCGCAAGGCTTTTCGCTACGGTGTCGCCCGCTGCGTTGCAGGCACGGCCGCCCTCAACCCGGAACTGCTGCGCCAATGGGGCAATGAGTTTTCCGAAAGGCTGGCAGTCGGGATTGATACCCAGGATGGCACGGTGCGAGTGGCAGGCTGGACGGAAGACAGCGGGGTCACTGTCACGGCCTTTCTCGATGCATTGCGTGAGGCTGCGCTCCAAAGAGTGATTGTAACGGACATAGCCCGCGACGGCATGCTCTCCGGCCCCAATCTGAGTTTATTGAGAGAAGTCGTGCAGGCGGAGTTCAGCGTAATCGCGTCGGGTGGAATTTCCTCGCTGGATGATCTGCGCCTTCTGGCGACAGAGCTGCCCCGGTTGGACGGGGTAATCGTGGGAAAAGCTATTTACGAAGGAAAAGTTTCAGTGGCCGATGCGATTCAGGTGCTGAACGCCGAGTAATCGGACTACAAGATAAAGCCGCGAAGCCGTGAGTAAAAAAAGCCGTCTACGTGCACGACCACGTCAACGTCCACGTCTACGTTGACGACCGACAAACGACGTTACTTATGAATGTTGTCGTGGACGTTGACGTGGTCGTGCACGTGGACGTAGACGGCTTTTCTCTTGATCGTGGCTGCCGGAGTGTCTAATTGAAAACTCCCAGCAGCTTTTTCAATATCCCCGGCTTTTTCTCTTTGTCGGCCTCGGTCGTTTTTGTCTCCGATGTCAAAGTGAGCGTTGCGTGGTCGACTTGGCAAAAGGTTGTCGGTTCGGTCCCCGCGACGAAATTCTCCGCGCTCACCTTGCCGCAGGCGGCCGTTGCCAGCAGACCCGTATCGGGATCGATATCCACCGTGACGATGTTTTGAGGCCTGGGAAATCCGGCTCCGCTTAAGGGAAGCACCTCTTTAGCGCGCTTCATGAACGCAGTCCAGATCGGCAGCGCCGAGTTGGCTCCCAGCAGGTTGGTGGTATCGCGGTTGTCGTCAAAGCCGACCCAGGTGGCGCAAAGCAGATCCGGCGTGAAACCAATGAACCATCCGTCGTTGCTGCTGCCGGTCTTGCCCGCCGCCGGCAGATCAAATCCAAGCTGTCGCGCCCTGGCGCCGGTTCCTCGATCGAGCACCGACTGCATGAGGGATGTCACTAGATATGCCGTTTCAGGATGTATCACCGGTACGGCGGGGGGTACATCCTCCTTGTAGGCGCCGGTGCTGGATTCAATGCGGTAAATGCCGTGCGCGCGCTGAAATCTTCCCAACTTGGGAAAAACGCAGTATGCCTGGGCGATTTCGAGGGGGGTGACTTCAAAGGCTCCGAGCGCAATGGAAGGATAAGGCTTGACGTTTTCGTCAAAGCCGCATTTGCGCGCCAGCTTCACCACTTGATCGTAGCCGATCTCCTGCGCCAGTTCGACGGTCGGCACGTTCAGGCTGAGCATCAGGGCCTGACGCAGGTTCACCAGGCCCAGGTATTTGCCGCTCAAACTTTTCGGTGTGTATGTCTGATTGCCAAAGGTGAACGTCACCGGCTCGTCCACATAGGTTTTGGCCGGGGTAATCTTGATCATCGAATCTGTGAAAGGCGTTTCAAGAGCGGCAGCATATACGAAGGGCTTGAAGGACGAACCGGGCTGGCGGTGTGCTTCAATTACGCGATTGTACTGGGACTGCCCAAAGTTCCTTCCGCCGACCATGGCCAGGATTTCCCCGCTGCGGGGATCGATGGCCACCAGCGCCATTTGCGGTTTTCCCGAGCTCTTTTTGCGTGCCACCAGCTTGTCGACAGCAGCACCGACTTCCTGAATCGCCTCATGCGCCGCTTGCTGCAAATCGGGATGCAGCGAAGTGTAGATTCGATAGCTCTTCTTATACAGTTCCTCGCGGCTGAAACGGCCCGCCAGCCGGGACTCGACATAATTGACGAAGTAGGGCGCCTCCAGATAATCGTAAGTGATCTCGGGCTTAAACCGCAGCGTCTCACTCTTGGCCGCCAGCTTCTCATTCAAGGTGATAAAGCTGTTCTCCTCCATTGCGTCCAGCACACGGTTGCGCTGCTTGAGCGCCTTCTCCCCGTTGCGATAAGGATTGAAGCGGTTCGGCGCCGGCAGGATCCCCGCCAGGAATGCCGCTTCGGACAATGTCAGCTCGCGCAGGCTTTTGTGAAAGTAAACGGCCGCCGCTTCGCCGAAACCGGTGATGCTGTATGGACCTCTCTGGCCCAGGTAAATCTCATTGGCGTAAAGTTCAAAGATCTGCCGCTTCGTGAGGCGGGTCTCCAGAATAAGAGAAATGCAGATCTCTTCGAATTTTCGCTTGAACCTCTTCTCGGGAGTAAGGAAGGTGTTCTTCACGTACTGCTGCGTGAGCGTGCTGGCGCCCTGGGTGTACTCGCTGCTGCGCAGATCCACAGTGGCTGCTTTGAACAGCCGCCACAGATCCACTCCGGAATGATCAAAGAAGCGTCGATCCTCGGCCGCCAGTACCGCCTTGACAAGCGCCTCGGGCATATCCTGAAAAGGCACGAACTTTCGCTTCTTGCCGGAAGAGTCGGAAAGGCTGGAGATTCGTTCCGGGTCCAGCTCCACCTGATCCACGGGTTTGTAGTCGCGGTTCAGTTTTTCTATTTTGCCGTTCTTGAATTGAACGTCGATTGTTTCAGCCCGCTGGTTGATGAGTTCGATTCCCAGGGCGGTAAGGCGGAAATTTCGCGGAGTGCGGCTCAAGCTGCGAACATATCCAAGTCTTTCCAGGCGCCGGCCTAGCTGCGGGGAATTCAGATTATGACCCGCGGTGAGAACAAAGGGGCGCGCGTAAATTTCGGCCGTGTATTGCTGCAGCCCTTCGCGCAGCTTGGCCTCAACGCGAATCGAGTATTTGGAATAGAGAAAAAGAACGACAGACGCAAATCCCACTACCAGAATTGCCAGGCTCAGGAGGAGGATTCGAATCGGAAGACTCCGACCCGCTTTAGCCTTTTGGAGCGGACGCGCCTGCACCGACGGCGCCTTCTTCATGGGGGTCAATTATAGCAAAAACCCCTGGAAATTGGTGTTCTCCGTGACCTTTGTGCCTTTGTGGTCGGAAAAAATTTCATCACAAAGACACAGCTCGACCTTAGGCCGCAACCAAAGAAAGAGCCGGGGACCGCCACGTGCACGTGCACGTAGTCGATAAACGTCGACGTTGACGTGACCGGATGTTTTCTGAAATCTTGTCGAAAAAACAAGAAGTTGCCAACTTGTTGCACAGAGAGCCTAGCTAGGGAACATGAGTTTTTTTCAGATTTTACCGTCTTGGCCTTACAATTGAGGGATGCCCTCGTTTGACGCAGAAAGATATTCGCGGCACGTTTTTTTTGCCGGGATCGGAGAGGAAGGCCAGGCGCGCATTTGCCGCTCGACGGCCCTGATCATCGGCTGCGGAGCGCTTGGCTCGGCGCAAGCCGAGATGCTGGCGCGCTCGGGTGTCGGAGTATTGAAGCTGGTGGACCGCGATTTTGTCGAATGGAGCAATCTCCAGCGGCAGACGCTCTTTTCGGAAGAGGACGCGCGCCAGTCGCTGCCGAAGGCAGTGGCATTGGAAAGCGCTCTGAAGAGAATCAATTCAAGCTGCCGCATTCAGGCCGAGGTGGAGGATTTCAATTCATCCAATGCGGAACAATTCGTAGAGGGCGCAGATGTGGTGCTGGACGGCACCGACAATTTCCAGGCCCGTTATCTGATTAACGACTGCTCGGTAAAGCTGAACACGCCCTGGATCTACGGCGCGTGTGTGGCCGCGACCGGCGCCACCGCTTCGTTCCTCCCGGGCGAGACGCTTTGTCTGCGCTGCCTCTTTCCGAAAGCACCGCTGCCGGGCGAAGGACCCACCTGTGACACGGCGGGAATTGTCACGTCCGTTCCCAAATGGGTGGCTTCGATTCAAGTCACCGAAGCGCTGAAAATCGTGTCAGGGGCACGCCTGCAGGTTCGACGCGCATTACTCACGTTTGACGCCTGGTCCAATCGGTTTCAGGAAGTCAGATATTCGGATGCAGACCCGGACTGCGCCTGCTGCGGCCGGCGGAAATTCGAGTTCCTGCAGGGTAGAGAGGAAACCACGGCGACCATGCTGTGTGGAAGGGACTCGGTGCAAATTGTGCCGCGGCAAAAACAGCGGCTCGATTTGAATCTGCTGGAGCAGCGCCTGCGGTCCCTCGGGCCCGTCCGGGTATCGAATTACCTGCTGAGGTTTGGAATCTCGCCGCATGAACTTACGGTATTTCCCGACGGCCGCGCGATTGTAAAAGGAACAAGCGATCCCGGAACCGCCAAAACACTTTACGCCCGCTACATCGGAGATTGATTGAACAATGCGTAATCGACTCAACGCCATTCGACTCTGTGTCCTCTGTGCCTCTGTGGTGATCACGCTTTTCACTTCTCTACCCGCGCAATCCAGCGAAAAGCTATCCGACAAGGAAAAAGCCCGCCAGAAAGCTCTCGCGATAATCGAAAAATCGATCGACGCTATGGGCGGCAATCAGTTCCGGCAGGTAAAAGAGATGCGCAGCCGCGGGAACTATTTCATCTTCAAAGACGGCCAGACTGCGGGGCACTGGAAGTATTTTGATTTCACGCGACTCCCCGACAAGTCTCGCTTCCAGCTTGGCGAAGGAAAAAACAAGGAGGTCACCATTTTCAACCTTGCCACGAATTCGGGCTGGCACATGGAAGGGAAGTCGGTGATCAAGGAAGCCAAGCCAGAAGAAGTAAAGCAATTTCACGAAACCGTCAAGCACAGCATCGACAACCTGCTGCGGGACAGACTCAAAGAACCGGGCATGTCTTTCTTTTATTACGGACCGGGAGAATTGTCATCCAAGGACGACTCGGAAGCAGTGGAAATGATCGACGCCGAGAACGACAGCGTGATCATTTATTTCGATGTCAAGACGCATCTGCCGTCGCGCATGGAATATACCAGCATGGATGCGCGCGGAAACAAGCACAAGGAAGCGACCGAGTTCTACCAGTGGCATCCGAAGGGAGGCATTCTGACATCGATGCGCCTGGACAATTTCACCGACGGCCAGGCTTCATCGCAGCTTTTCATGGACGAGATCATTTACAATCCTTCCCCGCCCCTGAGCGACGACCTGTTTTCAAAACCGGTTGTTGAGAAATGAAATAGGGATTGAGGGATTGAGGGACTGAGGGACTGAGAGACTGCCGGACTGAGAAATCCAGACGCGAATTTATGCGATTAAGCAAACTGGCGCTGACCCTGTGCGCGGTGTCTTTTCTCGGATTTAATCAGAAAACGGACTCTCAGACAGGCCGGCTGAAAATCGAAATTCTGGATGCCCGCTCAGGCGCGCCTGCTGCGGCCCGCGCGTATCTGGTCGACGAGAGTGGCGCAAGCTTTTATCCCGCCGATGCGATCCGGTATGACAAAAATGCCGAACACCACTTCATCGTCAGCGGCAGCGCCCAACTGACATTGCCGGGCGGGCGCTACACGCTTCGCATTGAGCGGGGTCCGGAGTTCCTGCCCTGGACTTCTCCAGTCGCCGTGGCGGCGGGACAGGGGCAGAATGTGACCGCGCGCCTGCAGCGATGGATTGACATGAACCGGCTCGGCTGGTTCTCCGCCGATCTGCACAACCATCGCAAGCCGGACGAGATGCCCGCACTGCTGGCGGCCGAAGACCTGAATCTGGCGCCGACGCTGGCTGACTGGATCTGGGAAGATCGACCGCGCTCAACGCCGCCGCAGACTTCTAATCCGATACGCCAGGTGGATCCGTTTCACAGCTACAGCGTCCTTGACAAAGAAGTCGAGAGGCTGGAGCGCGGCCCCGGTGCAGTGGACCTTTTGGGCTTGCGCGCGCCCATATTGTTCGACGGTTACCGGTTTTATCCGCCCGACGACGTTTACTGCACGCAGGCACATGCCCAGGGTGGATACGTCGACGCGGAGAAAATCACCTGGCGCGACACGGCGGCGCTGGTGGCTCTCGGGCATGTCGACTTTGCCGGAATCGTCCACAATCACTTCAATCGCAACGGAGTTGAACTGGAAACGGATCGCTGGGGAATGATTCCCAAGTGGCGGACGGAATTCAACACGCCGCAGGGAATGCCTTTTTGGAGCATGGAAGTTTACTACCATTTCCTCAATTGTGGCTTTCGTCTACCCGTTTCCGCGGGCAGCGCTTCGGGTGTGAAGGCTTCACCGCTTGGTTATAACCGTGTATATGTGAGCCTGCAGGAGCCGTTCAGTTATGCGAGCTGGTTTGCTTCCCTGAAGGCGGGGCGCAGTTTTGGCACCAACGGCCCGATGCTTTTTTTCACGGTTGACGGGCGGCAGCCGGGATCGACGCTGAAGCTTGACCGCAAAGGGAGAAAGGTTCGCGTGCGCGCAGAGTCCCTGTCAGCCGGCCGGCTGCAGCAACTCGACATAGTGCAGGACGGGAAAGTGATCCGCACGGCAGCCGTTGAGTCGAAAAAGCACACTCTGGAGTTTGATTTGCCTGTGCAAAAATCGGGATGGATCTCGGCGCGCTGCTTCGAGGTGCCGGATCAAACCGTTCGCTTCGCACACAGCAGTCCCATTTATCTGGACCTGGGAGACCCCGCGCCCGCGCCGGAAGAGGATGTGCGGTTTTTCCTGGACTGGATGGATCGCGAGATCGAATTCTACAAGCAGGAGAGCGGCTTCCGCGAACCCGCGCATCGCGCCGCTATGCTCTCGCTTTTCCAACGCGCCCGCGCAGTCTTTGCCGGCCTCCGCAGTGAAAAGCGTTTGAACCGCAAAGAACGCTAAGAACGCCAAGAATATCTTTTCAATCAGGCTATTCAGTTTCAGCAAGGGTGCTACGTAACACTTCTCCGGAAATGTCAGCCGTTTGCAGACAGCCACCTTACGCCAAATTAGAGCCTTAGCGTTCTTGGCGTTCTTGGCGGTTTAGTCTTTCATTTTCAGGGGAGTACCGCCCAGATTCGAGCTTGTCCTCCGGAGCCTCCCTCGATTTTTATCGGCGCCACGATCAGAAATCCCCCGCGGGAGGGAAGCTTGTCCAGATTGGCGACGTTCTCGAGATGATATTTCTGCGCGCCGTTTACAATGTGATGCACCTCGAATTTCTTGGACAGACCGCGGTCCACGCTCAGATCGTCAATCCCGATGCCGCGAATGTCTCTGGACTGGACCAGAAACGCGGCGGCTTCCGGGGAGTAACCCGGGAAATGCAGTGTCTGCTGCGCGTCCATATTGCTGTAGCGGGGCGTGGCCCAGTAACGGTTCCAGCCTGTCCGCAGCAGAACGACCGACGCGCGTGGAATGGCGCCGTTCTTAACCTCCCACTGGCGCACCTGCGACAGGGTGAGCATCGTGTCCGGATCTCGTAACGCTTCCGGCGTAATATCGATCACCACAAAGGGCGCCACCAGTTCCGGCAGGGTGATTTGATCCACGGATTTCCGGTTCGCTTCAAAATGGTTGGGCGCGTCCAGGTGCGTGCCGAGATGTTCGGGAGTGGAGTACTCGCCTGAAAAGACGCCGTCCTTTTTCAGTATGGCGATGGTGCGGAACCGGAAAGGGTGGTAATCGCCGATCGGCCAGTAGGAGTTCTTTGAGTTCAGCGCATAACAAAGATCAACCACGCGAACCTTTCCCGCCGCGATGTCGGAGAGAGTTTGTGCTGCCGCAACAGAGACAAAGAGAGCTAAACCCATGAGAAAAGTAACGGTTCGCATGATGCCTCCTGTTTTCCCTTCACAAAAAATAGGAGTGTCGGGCTGTTGAGCTGATAATAATCCGGAATTCCTCCCGGGCAATCCCTTTTAGGCTTTGGAGAGGTCCGATATAATGCGACATACGCTGCCTTATTTGACCAGCCGGACCCTGGGAATGAAAACGTGAAAGAATTCACCACAGGGGTACAGAGACCACAGAGACAACGGTCCCCTGTGCTCTCTGTACTACTAACCATGAGAATTTTCGCGGCCTGCACAAATTATTTGGTAGCGGAGAGACGGCCTGAGGGCCGTCTCAGCTTGGCAGGGCACCGCAGAGAGACGGCCCTCAGGCCGTCTCTCCTTGACTTTTGGTTGCGGCTTCGCCGCGCTAAGTCCCTGTGGTGAATTCTTTCACAAAGTTGGAGGAGGTTTGATCATGCGGAAAAAAGCTTACTTGATTCTGGTTACGTCAATAGCCATTGTGTTCTTTGGATCTTATTCCGTCAATGCCGCTTCCGACAGCTTCAGCGGATGGACTCCGGAGCTGGCGATGAAGGTCAAGAGCCTCGGAAACGCGCGCGTTTCGCCGGATGGAAGCCGCGTGCTCTATACCGTTACCGAAGCCGTCATCACCGCCGACAGAAGCGAATACGTCTCGCAGATATATCTCTCCCAATCGGACGGACGTGGCGTACGCCAGATGACGTTTGCGGAGAAATCATCCACCGACCCGCAATGGTCGCCCGACGGTAATTGGATTGCATTCGTCTCCAACCGTTCGGGTAAGAACAATCTTTATCGCATACGCGCCGACGGCGGGGAAGCGGAAGCCCTCACGGATGTAAAGACCGGTGTGATTTCGTTTGCCTGGTCGCCTGACGGTGAGCAGCTTGCTTTCATAATGAAGGAGCAGCCGGCCGATGACGAGGAGAAAGCCAATAAAGGCAAGGATGATGCGCGCTGGGTCGATGAGAACATCAAAATGAATCAACTCCACATTGTTGCCGTGAGGAAGGATGCCGGCGACAAGCGCCCGGTGGTCCGTCTGACCGGAAGTTCATTCAGTGTTCAGAGCCTGGACTGGTCTCCGGACGGAAAGAGCATCGTGTTCTCCCGTGTTAAGACTCCCAAGCCCAACGACTGGACCTCGAGTGATGTTTCCATAATCGACGTAAACACCAGGGAGATCAAAACGATCAGCGCCACAGCGGCGGCGGAATCGAACCCGGTTTATTCGCCGGATGGCAAAAATATCGCGATGATTGTGAGCGACATTCCACCCCGCTGGGCTCGCAGCGTGGCCGTTCAAGTGGTTCCCTCAACCGGCGGGGCGCCCAGAACCCTGGCCCCCAGTCATGACAGCCAACCTCGTCTGATCGATTGGTCGGCGGACGGCAGCCGGATCTATTTTGACGAAACTCATGGCACCGGAACCAGGATCTATGCCGTGGAACTTAGCTCGAACCGGATCGTCGAGATTGCCGGCGGCGATGAACTTCTCAGCGGCGTCAATTTGAATCCATCAAAAACGATGTTTGGATTCGTTCTGGAGAAACCCGACCGCGCTCCCGAGGTGTTTGCCAGCCGGGTTGATACCTTCGCGCCCGTGCAGATAAGCCGCGCCAACGCGGACCTGCCGCGGCTGCCGCTCGGCAAAACGGAAGTGATCCGCTGGAAGAGCTTCGACGGTCTGGAAATTGAAGGGCTCCTGACCTATCCCGTCAATTACCGCCCCGGCACGCGGGTGCCGCTGCTGCTCATCGTACACGGCGGGCCGGCGGGAGTTTTTACTCGCAGCTTTCTTGCAGGCAGCAGGTCGGTGTATCCGCTGGACAGCTTCGCGTCGCGCGGCTACGCGATGCTCCGCGTCAACCCTCGCGGATCATCCGGATATGGCTTGAAATTTCGGCGCGCCAACGTCCGGGACTGGGGTGGAGGAGACTACAAGGATCTGATGACGGGAGTCGATAAAGTAATTGAAATGGGAGTGGCCGATCCTGACCGGCTCGGTGTGATGGGTTGGAGCTACGGCGGATATATGACCTCGTGGATCATCACGCAAACGAAGCGCTTCAAAGCGGCGTCGGTCGGCGCCGGGGTCACAAATCTGATGAGCTTCACCGGCACTGCGGACATTCCGGATTTCCTGCCCGACTATTTCGGCGCTCAACCCTGGGAAGACCTGGAAGTGTACCGCGCGCATTCGGCGATGTTCAATGTGAAGGGCGCAGTTACTCCGACACTGATCCAGCATGGGGAAGCAGATGAGCGTGTCCCCATATCGCAGGGATACGAGCTGTACAACGCGCTGCGCGCGCAGGGAGTGCCGGCGCGCATGATCGTCCTGCCGCGCATGCCTCACGGCCCCAACGAGCCCAAGATGGTGCTTAAAGCCAGGCAGTCAAATCTGGAATGGTTTGAAAAATATCTGCAGCCCGGCGCCGTGGCGGCTCAATAAATGCGGGTACCATCGAATGCGGATTTCGGAATGCGGAATGAAAGCTGTCCGTGGTCAGTGGTCCGTTGTCAGTGGTTGGTTGTCGGTTGATCGCGATCGATTGTCACAGGTTGCAGGTTTCCCCTTCGTGAAATTCGTGTGACTCGTGGCCACAGATTCCCCTTCGCGAAATTCGTGAAATTCGTGGCTGAAACTCTGCGGCTCTGCGCTGAAATGTCAGGAACAACGCACAACGGACAACGGACTACTGACAGTTTTTATTCCGCATTCCGCATTCGAGAGTGGCTTCGACCTTCGACCTTCGACTTTCAGACCTTCGACTTTGAAAACCGGCCGGCCTGCGATAGAAGGCGCTGCACATTTCCAAACAGGATTTTCTCGCGGTCATCTGGAGTGAGGAAGGCATTCTTTACCCTGACGATCACCGCTGACGGCTCGTTGATGGTGAAGTCAGAGCCGTACAGCACGCGATCGGCTCCAATCTCCTTGACCGCCCTCTCCAGAATCCCAACCCGTTCGATGCCCGAGCCGGAAAGATCAATGTTCGCGTTCTTATGTTTGGCAATGATTTCGATCCGGGCAAAGATGTCGTCCTTGCTCCCGCCCAGGTGCGGGAACACGATGGTGGTCTGCGGGAAGTTCTCCGCCAGGTATTGCATCTCGCGCGTATTGGTGTGGATCTGCATTACCAGGTTCAGCCGCGTGGCAAGGTTCATCACCTCGGTCCACTCCGGCGTGTCATATTTGTAGCCGGTCATGTAGTTGCAAAACTCACCCAGCCAGACAAAGCCGTATTGCTTATGACAGGTCTCGATTTCGCGCAGAGCCTCGTCGACACGGAAAGGCGTAATCACGCAGCTTCCGCGAAAACGCCCCTTGTACCGGTCAACATATTTGGCGACCTCGCGGTTTCCCTGCCGGTAGTCTTCGGGAGTTTGCGCCTTGTTGCTCCAGGACGATGAGATGACGCCACGACGTACGCCGCATTTGTCCAGATAGGCGACAAACTCGGGCATGTTGCGGGTCACCAGGTTCCACTGGAAGTTCTCTCCGTTGTCGCTGGGAATATGCAGATGCGCGTCGAAGATCTCGCGGCGAGTTTCCGCCTGTGCCTCCCGCGACAGCGGGTTGCCAATGATGAAATTGGCCAGGCTGATCAACCCCGCCTGGATCCAGTGTCTTCGATGGACATGCGACATGGCGCCCTGGTTTGTCCTTTTATCTGTATGCGAATCAACGCAACATACTCTGTCATTGGTCATTGGTCAATGGTCATTGGTCATCACGAGTTTCTCAGTCTCTCGGTCTTTCAGTCTCTCAGTCTCTCAGTCTCTCAGTCCGTCAGTCTGTCAAGACTGAAAGACTGAAAGACTGAAAGACTGAAAGACTGAAAGACTGAAAGACTGAAAGACTGGCAGTACACTGTTTGTGAATGCAAGCACAACCGGTAGTTTGGATCGTCAGCCGCGAGCACTGGCCGCGAGCGTGTTTGAGGGCAGAACTGATCGAGCGCGGCTTTGATGCGGTAGGCTACCCGGAAATCTCCCACGCCCTGGCTGCGGTGCCTCTCTCGGGTGAACGAAAACCACGTATGATGGTGCTCGACCTGTGTGGTCAGTCGCTCGATGGCGCCGTGCTCTCCCGGCTGAAACAGGTACGCGTGCCGGTTATCCTTCTGGGAGGAGCTGTAGAGCTGAATGATCCCATTACCCGTGAGTTTGAATGGGCGGCGGTGTTGAGACGCCCCTTTACGCTCGGGAAAGTCGCAGACATGGTGGAAAAACTGGCCGCATAGCCCGCGATGTGAGTTGCACCAGCTAGATGACATGCAAACGGCTGAATTGAAACCAAACATCTCGGTCTATCGGCCGGCACGCGAAGCACAGAGCCACGTCCGCAAGGGCGTGGTGCGAACCAGGTAAGTCGTCTCGCCTCAACAGTACCGCGTGGCGTCAGCCCGCGCCGCGGCAAATCAACCCATGTCCGGCCAGTCGATAGGTGCTCCGCGGACTGACGCTCCGCGGTCCGGTCACGCCGAAAACGTTGCCCGTGCCCTTGACTCCAATGGCGACACCTATGCCCCACAGGCCGACACCGGTTGACGCTGTATTATTCGCTTTTAATACAGCGGAAAGACCGGACAAAGGGGCCTCCAGGTTCAGAGGGATTACCAGCTTGGAACTCGTCACCGCGCCATCCGCGAGCTTGGCGCTGCTAATGCCTCCATCGGCAACCGAAAGACTCACCGCGCCCGATGTTCCTCCTCCCGCCAGGCCCGACCCTGCACTGACACCGGTAATGGAAGGCGCGCTGTTGGATGTAATCGTCAGTGTGTTGCTGTTCGAGGAGATCTGAATGTTGGCTCCGGCCGTCAACGTCACGTTGTCCTTCAGACCATTGATGCTTCGCACCACCTGCCCATTGGCAATCTTGGAGCCGAGAACGGCGCCATCGGCAATCTTCGAAGCAGTCACAGCGCCATCCGCCAATTTGGAGCCGGAAATCGCACTATCGGCTATTTTTAAAGTCGTCACCGCCCCGTCGGCAATCTTGGGCGTGGTGACGGCTCCATCGGCCAGATGCAGCGTGGTGACGGCACCGGCAGACAGCGTTCGGGCTCCGATAGACTCTGGTGGCTCTGTACACTCTGTATCTCTGTGGTATAGACAATCGAGATGCTGGATCCTTTAACAGGGAATTGGGGACAGACACCATCCAGTGCTCGTCACTGACGTTCAGGACTCTGACGATGTGCCGGCCGGTTCAACTCCCGTCTTAATTCCTCGGGATACTTCATCCACAGAATGCCTCTTTCGAACGGCTGGCCGAAGTCTTCCGGATGCAAATACAAGCCTTTCTCGGCTGCAGGCTTGTCTTCTTCCACTTGAATGCGATGTTTATTGGCATAAGCATCCTGGCGAATGCCTGTGACGAGCCATGAGACCTTCAGGCCGGGACCGCCGCCGGCAATTCTGAATCGATTGCCGGAGATTTCCTGCGCGATGAAAACAGGAGCAAAGCCACCGATACACGTAAGCTGATAGCGAAAGTCCCGGTTGAGTGCCTCGAACCACTCCGGCAATTGTACCCAGGACTCACCCCTCTCATCCAGCATGACATTGCCGTTATAGATGTTCATCATGTCGGGACTTTCGACAAACGAGTGATTGAGGTATTTGTTGAGCGGATCGAGCGGGTGGTCGATTTGAAATGAGCCGCCGCCTTTGGTGAGCGTTCCGGTGATGCGAACATTGCCCAGGAAGTCTCCCGCCCGTCCGCTAGTACTGGATCCCTGGACACCATCTCCGGTGCCAATGGAGGTTCCGAGAACTCCCGCGTTTCCACTTGACGTCCTTCCCCAGACGCCGTCGGAACTGGTGCTGAATCCTGTCACCCCGCGGCCAGCCTCGCTGCTTCCGCTGACGCCGGTACCGTTGGTAGTGTCTCCGCGTACGGCGATGCTGCTGCCGGTCCCGAACACCCCCGTAAGCCCCCCCTCTCCCCGCACGCCGGTGCCGGTGCTTGTAGATCCCTTTACGCCCGTGCCACTGTTGCTGAAGCCAAGAACCCCGGTACCACCGGCTGTGTCGCCCCGGACCGCGATATTGTCGCTTGATCCAGCTACGCCCGCGGACGCACCCTCTCCCCGCACGCCGGTGCCGCTTGTGCTGGCCCCGACCACCGCGGTATTTGTGCTGCTGGTTCCATGCACCGCGAATCCGCTGGTGCTCTCGCCCTTCATACCGGTGCCGCTGGTGCTGACGCCACGTACACCGATATTGTTCGGGCAAACTCCCACGACACCCTGGCCCGAAGCGCTATTGGAATTGCCAGACACTCCGATAGTGCCACCTCCTCCCAACACGCCGTAAGAACCGCCGCTCGCTTCGACGCCAATACCGGCCCCTTCAGCCCGAAGTCCCGAAGCGGCGCCTACGGCCCACATGGCAAATGGCCCTCCGGTGCTGGTCACTTTCAACACCGCAGAGCCGAACGTCGCACCCGTCAGAGTGAGAGGAACAGTTAACTTTTGAGAGGTCACAGCGCTATCTGCCAGCTTTGCAGTAGTAATACCTCCGTCAGCTACCGAAAGACTCACCGCGCCCGAAGTTCCTCCTCCCGCCAGACCCGTACCTGCACTGACCCCGGTAATGGAAGGCGCGCTGCTGGATGTAATCGTGAGCGTGTTGCTGTTCGAGGAGATCTGGATGTTGGGTCCGGCCGCCAGCGTCACATTGTCCTTGAGGCCATTGATGCTTCGCACTACCTGCCCGTTGGCAATCTTTGAGCCGAGCACGGCGCTGTCGGCAATCTTTAAAGTGGTGACCGATCCATCACCCAGTTTCGGCGTCGTGACGGCTCCGTCGGCCAGGTGCAGCGTGGTGACGGCACCGGCAGACAATACGTCACCTTGGGGACTAAGAACCGGAACAGCGGCTAGATTTCCGCTGTCCAGCCGTAAGGTCACGGCTGCCACCGGTTCAGTGGCGGAGAATTCCACCAGCCCTTCAAAATCATCCACGCCAAAAAAATAAGGATTCTCGTTCAAAAAGCGCGCCAGATGTTCCAACGGGCCCAGTCGAACCGTGAGTGTGTCGAGCAGTTGACCCGCCCCGTTGAGCCGTCGCACCGTCAAGATGCTTTCCACTGTGGCGCTGGGATTGAAGATGGCAACTCCGGTCCCTGTGCTGGCTTTCTGTCGCACGTAGCCAAAAAGCTTGAACTGCTTACCCGGAGAGCTGGGCAAAACGCCGGCTTGAGTAACCAGCCGTCCGTTGGGATCGTAAAACTGAAAGAATTCGCTGGCATTGAATTTTCCCGCCGAAGAAAGCCTGGCCCAGCCGGCTGCCAGCGGAGCAGACGATTCCAGCTTGACGGTCTGTGTCGCTCCTGGTCCCAGAGACACATCCTGGCCGGCCAGCACGCTGCCATCGGATCGGTGCAATTCCACGTTGACCGTAATGCCTTCACTGCTCGGATTGTGAATGGAAAAGAAAGTGGCCGCTCCTACGCCTACCGCATACTGGGGGAAGTACTGCACGCTTTCGCCAAACTGCGCGCGCCCGCTGCAAGGCAAAACAAGCAGGCCGGCGAAGACCAGCAATTTACCGAATCTCTTGCACATGGAAAATCCCTCCAAAACGCCCGCTGCCGGCGTGATGAATCTAAACTGCCGCCACCCATGTCAGAGCCCGAACGCCAGTGAGGGACCCACCCGGTCAATCGCACTGTACTGCTGTGTAACGGGGAGCGCAGAGCCTCCAGGGCGCAGGGACCCTCACTGGCGTTCGGGCTCCGATAGACTCTGGTGGCTCTGGCGTTCGGGCTCTGATGACTCTGGTGGCTCTGTGCCCTCTGCGTCTCTGTGGTATAAACAACCGAGATGCTGAATCCTTTAAGAACTATCTTCTGAAAACGAAGGGCGATTTACCTAAACGCTGCTGATTCGCATATTCCGTTCACCGCAGAGGCGCCGAGATCGCCGAGTCCGCAACCAACCCTCTGCGAATCTCAGTGTGCTTTGCGTCTCGGCGGTGAAAACCACCGGGCCGCCTTCAGTATTGGGCGAGCGCGTGGTTAGGGACAGGCATGTGCAGAAGTGAACACAGTCCCATCAGCTCCAATGAAGAGCAGATAGCACGAGTTGGGATCCGTCGACCTCAATAGGATCCCACCAAGGGAACCGGGACTAGTGCCCGAATCCAGAATCAAGAGTGGTTCATTAAAGGCCTGACGTGAGATTCGTATTATTCCATTGACGTGAAGCCTGGCCTGCGGCTGGGTGGTGCCGATTCCCACTCTGACGCTGGCTCCGGCCCCATTCTTTCCATTGATGCTTCCCAACACGATCGTATTGTCCTGTTCCACCATCGCCTTGTATCCAATTGCTGTGCCGTTGCCCACGCCGGCCGCGGCTGCAGTCAAAGCGCCAATGAACGTGTTCCCGTTCTCCGTCGTATTTGACGACCCGGCGCCGCGGCCCACCGCCGTGTTATTGTCGCCGGTTGTGTTTGACAGGCCAGAACCGCGTCCGAAGAATGAGTTACTGGTTCCCGTGGTGTTATCCCGGCCCGCGCTGCTTCCAAAGAAAGCGTTGTTGTCGGCCGTGGTGTTGTCCCGGCCGGCCAGCGCGCCAAAGAAGGAGTTGCTGTCGCCCGTATTGTTGCCGCCGGCCAGTCTTCCAAAGAAGGAGTTGAAACCGCCCGATACATTTTCTCGCCCCGCCTCACTTCCAAAGAATGAATTGCTTCCACCAGTGACGTTGTCGCGGCCGGCCCGATATCCAAAAAATGCGTTCGAGACTCCCGACGTATTGGCACGCCCTGACAGCGCACCGAAAAACGAGTTCCCGTTTGTAATATTTGAAAGACCCGCCTCGGAGCCGAAAAAGGAGTTGTTGTCTCCAGAAATATTGTTGAGCCCTGCATTCACTCCAAAGAAAGCATTCTGATTTCCGGCTGAGTTGATGCTTCCAGCGGAATTTCCGACGAAGGTGTTGCCAGAGCCGGTTGAATTCGCGAAACCGGCCAAGATTCCTAAAAAGACATTCCCGCTTCCCGTGGTATTGTTGAGCCCCGCCCCACTTCCAAAGAACGAATTGAACTGACCGGTCGTGTTCTCTCGTCCGGCCTGATGGCCAAAGAAAGCATTGCCAAAACCGGTCGTGTTCTGCCTTCCCGAAAGGAATCCAAAGAAGGAGTTGTTAATGCCGGTGGTATTAAAGGCTCCCGCTCCCGTGCCAAAGAAGGAGTTCTGGACACCCTGGGTGTTTGACTGGCCGGCGGCGTTGCCGAAGAACGAGTTTTGGCTTCCGCCGGTGTTGTTTAAGCCTGCAAACGCCCCGAAGAACGAGTTCAGATTGCCGAGCGTATTGGCCTGGCCTGCTGCGGCCCCAAAAAACGCATTGCTGACCCCGGAATTGTTGGCCCCGGCGCCCACGCCTGCGAAAACATTGTTGGATCCTCCGACGCTCAACACCCGGTTGCCGCCGATGCCGTAATGCTGGCTCGTGTCGACCGCTCCGCCGGCGGAAATGGCCGCACCTGTCCCGGCATTGCTCACGGAAAGAATCGCGCCCGCATTGGATCCGCTGATACCTAAAGGTGCGGCAACGCCCAGCGGATTCGCGTTCGTGCCATCGCCCGTGAGTGTGGCGTTATGCGTCACGCTCGACAGCCCGCTGTTGGAGGCGGAAATCGACAGGGAGTTGCCTGGTCCGGGTGCGATCGCAACGTTTGATCCCGCAACGAGCAGCACGTCGTCCTTGAGCGCGTTGAGACTCTTCACTACCTGTCCGGGCGCAATCTTTACGCTTGTTACCGAAGCATCCTTGAGTTGCGGTGTGTCGATTCCCTGATTGATAATGCCGAGCGGTGAGCCGTTCGTTCCGTCTCCGGTCAATGTTGCGTTGTGAGCGACGGTGATCAGGCCGGCAGTCGTTTGCGTTGTATTGTCCGGAAACTTGACGCCGTTGTTGGCTCCGTTGATCTGGAGCATTCCCTCGACGGTCAGTTTCGACGCAGGATTAAGTGTGCCGACTCCAACGTTTCCATCAAATGGCGCCAGATAGAGGCGGCCCGATTGACCCGGCGCTGCCCCGGCGCCCGGTGAACCCGGCTGCAGGGTGATATTGCCGCCGTTTCCGCTGGTTCCGACGGCCGCGTCTCCTCCGATTCCCGCCAGCAGTGAAATATCGCCTCCCTTGCCGGCCGTCGCATTCGCCGACGTGTTGCCCCCCTTGCCGCCGCTAGTTTGAAGAAGCGGCGAAGCATCAAAGCCGGGACCGGCAGACAGACGGCCCTGCGCGCCATCCACATGAAGGGTTGCGAGCGGACTTAAGTTGACGCCGACTTTGGCGAGGTCCTCAGTCATCACCGAGTCCCCCAACGTGTCGATACCGGTCCACTTGGCGACCTTGCCCGGCGTACCGCCGCCGAGAACCGCCGCTAAAGGAGCATCCGGGTTCTGCCTGGCCTGTGAAGGGGCCAGAATCAGTTGCTCCATTCTCTTTTGTTCCTTGCCATCGGCGCTGAACGTGCTGATCAACATAATGTAAACTCCGTCGTTGACCGGCTCTCCCTTCATGTCGCGCAGGTTCCATCCGGCAGGTTGTCCCCCGCGCAAGCCGCTGTCGAAAACCGCCTCACCTCCTGGCCCGAAGATCTCGAGACGGAAGTGACCTTCTTTACCTTGGGGGACAAACAGAAGTTGATCCCCTTCGACGCGGATGCTGAGTGAGACGGATGCCGTCTGAGCGGCATTTGACAAGCCGGCCGCGCCGAGTATGAAGAGAACTCCTAAAAGACAGCGAATAATTTTGGTTTTCATCATCGACCTCCAAATCGGGGACAGACCCCGTGCAATTGGTGTCTGTCCCTATCTGACGAAAGGATCCTCGCCGGCCAGTTTTTTGCTTTACATCTGCGGCATGGGCGGCTCGGGCTGCGGGTTGAAACCTACTAGTGATCCGGGCAGCGCGAAGAGAGTTCTTTGCGTTGCATTATCAACCACTTCGAAACTGGCAATCAGTTTCGCCCGGTGGTTAGGGTCGGTTGGCGTTACAGGATCTGGTGGTTGCGCCCGCATCAAGCCGCGAAGACCCACCCGGTTGCCCGCTCGACCGGGGAGGGTGTCGCGGTTCAACATTAATGATGCCGAGCGTCCGCCGATGAGTCTCTCGGTTGAATGCGCCACCATGACTCCGTCTGCATCAAAGATCATCAGCTCCACACTCACGGGCCTGCTGGGTTCGGGAGGGTCGGCGTTTGAAACATTGAGCTGGACGGATTGGCCAAAGGTGACACCCACCAGGCCAGTGGCGATAAGGTCAGGGTCAACGGGGGGTACAGCCAGTGCTTGCCTTCCGCTCCAAAGGACCCAGACAGTTGCCAGCAGGGCCACTGCGACGCTGGCCAAAATCTTCCTTCCCGGCTTGAGTTGAGTTTTCATAATGATCTCCTTTTCTTCTGACCCCTTAATAGACAACCGGCATGCAGAATCCTTTAAGGGGCTCTTCTGAAATGAAGGGCAGGTTCCCTTGCGGAGACAAAGCGAAGCGTATAATCGCTCTCGTGGTGGCGGCAGGAAGACCAACGGAAGAAATCATCCGGGATCTGAAACAAGGACGGGATCCGGCCGAGAATTTCCGGCTTCTTTACGAACGCTACGCCGGGCCGATCCGCGGTTTTTTTGCAAAAAGAGGTGTGACCGAGCCGGAAGTGTTAAAGGATGATGTGTTCGTGGCTGTCTATCAGAATCTGGAGAGGCTCCGAGACGAAGCCAGATTTGACGCCTGGCTCTTCATGATCGCCCGGAACAAATATAAGAACTGGCTGAAGCAACGAATGGCCGTACAGCGGGTCGAAGTTTTACGCAGCGGCGCCGGCGAGATCGATCCGCCCGCCCCGGCCACGGCGAGTCCGGAGCGCAAGGTCATAGACAAGGAGAGGCTGGAAAAAGTGTGGCAGACGCTGCTGCAATTGCCGCCTCAGAAACGGCTGGTGGCGATCATGGCGTGGGTGGATGAACGCTCTCCGAAGGAAATCGCTTCCATTCTGCCCATCACGATCAACACTGTCTATGCCCATCTTCATCAAGCGCAGAAGATCATGAGAGAGAGGCTGGGGGAGTATTTTCATGAGCAGTAAATTTCTGGGGTTCCAGGGCGAGCAAAGAAAAACCCCACCACAAAGGCGCAGCTCGGCCGCAGGCCGCAACCAAAAAGCCGTCCACGTCCACGAGCACGAGCACGTCAACGACCACGGCTCAGGTCCACGATCACGACAACACACAGACAGCTCCTCAATTCTGAAGCCAGTCTGTGACAAAGCGAGCGAAGTCGTAAACGTAATCGTGGACCTTGACGTGCACGTGCTCGTGGACGTGGACGGCTTTGAAAAACCTTGCCCAAGAAACAAGAGTTGCCAACTTGTTACACAAAGGGCACGAAGGGTCTTTGTGTTTTTTGTGTCTTTGTGGTGGATTTGCCAATAGGTGACGAAGATGGACAAGAGTGAAGAGTGGCGCAGGCACATCAGCGCGACCTGGAAGGAATTTGCCAGTGGACCGGGCGGGCACCTAAGCGAGGAAGAACTTGTCCTTTATCATCGCGGGCAACTGAAAGACGCAGAGCAGGCCAGAGTGGAAGCCCACCTGGCCGAATGCGCGGCATGTCTTGAGATGCTCGCAGACGCCGCCGAATTCGTCCAATCGGTTTCTGAAGGCGCGGCAGTCCCGGCCGACACGGCGCCGGATCGCGGCTTCGAGGCTCTGTGGCGGCGGCTTTATCCCCAGGACTCGACGTCGGATAGACGCCGCCAGAGACCAGCCGGATTTTGGAGCAGTTCCCGGGCCCTGTTGCCACTGGCCGCTTGTCTGCTCGCAGCTTTGGCGCTGACGTTAATCTGGACCTTATCGCTGCGACAGGAAAACAGGCGATTGTCCGAACTGGCGGGCGGCGCGGGGCGATTGGGCAATGTCGAGCGACAGAATCGGAGTCTTCAGGAACAGAATCGTCGCCTTCAGGATCAACTCGGCGAGAACCGGCAACGTTTGGAATCAGAACTGGCCGAACTCAGGCAGCCGGAAGTGAACGTCCTGGTCAGAAACATCTACCCGCGGGAAGATCGACAAAGATCCGCCGCCGCAGGCGAGTTGAACCGGATCCGCGTGCCGCGCGGGGCGCGGACGTTCGTTCTGATCCTGTCCGGCTATGACCAGGGATACAAAGACTATGACATCGAGATTGACGACCAGGCGGGACGGGTGGTTTGGAAAGCAGAAGCGGTCAAGGGGGGTGAAGCGGGAGATCTATCGCTGAAACTCGATCGAACGGTGATGAATCAAAAGAAACTGGTGGTAAAATTCTTTGGCCGCCGGGCGGGGCAGTTGCGGAAGATTGCTGAGTATGATGTGGTGGTGGAGTAAGAACAAAAAACGCATCACCACAAAGACACAAAGGACACAAACATCCTTTGTGACCTTCGTGTTACACGTTGGCAACTTCTTGTTTTTTTGGCAAAGTTTTTCAAAGCCGTCTACGTGCACGAGCACGTCAACGTCCACGATTACGTTTGCGACTTCGCTCGATTCGTTACCGACTACGCAGAACTGAGGGGCTGTCTATATGTTTGTCGTGTTCGTCGACCCGAGACGTGGTCGTTGACGTGCACGTAGACGGCTTTTTGGTTGCGGCCTACAGCCGACCTGTGCCTCTGTAGTGATACTCCCCCAAGCCTACTTCGCCTCTCCCACCAGGACGAACGGCGCCCAGTAAAAGGGCGCGGCATACCTCCCTTGGTTGATCAGGTTCAGTTGCGCCTTGCGGAGAGCCTCTGCTTTGGTCATGCCCTTCTCCTGCAGATGCCGATAGAATGAAGCCATCAGTTCTGCTGTCGATCGGTCCGACACCTTCCAGAGGCTCACCATCACCGATTGCGCCCCGGCATAAAGAAAGGCGCGCGTCAAACCCAACAGTCCCTCTCCCTTCACTTCTTTGCCCAGCCCCGTCTCGCAGGCCGAGAGCACGACGAGATCCGCATTCAACTTCAAGTCAAATATTTCGTAGGCCTGAAGCAGGCCGTCTTCCGATTGCAGATTGCGGATTTCCGGCAGCGGGTCTCCAATCGCGGGTTGCGGATTTCGAGTTGCAGATTTCGGATTGCCCTCGCCACCTGCTTGTCTGCGAGCGCCGGCAGACTCAGGACTGCGCTCTTGGGTTTTGGGCCCTGAGACTTCTGCTGGCGGCAAACTGAGAACGAGACCGGAGAACTGGGGTTTGTTTTCGTTCAGCAGCCCGTGTACCGCAAAGTGGACAAAGCGGTACTGGTTGAGCTGAGGCTCCCCCTTCACACTCTCCTCACGCGCATCCTGCTGCAGAAAAAGGCGAACTTTCTCCCTCGGATACAGAGAGGCAATCCGACTCGCTTCCTCACGACTCTGAGGGAGCGGCTCCAGTCTCCAAGGTTTCGCTTCGCCGAAGGCGCTGCGCATCGCTGAACCTAGGAGCGATTTTTCAGCCGGCTCGCCCGCGCCATAAGCAGGGTCTGCAAAAGCAAGAAGCAGTTTCTCTTGTGCAGGTTTGGCCTGGCGCGAACTTTGCAGGCTGGCCAGCACGGTCGCCGAAGGAACATAACTCAAGGCATAGTCACGCACCAGATAAGGCCATCGACGTGGAGCGACCGTCGTTAAGCTTCTTTGATCGCCGGACGACAGCAACACTTCGAATGGCAGATAATGCAGAATCCCATCGGGCACGATAACGAGCTGTTGTTTCCCCGCCAGAGATTTTCCGGCCGGCTCGATCAACAATTGATAAAGCGAGCGGGCCTGTTCGGTATAAGTGGGAAACGTTGTCCGCTGGGGCTGGCGAATCAATGTCTCCCGCAATCGTTTCACGCGATTGGAGAGCGATGCTGCCGCAGGCAATTCAGACACGTAAGATTCTGTCCGGGTGACAACAAACAGAAACGAGCGATCCTCGCTCAACGCGTATTCCAACAGCGCCGTCTGCGGATCCAACAACTCCTGGACCGCTTTCAAGCCGAGCGGAGTCGGATACTGAAGCTCGGCATAGCGGGGATGCTTCTGCCGGATTTCTACTTCGAGCTGTTCGCGGTCGCGGTCGACCCGTTTCAATTGCTCTTCTAACTGGGCAATCTTGTTCTCATCTGGCGACGCCTTCGAGTGCATCTGGATAAGCTGGCCTTGAATCCAGGTAATCCGGGCGTGCATGTCTCGTTCACGTTGTTTCACCAGCGGCTCAATACCCTGTTGGACATCAACATTGGCTTCGGCCAGCAGATCCAGCAAACTGCGGGCACGGGCGCGCTCAACGGTGGCGAAGGCGAGAGGAAGTTCGTTTAGTTCCAGTGAAGCGCGCACAAGTCCCATGTAATGTTCGCTATGTATGGCCATAAGCAGCGCGCGCGCTTCCGTAAAAGCAATCTGGCGGCGCTGTCTCTCCACAATTTCCAGGGCACGTGTAAAAAGGGGGATGGAATCTGAGAAACGACGCTGCCTGGTGGCAAGAATCCCAAGCTGCGTGAGGCTGTCGGCCATTTCCAGCGAATTGGGGGCCATGCGTTCACGAATTGCCGCGGCTCGGCGCCAGTAATTTTGTGCTGCCGCAAGGTCACCGCGGGACGAGGCGATCCTGCCCAAGTGGCTAAGGCTGACGGCAACGGGGAGAGAATCGACAGTCAGCCGCTCGCGAATCGCCAAAGCGCGACGATGATAGTTCTCCGACAGTTGAAGGTCATTACGGTCGTAGGCAACCCGTCCGAGGTTGTGCAGGCTGAAGGCGACATGCAGCGAATCGGGGGCGAGACGCTCCCTGATTGATAAAGCCCGTGTGTGGTAGTTCTGCGCTGTCTGGAGATCACCTCGATCACGCGCAATCGATCCCAAGTTATTAAGGCTGAGGGCGAGGTTAAGCGAATCGGGTGACAGCCGCTCTCTAATAGATAAGGCGCGGCTCTGGTAATCATGCGCGGCTTCTAGATCGCCACGATCATGAGCCACATTGCCCAGATTATTCAGGCACGAAGCCATGTCGGGCGAATCCAGCGCCACTCGGGCATACATCGACAGGGCGCGGCTATAGTAATCGTGGGCGGCTTGCAGGTCCCCGCGCTCCGCGGCTATTAAACCCAGATTGGCGAGGCTTCCGGCCACAGTCAGCGACTCGGGGGTCAACCGCAGACGAACGGCCAGGGCGCGATTGTGAAAGTCCTGTGCGGCCTCAAGGTCCCCGCGCCCGAGGGCGATGTTGCCCAGGGTATTGAGGCTTTCGGCCAAGGCCAGCGAGTCAGGTGCCAGGCGCTCGCGTATGGCTAAGGCACGAGTGGAATAATCCTGCGCCGCCCGAAGGTCGCCCCGTTCCCTCGCAACTACCCCAAGATTATTGAGGCTCACGGCGACCATCAGCGAGTCGGGCGCCAGGCGCTCTCGAATTGCCAACGCTCTGGCGTGATACCCATCGGCCGCCTGCAGCTTCCCCTGGTCTCTGGCGATCAAGCCCAGATCGTTGAGACTCGTTGCAACAAGCAGTGAGTCAGGGGCCAGGCGCTCGCGAATTGCCAAGCCGCGAACCTCGTAATCCTGCGCTGCCCCAAGGTGTCCGCGGTCACGGACCACCAAACCCAATGTGCAGAGAGACAGCGCGACATCAAGCGACTCAGGCGCCACTTGCTCTCTAATCCCTAAAGCGCGTGTGTGATAATCTTGCGCCGCTCCCAGGTCTCCGCGGTTATAGGCGACCAAGCCGAGATTGTGCAGGCCGCTGCCAAGGGTCAACGAATTCGGTGCTACGCGCTCCTTAATACGTAAGGCGCGGATGTAATACTCCTGCGCTGCTTTAAAATCACTACGGTACCAAGCGACGTTGCCCAACGCGTTGATGCTGTTAGCAACTTCCAGCGAATCAGGTAAGAGGCGCTCGCGGATTGACAAAGCGCGGGTATGATAGTCCTGCGCAGCCGCAAGGTTGCCGGCGGAACGGGCTGCATCGCCTAAATCGCTGAGGTCCCCTGCCGCCCAGATTTCGTTTCCTGCCGGCGCGTCGATCTGTAAACTCTGCTCAAACCACGCCTGAGCCTCTGCGAAATTACTGAGATTCTGACTGCATCGTCCCAGGGCTGCGAGTGTCCGCGATTGCGCAGCTGCGTCGTGAGTTCCTTTCAGGAGTTCCCACGCTTCCGCGTATACGCTTTTTGCTTCCTTCCACTGTCGCGACTCTTCGTGAACTTTCCCAATGCAGCCATATAGCCATGCCGCGGATTCGGTTTCACTTGAGTCCCGGGCAGTCTTCGCTGCCGCCATCCATTTGGCGATCTGTTCGTCTCTCTTTTGCGCTTTCTCTCCTGCTCTGCCTTCGCTGTACAGCGCCAGAACGCCAGGCGAGAGGTCGGGCCGCACGCGGATTTTCAGCGCACGCGAAGGGACGGACAATGTGAGCGTTTCCTGGCCGCGGCGGGCAGTCAACGCGACTTCCTCTTGTTCGATCGTATTGTCGATTGCTGCCAGCAGTGCGGCTGAGGAGGGAACAGGCTTGCCACTGTAAGTCAATAGACGGTCGCCTGCCTTCAGCCCGAGCTTACTGGCGGGCAAATCGACGGCTTCTTCGACGATTAAGCCGGGCAGTTCGCCGGGCAACTGCGCCGCGCTCGTGAACGTCGCGAGCAAGGCAACGGTGACCGATAAGAAAATTAGATAGCGTGCGTGTTCCATAGCGGATGTTTCCTTGCCTGGAGGGTCCGCTTGCTGACGCGCGCTCGGCTGTTCGCTTGCTGACCCGCGCGGCTTGGCTGTCGCGGCCTTGCCTACTTCGCCTCTCCGATCAGGACAAACGGCGCCCAATAGTACGGTTCGGCGTATCTTCCCGACCGAATCAACTTGAGTTGAGCCTGCCGCAGCGCTTCTGCTTTGTTCATCGTTCCATCCTTCAAGTGCTGGTAGAAGGAAACCATCAGCTCCGCCGTTGACCGGTCCGACACCTTCCAAAGACTCACCACAACCGAGGGTGTTCCGGCATACAGAAACGCGCGCGTCAATCCCACCAAGCCTTCGCCTTTTACTTCTTTGCCCAGGCCCGTCTCACAGGCGGACAACACCACCAGGTCGGCATTCAACCTCAAATCAAAAATCTCGTAGACCTGCAGTAGACCATCTTCCGATTGCGGATCCTGGATTGCGGATTTCAGGTTGTTATCAGCGCTGGTCTGTTTGCCGGGCTCTGGGGTCTCAGGCTTCAGGTCCCGCGTTTTGGGCTTCGGGTATTCTGCCCCCGGCAAGCTGAGAACAAGGCCGGAGAATTGGGGCCGAGTTTCATTCAGCAGCCCGTGAACCGCAAAGTGGATGAAGCGGTACTGGTTGAGAAGCGGTTCCCCTTTCACATTCTCTTCGCGGGCATCCTGCTGCAGAAAGAGCCGAACCTTCTCCTGGGGATACAAGGAAGCAATTCGATTGGCTTCCTCACGGCTTTCAGGCAGTCGTTCCAGACTCCAGGGCTTTGCTTCGCCGAAGGCGCTGCGCATCGCTGAACCCAAAAGCGATTTTGCCGCCGGCTCGCCGGCGCCATAGGCTGGATCTGCATAGGCTAAGAGCATTTTCTGCTGCCCAGGCCGAGTCTGATGAGATTGGTGGAGACTGGACAATACGGTCGCCGAAGGAACATAACTTACGGCATAGTCGCGAATCAGGTAAGGCCATCGGCGCGGGGCAACTGCGGTCAAGCTCCTCAGATCGCCAGACGACAGCAACACCTCAAACGGCAGATAGTGAAGGATGCCGTCGGGGACGATAATCAGTTGCTTTTTTCCGGCCAGGGATCTTCCGGCCGGCTCGATCAACAGTTGATAAAGCGCTCGGGCCTGGTCAATATAGGAGGGAAATGTGGTCCGCTGGGGCTGGCGGATCAACGTCTCGCGCAATCGTTTCACACGATCCGAGAGTGACGCCGCCGCGGGCAATTCAGAAACGTGAGACTCTGTCCGGGTGACAACAAACAGGAATGAGCGATCCTCACCCAAAGCGTATTCCAACAGCGCTGTCTGCGGATCCAACAGGTCCTGAATCCCTTTCAGGCTGATTGGTGTCGGGTACTGAAGCTCGGCGTAGCGGGGATGCTTTTGCTGGATTTCTACTTCGAGCTGCTCGCGCTCGTGGTCGACTTGTTTCAATTCTTCTTCCAACTGCAGAAGCCTGTTCTTATCGAGTGAGGCCTGAGATTGAGTGGCAATGAGTTCGCGTTGGACTCGGGCGATTCGAGAATGAGCCGCCTGCTCCCGCTGCTTCAACTCCGGATGAATACCTTGCTGGACATCAATGTTCGCTTCAGCCAGGAGATCCAGCAGGCTGCGAGCTCGGGCGCGCTCGACAGTGTTGAAGGCCGCGGGAAGGTTGTTCAGCCCGACAGAAGCACGCAGCAGGCCTGTATAAGGCTCAGGGTACTTGGCCAATAGGAGCGCGCGGGATTCGGTAAAGGGAATTTGGCGGCGGTGGCGTTCGACGATGTCAACGGCGCGGGTGAAGAGGGCTCGGGCGTCGGAAAAGCGCCGCTCCTTGAGGGCGACGTGGCCTACGTCGGCGAGGCTCTTAGCAACATCCAGTGAATTTGGGGCCAGGCGTTCGCGAATTGCCAAAGCTTGACTGTAGTAGTTCTGCGCCGCCTGCCGGTCAGTGCGGTCACGGGCGATGTTGCCCAAGGTACTGAGGCTGAAAGCAACGTCCAAGGAGTTTGGCGCGAGCCGCCCGCGAATTGTTAAGGCACGCCTATGATAATCCTCAGCCCCCGCAAGATCCCCACGAGCGTAGGCGATGTTGCCCAGATTATTGAAGGTCATCGCGACGTCCAGCGAGTCAGGCCTGAGTTGCTCGCGAATCGCTAAGGCGCGGCTATGGTAGCTTTGCGCTGCCTGCAGGTCGCTGCGGTCATAGGCGACGTTCCCCAGGTTATTGAGGCTATTGGCGAGATCCAAAGAGTTGGGGGCCAATCGCTCCTTAATTGCCAAGGCGCGGGTGTGGTGGTCCTGAGCCGCCTCAAGGTTGCCACGGGACCAGGCGACCAGTCCTAGATTGTTAAAACCCGCGGCAACCTCCATTGAGTTTGGGTTTAGCCGCTCGTGAATCGCCAGGGCGCGTGTGTAGTAGTCCTGCGCCCCTTCAAGGTCACCGCGGAGCCAGGCGATTACGCCCCGGTTGCCGAGGGAGGTGGCAACGGCTGGTGAGTTGGGGGCCAATCGATCATAAATGGCTCCGGAGCGGCTCAAGAGATTCTGTGCAGCCTCAAGGTCACGGCGGCTAAGAGCGGCTAAACCCAAATTCCCGAGACCGGCGGCAATGTCGACCGACTCGGGCGCCAGCCGTTCAAGAACGGCCATCGCCCTGGCGTGATAGTCCTGGGCAGCCTTATGCTCGCCTTGGGACCAGGCAACCATAGCCAGATTAGTGAGAGTCGCGGCAACATCCAGCGAGCTGGGAGTTCGTCGCTCACGAATGGCTAAGGCACGCGTGTGATAGTCTTGCGCCGCGTTCAGATCGCGACGGCCTCTGGCGATGATGCCCAAACTGTCCAGGTCACCGGCCGCCCATATTTCATTCCCTGCCGCCGTATCGACCTGCAGTCCTTGCTCAAACCATCGCTGTGCCTCGGCAAAATCATTGAGGTTCTGTCTGCAGCGCCCCAACGCGTAGAGGACGCGCGATTGCGCCGCCGTGTCACCGCTCTCTTTCGAGAGCTCCCACGCCGCCAAATGCATCGCGCCGGCTTCTTTCCACTGCCGCTGCCTTTCGTGAATCTTCCCAGCACGTTCATACAGCCATGCCGCAATCTGTTTCTCGGCGGACTCCTGAGCCGCTTGGGCCGCCGCCGTCCATTTGGCGATGTTTTCGTCTGGCTTTTGTGCTTTCCCTGCTGCTTTTCCGTCGTTGTAGAGCGTCAAGACCGAGGGTGGGAGTTGGGGGCGCGCCTGGATTTGGAGCGCTCCCGCTGCGACAGTCAACGTCAGCGTTTCCTCTCCGCGTTGCAGGCGCAAGGCGACTTCCTTTAATCCGAGCGTGTTCTCCATTGCCGCCTGCAGGGCGGCAGGCGAGGGCAGCGGCTTGCCGTTGTAAGCCAACAGGCAGTCGCCTGGCTTCAGTACGGCCTTACTGGCGGGCAAATCGACGGCTTCTTCGACGATTAGGCAGGGCGGTTCGCCGGACAACTGTGCCGGGCTCGCGAACGTCGCGAGGAAGGCAACACTGACCGAAAATGAAACCAGAAACCGTTGTCGTGCGCGTTCCATAGCGGATATTTGACTTACGTGCGCGTCCCGACCGTGAGTGGAATGGCTGATCATAACATGCCTGGCAGCAGACGTCACAGGCGGGCCTGATTTGGCGGGCGCGGGCTTAGAACGTGAGAAAAAATTGAACCGCTAAGTACACTAAGAACGCTAAGAATTTCTTTTTCAGTCCGGCTTCAAATGGTACTGCACCTTACATGTTCTTCAGAACTTTCAATTGCTTGCAGTCAACTGGTTGTTCGGACCATGATGAGCTTGGCGTCCTTCGCGTACTTCGCGGTTCAAGCTTTTTGAATTTATTTACGCCCGCGGTACTGTGGAGCCAAAGCCGCCGGCTAAGGCTAGTCGGCGGCTCGATGGGCGACAGGTTACTTCAGCTCGACGCTGATGACGTGGCCTTCGGTGGTGCCGATGTTTTTAACCGAATGCACCGTGTTTTCGCGCCAGCGGATGTCGCCGTTGTGGCGCACCGCCTCCTGCGGCTTGGCGCCCCGTTCTGTGACGCGTACCTTGAAGTCGGAAAGATAAATAACCACACCCCGGCGATGTTCGTGCATCGGCTCTGACTTGCCTGCCGGAATTTTGGTTTCCAGCACGCGCACAAACTTGTTTTCCAGCACCAGTTTGTGCGTGTCTCCGGCGACCTTGACCGGATCCAGGTCCTCGCTGCGCGCCGCTGATAGTGCCGTATATGCCACCACCAGCGAGACCAGAACAAGCAGGAAAAGGGCCACTCGTTTCATACATCCTCCTTTTAGGATTATTTAAGAAGGCTGAACCGCCAAGACCACCAAGATCGCCAAGAGAGCGCATAGGATGGGGCTGAAACTTGAAGGATGACGACCATCAAGGCGCGTTGGCGTAGTCCCTCATCCTTCAAGTTTCAGCCCCATCCTATGCGCCTCTTAGCGGTCTTGGCGGTTCAGTCTTCCGGACTAATCCGTGACGCGCAGCAGCGTTGACTGTGCCATGGCGCCGACGCGGCTGCTTTGGAAAAGCGACATAAAGCCGGTGTACAGGAAGCCGTTCATGAACAGGAACAGAAACGGCACTGTTCCGTAAATTCCGTTCTCCAACGCGTACAGGATCATCAGCGTGAAGTAGGCGCCCAGGACCACTTCAACCATCGGGAGGACTCCCATTCTGGCGTGATACTTCTTGCTCTTCCACTGGTCGCCGGATTTCCTGACTGAATGTTTGGGCGTGCGAAGAAAAGTGGAATCAATTCCCAGCAGCGCTTCCAGCACCGCCTTGCTGTTGCTGACCGAGAGACCGATTCCCACCGACATCAAAAAGGGAAGGTATTTCAGATTCGATTTCCAATCGGGATAGATTTCGCGCTGGGACACTACATAAAAGGAAGAAACGGAAAACGTCGAGGCGATAAAAAGCGGCAGGTCCAGGACCAGCATCTCAAACCATCCCTGATGAAAACGGATGATCAAGGCCGGAAATAGCAGCAGTGAAAGCACGATCATCAAGGGATAGGCGATGTTGGCGGTGAGATGAAAGAAGGCTTCCACTTTTACGCGCAGCGGCAGATTGCTGCGAAGCAACCGCGGCAGAATTTTCTTGCCCGTCTGGATCGATCCCTTCGCCCACCGGTTCTGTTGCGACTTGAACGAATTCATCTCGACGGGGATTTCGGCGGGCGCCACGATTTCAGGCAGAAAAATGAATTTCCAGCCTTTCATCTGCGCGCGGTAACTCAAGTCGAGGTCCTCGGTCAAGGTATCGTGCTCCCAGCCGCCCGCGGTTTCGATGGCGGCGCGGCGCCAGATTCCTGCGGTCCCGTTGAAATTGAAAAATCGTCCCGACCGATTGCGCGCCGTATGCTCGATTACGAAATGTCCGTCCAGCAGAATCGACTGCACCCGCGTCAGGAATGAGTATTCACGATTGATATGACCCCAGCGCACCTGGACCATTCCTACCTCCGGGTCGCTGAAGTAATCCACGGTTTGCGTGAGCGTTTCAGGGTTGGGCAGAAAGTCGGCGTCAAAGATTGCCACAAACTCGCCTTTTGCGAGCCGCAGACCGTTGGCCAGGGCGCCGGCTTTGAAACCGGTGCGATCATCGCGATGAATGTAGTGGATGTCGTAACCGCGAGCCTTGAACCGCGCAGCGCACGCGGATGCAATCTGCTGCGTCTCATCGGTAGAATCATCCAGAACCTGAACTTCCAACAGATTTTTTGGCCATTCAAGCGTGCAGGCGGATTCAATCAATCTTTCGACAACATACATCTCGTTGTAAATCGGAAGCTGAATGGTGATGCGGGGTTTTTCCGACAGGCTTCCTCTGGGAACAGGCTTGTTGTTCTTGTATTTGTAATACAAATAAACCATGTGGTAGCGATGGATGCCGTAGATTGCGAGCACACTGAGAACGACGAAGTACCCCAGCAAGATGCTCAAATCAAAATAATTGCTGCTGTACAGATAAGCGAGATTATTTGACTCGAGAAATCTTTGAAGAGGCGTCTTTTCAGGGCCAAAAATAGTCATTTTTTCAGCACCAATTTAGTTTAGGAGCTCATCCAGGAGTTTAGTCGGAGAGACTGCGACGCGGCATTGTGTGCCCGATCTTTTGGCGTGAAAACGAAAACCTGCAACCACGCAGACTGGTACGTTTTGAATCAGAGTCTGGTTGGGTCACGACGCGTAATTATACAGAATCACCCCTTGCTGTCAACGAACTGTTTGGCAGCATACAAGCAGCCTAAGTTTACTGATTACTGGAACTTAAGGCTTTGATGAACTACGCTCGCGCAGGTTCCCCTAAAGATGCGTCGAAAATTCCCCCTAACCCGACAAGCCCCGATCGTTGTCGCAAAATTACCACAGTCCAACGAAATCTGTGGTCTGCATAAGAGCACACTTGAGATTGTGGAGCCAACAGTTTACGCGCAATTCGCCACCTTGGCAAAGCAATTGCAAGCGTGTTGTCTCATGTATCAGACTACCATAGCAGACGAGTTGCAGTTCAGCGGAGTGGGTCTGCACTCCGGCTTTGCCGTTTCCCTTCGTCTGGCGCCCGCTCCTGCCGACACCGGCATCCGGTTTTGTCGCTCTGACCTGAATAATTTTGAAATTGAAGCACTGCGGCGCAACGTGGCCAAAGTGAATTACGCGACCACGCTGATGAAGCGCGGCGTCATGTTGTCCACGGTCGAGCACTTGATGTCGGCCATCTACGGACTGGGCATTGACAACCTCTACATTCATGTCGATTCTCTGGAGATCCCGATTCTGGACGGCAGCGCGCGCCCTTACGTGGATGCCATTCGCCGGGCGGGCGTGCGGACCCAGGAAAAGAAGCGGGAATATCTTCGGGTCCTGAAGTCCTTCCAATGGAGCGAAAACAACAAATCCGTGTCTGTGGAGCCGGGCAACGGGTTGCGCGTTACCTGTGCGATTGAATTTCCTCATCCACTGATCGGCCGCCAGGAGCTGGATCTGGTGCTCACCCCGCAAGTCTACCAGGAAGAGATTTGCCATGCGCGAACGTTCGGATTTTATCGGGAGGTGGAGACGCTGATGAAGAATAATCTAATTCGGGGAGGCTCATTCGATAATGCCATCGTCCTTTCCGAAGACGGAATCATGAACGGGCACCTTCGCGAACCTGATGAGTTTGTCCGCCATAAGGCACTTGACTTGATTGGGGACATAGCGCTGGTGGGGAAACCGATCCTGGGACATTTGAAAGCCTGGCGCGCGGGCCACGCCGCCCATGCAACCTTCGCCGGCAAGCTGCTGGAACGAACCGACGTTTACGAGATTACCACGCTGGATACCGTTCACCCCCGCGGCGCCGCGTAAAACTAAGTCGAAGGTCGAAGGTCGAGGGTCCCCAACTGCACACGGTTCTTCATAAATTGAAAAGCGCTATTGCTTGGAACTTGGCGTGGTTGTCGTTTTGCCCGACATAGGTGAAGATGGCATGTCTTATTCACCGCGGTGAAATCAGTGTTGCGAGCCAAGTCACCCGCAGATTTGTGCACGACGCTTTGGGCAAGGGAGCGGCGCGCTAATGTAAGTCGGCCTCTCAGACTTTTGGCCTATAGACTTTCGACCTTCGACATTCAGACCTTCGACTTCGGTATGGGATAATCCAGCTTGAGGAAGACCATATGATTGAAGGCGTCATTCCGAAGCATGCAGATCCTGATGTAAGCGCATTTGAGTCGATGATGGAGCGCTTCGATTACGCGGCGCAAAAGCTAAGGCTCGATCCGGGGCTTTATCGGCTGCTGCGGTCGCCCAATCGAGAAATCACCGTTTACATCCCGGTGGTAATGGACGACGGCAGGCTGGAATTGTTCACCGGATACCGGGTGCAGCACAACATCGCGCGCGGTCCGTGCAAGGGCGGCATCCGCTACTCGCCCGATGTGACGCTGGACGAGATGAAAGCGCTGGCGGCCTGGATGACGTGGAAGTGTTCGGTCGTGAACATTCCCTTCGGCGGGGCCAAGGGGGGCGTGATTTGCGATCCGTCAAAGATGTCTCTGGCGGAGCTGGAAAAACTGACGCGCCGGTACACCGCCGAGCTGCTGGATTTCATCGGCCCGGAAAAGGATGTGCCCGCTCCGGACATAAATACTAACGAGCAGGTCATGGCGTGGATCATGGACACCTACAGCATGCACGTGCGGCACACGGCGAATGCCGTCGTCACGGGCAAGCCGATCGGTCTTGGGGGATCGCGCGGCCGTCGGGAGGCCACCGGCCGCGGCTTGACGATCATCGCCCTGGACGCGATCAAGCTGTTTGACCTGAAACCGGAAAAGTCCCGCGTCGTGATTCAGGGGTTCGGCAACGTGGGTTCGGTGTCAGCCAAACTGATGGCTCGGGAAGGGTTCAAAATCATCGCGGTCTCAGACATCAACGGGGGAATTTTTAATCCTGACGGAATCGATATATCCGGGCTGCAGGACTATCACACGCGCAACAAAACGGTGAACGGGTTCCCGGGTTGTGAGCCGGTTGGGGAGAGCGAGATACTCGAGATACCGTGTGAGATTCTTCTGCCCGCGGCAACTGAAAATCAAATCACCACGAAAAACGCGCGTAATATCCGGACAAAAATTCTGCTGGAGGGAGCAAATGGCCCCACCAGTGCGGCAGCCGATCCCATCCTGGACGAAAAGGGTGTGTTCGTAATTCCCGACATCCTGGCCAATGCCGGAGGTGTGACCGTCTCTTATTTTGAGTGGGTGCAGGACCGGTATGGATATTTCTGGCGCGAAAAGGATGTCAATGAGCGGCTGGAGGATGTAATGCTCTCCAGCTTTCAGGATGTGCTCAACTACTCCCGGACGCACAGCGAGAATATGAGGATGGCCTCCTACATGCTTGCCGTCGATCGCGTTGCCTATTACACGAAGATCCGTGGAATTTACGCTTGAGAAAGTTAAACTAGCTTGGTGCCTTGGTGGTAAATTCTTTTGAACCACCAAGGCACCAAGCCAGCCGAACTAAGCGCCCTTATGAAATACCCCGACTTCATGAACATCGACCGGCTTTTCACTGATGAAGAAAAGCTGGTGCGACGGACTGTCCGCGATTTTGTGGATGACCGGGTGTTGCCCATCATCGAAAAGCACAACCGGGAAGCGACATTTCCTGTTCATCTGGTAAAGGAGATGGCGCAGCTTGGTTTCCTTGGAGCCAATCTTCACGGTTATGGATGCGCGGGTTTGAACAATACCGCCTACGGGCTGATCATGCAGGAGCTGGAGCGCGGCGACAGCGGCCTGCGCAGCTTTGTGTCGGTCCAGGGCGCGCTCGTCATGTATCCCATCTACACTTTTGGGTCGCAAGAACAAAAGGATAAATGGCTGCCGCGGCTTGCATCCGGAGATGCGATCGGCTGTTTTGGCCTGACCGAGCCGAATTTCGGGTCCAATCCGGCGGGCATGCTGACGCGCGCTCGCAAGTGCGACGGCGGTTACCTGCTGAATGGTTCCAAGGCCTGGATCACCAATGGCAACATCGCCGATGTTGCCGTTGTGTGGGCCAGGTGCGACGATGATGAAATCCGGGGATTTCTTGTTGAAAAGGAGACTCCCGGATTTGAAGCCCGGGAGTATCACAACAAGTTCTCACTTCGGGCCTCGGTCACCTCAGAGTTGCTGTTTCACGACTGCAAACTGAAGGCAGATTCCCTGCTCCCGGAAAGCAATGGATTAAAGTCGCCGCTGATGTGTTTGACGCAGGCCCGATATGGAATTGCTTGGGGAGCAGTGGGGGCCGCTATTGCCTGCTACCATTCCGCCGTACAGTGGTCGCTGGAGCGCCGCCAGTTCGCCAACAAGCCGATCGCTTCCCACCAACTGGTGCAGGATAAACTGGTTTGGATGCTCAATGAAATCACCAAGGCGCAACTGCTCTGCTACCACCTGGGAAGATTAAAGGACGAAGGGAAGTTGACATTCTCGCAGGTGTCGCTGGCAAAACGAAACAACGTGCATATCGCGCTGGAAATCGCGCGCAAAGCCCGCGACGTCCTGGGAGCCAACGGCATCGTCGACGATTATCCGGTCTTCCGCCACATGTGCAATCTCGAGTCGGTCAAAACCTACGAAGGCACCCACGACATCCACACCCTAATCCTGGGACAGGAAATCACCGGCATCCCGGCATTCGAGTGATTGGGCAAATCGGATTCCGCAATCCAAATTCCGCATTCCCGAAATAAGAAAGGCCCCGCCAGAACGACGGGGCCTCAGCTCCAGGACTGAGCTAGCCCAAGTTCGTCACGCGTATGCTGATTGTAAGGATTTTTGGGGTTGGCGGCGGGAGTAAATCGTTTGTCGTCAACAACGGCATTTGAAAAAGTCGATGTAGTGCAGACCAACCCTCTTGAAGGGTGGCGAGGATAATGCCAGGATCGGGCGAATGTTTTTGCGTGCTCACGGGCGCAACAAGGACGGCAAACAGCACACCTATTGGTCGTTGGTAGAGACGGTTGGTACCGCCGATGGACCGCGACAACGCACGCTCTGTTACTTAGGTGAGTTGAACGGTTCGGCACAGGCTCGCTGGCTCAAGACTATCGAGGTTTTCAATGAGCAGGGTGAGCGTGAGCAGTTGAAGTTATTTCCTTCCGAGATTGAGGTTCCGGCAGACGACCCGGAGGTGGCACAGATACTCATCCAGAAAGTTCGACTGGAACGGGTGCGCCAGTTGGGCCCCTGTCTGTTGGGCTGGGAGTTGTGGAAACGGCTCAAGCTGGATGAGTTTTTTGAGACCCACGTAGATGGTGCGCCTGTCGATGTAGCTTGGTCTCGAGTGGCCGCTGTGTTGGCCATTAATCGACTCTGTGCTCCTGGTAGTGAACTGGCAGTAGAACAGCGCTGGTATCCCAGTACCGCGCTGGGGGATCTGCTGCAATTGGATGAAGACAAGATCAACGACACGCGATTGTATCGCTGCCTGGACCGGATCGTGCCACAGAAGACGAGACTGGAAGGACATCTCAAGCAACGCTATGGAGAGCTGTTTAGCGCCGACTTTGACGTCATGCTCTATGACCTGACCAGCACGTACGTGGAAGGAGTTGCCGCGCGCAATCCGATGATGCGGCGCGGCTACTCGCGAGATCATCGTCCCGACTGCTTGCAGTTGGTCTTGGCGCTGATTGTAAACGGGGAAGGATTTCCTTGTAGCTACGAGCTATTCTCTGGCAACCGGGCCGATGTGACAACCATGGAAGTGATCTTGCGGAGTATTGAGCGCAAGTATGGAAAAGCTCGTCGCATATGGGTGATGGATCGGGGAGTGGTCAGCGAGGCTAATTTGGCAGCCATTCGCAAGCGTGGAGGACAGTATTTGGTGGGCACACCCCGCAGCCAATTAAAGAAGTTTGAATCCGAGCTGATCGACCAAGCCCACTGGGAGCAGGTGCGCGATGAGGTCCAAGTAAAGCTGGTGACGATTCCGGGCGGTGAGGAAACCTATATCCTATGCAAAACGAAAGGCCGGATGGAGAAAGAGAAAGCCATTCGGGACCGCTTTACGGCGCGCATTGAGAAAGCTCTCGGCAATTTGCAACGGCAAGTGCAGGCAGGCCGATTGAAGAATCGAGACAAGATCCATGTTCGAATGGGCAGAATCCTCGCATCCCATCCGCAGGTGGCCGATCTGTACCAGACTGAAGTGAAGCAGACAGAGGCAGCGATTCACTTTCATTGGGAAATCAAGGCGACCCACAAACAGTGGCGGGAGTGGCGCCAGGGTGCCTATTTGCTGCGAACAAACTTGACTGCATCGACAGGGTCGGAGTTATGGGAAAAATACATGCAACTGACCGAGGCGGAAGCGTCGTTCCGAGTTCTCAAAAGTGAGTTGTCGATTCGTCCTTTATTTCATCAGCTGGAGCATCGCGTCAAAGCGCATGTGCTGGTGGCGTTCCTCGGTTACGCGCTGTGGATCACCTTAAAGCATCTGTTGAAGGCCAAGCAGCCGGCTGTATCTCCGGGTCAAGCCCTGGCGCTGTTGTCAACACTACAAAGTGCCGACATCGTACTGCCCACAACAGACGGCCGGGAGATTCGGTTGCGGCGGGTCACCGAACCGACGCCCGAGCAGAAACAGTTGCTCGATGGGCTAGGGATTGACTTGCCCAGCCACATTCAACTCAATACAAAATGTAGTGCAGACTTTTCGGTAGCCTAGTTTGATTCTAAATAACTTAGCCGATTCTTACCCTATCTCGTGACGAACTTGGGTTAAAGCCCGGGACAGAAGCAGCGACCTTGTAAACTCCCACCGGCAACGCGGGCACCGTGAAACTTCCTTCGTCATTAGTGATTGCTTTTTGGACCGCCCCGGTGAGCATGTTCGTGACCATCAACTCGGCGCCCGGGATCAGGGATCCCGAGTTGTCCCGCACCGTGCCGTGAATGCTCGACGTGCTTGAGACCTGCGCGAATGCACCTGCAAAGATGGCCAGGAAAACTATGGCCCCAATTTGGAAATGCAGTTTGAATTTAGTCATACCCCCATCCCCCTCCTAAGAAGATAGTGTTTTGCTTTTCACCACCTAAGAAGAATATCCATCAGAATCGGCCGCAGCGCCATCAATACCTGTCCTGAAAAACGCGCCTCGTTACTGGTAGACTCCAAGGCAGTAACGATCCGGTCAGGTTATTCGCCATCCACCGAAGTGTTAGTAGCTGTTTGGTTAATGCGACAGGGGTGAAGAGCCGAACGGAATCCGGCGCGCTCGCATTCCTGGCAGTGGAACCCATTCTCCTCCTAAGAGATGTATCTCTGCCGCGCTGCGGAAAATTAGAACAGCTTCAAAATCAAGCGATCACTCAGCCAGTGATCACACTACAAGTTTTCGACTACGCCAAAGCTCGTCTAGAGTGAATAACTATCTGTTCCCACCAGATAAATGCGCATCAGGCCGGGGCGTGTCGAGGCGACAGGCCCCGGCCCGGAATGTCAGAAGTTGTACTTTAAAGCGAACTGAATCAAGCGCGGGTTCTGCGTGCCGGTGATGCGGCCGAAGTTAGCAGAGCTGATGCTGCCGTTGGGATTCAGAAACTGCGCGTGATTGAAAATATTGAAGAATTCGGAGCGGAATTCCAGGTTGTGCTCTTCACGGATACTAGTCTTCTTGACTACAGAAATATCCGTGTTGTTGATCCCGGGACCATGAAAGACATTGCGTCCCAGCGTGCCGAACCTGCCGGCTCCTTGCGCGACACTCTGGCCCGAGCCCACCCGGCTGAAATAAGGATTGGTTCCAGCCGTTGGCGTGCCGCCGCCGGTCCCGTTAAAGAATCTGTTCGGTCCTCCGTTGCTCGAGTCGACGTTCCTTGGGTCCACGAATGTTACTTTTCCACCATTCCAGTCAGGGCGGTTGTCACCCGAACCTTGCAGCGCCCGATCTTCCGTCTCGGTGATGTCAAACGGAAAACCGCTCTGAAATGCCGTGATGCCGCTGATTGCCCAGCCGCCAATGATTTTCCCCAGGAAGCCGCTGGCGCTGCGTCCAAACGGCAATTCGTAAACATAGCTGGCGACGTAACGATGTCGCACATCCTGTTCGCAGAGGCCGCGATTGGCTGATTGACCGTTATAACGGACGGTCGATCTGAGACCCGACGCTGTGTCAATACAACGGCCCAGGGTATAAGCGCTTCGGAGACTGGAATGGGCGAAGCGTTTCGAAACGACGGTCTGAAGACTGTGGTAATTCGAGTTAGACGAAGCCTCCTGATTGGTGATGCCTCCGAAAACAGCTCCGCCATAAGCCGCGTTTTCAGGATTGTTCTGATTCAGAATGCGACGCAGGTTGACGTTACCGGAATTTGCATTGGAGGTGACAATCGCGGGATTGATTTGGCGACGAGTGAGCAGCTTGACACCCGTCGACCCGACGTACCCGGCTTCCAGCGTATAGCCTTGAAGTTCGTACTGCAATCCCAAGTGGAATTGATTCGCATAAGGAGTACGAAAGTTCGGGTCCATCACAGTCAAACCGACGGGTGCAATCGTTGTGAAATCAAACGGATCTCCCGGCTTTGCCGGTTTAAAAGGAAAAGGCTGAGGCAAAGGATTCACTGCGGAATTGGGATACGGATTATTGAACGTGGTAAACAACACCGCCGGCTGGATGGCATAGGGGGCTGAGGTCAGAAACTGCAGGGTTGTTTCCGAGATCACGATGTCATAGAACAGTCCGTAACCGCCGCGAAGGCTCATCTTCCCGTTGCGCAGCACGTCCCACGCAAATCCGAAGCGCGGGGCGAAATTGTTATAGTCATTCCCGTAAGTGGATCGGGAGACGCCCGTGTCGCCCGGGAATACCAGCCCGCGCGGCGCTGTGGGAAAAACGGTCGACTTTTGGCCGGCTCGGAAGCCGGCGACCTGATCCCGGAGATCCACGAGATTGGTATTCAATTCATAGCGCAAACCCATGTTGAGCGTAAAGTAAGGCTTGACCTTGAAATCATCCTGCAAAAACAAGTTGTAGGATTGTGTTCGATAGCCTTTTCTTCCCGCGCTGTTCTGTATAAATGCGGTGGTAACCCCATTGGCAAAATCCACCAGAGCAGCCGGCAGTCCGGGAATGTTGGGCTTGCCCACAGCCGAACTAACGCCGCCGTTGATGACGTACAGGCCGTTATTTATGAAGTCGAACACCTGGTTTTGCGCATAGGTGCGAATGTCAAAACCGAACTTCAAGTAGTGTCTCGACCGGCTGAGCGAGAAATTATCCGAGTACTGGAAGGTATTGTCGTAACGTCCCTGTGGCCCCTGGATGGTGTTGCCGAATTGGGTAAAACCGGCAATTTGGAAGTTGGGAGGCCCTTCAGCATTTGGATCGTCGGGAACAATGCCGTTGATGCCCAAACCGCTGATTTTGGTGCGGTTCACCGGAACTACCGAGAGCGTCCCGCGACGATGGAATGAAAAGCGCGCTTCGTTAACCGTTCTAGGACCAAATGCATGTGTGTCATTCAGCACGATGTTGGTAAATCGCAGATCTCCTGTCGTCCCGAATCCGGGAATGGTGCCGCCTCCGAATGCGAAAGGATCGGCTGCGACCTGTTTCTCGGTAAATGCCGACACAAAGAACCGGTTCCGCTCCGTGAAATTGTGATCGCCCTTAATGAAGAACTGGTTTCGATCCAGGCTGTTGCTGGGAGACGAAAAAAGCGTATTGCCTGTGCTGGCGCGCGGGATCAATGTCAGGACTGTCTTGGCCAGAGGCGTGCCGAATTGATTGATCAGATCGCGCTGGGCATCGGTGGGGACCGTGGCAGACTGAGAAACGCCCTGCCGCCGACGGAAACCGAGATAGCTGAAAAAGAGGAACGTTTTGTCGCGCACAATGGGACCGCCAATCGTTCCTCCGAATTCGTTCACGTTGAATTGGGGATTGCGAAGCCCCACAAAGGTGGGGGCGGAGTTATTGAAAAATGGCGTGGCGTTCAACACGCGGTTGCGAAAGAACTCAAACAGGTTTCCGTGAAACTTATTGGCACCCGATTTACTCAAAACATTGACAATCGAACCCGAATTGCGCCCATATTCCGCGGCGTAGGCGCTGGTAAGGATCTTGAATTCCTGCAGCGCGTCGGGGCTGAAGCCAGTCAATGCGTCGGGAACATTGATTGCCAGATCATTGCTGTCGCCGCCGTCCAGCATGTAGTTATTCGCCTGGGCGCGTTGTCCGTTGACAGAGAAAGGTCCGACCTGTCCGCCCGCCACGACTCCGGGCTGCGTGGTGGCCAGCAGCAAAGGATTTCGCCCGCCGGGGCCGGAAAGCAACGGGAGATCAGCCAGATTAGTCACGGTTCTGCCGAGCGTGGAGCTCTCTGTGTTTACTTCCGTCTGTTTGGAAACGACCGTAACGGTTTCGGTGACTTCGCCGGTTTCCAGTTTGAAGTCTACTTTCAAAAAATCATTCACTCCCAGACGCACGCCGCCGGTCAGGGCCTTCTTAAAACCAGGCACTTCGGCGGAAACCTCATAGACTCCCACCGGCAGCAGATCGAGGCGGTAATACCCCTCGTCGCTGCTGAGAGCTTGCTTCTTGAAATTGGTGGCCGTGTTCAGCGCAGTAACTGTTGCGCCGGGAATTACGGCGCCTGAAGGATCCTGCACAATTCCGCTGATGGTACCGGTCACCTGGCCTTGCCCAAACGTCAAATTGCTGAGGCCCGTGAATGCTGACACGGCCAGCATCAGGACGACCGCACAATTAATGGCGCTTCTAAACTTTCGCACTTTTCTCTTCATTTTTTTCTCCTAAACCCATTTCTCCCCTGCTCAGCGTTCAGATCTGCCAAGGTTCACAACCCGTCTTTCTAAGCAAATCGAAGTCCAATCGACTTTGTCCATTAAAATGCTTTGTTTATAATAAGATAATGGCAATGAACAGCCAAGACGTCTCCAATACTTTGAATTAGAGATTCAAAAAACTGAAGAGCCGTCACGCGCCCCGCCACCATTCTTTTCGCCGGCTCCACGGGTTGGAAAGCTTGAACCGCGAAGAACGCCAAGGACGCTAAGCCCATCAATTGAAAGTTCTGAAGAAGTGTCACGTGTACGGTTCAGAACATTTGAACTGCCGGACTGAAAAAGAAATTCTTAGCGTTCTTCGCGTTCTTGGCGGTTCAAATTTTTCTCACGCGGTACTGACGCTGGTGGAGATGGGAACTGCTACAAAAAACCAGGGCGCGTTGATTTTTTGGAAGACACGGTCGTAAACTCAGACTCACTGCCGGCAGCCGCCGGGAGAAGGGGAGGCGTCATGGTTGTATTTTTGAAATCCGTCGCAGGAACCAATTCTAAATTTTTCCAAGCAGCGAAACTGATATCCGGGTCCGTCGCTCTGCGTTCACTCATCCGGCTGCGCGCTGCCTGCCTGGTGATGATTCTCGCAGTGCCGGCAGTCTGGGCGCAGACTGGAAGCTCGCGCATCAACGGCACGGTCAAGGACGCATCCGGCGGTGTTGTCCCCGGCGTCACGGTAACGGCCACAAACGAGGCCACCGGCGTGGCGTACACACAACTCACAACCGATGCCGGCCTGTTTGCCTTTCCGGATTTGCCCGCCGGAAAATATTCGATCACGGCTGAACTCTCAGGATTCAAGAAAATAAACAAGACCGGCAATGTGCTGGAAGTCAACACGCCGCTGACCGTCGACATTATTCTCGAAGTGGGAGAAATGTCGCAGGTAGTAAACGTGGAAGGTGGATACGAAAGACTTCAATCGACCAACGCCACCATCGGCAATGTGGTCGAGCAGAAGGCGATTCAGGAATTGCCGCTCAACGGCCGGAATCCGCTCAGCCTCATTACTCTGGAACCCGGCGTGGTGCAGCGTTCCGCTGGAGCCGCCGGTTCGGGAGTTCATGTCAACGGTTCCCGGGATCGGGCCTTCAATGTCACGATTGACGGCATCGAGGCCAATGAGAACTCGGTACCCAATCCAGTGAGCAATTTGTACCGGCTCAACCCGGACAACGTTCGCGAGTACAAAGTCACCACCAACAACGCCACCCCGGAGGAGGGACGCAACAGCGGCGCGAGCGTTTCAATTGCCACGCGCAGCGGAACCAACAAGTTTCACGGCACCGCATTCGAGTTTGCCCGCCGCACCAAATTAAACGCCGCCGACTGGTTTGCCAACGCGCAGGGCAATCCGAAGCCCCCTCTGCGGCTCGACCAGTACGGATTTGAAATCGGCGGTCCCATTCGCCAGAACAAGACATTCTTCTTTGGAAGCTGGCAGGGACAGAACATCAAATTCGCGCAGCCGATCGATCAAACTTTCGGCACGCCCACCCTGTACACGCCCACTGCTCTCGCGGGTATTTTCCGCTACTTTGTTGCAGACCCGAAGAATCCGTTCCGGTTGCCGAACGGCCAGGTCGTAGATCGAAATACACCGCAACTGGTGGACCGCAACACCGGGGCATTGCTGCCGAATATTCGCAACTGCGGCGGGCCGGCTGACACGAACTGCATCGCCAGCTACAACATTTTCGGCAACGACCCGCAGAAGATCGGAATCGATCCGGTGATAGCGAAGCTCTTTAAGTCTTATCCGGCTCCCAATTCGTACGCGTTCGGAGACGGACTGAATACCGCAAGCTATCTGTGGAATCCCCCAACACGTTTTGAGGGACCGCATCTGATGGCACGTGTGGATCACAATTTCAGCGAACGCAACAGCGTGTTTGCGCGCTGGTTGTTCTCCCACTACAACACGCGCGAAGGCGATCCTCTTAACGGCCGGCCCCAGGTATTTCCCGGATTCCCCCCATTGGGGGAAGTCTTCCGCAACACCACCAACGTGGCGGTCAGTTATCGCTCCGTATTATCCCCTCGAATCATCAACGAATTCACCGCCGGTTTTGCCCGATTCGTGTTTCTTTTTTCGCAGGGAGAAGCCAATCCCGCCTTCCCCAATGTTGTGCCGTTCACTTTTGCCAACGCCTCGCTGCCTTATATCAACACGCCGCGAACCTACCGCGCTGTGACAACACCTCAGTTCATCGACAACTTGAGCATCGTCAAGGGCGCGCACGTTTACCGCATGGGTCTAAACATCAGGCTCTACCAGCACAATGACCAGCGCGGGCAGCCGGGCGGGATCAACGTAACGCCCTCGCTTTCGTTCAGTGCGACAACAAGGCCGCCGTCTTCGGCGTTCGGCACGCCTCCCGTGGCGACCAGCACAGCGGCCGGCATCAACAGTACGGATAACACCCGACTGCTGGGCTCGATAAACGACCTGCTCGGAATTCCCGCTAGGCTTTCGCAAAACTTCTTAGGGAACATTTCCGGGGATTTTTTCCTTCCTTTCAGATCCGGAGACACGGTGACGTTATGGGCGGAAGGTCATCGCCTGAAGCAGTACAACTTTTATTTTCAGGACGAATGGAAGATTCGTCCCAATCTGACACTCAACTACGGCGTGCGCTACGAAATGAACACGCCGCCAGGCGAATCGGGCGGCCGCGTGTATATTCCCGACAAATCGATTCTGGGCAATCAGGTGACATTCCGGAAGTCCGACCGCTGGTTTGACACCACCAATCACGACATCGGGCCGCGGCTGGGAATTGCGTGGAGTCCTAACAGCAAGACCGTGATCCGCACGGGGTACGGGCTCGCATTCGATCCGCTGTCTTCCTTCCAGGTTACTGCGGTGGCTGGGAAAGTCCCGGGACTGGTGACATTTTGCTCGTCTACGCTGCCGTCCGCAGCCGGTGGGACCGTGGTGACCACTCCCGGATGCTCGCCGGTGCCCGACATTCGCATCGGCCAGGGATTCCCCTACGAGCTGCAGCCACCCACGGTTAAACCTTCGAGTTTTTTCACTCCTGCCCTGCAGACGCTCAACAATGCTCCCGCTCTGGCGCTGTTTGAACCGAAGCTCAAAAACCCTGCCGTCCACCAGTGGAACCTGAGCGTCCAACGGGAGCTGCCATTTGGATTGGTGGCGCAGGTAGGCTATGTTGCCAGGCGAGGAACTCATCTGCTGCGCGCCTATGACGTCAATCAAATCAACGCCGACGCGATCCTCCCTTCGTTCCTGCTGATGAAGCAGAATGTGGACAAGGGTTGCCGCCCGGATGGATCAAATTGCCCCGCCGGGGCGACCGGCTCAGCGATCCCGATCGTCACGTCAGGTGTCGTCACGCCCGCGTTTGTGAATCAATCCAGCGTGGTGGGTGATTTGGCGCTCAATGCGGCGGGAATGTTTGCCGGCAGAATCGAGCAGACCACTCTGGCGGCAAAACTTCGCCCCAACCAGCAGTTCGCCGTGATTACCTATATTGACGCCGGCGGCGATTCTTATTACCACAGCGGGCAGTTTACGCTGCGCAAGCGCTTTGAGCAGGGATTCCTGATGGGCCTGGCATACACCTACGCCAAATCAATCGATGACCAGTCGGTCGATCCCATCGGCGCTTCCTCCGGCGGCGGGCTGTCGACGACTAATTCGCGCACGCCGACCGATATCCGCAATTGGCGCGAAGAGCGCGGGCGGTCCGATTTCGATCGCAGGCACGTGCTGAGCGTGAACTCCATCTGGGAGTTGCCTTTTGGCCGCGGCCGGCGCTTTGGAGGAAACACGAACGGCTTCACCAACGCCTTCGTCGGCGGTTGGAGCGTCAACGGCATTTACACGGCCATGTCGGGTGAGCCTTTCAGCGTGCGCAGCGGAGTGCGGACGTCGAATAACTCGCACGAATCGCGAGCCGCGCTGAAGAACCCGGGATCCCCGCCGGAGGTCAAATTGCAGGAGATTCCGAATGTGGTGGGACCGGTTGTATTCAAAGACAACAGCGCGTTTGCCATTCCCGCGCCCGGTACCAATGGTATGGGAAGAAATACGTTCGAAGCGCCCGGTTACTGGAACCTTGATTTCGGGATCGGAAAGGAGTTCGACATCACCGAGACGGTGAAGTTGAAGTTCCGTACCGAGATGTTCAACGCGCTGAACCATCCTAATTTCGACAACCCGCGCGACGCTTCGGTGGGCTCACCCAGTTTTCGATCCACTGTATTTGCCCAAACCTGCTGCCAGACGGTGGCGCCCCCGACCACGCAGACGATCATCCAGACAGGCGAGGCCGGCCGCGTGATCCAGTTGGCGTTGAGAGTGACCTGGTGATGGCTTAGAACGTAGAAATAATTCACCACGAAGGCACAAAGGGCACGAAGGTAAATCCTTTGTGTTCTTTGTGTCTTGGTGGTGATTATTGTCGAAATGACTTTCTGGCTGGTGCTGGGTGTCATCATCGTGCAGCGGGTTGTCGAGCTGGGGTTGAGCAAGAGGCACACGGCCTGGATGCGCGCGCAGGGAGGTCAGGAGTATGGGCGCGAACACTATCCCTGGATGGTGGCGCTGCATCTCGGGTTTCTGCTCTCCATGCTGCTGGAGCATCTGGCTCGACCGGTCCGGATATTTCCCGCCTTCTGGGTTCCCATCATCCTCGCACAGGCGCTGCGCTATTCGGCCATCTGGGCGTTGGGGAATTTCTGGAACACGCGCGTCTGGATCCTGCCCGGAGCCGCTCCGGTGCGTCGCGGCATATACCGGTTGTTTCCGCATCCTAACTATGCCGCGGTGGTGCTCGAGATTTTTTGCATCCCGGCGCTGTTTGGTCTGTGGGTGACTGCGGTTCTTTTCACTTTGCTGAATGCCTGGATGCTGTCGCTGCGCATACGGGTAGAAAACCGGGCACTCGGACGGCACCGGTTTTCGGGTTGACGGGTTAGGAGTTACGAGTTGGGACTCAAAAAATGAAATTGACAATTTAAACTTTACGAGCCCTTTTGATTTTCAATTTTGAATTCTGTTAATTCGCGAACTCGTAACTCGTAACTCGTTAACCTGAAAACCGGTTTTTATGTTGAAATAGCTTCATGTCCGGGAAGTTCTACATTGCAACGTTCGGTTGCCGCGTCAATCAGGCCGACAGCGCCGCCATCAAAGCACAGCTTGAAACCGAAGGATTGCGCCAGAGCGAAGACATCAGCGACTGTTCGTTCGTCATTGTAAATTCCTGCACGGTAACGCACTCAAGCGACCAACAGGTGCGGCAGATGATACGCCGTCTGCGTCGCCAGAATCCTGCGGCGCGGATCTTGGTTACGGGTTGCTACGCTCAAGGAAATCCAAAAGAGATCGCGGCGATGCCGGAAGTTGATCTGATTCTTGGCAATCTTGAGAAGAGCCGGATATCGGACTTTGTCAAGGAGTTTGCCAGCTCCGAGTTCCGGGTTGCCGGTGGTGAGATTGAGCAAAGTGCTGGAGTCCACTCCCCCACTCTCCCACTCCCCCGCTCTCCCACTCTACCACTGCAGCTTCCCTCCTACTTCAACTCCTCCAAAATTTTCGTCTCCAACCTGTCGCGTGAAACTGAAATCGAAGTGCAGCCGGTCGCCACTCTGGAAGGCAAGACCCGCCCGTTTGTGAAGATCCAGGAAGGGTGCGATTCCCGCTGTACCTATTGCATCGTTCCTTTTGTTCGCGGCGCCGGCAGGAGCGTGCCCCCTGAGTCGGTAATTTCACAGGTGCGCAGGCTGATCGACGATGGTTATAAGGAAGTGGTCCTGACCGGCATACACCTGGGAAGCTACGGCAGCAAGCTTCACCCGCGAACACGTTTGGAAGATCTGATCGCGCGGCTGCTGGACCTTCCGCGTCTCGAGCAATTGCGGCTCAGCTCGATCGAGCCGATGCGCTTTTCCAGGAAGTTAATCGATCTGGCCGAGCAGGAGAGTCGATTCGCCCCTCACTTCCATCTTCCGCTGCAAAGCGGCGCGAATGAAATCCTGCGAAGGATGGATCGAAACTACGATCGACGGCATTACGCCGATCTACTCACCGAAATCCACAACCGCTTGCCCCATGCCTCAATCGGGACGGACGTGATGGCCGGTTTCCCCGGGGAAAGCGAAGCGCTGTTTGAAGAGACGCTCCAGTTTGTAAGGCAGATGCCTTTCTCTTACCTGCACGTTTTTCCGTACTCGCGTCGCAGCGGCACGCCGGCGGCCGATATGGCAAGTCAAGTGGATGAAAGCCTGAAGCACCGGCGCGTGACTGCGCTGCGCCGCTGTTCCGATGAAAAATTGCGCGCCTTTTCCGATCGTTTCGTGGGGACACGCCTTCGAGCATTAATCCTGCATGAAAGAGAAGCGGAATACTGGACCGGGCTGACCGGTAATTATTTGAAGGTGAAAGTTCCGGTCGAAGTGGCACAAGTAAACGAATTTGTGGATGTCAGAATCGAGCGCCGCGGGGAAGTGCTCTACGGCGCGTGCTGATCTTTGTGTCCTTTGTGTCTTTGTGGTGGATTCGAATTGCACCACAAAGGCACAAAGGGCACAAATCAAACTTCTTCGAGCACGACCACGGCTGCCGCGATGGTGTGGGAATGGGTCAGCGAGAGATGAATTCGCGAGTCGCCGCATAATTCTCCGGCTCGGCCGCTGAGTCGCAGGCGCGGCGGTTTTCCCTGACCCGAGATCACTTCGATCTGCTTCCAGTCCACGCCCTCCCCCCAGCCTGTTCCGAGGGCCTTCATCATCGCTTCTTTGGCGGCAAAACGCGCGGCAAAATGGATGTGAGACTCGGTAAAATTCTCGCAATAGCGGCACTCATTTTCGGTAAAGACACGCTTGCGAAATCGGGAGCCGAACCGTCGCAGGCTCTGCTCGATGCGCTTGATTTCAATGACGTCAACCCCGATGGAATGGATCATATTTCGAAAAGCTGTCCGTGGTCAGTTGTCAGTAGTCAGTGGTCCGTTGTCAGTTATCCGTTATCCGTTGTCACTACTGTCCGGTTAAAAGTTGAATAGAGAGAATTGTTTACAAAGGGTCGATTCCTCAAATTTGAAATCTGATTCCGTAAGTGTTTGATTGAGCGGGATTTTTTCGAAAATGCTCACGCTCAAGATTTGCAAAATTGT
>DASXQR010000151.1:0-8610 GCA_036507075.1 Acidobacteriota bacterium | reverse complement strand
TGAAAGGGTGCCAGAATCGTTTGCAGAACCATCGTTACCACGTCATTCTTCGACCCCTGCAGGGTCGGTCCTGGTTTTGGGGCACGACCAGGGGCGGCGCGCAAAACACGCGCTTGCCCCTGGCTATTTTCTTTGACCGCTCCGCGGTCTGCCGCTTGCTTACCTGGATTCATCAGAGGCAGAAAAATCTTTGTGATGTGGCGCCTTGTGGCTAAGAATCAACCGTAGATCACCTCGCCACGGCGGGATGCCACCACCTCGCCGATCCTGGCAAAACCTGTTTTTCGTCTCTTCCAGAAGCGTTCCACTGCGGGCCCGTCCTTTTTGCCCGTGATAACGATCATTCCCACGCCCATGTTGAAAGTACGGTACATCTCCTCTTCGTGGATGTTTCCGTGCCGCTGCAAAAAGGCAAAAATCGGCTGCGGCCTCCAGGAGTAATTACTGATTCGAACCGTCAGTCCCTTCGGCATGACCCGCGGCACATTTTCCGTGATCCCTCCGCCGGTGATGTGAGCCATTCCGTGCAGCAGTCGCCGCTCGACAAGCGGATACAGGTCGCGGAAATAAGAGCGATGACGCTGAAGCAGCGCTTCGGCGACCGTCATGCCGAGCTCCGGAACGCGGCTGCCGCTCCTTAGGCCCAGGCGCTCGAACAGTATTTTTCGCGCCAGCGAATAACCGTTTGTGTGCAGCCCCGCGGACTCCAGTCCGAAGACGACATCGCCTTTGCGGATACGCGAGCCGTTCACCAGTCGAGCTCTGTTTACGGCGCCTACGATACAGCCCGCCAGGTCGTAATCGCCTGCTTTATAGAAGTCCGGCATTTCGGCCGTTTCGCCGCCGATCAGCACGCAATCATTCTCCCGACAGGCGAGCGCCATACCTTCTATCACCGATACGACCACGTCCGGTTCCAGCTTTCCCATGGCAAAGTAATCAAGGAAGAACAGCGGCTGCGCTCCCTGCACCAGAATGTCGTTGACGCAGTGCGAAACCAAATCGTAGCCAACGGTGTTGTGGACACCGGCGTCGATGGCGACTTTGATCTTTGTTCCAACGCCGTCGATGCTGGACACCAGCACCGGGTCTTTGATTCCCGAGAGGCGAAACAATCCCCCGAACGATCCGATTTCAGAGAGCACGCCCCGGTTGAAGGTCGTCTTTGCCAGGTGCTTGATTTTCTTCTTGGCCTGGTTGGCGAGGTCGAGGTCCACTCCTGCGTCCGAGTAGGTGAGGGGCCTTGGCACGGTCAGATTTCTTTGCGGAAGAGATCCAGTTGGTCGCGATCAGCCTCGACGGGCAAAGGATACTGCTCGGAAAAGCAGGCGGTACAGAAGTTGCCGCGATCGCCGACGGCGCGTTTCAAGCCTTCCAGACTCAGGAAATGCAGGGAATCGGCAGCCAGATATTCGCGGATCTCCTGGACGCTGTGATTGTAGGCGATCAACTCTTTTCGAGTGGGGGTATCAATTCCGAAGTAGCAAGGCGACACGGTCGGCGGAGAACTGATGCGCACATGCACTTCGCGCGCTCCGGCGGCCCGAACCATCTCGACGATTTTCTTGCTGGTAGTACCGCGGACAATGGAATCGTCAATCAGCACGACGCGCTGCCCGTCCAGAATCTCCGTCACGGGATTAAGTTTGATTTTTACGCCGAAGTGACGAATGGCTTGCTTTGGCTCGATAAATGTCCGGCCGACATAGTGGTTCCGGATTAATCCGAATTTGAACGGAATTCCGGACTGGTCTGCGTAACCGATGGCTGCCGTCACGCCGGAATCGGGGACCGGCACCACGATATCGGCTTCCACGGGCGCCTCGTCGGCCAATATGCGGCCCATCGCATGACGGCTGCCATTAACTCCTTTTCCGAACACCACGCTGTCAGGCCTGGAAAAGTAAACATGCTCGAAAATACATTGCGCAGGTTTTATGCTTTGTGGAATGAATGTCGATTCCAGCTTGTCGGATTGGACGTCCCATTGCACGATCTCGCCGCACTCGACGTCGCGCACACAAGCCGCGCCGATCAGATCAAGAGCGCAGGTTTCCGACGAAAACACCCAACTGCCCGCCAGCCTTCCAATGGTCAAAGGTCTGAAGCCGCTCGGATCACGCACCGCAAAAATCCTGGAAGGAGTCTGAATCAGCAGTGAATAAGCGCCCGTGACCGCCAGCAGCGCCTCCATCAGCGCCTGCTCGAAGGTTTCCTTGCGACTGCGCGCAATCAGATGAAGAATCACTTCCGTGTCGCTGGTGGTTTGGAATATCGCCCCATCGCGCTCCAGTTGAAATCGCAATCGAGCCGCATTGAGCAGGTTTCCGTTGTGGGAAATCGCGATCGGGCCGCGCCAGGAGTCAATCAGAATGGGTTGGGCATTGAGAAGAAAGCTGGCGCCCGACGTCGAGTAGCGCACGTGACCAGTGGCATGGCATCCGACCAGGCGCTCCAGGCGGCGCTCGTCGAACACTTCGACGACGTGACCCATGCCTTTTTCCACATGCAGCCTGCCCTTATCCGACGTCACAATACCGGCCGATTCCTGTCCCCGATGCTGCAGGGCGTAGAGGCCAAGGTATACATTGCGGGCCGCTTCGGGATGATTGGTTATTCCAAAAATGCCGCAGTGATCCCGGAACTTGTCGACTTCGACGGTGATTTCCGATTGTTTTCCTTCAATCTTTGAAGACATTTTCCAGCGCCTGTGACCATGCCATCCTGGCGGCGGCCGGGTCCATTGATATCAGAGTGGTTCCGTTTGCTGACAGTTGCAGTTTACCGGGAATGACCCTTCCAATCCTAGCGCACAGCACCGAATATTTCCGGGCCAGCGACGCGACCTGCTCTTCGCGATCCTGCCTGCAGGAAATCACCGCGCGAGATTGCGATTCACTGAACATCAGAAAATCGGGCCGCAAATCGGACTTGAGCTCGACGTCCCAACCCAAAGCCTTCGAGAGAAAGGACTTTTCAAGCAAAGTCATCATCAGCCCGCCCTCGGAGCAATCGTGAGCGCTCCTTACAAGATCGGCGCGTGCCAGCGAGCGGAGCAGCTCGTGCAGCTTTTTCTCCGCCTGCAGGTCAAGCTCCGGAACGGGGCCGAAATCCTGCTGCAGGATGTAGGACGCGTACTCGCTTGCACCCAGCTCAGGCTGCGTGGATCCCAGCAACAGCAGGATGTCGCCTTCTTCTTTCAGGCCGGCGGTCAGGACTCGCGAGCGCGCCAGCGTGCCCACAATTCCCAAAACGGGAGTAGGGAAAATGCCCGTGCCGCTGGTTTCATTGTAGAAGCTGACATTGCCTCCCGTGATCGGAGTTCCAAAAAACTCACACCCCTGGCGAAGGCCTTCAATCACTTCGGCAAACTGCCACATGATCTCCGGGTTCTCGGGACTGGCGAAATTCAGGCAGTTGGTGGCGGCCAGCGGAGTGGCTCCGCTGCACGAAAGATTGCGGCAGCCTTCGGCGACGGCCAGCAGCGCTCCACGGCGCGGATTGAAATAGCAATAACGCGGATTTCCATCCAGCGACATGGCCAGCGCAAGATCGGATGCCTCTTTGATTCGGATAATCGCGGCATCATGGCCCGGCAGGACGCAGGTATTGGTTCGCACCATGTGATCGTATTGCCGGAATATCCAGCGCCGGCTGCAGGCGTTCGGACTGGAAACATAATCAAGAACGAGGGCGTTATAGTCGCGCGGCTGCGGAATCTGATTTACATCGAGCGGGCGGGCGTTGCGGATGTAGTGGGGCTCGCGAGTGGGGCGACTGTAAACGGGAGCTTCCTCAGCCAGCGGATGATTGGGAATGCGCGCGACCACTTCGCCGCGGTTTTTTACGGTGAGAAATCCGTCGGAAGTGACCAGGCCGATTACCACGGCATCCAGGTCCCATTTCGCAAAAATATCAAGAATTTCCTGCTCGCGTCCTTTCTGCGCCACCAGCAGCATGCGTTCCTGCGATTCGGAAAGCATAATCTCGTAAGGAGTCATGCCGCGCTCGCGCTGCGGAACCCGCGCCAGGTCAATCTCTACTCCCGTTCCGGCGCGGCTCCCCATTTCGCACGTGGAACAGGTGAGACCCGCGGCGCCCATGTCCTGAATTCCCAGCACCGCGCCGCTGCGCATTGCTTCCAGGCAGGCTTCCAGCAGGAGCTTCTCCAGGAAAGGATCTCCCACCTGGACGGTAGGACGCTTCTCCTTGGACTCTTCGTCGAATTCGGCCGATGCCATAGTGGCGCCGTGTATGCCATCGCGGCCGGTTTTGGCGCCGACATAAATCACCGGATTTCCGGGGCCGCTGGCGCGTCCGTAAAAAATTTGATCCTTGCGCGCAGTGCCCAGGCAAAAAACATTAATGATGGGGTTCAAGTCGTAGCATGAGTGAAAAAACACTTCGCCGCCCACGGTGGGAATGCCGATGCAGTTTCCATAACCGGCGATTCCGGCAACCACGCCCTCCAGGATCATCTGGTTGTGAGAGTGGTTTTTGGGGATGGAGGGATGGAGGGGTTGAGGGATTGAGGGATGGAGGGATGGAGGGATGGAGGGATGGAGGGAGGGGGAGATGGATTGTTCATTCAATCCCGTTCCCTCTCCCATCCTTCCATTCCTCCGCCCCTCAATCCCTCTATCCGCCATCCCTCCGTCCTTCCATCCCTCCATCCCTCCATCCCTCCATCCCTCCATCCCTCCATCCTTCAGTCCCGAAACCCAAGGTAGGCCGAAGTGCAGCGAATTCATCAGGGCGATGGGACGCGCGCCCATGGTGAAAATGTCCCGAATGATGCCGCCTACGCCGGTGGCGGCGCCCTGGTAAGGCTCAATGAAAGAGGGATGGTTGTGGGATTCGATCTTGAAGACCGCTGCGAGACCTTCACCTATGTCCACAACGCCGGCGTTTTCGCCGGGGCCCTGGATCACCTGCGGGCCTTTGGTGGGAAGTTTCCGCAGATGTATGCGCGAGCTCTTGTAACTGCAGTGCTCCGACCACATGACCGAAAAGATTCCAAGCTCGGTGATGTTTGGCTCCCTTCCCAGGATTTTTACAATGCGGTCGTATTCTTCTTCGGTGAGATTGTGTTGTTTAAGCAGATCGGCAGTCGGCATATTGAGAAAAGCTTAATTCACCACAAAGGCACAAAGAACACAAAGAACCCTTAGTGTCCTTTGTGCCTTCGTGGTGAATTTGTCATTTCAGGGCGGCGCTTCGTTCGCCTACCCAGGCTGCCAGAGATTGAAAGAGGTATTTTCCGTCATCGCTCCCGAGCTCCGGCTCGGAGGCGCGCTCGGGATGAGGCATCAGGGCAAACACATTTCCGGACTGGTTTGCCACTCCTGCGATGTTGTTCAAAGAGCCATTCGGGTTTGCCGCGTCTGTGACGTTCCCCACCGCATCGCAGTAGCGGAACACCACCTGGCCGTTGCGTTCGATCGACTGCAGCGACTCCCGGTCCGCGTAAAAATTTCCCTCGTTATGCGCGATCGGCAACCTTAAAACCTGGCCCTTGCGGCATCGAGAGGTGATCGGCAGGTCATTGCGTTCCACGCGAATGTGGACATGGTCGCAGATGAATTTCAGGCCGCGATTGCGGAGCATCACTCCGGGAAGCAGCCCCGCTTCCTGGAGAATCTGGAAACCGTTGCAAATCCCAAACACCAGGCCGCCGCGCGCGGCAAAGTTTCTGATCTGCTCCATTACGGGAGAAAACTTGGCTATCGCCCCGCAGCGCAGGTAATCCCCGTAGGCAAAACCTCCGGGAAGAATGACCGCATCAACATCCCGCAGCGAAGTGTCGCTGTGCCACAGGAAGATGCTCTCCTGCCCGAAAACTTTTTCGGCGACAAACTGGGTGTCGTGGTCGCAATTGGAGCCCGGAAATACCACCACCCCTACTTTCATTTATTTCTCTCCCTCGATATGAAAGTCTTCCACTATAGGATTAGAGAGCACGTCACGCGAGATCGTTTCCAGCGTCTTTCGGTCGACGGAATTCCCGTTGAACTCCAGCTCGAAATATTTTCCCTGCCGTACCGACTGGACCGAATGGCCCAGCTTGTTCAGGGCTCGACGAATAGTTTCACCCTGAGGGTCCAACACCCCTTCTTTAGGTTTGACGATCACGGTGATTTTCATGAGTTTTGGTTTGTGCGCTTTGTGTCTTTGTGGTGCCTGTTTTTCACCACAAAGACGCAAAGATCACAGAGGGAATTCTCAAATTTGATTATCGTTCAAAACGGGCCTGCGAACCAGTGGGAAATTGAGGATTTGGCAGGGACAAAATCTAAGCCAGATCGATGCGGTCCACAATGCCGATCACTGCGGCATCGACGGGCGCTTCGCTGGTGCCGAGCAGGTAGTTTGCCGACCAGCCCTCCTGCACCACCAGCACGCGCTCGCCTACACCGGCATCGACGGCGTCGATGGCCAGTACAGTTTCGCCCTTTTCATTGCCGTCAAGGTCGAGCGGCTGGACGACGAGCAGTTTGGCGCCGCTGAGTTTCGGGTTCTTCTGCGTGGCGACGAGTTGGCTGACGATTCTGCCGATGATCATGGGGTTATTGTGGTGAATTCAAAATTAGCAGTGTCCAGGATGCCGATAATGGTGCGGTCGGAGGGGACTTCGTCGGGCAGATAGGGGAATGAAGCTTCCTTACCTCCGGAATAAAATACCCTTTCGCCGACACCTGCTCCCACCGAATCGAGCGCGACAAAGGCCTTGCCTGTCATGTTTCCTTCGCGGTCGATCGGCTTCAGCACCAGGATCTTCTTGCCCCGAAGAGTTTCATTCTTAGCCGTGCAAACGACGGTTCCAATTACTTTGGCAAGCTTCATCGGTTTGTTAAGGTTACGGGTTTTCGGGTTACGGGTTAACGAGTTTTTGGGTTTCGCGTCTCGGGTTGTAAGTTCCAACCTACGAATTACCTATGATTTTACTTCTCAAGCGCGCTTGATCTTAAATCTTAATTCTTGCATTTTGAGGACTCATAACTCGGAACCCGAAACCCGTAACCCGAAAACCCGTAACCCGGCACTGTAAACCGCTAATCTAACTCTTTTCGACTTTGATCCGATCGACAATCCCGACGATCGCCGTGTCGACGGGGTGGTCCTTCATTCCCGTTGCCAGGCGCGCGGAACTTCCCGACACACAAATTACCGTTTCGCCGACGCCGGCGCCGACCGTGTCAACAGCGACCGTGTATCCTTCTTCTTTACCTGTCTCGGGATCCAGCGTGCGGACGACGAGGAGCTTCTTACCTGCCAGCTTTTCATCCTTGCGCGTGGCAACAACTGTGCCGGTGATGCGTCCCAAGATCATTTCTTGGGCGTGATGGGAAGTCTCTCTTCGAGATTGGAGTGGGGCCGCGGAATCACGTGGACGCTGACCAGTTCTCCCACGCGTCGCGCTGCTGCCGCGCCGGCGTCGGTAGCAGCTTTGACGGCGGCGACGTCACCGCGCACGATGGCGGTGACCAGTCCCGATCCGATCTTCTCCCAGCCGACCAGCGTGACCTGCGCGGCCTTTACCATTGCGTCGGCCGCTTCAATCATTGCAACCAGGCCTTTGGTCTCAACCATACCGAGGGCTTCCATTGTTTCCGCCATTGCTCCTCCATTCTTTGTGTTCTCTGTGCCTTTGTGGTGGGTCCGTTTTCACCACAAAGACACAAAGGGCACAAAGACACTCAGTTTCTCTTTCCCAGGACTGATTCGATTAATTCCACGAGCTCCGATTTACTAAGGGTGTAGGTTTGGCCGGGGCCATCCGAAGGTTCCGTTACCGGACATCCAAAGGCCCGTAAATCGGGAGATTTTATACCATACTTCTCGCGCACGGCAAATAGCTTGTCTAGGTCTTTATCCGAGATGACGGTCTCACGTCCGAGTATTTTAGTAACTGTGGCAATCTGCGCCGTGTGCTCCAGAGTCTCCATTCGATAGTAGGCCTGCAGGAGGTTTTCTCCATAGGCAAGCGCGCCGTGATTGGCCAGGAGAATCGCGTTATAGCGAGGGATGTAGTCGCGCAGAACCGCAGCCAGCTCCGGTGTTGTAGGAGTGGCATATTCGGCCAAAGGAATGCAGCCGAGCGTCAGAACCACTTCCGACAGGATTGGTTTGTTGATTGAAAGGCCCGCGACGGCAAAGGCGGTTGCGTAAACCGGGTGCGCATGCACGACCCCGTTGATGTCCGCGCGGTTGTTGTAAACCTCCAGGTGCATGGAGATTTCGCCGGAAGGCTGTCGAGAGCCGGCAAGCTGATTCCCCTGAACGTCCGTCTTAACGATATCCTCCACGGTCATGCGCCCCTTGCACAATCCGCGGGGCGTCATCAGGATTTCGTTTCCTTCGCGATAGCTGATGTTGCCGTCGGCTCCCGAGACGAAGCCTTTCTGGTAAATCCACTGTCCGATCTCGACAATCTGCTGCTTGTGCAGAAGTTCGTTGCGCATTTTCGGGTATGAGTCTAACAGGATTTAGTAAGATTGTTCACCACAGAGGAATGGGGAGGAATGGGGTCAGGTCTTCAGAATTCATTTTTTGGTTGGTTGGATTTTGAATCTGGAGCTCCGATGGCCAAAAAATGAATTCTGAAGACCT
>DASXQR010000150.1:0-9852 GCA_036507075.1 Acidobacteriota bacterium | reverse complement strand
CTCCACATTTAGTGTTTGCTCAACAGAAGCAAACTTCTCAACCTAAGACTCTTGCGTTTACACACGTCACCATCATAGACGTTGCGGCGCGAGATTCCCGGCGCGCCCTCAAGCGGACTCAGACCGTAGTTGTCACGGGCGACCGCATCACCGGAGTCGGCGGTAAGGTCCGCATACCGAAAGGGGCGCAAGTGATTGACGCTTCGGGTAAGTACCTTATCCCGGGCCTGTGGGATATGGACGTGCTCGCGACAGCCACGGTCTTCCCGTTTTACGTCGTCAACGGCGTCACCGGCGTCCGCGACATCGGCAGCCCACGCCCGATTGCAGCCCTGCTTGACATCCGCAAGGGTGCGGCTGAAGGGCGACTTGTGGCACCTCGAATGGTCGCGACAGGCCGGCCGCTCGACGGCCCGTTTCCGGGACGCCGACACCACACTCCCGTCGCTAATGAGGCCGTGGCGAGACAGGGCGTTGTCACTCTGAAGCAGAGCGGCGCGGACTTCGTCGCTGTGTTTGACATGCTCCCTCGCGAAGCGTACTTCGCGATTGTGGATGAAGCAAAGAAGCAAAGCATCCCGTTTGCCGGAAGCGTGCCATATTCCGTGAATGCCGCCGAAGTCTCCAACGCGGGCCAGCAGAGTGTCGAGCGTTTGCCGACTATGTTGCCTAGTTGCTCGAACCGCGCAGAGGAAATCATCAATAAATATTCCGACGTTCTGCGCGCTCCGACCGCGCGCCCGCAGGGTTTTCGCGTCCCATGGCAAACCCTGCTCGAAACGTATGACACGAAGCGGGCGGCAGCGCTGTTCAGCCTATTGGCGAAAAATGGCACGTTTGTCACGCCGATGCTCATGCATTGGGCCGACGTCCATCTCTATTTTGAAAAGGATCACAAAAATGATCCGCGCATGAAGTACCTGTTGCCAGAGCTCAAACAGTTCTGGGCTTCTTCACAGGACAGGTTCGAGAAGGAGTTTGATCAGACCCGCGAGAGCAGCCAAGCGGTCACAGAGAAATTCCTGGAGATGGTGAAAGCGATGAATTCTGCTGACGTAAGATTACTGGCTGGCTCAGGCACGCCCGGGCACCCTTTCGAGTGGCCAGGCTTCAGCCTGCACGAGGAACTCGAGTGGCTCGTTAAAGCTGGCCTGACACCGATGGAAGCGCTCCAGGCAGCCACCCTCAACCCGGCTCGATTCCTCGGTAAAGGGAAAGAACTCGGCACGGTCGAGCGGGGCAAACTCGCAGACTTGGTGTTACTCGATGACAACCCGCTAGAAGACATCCGCAACACGCAGCGGATAGCTGCCGTCATGGCGAATGGCAGATATATGGCCAAATCAGAATTGCAAAAGATGCTCTCCGAGCTTGAGGCTGCGGCTGATAGGAAATGAGGCTGTGCTGGACAAGACGATGCCTAACAAACGCATCCAGCGGAGGCCGCGAAGCGGATTTCGCATGGTTACTCGGAGTGTTCGGCGCGGCCCCGCTGATGCGAGGGGTTAGACGTCAACCGAACACGAACTTTTATGCCAGTAGGTTCCGTGCCGGTCTCTCGCGTCAGAACGTCGGAGGAGAGTGTGATGAATATGGCAACTGCCGGATCGTGCGCGGTTCTGATCGCGATGATGCTGCACGGACAAGCGCTCAACGCCGCGGGGCAGAGCGCGTTTTCTGCGCGGCGCCCCGGGTCAAGGATCCTCCAATGTTTGTCCGGACCCCGGAGGGGTCCAATAATCGGCTTAAACGGCATGTCGCACGTTCGGATCCATTCAAGGAATACCTCTTGCCACGTCGTTTTTGCGCAAAAATATGAAACCCCTGCCGGGGTTTTCAACTTTTGGGGACACGTTAACCCGGGGCGTCGCGCAAAAAACGCGCTCTGCCCCGCGCTATATTATTTGACCGCTCCGCGGTCCCGGCGCTGTTTCAAAATTTGACCGAATTGTGAACTTTCTGCGCACCAAGGATACCTGGTGTCCTGCGCCAGTGATTCGCGCAATATGTTGCTCGCCGCGTGGACAGTCCGTTGTCGAAATTGGTTGCCCGCACCCACAGAACCGCGACCGGAAGGAAGCGGCACGCCGATCCACGTGGCGTCGACGCAATTGCCGGGAAAGCTCTGCTAACGACTTAGATTGGCGCGCCGCTCCCTCCCGGTCGCGGTTCTGTGGGTGTCCTCAGTCCAAAATTGATATCGGCCCGAGTGTCTTTAGACGCCAGCTTTATCCTGGTCCGCATCCGCCAGATTTTGTACACATATTTCAGAGACAGTAGACCGGAGGCGATTTCCAGTATTGTTGTTTTCTAAAATACTTCGAATCAACAGTCTACCGAAACCTCTGCATGCTAAGGTTGACCCTCTGGAAGGCTGGTCCGTTATCAACTGAGGAAAGTTCCGGGTTTTGTTCTGATAGCAAAATTACAAAAACTTTCTGATAGAGGGAAAAACGATGAAGTTCTGATAATTGTCATAGCCTCGAACATCGGTAATACTAGATTTGTGAGCTCGACTTGGATCGCCGCTGACAAAAGGGGACAGCTGGTGATTCGGAGGACCGCGCCGTCCTCACCTCGGGTGCAAAGGTGATCGAGCTTCTTGATCCCTTAGGAATACAGAAACCTCTTCAACGCCTCTTTTGTTTTCCCCAGATCTGTCCCCTTTGACAGTCCCCTGCGCAAACTTAAGAGGGAACCTATGTTAGGTTGGAACGTATTTCACTTAGAAGAGTTTTCAAATGACACATCAGATTTGGTTGCCACATATGCAGATTGGGAAGATTTTCGTACTGACCTGGCTCTTGCGGAAATTACACGGACCGTTGTGACAGGCGGCAAGGCACAATTTCGCCTTCAAAACCCTACACCGCCCCCAACTCCAGTTGAACTAACGTCAGTCACTGGAGCCGTAACCAGGGAAGTTCCGACGTATTTAGATGTCGTACCCGACCAAAGCTTTCAACAGTCCGGCACAGAAAGGAATAAGTGGACTGCTGTTGCAGACTTTTACACTGTTCCTCTTCCTCCGCTGGATCCACTATCAGCACACATAGCTGTATTCATCCGTGTCAATAACCGCGATTGGAATAAGGAACTCCCTAGTATCGGAACTTACCCAGACCAAACTCGATTTGGCTGTTACATCAACGGTAATAGTCAAGGTGTGCTTCAATTTACAGGCGATGACCTGAGGCCTAGTCGAGCGGGTTATGGTAACACGAATCAGGACAATTTATTTCAACTCATAGAGAATCCTTTTGCTTCTTCGGGCAAGCTTTATCGTGTCCAAATCATTGAGCGACAGGTGCTAGAGGCCTTTCAGCCGTGGAAGACTTTCTGGAAAGCCGAGGTTTACAATATCACCGACAATCTTTTGATTGGATCAAGTAGCGAGATCAATGAATTTACGATCACGGGAAATTACCAGATCGACATTCCCGCGTTAGCTTCGTCCAAACTCGGCATGGGTTTCGGAGCTGGAAAGGCAGGGGGTGTTGACGTTGAACGAACGGGAACATCATACTGGAGTTACGTCTGAGTTTCGAGTGCATTTACTTCAAAATCCTCAGAGCTTTGACTTCGCAGAAGACGGTCGCGGCGGATTCTATCCCGCCGCGACCGTGCCTCGACAGTTGCGAAAGACAAAAGGTTAGATCCTTGCGACCTTTTGCCGCTCTCGGTATCTTTAACTACGGAAGCATCACAAAGAACTGGAGGGTCTATGCGTCGGAAGAAATTTGTAGTTTTCTTTTCTGTTGTGTGGCTCTTGATCCCATCAGTGATCGCCCAAACGCCATCCTCTGACCAAGAACTTATTTTCCCAATAAGCGCAGATTTGTTTCGCTCGGACGTTGTAATGAGAACACTCTATAGCATCACAAATCTCGGACCAGAAGTCATTGTGCGGTTCAGGTTCTTCAATGATACCGGAGCGGACTTCCTCTCTAGTTCCTCCCTTCCTATTCCGCCGAACGGTATCTTCGAGGAGCCGCGCCCATTACTTATTGTGGTCATCGAGCACATCGGCTGGACTCGGATCCTTGTTCCCTCTGGGGCGAAGATAGAAGGTCGCGAAACGCTACAAACTTTCATGCGTGCATCTGGAGGTGGATTCCAATTGGTAAACTCCACGCAACTGAATGCCGTCAAACCCGCTAGAAGGTTTCATTCAACGATCGCAAATGTAAGTAGGTTTCGATCGTCGGTTTTTGGTCTGGCCCCGGTCACTGAGCCAGACCTTCGGCAAACCGCCTTCGCGATTGTAAATCCATCTCCCAATCAGACGGCAACGGTAAATCTTACGACGCTCGATCCAAAGGGAACTCTCGCGTGTTCTACCAGTTTAACCATCTCACCACAGAATCGGCTGGCCCGCTTCGGAACTGAAATCTTCGCACCATGTCAGGTCCCGGCGCTTGGTTCCATCGAAATCACAAGCGATCTTCCCATTGCACTGGGGGCTGTGGATGTTTTCTTTCCGGAAGGAAGGTTCTCAAGCGTCCGGGTGACGGCAGTTGAAACGCCGTAAGCCGATTCTATAGATTTATCAGCCTGATTTCGGTCTCCCCGCTGAACCCCGGGTGTTACCCCCCCTTTCGCCCACGCGACGCTCTTTACACAACGGTTGATCAGATCCGGGCGGCGCTTTTACTAGTTCTTCAATACTCACGCCTTGGATACCTTCATCAAGGGGATAGGCCCGCACTTTTCCTTCCCGAATCCAACGTCGCACGGTTGAAACACTGACCTCGAGATATTGTGCAGCCCGTTCAATTGATATCAAATTGGGCTTTGTTGCCGTTGGTTGCTTATCTGCCATTGAGAGCCCTAATTACAAACTCGAAGGCCAAAAATGTCAACGAGAGAAATCAGGATGTTTTCCTAATCCCCTATGAGTCAAATATGCCGAAAATTGGGGAAGAATCGGGGAGTTCAGAGAATTCCCAAGCATCAGAGTTTCATGGTACTTACATTACATCAGGTGATGCCGGTCACGAAAGCGGAGCACCGCGTTGCACATAATTGATCAATCGACCGCAGATCGCTTGATCGCCCCGAGGCTTTTGTTGCAGATTTACAGTGCCAGACTCAATTGGCGAAGATCCACTGCTGAAGCGTAAGCATTTGTCAATTCATCAGACTGCTGAGCTTATGGGCGTATCGACAAAAACCGTTTATAACTGGATAAAAAAACATAAGATTGAGTGGTTCCGAACACCAAGTGGAAGAATAAGGGTCTTTGTGGATTCGTTAGGGAAATTTACTGAAGCTGACGAAATCTTCCATCGCTGATCTATCTGTTGCTACTTCACAAAATGTTACTCTGAGACAGTTTGAAACCTAAATGTTTCCCACTCTGCCAGGATGGAATCCGAGGTTGTCCGAGATTTAGTTGACGTTGTCGACTCACGCTGGACCCATTATGCGATCTTTTCCTCTTTAGAATGGATTCAGTTTTTCCATCAGGGCAGCAGGTCTCTGCAGCCTTGAATCGTCCTGAATATTTTGTCTGCTCCCAACAGTCCCATCGCCGTCCACCACTGCACTTGATTACCACCACGCCACCGCTTCACACGTCCAATCACATGATCCACCCGTGACAGCGACGATTCGATGATGATGGTGCTGGATAAACTGATCCGCAGCAGTTCGGCGATTTTCCAGCGGGCGCAGTGTAAGGGTTTGCTCCAGTCCCTCCTCCAGACTGCACGCGGCACTCGGATTTATCTTCTCAAGCTCGTGCCCGAGGTCGGCCAGCAGCGCTTTGCAGACAATGGCATTTCCTGTGGCTCTCTGCCACAGTCCGAGCCCGTGCTTTTTACCGCGGCAATCCAGTCCCAGCGCGATAATCAGGCACTTTTCGCCCCGCTCGATGCCGTCGATGAATAGAACACAAATCCCCAGATCATCCAGACGCCGGCTGAATAGTTCATCAGTGCCTTACGGCAGGCATTCATGAACCGCCGGCTCGCGCTGCTCTTCTTGAAGCCGTACCCTTGGCAGACCGCTCGAATCGAAAGCTCGTAGTTCCGCGTGCTGATCCCCAGCAGCAATTGATCGTGCACCGCCTGGTCCAGTCTTGTATCCTGCCAAAACGCTCCGTAGCTGTGCTGTTCGATCCCACCACTGCTGGCGCGTTTGCGCACACGTGGTCGCTGTACCGGGACCTTCTGACCGGCGTACATCACGTAGCCACGCTGACTTCCCGATCGGTGATACTGCGCGTCATGTTTTCATTCTTCTCCTACCAGCTTCTTCGTCCATGGCCACTGGCATCTCCTGCAGGCCTGCGACGACCGAGCGGTGCGACCAGAACACCTGCATCAGTAATTCCCTGATCGGCAGTGTCAGATTCATCCCCAGCGACTCGCCTAGCTGTCCTCTTTAATTTTGCGTTCGATTGTGCCGCGGCTCATTTGATAAGCTTCTTCATGGCGCCTATCCTCAAATGTTTCTCGACAGAAATTTTCCCAGAACCCAGACGTGCCGGAAATGCCTTAGAATTTCATGGAACTGGTAAGGAGTTGCTGTTGTGCTACAAACTAGTCAGACGCTGGCTTGTGCCATTCCTTTGCATTTGGTTTGCCATCGGCGCCTTTTCCTATCACCGACGGCTATCCATAGCGTTACGCGAAATTCGTTCGTATGGATTGCTGCAGGATCCGCTTAAAAAACGCGACGTTCTTTATCCGCAGTGGTCTGAATGCGTGCGCGCGCTCAGACAGACTGTTCCCAGGAATTCGGACCTGCTGCTGCTGTGCAATGTGGATGATGAAACGTGGGGGCTCCTGACACTACAGTTGAAATACGAGACGTATCCGGATTATTACTTTTATGCGGCTAATTACCGCGAAGTGTTGCCGCGGAAACCGACATACTTGCTGATTTATGGCAGGCCGCCAGGTTTCGCGGACCTCAGGGGTTATAACGAAATTTACAGAGGCAGCGGGATCGCCGTGCTAAAGAGACAGTAATGCTCGCCGTTGTCGCGCTGGCCTGGCTTATGCTCACTGGTCTCGGTCTGGTTCATAGATTCCTTCCCTCCGCTCGTAACATCGAAAAACTAGGGCTTGCCTTTCCTTTATCCGCCGGGTTGCATGGGGCGTTATTCTTCGTACTTATGCAAGGTTGGAAAGCATCCGTTTTTTGGACCTGCGCTCTCACGTCGCCGCTGCTCATTGTCTGTTGTCGTATCCCCTTCCGGAAACTCGTGATAATAAGCTGGAAAGAATTATTACTGGTGCTTTGGATCTCTGTGGCTGGGCTTCAGGTTTTCGCACACGTGGTAATTAGTCCGGTTGTCGAATGGGACGCCCTGGCCATGTGGATCTTCAAAGGAAAAGCTATTGCCATTGACGGGTGGATTTCACCCCAGTTTCTAAACTGGGCCCGGCATTTTCAGGCGTCCTATCCCTGGAATGTGCCAATGATGCACGCCTGGGTCGCCCGCTTCACCGGACATTTCTCGGAGAATGCAACTGTTTGGATTTACATGATTTACTTTCTTAGCATGCTAATGATTCTCTATTCGTTGGCGCGCCTTTACTTCGCCCGTGCCGCTTCACTTCTATTTATCGCGTTATACACGGCCATACCTTCTACCGTTTCTATTACATTCAATCGTGATGCTGACATGATCCTAGGATCGTTGATCGCTGCCGCCATGCTCTTGATTCTCCGGCATCAGCAGAGACCCAGTCGCGGCAATTGTGTTCTCCTTGGATTGACAGTTTTCCTTTGTTGTTGGACCAAAATCGAAGGGTTGGTTTTTTGCGGTCTCCTGCTTCTACCATATTTGATCTTGATGCACCACCGCTCCCAAACGCCTCACAATGGCGGATTGGTAACCGCTAATCTGGGAGGATGTGTCATAGGTTTCATCGCATTTTTTGGTCCAAAGCACGTATTTGCAGCGGCTACGTATTTCGCGTCGGGTATGGCTCCATTTGGCGGATTCACGGCCGCAACCGAAAAGGCTATGGGAATTGTCTGGTTTGCAGGAACGGAACTAATGCACTTGCGCAGCTGGAATCTCTTGTGGCTGCTACCTGTCATTCTGATTATCCTCAAACGTGATCCTTTCTCGATGAAATGGCTGCTGTTAGCGCATGTGAGCGTTTATCTGATAGTTTATTTTGTCACGCCACTGGATTGGCGATGGCAGATGACCACTTCATTCCACCGGGTGCTTTTCCATACGGTGCCGGTTTTGTATGCGTGGGCAGTTGTTGCCTGCAGTGGAGATAACCAAACGAACGGCCCGAAAACTCTAGGATTTGCGGCCAGAGGAGAGAGGCTCGGTGTCCATACTGGCAAGGCCTGAGACAACAACAGGGTTGCGGTCTGGGAATTCGGCCACGATTGACAGACGGCCGCCCATTGCTTCGACGTAGCTGCGAAGCGTGGAAATCATTAGATCCGTGCGTTTCTCCAGCCGTGAGACACCGTCCTGTCCGATACCGAGCGTTTCGGCGATACGCTCCTGGGTGAGTTTGTGAGCCTGGCGCAGATCGCGCAGAGACATTTCCTCGGCAATCAGATCAGCGAAACGCGCATTGATCTTTTTCCGGCGCACCACACTCATTTTTTTCATTTTCTGGTCCAAGGTTTTCATGACTGTTTTCCTTCCTTTTTAATACGAGCCACGTGAGGGTATCGACCCTTGGACGGCCTAGCTGCGGACCGATTGCCTTCAAAAGCCTGGCTGCGCCAGCAGTTCGTCCTGCACTTCTTCCGTCAGGGCGTCGAATTCCGGATCGAAGTCCTCATGGAATAGAACCTCCCAAACCAGCCCCTAAGTATGTCCTTAAAGACATATGGTGTAAAATACATAAATTGTGAGCGGCGCAGAATGATAGGGAACGACTGCTGGCACAAGCGGAACACTTTATGCCCGCGCCTTTCTTTCGGTTCGATAAAACGTAAGATCGGTACCTTTGTGGTAGAAAGGTTCTTACCGAATTTTTCCCCGCGAGTAAGTATTAGAAGCGATAGCCAGCCTGGCGCACCGTCATGCGGAAATCTTCGCCTTCGATCTTTACTACCTTGCACATTTCGTAAAGCTCGCTTCGAAGGCGCTGTCCTACCCGATCGGTGAGGGTTTCTTCGCGTCGCTTTGCAGCCCGGCGTGCCGCTGCCAGGGTTTCTTCTCCCCGGCCTTGCATCGCGTATACGATACCCCTTGTTGTAGATGGCCAGTCCGTAATCGGGGTCTAGCTTCAGGATTGCGTCCCACAGACGGATGGCCTCGTTGTCGGCTGAAATCGTTGTTGTCCTTTCGCTCCTCTCGGACTATCATCCACTCACAGTGCCCACTGTGCTCAGGTTTCTGCCATGGAAGCTTCCCTGCTGATTGAACCCCACTCTTATCCTGTAATTCCGATGCCGCCCTGTTTCGTGCGCGAGGCGCATCCGCTTGAGCCGCCGAAGCCAAAGCTCATGGATCTCGTCCGTGGGGAAATTCGCACGCGCCACTACAGTCGGAAGACGGAGAAGTCCTATGTGGGTTGGATTCGGCGGTACATTCTCTTTCACGGCAAGCGCCATCCGGCTGAAATGGGCGAACCGGAAATCTCGAAGTTTCTCACGCATCTTGCGGTCAACGGCAAGGTGAGCGCCTCGACGTGATTTACACCCATGTTCTCAATCGAGGCGGTCGCGGGGTGCGGAGCCCACTGGACAATGTGTCTTAACGATGACGCTTCCGCGTATGGACAACGTCGGCATCGTGGTAGAAGACATCGACGCCGCCATTGAGTTCTTCACCGAACTTGGCCTCGAGCTCGAGGGGCGCGCCCCAATCGAAGGAGACTGGGCAGATGGCGTCACTGGATTGCGCGACATGCGCGT
>DASXQR010000149.1:0-22992 GCA_036507075.1 Acidobacteriota bacterium | reverse complement strand
TGAAACGTTGTTCCGGCATAAAAGTTTTTTTCCACTCGTTCCAGAAATTTCTTCACATGGTTCGGGGCGGCGTCCGGATAAAGTTCCATCACAATGGACCCGAAAGATGTTTCCAGCACCACTTGTCTGGCAAAAGGCGCTGGAAGCTGCTGCGAATGTACAAGGGTTGCCGCCGCCAGCAATAGAAGGCCGCACGCCGCCACCAGAGCCGCACGCTCGAATGCGGATTTCGGAATGCGGAATGCGGAATAGCGATGCAAACGGGTGTGCTTTGATGAACTAATTTTGACTATATTCCGCATTCTGCATTCCGCCTTCCACATTCCGCACTCCGTACTCCACATTCCGCATTCCGCATTCCGATACTTATCTCAGTTTAAACAGAAAAATCCCGTGACCGACTCCAGCCGGTTCGTTGTTACGCGCCGATTGAAAGGCAAACCATTTTCCGTCCGGGCTGACAGTCGGATTGGAAGCCTTAAAACCTTCATAATCTCCCCAGCGCGTCATGCGCATAAAGTCATTGCTGTTGGTCTCCAGTCTCAGCTTCCAGAGGTCGATGTATCTGGAATTCTGCCGCTCCGGACCGCCCTGATCGCGGCTCGATTCGACCAGCGCATATTTTTCGTCCGGAAAAATCCCCTCAACCTCGTTGTATTCGCCGGCCAGCTTTCGGTAGACCGTGACCTTGCCCGTCTCCAGCTCGACGCCCAGCACGTCGGCGAAGGGCGAGCGGTAGCATGTGTAAATAAGCTCGGTGTCATTGTTCCGGAAATCCTGAGCTTCGAGCGTACACTCGGGTCCCTTCGCCCGAAGGATCTCCCTTTTGTTGCTCAGAACCGGGGTGCCACTGCTGTAGCTGACATCGGCGATGTATAGAACCGATTCACCGGGGGCCAGCAACTCCGGAAATTGCCCGCGCGTGTTCGACCAGGCGATTCTCATCCGCTTGCGCGAAATTGCCACGCCTTCGGAGATCTTGTGATTGAGAGGGACGGGCGGAGTTTTCGCGTCCGCCTTCATCACCCACATCTCCTGGTCCCTGGAGCGCGTGGTTTGAATATCGGTGAAGCTCCTTGCCCCGATCAGAAAGAAATCACCGTTGGGAAGATAGTGAACGCGCAGGAAACCAGGGTGAACAAAGTGCCCGGTGAGCAGCCGGGTCATCTTTGTCCCCAGATCGATTTCAAAGGCATCACCGGAGCTTTTGCCCATGAATGCGATGCGTTTTCCATCCGGAGACCAGACAGCCCGCTCGCCAAATCCTGTCAGGCGGGTGATATGAGACGGCGGGCTCTCTTCCGGATTACCGGCCTTCTTCGTCTGCCCATAACAGAGCAGGGAGGCTGCGAAAAGGATCACAGTGAGCGAGACGAAGCGCGATCTGAAAGATGACTGCATTTTTTCTCCTTTGTGTCTTTGTGTCTTTGTGGTCAGAACCCGATTTCACCACAAAGGCACAAAGGACACGGAGAATCAAGTGATGGCCACTACCTCGTAATCTACAACCGAAGGAACTTCAATGTAGAGCCGCTGCCCTTCGCGGCGGAAAGACAGGCGGCGACCTGTGCGCAGAGCCCTGACGCTGCTGATTCTCTTCCCGGCTGGAATCTCGAATTCCACCCTCTGCGCCCCGATCGCGTAAAACCGCCGCAAATACCCGCGCGTCATGTTGGGATTGTTGTAATTGAGGATGTGCACCGCGTAGCCGGGCTCTGTCTCCCAGGCAAAGACTTCAGCCATCCCTTCTCCCTGAACCACCACCGGTCTGCGCGCCTCGCCCAGCAGCCAACCTACTGCGTTTTGAATCAGCTGGCTGAGATCAGTATTGCCTGATCTCCAGAAGGTCCGGTCCACGTCGCCGGCAAAATAGGCAAATCGGCTGTTGTTTGTGTGGCGCACTATTGCGGCCGCTTCATCAGTCTTGGGTGCGCGGGGGAAGACCATTTCCGGGGGATATGCCGGGTAATACGGGACCACGGTGAGGAATGGTTTGTTCGCTTCCGTCGCGGCGACGGGAATGCGGTTTTCGGGCCCCGGGAGGAGGGCTGTGTTCTCGAAGGCGCGTGTGATGTCGTTGCGCTCCTCGATTCGCATGTAACTGTTGCCGTAGGGTCCGATCACCTCGCCGGCGATGCTTGCGCCAAACAGGTCGGCGAGCGCAAAGTTGGTCCGAGGATCTCCCCATTCGTTATAACGGGAAGTTTCAAAGGTGGCCATCACCGATCCACCGGCGGCGGCAAATTGTCGAATCTGGCCGCACTCCTGGTCGCGCAGATAGGCCGCGTTTGGAATAAGAAGCGCGCGGTATTGCTTCAGAGTCTCCAGACCCAGATCTTCCTGGTGCACGAAGTCAAAGAAGAAGCGACCCTCCAGTAGCGCGTAATAAAGTCCCTGCAGATATTCGCTCGTCTGAATACGATCCGAACCGCGCCAGCTCCCGGGTTTGTCTCCGCTCCTGTAGAAAGCAATGGTGCTCTGAGGATAAAGGACAGCAATGTCGGCAAGGGACCGCTTGTTTCGGAAATGCGGCTCATTTACCGCCAGCCAGTTGAAAAAGGAGTATCCAACTTCCCTCCAGCGGTTGTCCTCGGGAGAACCGCCCAGCCAGTGAAACCAGGGCACCATGCCGCTTGCGGTGGTTTGCGCCATCCAGAGAATAGCCTCGGCGGGCGATTTGCTGACATGCCTCCAGGTGGGGCGGCCGTTGGCATAGGACCCGGTAACGTTGGTGATGGTCCGCCCTTTCATCACCGACTGCGCCACTCTTCCCTGTTGCGCGCAGTCCCAGATGGGCGTATCGCCGGACCTCCCCTGGTGGTCGGCGTTGAACCAGCCGGCCGAGTCCCCGAGTCGTTTGAGGCTCTTCACAGTGCGAATACCGCCACCCAGGTTCCCCACGTATACGGAATCCGGCTTTTTTTCCCGCGCCACGCCATCCCACAGCTTCCAGATCTCCAGCACCCGGTCCATGTAGACGTCGTAATATTTCCGGTAAAGCGGGCTGCCTGCATCGGTCTGTTCGCTGGGGGTTCCTCCGACCTTCTCGCGATAAACTTTGCGACAGGCGCCGCAATAGCACACGGTGAGCGCTCCCGTACTGGGCCACCCGTTGGTGAAAAAACCGTCTACCGGATAACGCTGGCTGATCTCCCGGTAGATGCGGGGCATCTGTTCGGAAAAGTAGGTGCTGAACATGCACGTCTTGTACAACCATGGCGACTCGTTATGCTTGCGTGATGAGCCGTCGCTGTTTCTTTCGAACCATTCCGGATGCGCATCCAATGCTTCTTTGTAGGCGTAGTTGCAGTCCATCCTGGCTACAACGTTGATATTGTTCTTCCTGACGGCCGCTACCATCTCGCCAAACAGGTCTCGCGAGCCGAGAAACTCGCTTCGATGATGATAGGGAACGGCAGTGGGATAGAACGCCAGAATTCCGCCTCCGTTGAGCAACACCGCATTCACCTTCAGCGAAGTCCAGTACCTGGCCCACGCTTCCACGTCCATGTTGAGCGGATCACGTTCGTTGAAGTTGATCTGCCCGCAGCGCCGCATGGAAGCGTACCAGGGAGTCTCGGCTGCCTTCGCCTGGCGCGGCATGAAAGTCAGGATCAGGGAGCCTGCAGTCAATTGAGCGAACTGCCGGCGGTGCAGTAACAAGCCAGGGTCTTTTTTCATCGCGGTTTTTGGAGCAAAAAGACGTACCAGAGAAAAACAAGGGGTAGAGAAATGCGCGCCGAAAGAGAATCTCCTTGGGTGCTCAGAAAGTGTGAAGCAGGCCGGCTTGTCACGCGGGCATCGTACCGGGCTTGGTGTCTTGGTGGTTCATTTTCAATCAACCACCAAGGCACCAAGCTCCCGAAGAGTAATGGTGTGGCAGGGCGGTCATCCGATCACTTCGCGGATGACCCGACCGCCGTTGATGGTAGGCCGCTCGTCTCTGCCGTTATGCAGGTACGTGAGTTCCTTATGGTCGAGCCCCAGCAGATCGAGAATGGTGGCATGGATGTCGTGAACATGAAATGGCTTGTCCACTGCCCGCAGTCCGATCTCATCGGTGGAGCCGATAACCTGCCCACCCTTGACGCCTCCACCGGCCATCCACATGGTAAATCCCCAGGGATTATGGTCCCGACCCTTTCCCTTTTCGTTGAAAGGCGTGCGGCCAAATTCGCCGCCCCAGATTACCAGGGTACTCTCAAGAAGGCCGTGAGCTTTCAAATCGGTCAGCAGACCCGCGATCGGCTTATCGGAAACACGACACATTTTGGAGTGATTATCTTCCAGGTCAACGTGGGCGTCCCAACCGCTTCCGCTTCCGCAGTAAAGCTCCACGAAGCGAACTCCCCGCTCGACCAGCCTGCGCGCGAGCAGGCAATTGGCTCCGAATTTTTCCGTCAGCTTGTCGTCCAGCCCGTAGAGCTTCCGCGTAGCTTCGGACTCCTTGGCAAGATCGACGGCTTCCGGTGCCGCCGACTGCATTCGATAGGCCAGTTCATACGCGTTCAAGCGCGCTTCCAGTTCCGTGTCATCGGGTTTGTCCGCATCGTACCGGCGGTTCAGTTGCGCAAGCAGGTCAAGTTTGCTTCGCTGTTGTTTGTCGCTGATCGTGTCGGGCCGCTGCAGGTGGAAAATCGGCGAGCCGTCACGGCGGAACTGCGTTCCCTCGTAAGTGGCCGGGAGAAAACCCGCGCTCCAGTTCTTCGGACCGCCGACGACTTCTCCCGCGTCCGTGAGGATCACAAACGTGGGAAGATTCTCATTGGCCGAACCCAGACCATAAGTAGTCCAGGCTCCCAGCGCGGGGCGGCCAGCCAGGATATCGCCGGTATTCATCTGGCACACAGACCCGACGTGATTGAGACCATCCGCCCAACAGGAGCGAATCACGGCCATGTCATCCACATGTTTTGCCGTCTCAGCGTACCAGTCCGAGACCCAGATGCCGCTGCTGCCGTATTGCTTCCATGTTCGCTGCGACGGCATCAGCGTGTTGGATGCTGTTCCCATGGCTGTGATGGGCCGGCCGAACGAGTCGGGCATGGGCTGGCCAGAAAGCTTTTCCAACTCCGGTTTGCGATCGAACAGATCGAGGTGGCTCGGTCCGCCTTCCATGAACAGCCAAATGACCGATTTCGCGCGAGCAGGATGATGCGGGAGTTTGGGAGCCAGTGGATTGTCAGCCGGCTTCCCCGATGCCGCATTCAAAAAGTACCCGTCCTGCCCGAGCAAATAGCTGAGGGCAAGCATTCCAAAACCGCCCCCTGCGCGTTCCAGAAACTCGCGCCGCGAGGTTGGGGAGACGACATGGGAATTGTTTAGTTTCATCGCTTAGCCTTTTATGAGTTTACGGGTTGCCGGGTTATGAGTTACGGGTTGTCGAATTCCAAAATTTAAGATTTAAGAATTAAAAAAGTCGAACCAGGCAATTCCCTTTCAAAAAGGAACCGGCATCGCGCTTTAACCAAAACACAAACACGAAACCCGTAACTCGAAAACGCGAAAACCTAATTCCGATACAAGAACTCGTTCGAATTGAGCAGCGTGTGGCAGAAATCCACCAGAGCGGCTGCTTCCGACTTCGCGACGCCACCGGGTACCACACCGGGAACGGCCAACTTTTCTCCTGCGGCCTCACGCTGGTCGATAATGCCCTTCTGCCGATCCAGGAATTGCAGCGCCATCTGCAGTTCATCTCTGGCGGGCGGACGCGAATAAGCCAGGCGGTAAGCCAGTTCGACTTGCGCCTTTCTGTTCGCGCCGGTCGCCTGCAGCACGCGACCCGCGAATCCCTCAGCCCACTGAAGCATCAATTGATCGTTCATCATGGTGAGAGCCTGAAGCGGAGTCGTGGTTTGGTTGCGCCGGGCGCAACTTTCGTGCGTATCGGGCATGTCGAAGGTCTCAAACATCGGGTAACGCGTATTGCGGCGCACGAAGATGTAGATACTGCGCCGGTTTCGGTCCTGTGTGTCTTCACTGACTTTCCACCCGCCGCGGGTTTTCATGCCCTCGGGTAACTCCGGAAAAACACTCGGGCCGCCCCTCGTCAGGTTGATCATTCCGGCGACGGCAAGAGAAGCATCGCGGATAATTTCCGCCTCCAGTCGCTGGCGCGGAAATCTCCATAACATACGGTTCTGCGGATCAAGCTTTGCGGCTTCAGCACGATAGAGCGACACCTGGCGGTAGGTGTTGGAGGTCATAATCAACCGGTGCATCTTCTTCAGGCTCCAGCCTGTCCGCACAAACTCGTTTGCCAGCCAGTCGAGAAGTTTGGGATCGCTTGGGTTTTCCCCTGAGAGTCCAAAATTACTCGGTGTGTTTACGATTCCCTGTCCGAAGTGATAAAGCCACACGCGGTTGATCATCACACGTGCCGGGAACGGATTGCCTGGATCGGTCAGCCAGGCAGCCAGTGCTGTGCGGCGACCGGTCGACTGCAGGGCGGCCGGGCGATTGATTCGCGCCGGACCGGGATCATAAAGCGTAAGGAATCCGGGCTGGACCTGCTCTTTCTTGGCATCGTAGACGCCGCCGTTCAACACGTAGGAAGGCGGGGCGTCGGCTCCTGCATCGATAATTCCTGACCCGATCGGCAGATCTGCGGGGCGCAGCGGTTCAAATTTATCCAGCTCCCCCTTCAGCGCCTCCCACTGCTTTTTTGCCTCTCCCTTCAGACTCTTCGCCACATCGGCGCTGCTGGCAATGTAGGCGTGCGAATTCGGATCAAGGTACGCTTTGGCCTTGTAATACATCTGCCATTCGATAGGAGTCCGCTCAGCCGGGGCCCTGTTTATGGCACTCTGGATCTCGGGCGGGTACTTAACAACGAAATCCTGAACAATTTCCTTGCGCTTTGGCTCTTCGATCGCCTGCATCCGTTCGCGAATATCGCGTGTCTTCTCGTCCCAGGCAGCAAGCTGCCGGCGATATCGCTCTACTTCATCCTGCGGCGCCAGGATGATGTCGTCGGCGGCCCTGGCACCGGCGAAAAAAGCCTGCAGGCGATAGTAGTCGGCCTGCAGGATAGGATCATATTTATGATTGTGGCAGCGGGCGCACCCGTATGTCAGGCCCATGAATACGGAGCCGACCGTATCGGTGATGTCGTTGAGGATCTCCTGACGGCGCTGCATCAGATTGCGCGCATTGCTCTCGTCCGGATAGTGCCGGTTGAAACCTGTGGCGATGTGGGCGTCAGGATCATCGGGCCAGAGCTCGTCACCGGCGATTTGTTCCTGGATGAAGCGGTCGTAGGGTTTGTCGGAATTGAATGCCCGGATCACGTAATCGCGATAGCGCCAAACATTGGGCCGAGTCTCATCGGATTTGAAGCCCTCACTTTCGGCATAACGCGCCAAATCGAGCCAGTGTCGGGCCCAGCGCTCTCCATATTGAGGAGAGGCCAGCAGGCGATCGACTACTTTTTCAAATGCTTTGGGAGAGCGGTCCGCCAGAAAGGCGCTCACTTCTTGAGGTGTTGGCGGCAAGCCGATCAGATCAAAAGTCGCGCGCCGGATCAGCGTGATTCTGTCGGCCGCAGGCGCCGGCAATAGACCTTTCGATTCCAGTTTTGCCAGAACAAAAGCATCTATCGGATTTCGCGCCCATGGCTTGTTTTTGACCGCGGGAGGATCAACGGGTGTAATCTTCTGGAAGGCCCAGTGCCTGACCTGATGAGGGGGGAAAACGGCATCCGGTCCGGCTGCGATCAGCCAAGCAAGGGAGCCTGCGGTAAGGAGAAAAACCAGCAGCATGTTAGCTCTCAGGTGCTTCATGGATCTCAGGGTTACCTCCAGCCCCAGCTTTCTTGTTATCTTCCCTCAAAAGCGAGAGCATGTAAATGGGGTTTGCTTGGGAGTAGTGATCTGGTTTAGCTGCCATTCGGGGAAAGACTTCACCACAGAGGCTTAGCGCGGCGAAGCCGCAACCAAAAGTCAAGGAGAGACGGCCTGAGGGCCGTCTCTCTGCGGTGTTCTGCCAAGCTGAGACGGCCCTCAGGCCGTCTCTCCGCTCCCGAATAATTTGCGCGGGCCGCGAAAATTCTCATGGTTAGTAGTACAGCCCGGTCGTAGGCCGCAACCAGAGAAAAAGCCGAGGACGGTCACGTGCACGTGCACGACAAACGTCAACGATAGACGTCAACGACCACGTCCACGCTAACGAAGAAAACCTCGCAAGTTTGCCTGAAACACGGTTAGGGATGCCAGGAGGCAACTCCTCGAACGCATCCTGTCGATGTTTACCAAAATGATTAAGCTCTAAATCTCTCAAGCAGCTTGGACGTGTTCCGTGGACATTGACGTGCACGTGGCCGTACGTCAACGTCAACGTCCACGTTCACGTTTCTGACGGACGAGGTCTCAGTGTCGCTAGCACTGCGCCTCTGTGGTGAAGTCTTTTGAAACCTTGGGCCCGATTTTCACTCTAAGGTATCGTAACTGCGGGTGTAGTCCGCCTTGCAAAGGTCAAAAAAATGACTGTCAACAACATAGTTAAGAACAAGTCCCTCCGAGGTATCACCGCTTTTTATCTCGTTTTTTATCTGCTGTTTCCCTTTGGCCTGGCTCAGGAAATCAAGACCACAGCCGACTCGAAAATAGATCTTCAGAAAGTGACAGAGATGTCGTATCTGGAGATCCTGGAGCATGCGGATCGAATATCCATATCGCAATCACAGTTTGAGGAGATGAAGAAAAAGCTTGAGGCGGAGAAGGACGCCCAGCGCGAGCAGTTGAAAGACCAGATCAAGGCCCTGGAAGGGCAGGAAAAATCACTGACAAAACAGCTCGATGCGCTGAACAAGCAGTCGTCGCGCGACACCCAGCAGATGGCCGACCAGCGAAGAGAGCTGCACTGCAGCATTCTTAAAACGCGCAAAGACATCACCGACTTAAAGATCAAGCGCGAGACAACCACCCAGGTCGAGTACGAAAATAAGATCGCAAAGCTGGAACTGGCGCTGCGCTGGCCTGCTGAAGAACGCCAGATCCAGGCGCAGATCCAGAACGGCGCGGCGCGCCAGCGAGAGTACGGCAACGTGGAAGATATCGGCGTCCGCGCCATCCGTGAAGGACAGGAAAGCGACGTCAAGCGTGGACAGGAAGCCGTAAAGGAAATGAAACAGTACGGGATGATGCCGCCGGAACTCGACGACAAGGAGACGCTTGATTACGTCAATGCTCTAGGCCAGAAATTGAGCCTGAACTCAGATCTGAAAGTGCCGTTGAGAGTAACGTTGCTGAACAATGAGGAAATCAACGCGTTCGCCCTTCCCGGCGGGCTTCTTTACATCAACAGCGGCCTGATCATGAAAGCCGAGAACGAATCCGAGCTCGCCGGCGTCATGGCGCATGAGATCGCGCACGTAACGGCGCGTCACTCGGCACGATTGATGAAGAAGGCAAACATTGCCGGCGCGTTTTATCAGGGTCTGCAGCTTGCCGCCATGATTTTCACAGGCGGCGCAATCAGCAGTCTGCTCGCCTACTACGCGCTGCAGTACGGCTTCTACGGCCTGGGTCTGGCGATCAGCCTGACATTGCTGGGCGTCAGCCGCGACTACGAACTCGAAGCCGACCAGCTTGGTGTGCAGTACCTGTGGAAGGCGGGCTACGATCCGAAAGGGTTCATCACCTTCTTTGACAAGATGGCAAGCGAAAAAGGCTACGTGCGAAGTACCAGCTTCTTCCGCACCCATCCGGCTTTCGCCGAAAGAATCATTCATTCTTTCCGTGAAATCAACTTTCTGCCGCCGCGCGCCGAATACGAGTACGACACCCCCGATTTCCACAAAGCTCAGGAACATCTGAAGCAGACATTGGAAGTGGCCAAGAAGAAGAAGCCGGCCAATGCCCCCAGCCTCACCAAGAAACGGATCGATAAAGAGTGCGACGACCCGGAACTTCGCGAGCCACCCGAACTGCGCCAGAAGCCTCGCCTGGGCAAGCCAACACCTTAGTCCGTGGTCGGTTGTCCGTTGGCCGCAGAAAAATCAGTACCGCGCCCGTTAGGGCGCGCGGGGAGAAGTTCGTCGGCTCCTCGGCGCTCAAAGAAAGCTGTAAAACGGTTACAATTTAGAAAGACCGCGAAGCATCCCGTTAGATTCTTCCCGCGCGCCCTAACGGGCGCGGTACTGATTTTTTGCACCGACGACGGACAACTGACTACGGACCACGGACTAGAAACTGGTAACTCTTGCCCCTTCCCACTTGTCACTTGTATGCTTTACGCATGCGGGCCCGTTACCTGCTTCTGATTTCCGTTTTTGCCGTCGCAGCACTGGGCGCGGCTGATTCGGAGGATCCATCCAGATTCAAAATCCAGCTTCCCTCCTGGGTTCCATCCGATGTGTGGGCATATTTTGTTCCCAGGGAGAACCCCATGACCGCCGAAAAGGTGGAATTGGGGAGGCGATTATTCTTCGACAAACGGCTTTCCGTGGATGGCAGCGTCAGTTGCGCTACATGCCATGATCCTCAGCTTGCCTTCACTGATGGAAAGACCGTGTCTGTAGGCGTCATGGGAAAACGCGGGGTTAGAAATGCCCCTACGCTCCTGGACACGGTTTTTGATACCAGCCAGTTTAGAGACGGGCGGGCCGATACTCTGGAGTCACAGGCAATCATGCCTCTGACCGAGGCAGCCGAGATGGGAAATGCGTCGCAGCGCCAGGTGGTGCTCCGGCTGCGGGGAATATCCGAGTACTCACAGGCGTTCGGCCGTGTCTTTGGCGCCCCGCCGACGATCGAAAGTCTGGCCAAATCGATCGCAGCTTTTGAACGGACGTTGGTTTCCGGCACATCACGCTTCGACCAGTTTCTTGCCGGCCAGACGACCGCTCTCGGCGATCAGGAACAGCGAGGCCTGGCTATGTTTCGCGGGAGAGCGCGCTGTAGCGTGTGCCACAGCCTCAACAGCTCGCTGCCCTTGTTCACCGATCATATATACAGAAATACCGGGACCAGCTCGGCGGACCCCGCCTTTGACATGCTGGCGCGCCGTGCTTCCGGAATCATTCGAAGAGAGCTTCCTGCCGGCGCTTTTGCCGAGCTGGCTCGCGAAAAATCAGCCCCTGCGCTGGGACGTTTCCTGGTCACGCGCAATTCGCTCGACATCGGGGCTTTTAAGACGCCTTCTCTGCGAAACGTCGAGCTTACCGCTCCGTATTTTCATGACGGCAGCGCCGCGACTCTGAAAGACGTGGTTCAGTTTTACGTTCGCGTCAGCCACAGCAATGTTCGCCGTGACTGGGACCTGCAGCCGATTCAACTGACGCCCGCAGACCAGGACGATATGATCGCGTTTCTCAAGTCTCTGACCAGCAACGAGCTGAGGCGCACGACGGCAGTCAGTAGTCCATAGCCCATAGCCCATAGTCCGTTGTCCGTGGTCCATTGTCGGTTGTCAGTGGTTGGTTGCGAGTTAACGGGTTGGCGGGCTACGGGTTGGCGGAGTTTTGCGAGTTCCGAGTTATGGATTGTCGAACTGAAGAATTCGAAATTCAAAATTGAACGCATTTTCAATTAATTTTGAATTTTCCATCTCTAACCCAAAAACTCGTAACCCGATAACCCGCAACCCGACCACGGACAACTGACAACTGACCAACAACCAAAAAGTCGACAATCAAAACAGAAACGTATAAACTATTTTTTCTTCCTAGTTCCGATTATGCGGCTGCGAATTCTCTTTGGTGGTCTGCTGATGGTGTTGTCGGCCGTTCCCTTGTTCGTTTTCCCGGGGTCGGATAAAAGGCCTCAGGAAGTCACCGTCCGAGGGCGCGCGCTGTGCGTCAACGGGACCCGCCAGCCGGAGCCGTGCAGCTCTTCAGCCGAGCAGTTTGTGCTGCAGACATCCGAAGGAAAGATCTATCGTTTTTTGAAGGAAGACCCTTCCACTGCCATTCTTACTGACCCCCGCGTGCGTGAACGCGAGCTGCAGGTCAGTGCGCGGCGGCGCCCGGAAGACCATCTTGAGATCATCAAGGTTTATTCTGTGCGCCAGGACAGAATTTTCGATCTTTATTATTTCTGTGAAGTGTGCAATATCACGGCGTATGCGCCCGGCCTGTGTCCCTGCTGCCGACGGGAAATGGAATTCAGGGAAACGCCGGTAGAAAAGTCTTAAGGTCGAAAGGTCGAAAGTCAAAGGTCGAAAGCCGAAGGTCGAAACTCCATGACCTTCGACTTTCAGACTCTTAAATTAAGGAGGCCATGATGCCTGATAACGGCGAAAAACCGAAGCAGAGCCGGGGAGTCTCGCGTCGAGATTTTCTGAAAGCTTCGAGCGTTACCCTCTCTGTTCCTCTGGTCCTGGAGGGCGCCCCAAAGCCCGCTGATGCCGGGGCGCAGATCTATGGTCCCGGTAAGACACCCATCTCGCTTCTGGTAAACAATAAAAAACTCAGCATACAAGTGGAACCCCGCGTAACGTTATTGGAGGCCTTGCGTCATGAGTTCGAGTTGACGGGCGCCAAACGCGTGTGCGATCGAGCCAGTTGCGGCGCCTGCACGGTTATCATGAACGGCAAGACTGTCTACGCCTGCTCGATTCTGGCCATTGAGGCGCAGGGCAAATCCATCACCACCGTCGAGGGACTCTCCACCGGCAGCCGGCTTCATCCCGTGCAGCAGGCCATTGTAGACAATGACGGTCAGCAGTGCGGCTTCTGCACGCCCGGATTTGCGGTGGCCTGCAAGGCATTGCTGGACAAACATCCCAATCCTTCCCGCGAGCAGATTCACCGCGGCCTGAGCGGCAACCTCTGTCGCTGCGGCACCTACGTGGGTCTGAAAGCAGCAGTTCTGGAAGTGGCGAAAGGAGGGCGTCGAAATGCCTGATTATAAATGGCCGGAAGCGGCAAAACGAACGCTGATTGGAAAACGCATCACCCGACTGGATGGACCCGACAAGGTCTCCGGGAGAGCGAAGTACACCTATGACATCAAGCGACCGGGGATGCTCTACGGGAAGATCCTGCGATCTCCCCACGCGCATGCCAAAATTGTCAGCATCGATACCAGCGCGGCTGAAAAAATGGCCGGCGTGATGGCGGTAAAGATAATTCAGGGCCCCGGCAAAGAGATTCTCTGGGCCGGCGATGAAATTGCGGCAGTGGCGGCAGTCGATGAACCGACCGCCGAAGACGCCATCCGCGCCATCAAAGTCGAATACGAGCGCCTGCCTCATCAAGTGATTGACACCAACCCGAAGGTTCCGGAGGCGAAAACTCCCGTTGAGGAAACGAAGGGAGATCCGGAGAAAGCCTTTAAGGAAGCCGGTGTCGTTAGTGAAGGACTTTACGGCTCTAACGTAATGACACACTGCTGCCTGGAAACCCACGGCTCCATTTCAGAATGGCAGGGAGACAAACTGCTGGTGCACATTTCTACGCAGAACGTATCTGGAGTCGCAGGCCAGATGGCCGGGCCGCTGAAGGTTCCCGCAACCGACATTCATTTGAAGATGGATCACATCGGTGGAGGTTTCGGCAGCAAGTTCGGTCCCGACCGCTGGGGAATCGAAACCGCGCTTATCTCCAAGATGGCCGGCGGCAAGCCGGTAAAGATCATGCTGGAAAGAAACGCTGAGCAGGCGGTGGCAGGATCCCGGCCTTCGGCCTACGCGAGGGTGAAAGTGGCGGCCAAAAAAGATGGCACTCTGACCGCATGGCAATCCGAATCGTGGGGTTCTGGCGGACCGAGCGGCGGCGGCCAGCCCCCGCTGCCGTATGTTTTTGTCTTCCCCAACCACAAGAAACACCACACGGCAATTGCCACCAATGTCGGACCCACGCGCGCCTGGCGCGCGCCCAACCATCCGCAGGGTTGCCTGATTACGATGGCGGCTCTCGAGGATTTGGCGGCACAGTTAAACATGGATCCTCTCGATTTCTTTCTCAAGAATATCGAGATGACCGGCCAGCGCGCAGAGAACTATCGAGAAGAGCTTCTCAAGGGCGCGGAGCTGATTCAGTGGAAGAAAAACTGGCATCCGAGAGGCGACAAGACTGCCGGGCCGATCAAGCGCGGCATGGGATTATCGCTGCACACGTGGGGCGGCGCAGGACACGAGAGCAATTGCGATTTGACGATTCAGCCGGACGGCTCCGTGGAAGTAAAAATGGGAACGCAGGATCTTGGAGTCGGAACGCGCACCGCCCTGGCTATTGTAGCGGCAGACACGCTTGGCCTTCCGCTCAACGCGATCACAGTTCGCATTGGTGACAACGACTATCCGGCATCCGGGGCTTCCGGAGGGAGCACGACCATCGGCGGCATCAGCTCCTCGACCCGTCGCGCGGCGGTTGACGCGCGCGACCAGCTCTTCGCCAGAGTCGCTCCCGTTTTGAACGCCAAGCCGGAAGAACTCGAAGCCGTTGGCGGCACCATTCGCGTAGCCGGAACTCCGGCGCGAAGCCTGACATGGAAGCAGGCCTGCTCAAAGCTGGGTGGCATGCCCCTGACAGTGCGCGGCAAGCAGCTTCGAAATCAGAGCGATCTGACAAACAGCGGCGTGGGAGGCATCCAGATGGCCGACGTCTCGGTGGATACCGAAACCGGGATCGTCAGGATCAACAAGATGGTGGCCGTGCAGGATTGCGGTTTGATCATCAATCGCAAGCTCGCGGAAAGCCAGTGCTATGGAGCCTTGATCATGGGCATTTCCTACGCTCTTTACGAGGAAAAGGTAATGGACCAGAACACCGGTCTGATGCTTAACCCGAACATGGAGTTCTACAGGCTGGCGGGCAGCGGAGATATTGGCGAGCTGGTGGTTCACATGATGACCGGTCCCGGTTACGACGACCGTGGCGTGATCGGTCTGGGCGAACCGCCGGTGGTTTCACCGGGCGCTGTAATTTCCAATGCGATCGCCAACGCCATCGGCGTGCGCGTTTCCACAATGCCGTTTACCCCTGCTCGGGTACTGAAAGCTCTGGAGCAGAAAGGAGGCAGCAATGCAAGCGTTTGAGTATGCCAGCGCCACAACCAAGCAGCAGGCCGTTTCGCTGCTGAGCAGCACGATGGGAGATGCGGAAATACTGGCAGGCGGCACGGATATTCTCAGTCTGATGAAAGACGATATCGTCGCCCCCAAGCGTCTGGTCAACATCAAGGAGATCAAAGAGCTGGGAGGAATCCGCGCGGCAGGCGGCGGTCTGAGGATCGGGGCGCTTGTCACCATCGAAGAACTGGCCGAAAGCCCGGCGGTGCGTCAGGCCTACCCAGGCCTGGCCCAGGCGGCCGCCGAGATTGCCGGCCCGCAGATTCGGCATATGGCGACGGTGGGCGGCAATCTGTGCCAGCGCCCGCGCTGCTGGTACTTTCGCAACGGATTCGGATTGCTGGGCCAGAGCAAAGATGGCAAGTCTCTGGTACTGGAAGGCGACAACCGCTACCACGCGATTCTCGGGAATTCCGGTCCTGCTTACTTTGTGCATCCGTCCAGTCTGGCTCCGGCACTGATCGCATTGAATGCCAGGGTTCGTATTTTCGGTCCCGGTGGTGAACGCGATCTGCCCGTCGAAGAGTTCTACTCAATTCCGAAATCGGCTTCCGATCGCGAAAATGTGCTGCAAGCCCAGGAGGTAGTCACTGAAGTGATGGTTCCCGCAGCCAGGGGCGTGCGTGGCGCCACCTACGAGGTACGCCAGAAGGATGCTTTTGACTGGCCGCTGGCTTTGGCATCGGTTGCGCTGAAAATGTCGGGCGCCAAGGTCCAATCGGCGCGGGTGGTAATGGGCCATGTGGCGCCTGTTCCCTGGCGCTCGCAGGAAGCCGAGCAGGCACTGGTGGGAAAATCGCTCGATGAGACTTCGGCCAAGGCGGCAGGTGAGGCTGCCGTGACAGGCGCCCGCGACCTGGGACACAATGCCTACAAGATCCAACTGGCTAAGGTCGCCGTAAAGCGAGCCATTCTTCAAGCGGCTAAGAGGACTCTGGCGTGAGCACCGAATTCGAGCGGTTCAATACGGATCGGCCGGATCTCTGTCCCTGCCTGCAATGGAAATCGATGTTCATTCCGGCCGATCATGATCCGACGGTCCAGCCTTCAAATGAAGGTCTGTTCTGGTGCCAGTACACTCAGACCTGCATTGGACCGGACGGCCAGGTGGCCGAGCCCGGTAATTGTTCCTCTCCCGAGCGCGCGTGCTATGGAACCGGGGAGATCCCCGTAGAGACAGAAGTCGAGTAAGAATCTTTTAACCACAAAGGCACAAAGAGCACGAAGTAGGACGTGGGGCAGCCAGAGACCGGTCAGCGTCCAAAAGTGAGAGCTGTCAAGGGCTTTTCAAGCTGACCGGCCTCTGCCTGCCCCATGTCTTCCCTTTGTGTCCTTCGTGTCTTTGTGGTTTTCATGCTCGCGCACGACAGTCGAAATGACATGCCGGTTCTGTTACACTAGCAGTGTCGATTTGAAACTCAGGAGGACCATTGACCATGCGTAAGCCCTGTTTTTATGCCCTTGCGGGAATCATACTGCTGGCGCTGTCGGCCACCGCCCAGGCGCAGCAAATTTACGGCGACTACGTGGAAACACGCAGCGCCGATGTGTACACGGGACCCTGCTTTGCGAACGGTGAAGTCGGACTTACAGGAGACCAGGCCATCCTGGCGTGGAAAGTTCAAAAAGGAACGTGGAACGGTGTTGCGCTGGACGGCTTGAGCGTAGTCGCCGTCGCCAAGGCTCATGCCACGCTGGGTGATCCGCACAATAATCCCTATCCGGCAAGATCCGTGCTGATCGTTGATCAGAAAGCGACCGTCGAACAGCGCGAAGCTCTGATAAGCTTTGCCCGCGGAATGGCTGGTGACTTGCTGGCACATTCGGAGCTGGTAGAGTCAGCCCCGATCGAGATGGAAGTGGAACAGCATGACGGCCATCCCGGACAGGTATATTTGAAGGCGGGTGCGCTGGCGGGAATTAAGACCCGCTCCATTGGAGAATTCGATCACCTGTGCGGCAATGAGAGCGCCTATTATCCGCCGCTGGTTGCCCTGGCGCATGCCATGCCGGCGGTCGCCGTTCTCGATCAGTATCTTGGCTCAGGCCTCGGGGTTTCCTGGACACTGAGCGACAAACGCAGCGCTTTTGTAGGCAGCTTCGCGCGTTAACCATCCTGGCAGTAGACCACGAATTTCACGAATTACACGAATGTTTTCATTCGTGTAAATTCGTGAAATTCGTGTTAATTCGTGTTTGTAATTCGTGCTCCAATCCATGAGAATGCATATACGTCTTATCTTCCTTTTCCTCGCGACCTTCACCACGGCCGCACTTTCAAATGACAAGAAGGTGGAGCCGGCGGGAGCCTTTGCGAATCCGGCCGCGTCAGAATCGGCGAAGAATGCGCTCGAACCGGTCGGTTACCGCGTAGTTGACGAAGGCGGAACCCTGTGCGAAGTCTGGTTTCGAAAAGCAGTGCCAACGCGGGCAAAAAACGAGGCCCCTGGTGTTGCCTACGGTCAACTGGGCGAGTCGACATTCCTCGGTGTCATCACGTTCCCAAAAAACACCCGCGATTACAAAGGCCGACCGCTCAAGGCTGGAACCTACACGATGCGCTATGAACTCCACCCTGCCGACGGAGATCACATGGGTATAGCGCCCAATCGTGATTTTGTGCTGCTAAATCCGCTGGCGCAGGACCAGGACGTCAATGCCGAATACCAATTTGAGGACCTGGTGAAGCTCAGCAAAAGCGCGAGCGGGTCGGCTCATCCCTCTCCTCTGAGTTTGCCTGAACCTCCGAAAGTGGAAAGTTATCCGGCCCTCTCGGAAAATGATCAGGGACACCTGATGCTGGTGGTCAAGTTAAAGACCCAATCCGGATCGGACCTGCCGCTGGCGCTAATTGTTAAAGGCGTTTCGGAGCATTGATTGTTCGTAGTCAGTAGTCAGTAGTCCGTGGTCCGTTGTACTTAGCCCCAAATGAAAGCCGGCCGTAGACGGACACGTTGCATCACCGCAGAGCCGCAAAGAACGCCGAGTTTCCGCATAGTGGCATCGCGCAGACGTTTTGCCAGCGGGTAGCCGATTGGGAAATTGTCTTCTGGGGAGAAACAGCAATGGCCAAGTACGGAAAGAAAGCATCGGAAAAAGTTGAGAAGGCAATGCACGAGCGGAAAAAGGGCACGCTGAAAAGCGGCCGTTCCGGTAAGAAAGTAAAAAGCCGCAAGCAGGCGATCGCCATCGGCCTGTCGCAGGCCCGCCGAGCAGGAGCCAAGGTGCCGCCAAAGAAGTCTTCATCAAAGAAGAAGAAGTAAGGATGGACTAACCCCGGTAACGTGTGCCGGGATAGAATCGCACGTGTTCGAGTGTCTTCATCGGCCCCCTGGAGTTCCTGCAAGGTGGCCGTCTCTGGTTTGAGATTTTTTTACATCGAGACACTGGGATGGGATTCAATGAAACTCCCCATTTCCTAATGATCCCACTCCATTACACCGCACCAGTTGACCTTATCTTTTACATAAGGCCTGCCGCCAGCTTGACCACTACGTCTGTCTCTGGCAACTCAACGGTAGATTTTCGCCCCCCTTTCGCACCCCATCAGTGCTGCCAAATTACCTACCCGCTTTCCCGGTCGCTACTTTTCACTCCAGTTTCTCCTTCTTGAAAGAGAGTCTGGCTATAATCTGGCCAGAATGCGTTATACAATAGTCCTATCTCCCGAAGCTGTGGAGGACTTACGAAAGTTGGAAGCACACAAGCGATCGGCGGTGCGGGACGCAATTATTGAGCACCTTACACACCAGCCAGAAAGGGTGAGTAGGAGCCGGATCAAACGCCTCCGAGGAACAAGTCGTCCACAGTACCGGCTACGCGCGAATGACGTGCGAGTTTTTTATGATGTTTCCGGCACAACAGTGGAAATCTTAGCCATTGTTCCCAAATCGCAAGCGGCTTCGTGGCTCGACGAGTGGGGAGAATCTAAATGAAGAAGGTAGCTCTGTCACAAATAAAAGATGACCTTTCGAAGTATCTGCGGGTCGCAGAAAAAGAGGAAGTAGTGATCACCCGTCATGGGAAGCCAGCGGGAATTTTGATTGGCTTCAAGTCCGAAGACGATTGGTTTGATTACCGCTTAGAAAACGATCCAAGGTTCCTGCGGCGGATTAATTCTGCAAGAAAGAATCTAAGAGCCGGTCGAGGCGTACGACTGGAGGAAGTTTGAATACCACCTAACCACGAGCATGCAGCCAAACCGCTCCGCCGCTGATGCCTATCGTTAGGCGGTTTAAGGCTCAAAGTTCATTATGGGCAAGTCTAAAAGAAAACTTACTGCTACCGAGAAGGCCGAAAAAAGCGTCGCAAGAAGGAGTACATGACGATCTTCATCAATGGCAAACAGAAGCGAGTCAAACGGCCGCCGACCATTGATGGCATGGATGTCGATGAATTCATTCGACGGAATGCAGATCCGATCTGGCTGCATCAGAATGAGATGTGGGAGTACCTGACTGACGACGAAGACGCCGCCGATGTAGACTAAAATGAACACAGTGAACGAAGATTTCCAACATCTGAAGCTTCTATCAATATTCCATTACGTGGTCGCCGGCCTGGCGGCCTTGTTTGCTTTGTTTCCCCTAATTCACCTGGCGATCGGCATCGGCATGGTGACGGGCTCTTTCGCTTCAGCTTCGAAGGACCCATCAGCCCACCTAATGGGATGGTTCTTTATCGCCTTTGCCGGCGTTTGGATGATCTGCGGCGCGGCCTTTGCCGTGTGCCTGTTCATTGCAGCGCGTTGTCTCTCAAGGCACACGCGTTACGTGTTCTGTCTGGTCATGGCAGGAATCGAGTGCATCTTCATGCCCTTTGGAACTGTTTTAGGCATTTTTACGATAATTGTTCTGCTCCGGGAGTCAGTGAAGACTCTTTTCGGCCGCACATCGTAGCCTGGATTATTCCCGAAAAACTTAACCGCAAAGAACGCCAAGAACACCAAGAGAGCGTTAAAGGGCGGGGGCTGAAACTTGAAGCATGAAGACACCACGCAGACGGAAGAGACGATGGGATGGCCTTCATGCTTCAAGTTTCAGCCCCCGCCCTTTACGCCCTTCTTAGCGCTCTTCGCGTTCTTGGCGGTGAAGACTTGCGAATAATGCGGGCTTACAGGCAACTACGCACGATGAATCAGGTGCTGCTCGGCATTTCTTTCACACACCTGACACCAACGGCGATGCTGGCGCGCGCCAATCTTCAATCCTGAAAAATTATCCACCATCGGGTTATCCGGACTGACCTGAATGTCACAGTGCGGGCAGTGAAAAACATCTCCTCTGCGCACGGCCCCCCGGAAAGTTGCATCACTGCTGCGGGCAAAGTACAACACCATCAGAATTGCCACCGCCAGAAGGGCCAGTGTTCCAAGCATCGGCATCAACTGGATTATAGCCTTCAGGCTAAATGATGTCCCTTGGTGTCTTCGTGGCAATCAGTTTGTCAATAATCCGGGCTTGCGGTCGCGGTACCGACACGGATGACCAACTCGCGTGCAACGGACCGCGGACGACGGACAACGGACAAACCGGCGTGCTATCATCGCAATTGAATGGAGACGCCGTGGCGCAGTTGGTGGACCCTTCAATACTGGCGGGCACGCTGGGACAGTCTCACACCCGAACAACAGGCTGTCGGACTGCAAAGGTTCGGACTGGGATTGATTATCCTGATCTCCCTTGCCGGATTGCTTGTGCTCTCCAGCGCTTATCGCAAGGTGGGCCATTTCAAGCATCCCACTCTTGTTTATGATCAATCGGGCAAACCCTGGTTTGATCTTCATGACCCTTTCGGCACCCATTTGAAGCTGGCCGAGATGCCCCCGTATCTGGCGCAGGCGGTAATCGCCATTGAAGACCGCCGCTTCTACAGCCACGGCGCTTTTGACATCCGGGGCATGGGTCGAGCTCTCTGGCGGAACCTCACCTCGGCGCAAGTGCGCGAAGGCGCGAGCACGCTAAGCCAGCAGCTTGCGCGACAAGTATTCCTGACCCACCGCCGCACTGTATCGAGAAAACTGCAGGAAGCCTTGCTTGCTTACGAATTGGAGAACCAGTTCGACAAGGAGGAGATTCTCGAAGGATATCTGAATCGCGTTTTCATGGGCGGTTCGCTCTACGGAATGCCCGCTGCGGCCCGTTACTTCTTCGGCAAAGACGTCAAGCAGATCACACTTTCGGAAGCGGCCACTCTGGCGGCCATCATTCAATCTCCCAATTTCTACAATCCCAAGATCAATCCGGATGCGGTGATTCGCCGCCGCAACGCCGTTCTGGCAAACATGCTTCAGGAGAATTTTATCCAGCCCGATCTGTACGAAAAGGCTTTGGGCGAAAATGTCAAGTTTGTGCGGCGAAGATCCGTGGAGCGAACAGAGATTTACTTCAAAGAATTCCTGCGTTCCGAGCTCGTCGAAGTTACCGGCGAATGGATTCTTGATGAGTACGGATATAAGATCCACTCGAGTTACTCACCCCAACTGCAGCAACTCGCCGAAAACTCCGCCAATCAGGAGATTGCCCGGCTGGAGTCAGGGAAACAATTATACAAATATCCGGAAAAGCCGGAACTGCAGGTGGGCATGGTCTCCATAGAGGTGGAAACCGGGCGCATGAACGCCATGGTCGCCGGGCGGAATTACGGTGGCAGCCAGTATAATCATGTCACCCAGGCGCTGCGCCAGCCCGGCTCAGCGTTCAAACCGATTGTCTACACCACTGCGCTGCTGCGAGGCTACATTCCGCCTGCGCGCATTGAAACTGTTCCAGTTTCTCCCAACGACGTCTCGGAATCAGCGGACATTGCAGGCAACGAGCCGCGGGAAATTACGCTTCGCGAAGGGCTGGCAAAGTCGGTTAATGAAGCAGCAGTGGCTTTAATCCGAAAGATCGGGATCGCTCCCACTATGGAGACGGCGCGGCGCCTGGGAATAAAGTCGGACCTTCCACCGTACGAGTCGCTCGCCCTGGGTGCCGGCGAAGTGCGCGTGCTGGAGCTGACGCAGGCTTTCAGCGTGTTTGCCGCAAGAGGAAATCTGGCCACACCTCATTGTGTGATCCAGGTGGAAGATTCGGAAGGGCGCACGGTATATCAGGAGAAACAGCGGCCCATGCCGGTACTATCACCGGAAATTGCTTACCAGATCACATCCATGCTCCGCGACGTCGTTTCGCGCGGAACGGCTGCCACGGCTGCCACGGCCGGAATGGGATTTCCCATCGCGGGAAAGACGGGGACCACCAATGATTACAAAGATGCCTGGTTTGTGGGCTTCTCTCCCAAGCTTGTCTGCGGCGTCTGGGTGGGCTACGACAACCCGAAACCAATCATGCCCGGGGGCTATGGCGGACGCGTGGCGCTTCCGATCTGGGGTCGTTACATGAGAGGCACTGCGCGCCTGATGCAGCATGGAAACTTCGCCATACCGAGGACGCTTCGCGGGTACAGCCTTTGTCGCGTTTCCGGAGGTCTGGCGACCGAGGGCTGCAACTATGCCATGCGACCGGACGGTACCATATACTCGGCTGTGTACACCGAATATCTCATTCCGGGCACCGAGCCGAACTTCCTCTGCCCGATCCACGCGGTGACGCCGCAGGAAGGGGAAGGCATCTTTGAGAAGTTTCGCAAGTGGCTGCCCAAGGTGATACCGATTCCCCGCGACCAACCTACGCCCGAGCAGCGCCCGCCGCGGTGAGTGGAGCGGGGGAGTAGGAGAGTAGGAGAGTAGGAGAGTGGGAGAGTGGGGGAATGAGGGAGCATCGGCGGCATCCGAACCGCGCGCGTAAGCAAGCGGACCCTCCCCTTGGAACCGTCATTAGTCATTGGTCATTGGTCACTACTGTCCGGTTAAAAGTTGAATAGAGAGAATTGTTTACAAAGGGTCGATTCCTCAAATTTGAAATCTGATTCCGTAAGTGTTTGATTGAGCGGGATTTTTTCGAAAATGCTCACGCTCAAGATTTGCAAAATTGT
>DASXQR010000148.1:0-42993 GCA_036507075.1 Acidobacteriota bacterium | reverse complement strand
TTGCCTGAAGTAGAAATGTTCCGGCGATACTTTGAGCGGTACGCCCTGGGAAAAACGATTCGTGACATCATTGTGTCCGACTCAAAAAACTTCCCGGGCATGACGTCGCGGCAGGTAGGGCAGATGTTGTCCGGACGACGTGTGACGGCAACCAGCCGGCGCGGAAAGTATTTGATCGTGTCCGTCGACCACGAGCCAAAGCTCCGGGAAAGGGCAACCGGAGACCCTGCGATGGTGATCCATTTCGGCATGACAGGGGACCTTCAGTTCACCAGATCAGACAAACCGGTGCTTTACTCGCGCACTGCTTTTCGTTTCACCCACGGCACGCTGCATTACGTCAACATGCGCCGCTTTGGCGGGATCTGGCTGGTGGACAATGTACAAGGTTTTCCGCGATTGGCTATTCTCGGGCCCGATCCGATCGCAGGCATTTCGTCTTCCGATGTTTTGCGAAGTATCCTCGGCAGGTCAAAACAGCCGATCAAGCAGGCCTTGATGAATCAAAAGCTGGTGGCAGGTATCGGAAATCTTTACGCCGATGAGATTCTGTTTCAGAGCCGCATCAATCCCCGCCGCCGGCCTTCTTCCCTGAAGCGGGGCGAATGGAAGTCCCTGCATCACAATATGAAGACGGTTTTGGAGGAGTCGATCCGTTTGCGCACTGAATTGGAACGGCATCCGAAGCGTTTTCTTCTTCCGCACCGTCACGGCGATCGCAAGTGTCCACGCTGCGGCATGGACCTGAAAAGCATCACGCAGGGACAGCGCACGACGTATTACTGTCCGGCGTGTCAAGAATAATACCCGCAGCCGAGCCTGCGCGTGTCAGCAATTTCCATTGGTCACTAGTCATTAGTCATCGGTTATGCTGAGTGGAAGTTCAAGCCAGGTTCCCATTATTCGCGGATGCTGATCGCGGGAACTTGCGCTCGGCTGCTGATAGCTACAACTGTGCCCTTTCCAGCATCGCCTGGATTTTTGCGCGGTGGGTTCCGGCCCAGTAGATTTTATGGCAGGCAGAGCAGCGTTTAAATTTTTGCTGCGTGGCAAAAACGTAGGGTGGAACCTCTGCTTGTACCGAGTGTGCCGGAACAGAATCAAGCAAAAGGTTGCATTCGATGCACCTCGAGAAGGGCTGCAGCGAATGGCTGTCGAGAACGAAACGGGTCTTTACAAAAAATTCCTGGAGCTGATCCTCGATCAGGTCCGTTTCCAAAAGCACGGCGCGCTGCAGGATTCTCCTTTTCACCAGACCGCGGTCGCGCGTGATGATCCAGCGCTTTTCCCTCAGAAAAATCTGCACCAGTTGATCATCGCTAAAGGAGTTGTCATAGCTGACATCCAGCCCGGCCGCCCTCAGCCATCGAGCCAGCCGGCCCAGCATCACGTCAGCGGCAAATCGCGTGGTTAAGTTTTCCATATTTCGTTAATTACGAACCAAATCCGAACCGCGCGCGTCGTTCAAATGCGGATTTTGGAATGCGGAATAATTGTCCGTGGTCGGTGGTCCGTAGCCAGTTGTGTGCATGGCTACGTGATCACCTAGCGAATAATGGACCACGAACAACGGACCACCGACTACGGACCACTGACAGCTTTTATTCCGCATTCCGCATTCCGAAATCCGCATTTGAAGGACGCGCGCGGTTCGGATTTGGGCGACGATCTAACAGTGGGCAAAGGATCCCATTTTCCGAAACTTCTCGTAGCGCCTATTGACCCGCTCGCCGGCGCTCATGGTTTCCAGTTCGGAAAGATGAAATCTCAGGCGTTCGGCCAGTATAGTCGACGTCTTGCGATGGTCCGTATGCGCTCCACCGGGCGGTTCGGGCACGATTTCATCGACCAACTGGAATCGAAACAGGTCGGGCGCCGACAAGCGAAGGTTGTTGGCCGCCTCCCGCGCGTGCAGCTGGTCCTTCCACAGAATCGCCGAGCAGCTTTCCGGCGCAATCACCGAGTAGATCGAATTCTCCAGCATCAAAACCCGATCGCCCACACCGATAGCCAGCGCTCCACCGCTGCCGCCTTCGCCCACGATCGTGACTATGACCGGCGTTTGCAGCTTTGCCATTTCGCGCAGGTTATAGGCGATAGCTTCCGCCTGTCCCCTTTCCTCGGCGCCGATTCCCGGATAGGCGCCGGGAGTATCCACAAAGCAGAAGATCGGAAGGCCGAATTTATCGGCCAGTTTCATGACGCGAATAGCCTTGCGGTAACCTTCCGGCTTGGGCATGCCGTAGTTGCGATAGATCCGCTGCTTCATGTTTCGGCCTTTCTGCTGCCCGATGATGACGGCGGGCTTTCCGTCAAAAAAAGCCAAGCCGCAGACCATTGCCGGATCGTCGTGATATTTTCGATCTCCGTGGATTTCGGTGAAGTCCTGAAAGATGTGCCCGATAATGTCGAGCGTATACGGCCGCTGCTCATGGCGTGCGAGCAGAGTCCTCTCCCAGGCGTCCAGATTCCTTGAAGCATCATCCTGAAGCTGGCGCTGCAATTCTTCGAGCTGCGCGCGCATTGTCCGCAATTCAACCTCTTGATCCTCGGCGACATTGCGGGTCTCAAAATCCTCGATTTTCTCTTTCAGCTCGGCAATACTGCGCTCGAAGTCGTTCATAAGAACGTTTAACCACAAAGGCACAAAGAACACAAAGGGGGACGCGGGGCAGGCAGAGGTCAGCTATCAAAGATGAGATATATCGACGATTTATTGAAGCTGACTGACCTCTGCCTTCCCCGCGTCCCCCTTGTGTCCTTTGTGTCTTTGTGGTGAAGCTTTCATGAGCAAACTTTGTTATTGAGTTCTGCAGATCACGGAAATGGAATCCTGCCCGCAGATCTTACCCAGTGTTCCCAATACTTCGGCCGAAGCATGGATTTTCATTTGCAGGGGAAATAGTATGAGCCGGTAATCGCTGTATTGCAAGAGTTCGAACTCCAGGTCACATTCGCCCGGATATTGCTCCACGGTAGTCTTCAGCCTGCTGACAAAGTCGGATGTGACCCGCTCCAGCGGGATTTTCACCTTAAGCGACGCTATGCCCCGGTCCCAGACGTTTTTCAAAGAGCGAATCTCGGAGGCAAGAATGCGCGCGCGGGCCGTCTCGTCGTATTCGCAGCGACCCTTGAGCAGAATGGCCGAATCGGTCAGCAGCAGCGCAGCCGAACGCTCATACACCTGCGGAAAAGCGATCACTTCAAGAGTGCCCGTAAGATCTTCGAGCTGAAATACGGCCATCGTATCTCCCTTCCTGGTCTGCATCTTTCGAAGCGAGGTGATCATGCCGGCCAGCGTCACTTCACTTCCAGCCGTTTCTTCCCCGATATGCGCAGCCATGGCGCTGGTGAAATACTTGATTTCCTGCTCGTATTTCTTCAGCGGGTGACCGGTGACGTAAAAGCCGAGCGTCTCCTTTTCAAACGCCAGTCGCTCCGCCTCAATCCATTCGTCGGCCGGAACCAGGTCATCGCCGCCGGCGGTGTCCGGGGTTTGCATCATTCCGAATAGATTGGTCTGCCCGCTTTCGCGGTCCTTCTGTGACTTCTGAGCGTGTTCCATGGCGCGGTCGATGGAAAGAAACATGCGGGCGCGTCCCTGGCTCAATTTATCGAAAGCGCCCGCTTTGACCAGACTCTCGATCACGCGCTTGTTGACCATGCGCAGGTCTACCCGCTCGCAGAAATCAAAAAAAGATGTAAAGCGGCCTTTGTCCTGCCGCGATTGGAGAATGCTGCGGATGGCCGTCTCCCCGACGTTCTTAATGCCGGCAAGGCCGAAGATGATCTTGTCCTGCGCAGATTTGAAGAATATCTCGCTGGAATCGATGTCCGGCGGATGCACTTCAATTCCCATTTCTTTGCATTCGAGCAGGTGCTTGACCATCTTGTCGCTCTTGTCCATTTCGCAAGTGAGCATGGCGGCCATGAACTGGACGGGGTAATGGACTTTCAGGTAAGCGGTTTGATAGGCCACCAGCGCATAAGCGGCGCTGTGCGCCTTGGGAAATCCGTAGCTGGCGAACTGCTCCATCAAGTCGAAAATCTTGCCCGCCTTTTTGTCCTGGATGCCGTTGGCTCGGGCGCCGCTGATGAACTTTTCGCGCTGCGCCTGCATTACGTCGGCCTTCTTCTTTCCCATGGCGCGGCGCAGCAGGTCCGCTTCTCCCAGTGAAAAACCGGCCAGCCGGCTGGCGATCTGCATCACCTGTTCCTGGTATACGATCACGCCGTAGGTCTCGCGCAGAATCTCCTCCAGTTGCGGCAGCTCGTAGCGCACCTCTTTCCCGTGGCGTCCCTTGATGTACTCGTCGATCATTCCACCCTGGATCGGTCCCGGCCGGTAGAGGGCGTTCAACGCGATCAGGTCCTCAAAACGATCCGGCTTGAGGCGGCGCAGGATGTCGCGCATCCCGCCGCTTTCAAACTGGAACACGCCGGAAGTGCGGCCTTCGCAAAACAGACGAAATGTTTCCGGATCTTCAAGCCCGAGAGCCGTCCAGTCGACCGACACTCTCAGCTCCTCCCGGACACGTTTGATCGTATCCTGCAGTACGGTGAGCGTGGTGAGCGCCAGGAAGTCCATTTTCAGCAGGCCGAGCTTTTCCAGGTCGGTCATGCAGTACTGCGTCATGATTTCGTCTCTGTTTGACCGGTATAGGGGCACGTATTCGGTAAGCGGCTTGGGCGCGATCACCACGCCGGCGGCGTGCGTGGAAGCATGGCGCGCCATCCCTTCCAGTCGCTGTGCCACCTCGATCAACTGCCGATAACGCGTGTCCTGCTGCATCTGGCGCAGTTCAGGGACGGCGGAGAGTGCCTTGTCCAGAGTGGTATCGAGCGCCAGGGGAACCAGCTTGGCAATGCGGTCCACTTCGGCGTAAGGGATGTTCAAACCGCGTCCCGCGTCGCGGATCACGCCGCGGGCTGCCATGGTGCCGAAAGTGATGATCTGCGAGACATTCTCCCGGCCGTACTTGTTCATCACGTAATCGATCACTTCATTTCGCCGGTTCATGCAGAAATCGATGTCGATGTCCGGCGGAGTGACCCGTTCGGGATTGAGGAACCTTTCGAAAAGCAGGTCGTATTGAAGCGGATCCAAATCGGTGATGCGCAGGCAATAGGAGACCAGGCTGCCGGTGGCGCTGCCGCGACCCGGTCCCACTGGAATGCCGCGCTCCCGGGCAAACCGGATGAAATCCCAGACGATCAGAAAGTAGCTCGGGAATTGCGTTTGCTTGATGATTTGAATTTCGCGGTTCACACGCTCTTCGTAGACGGAGATCGGATTGCGCAGCTTTCCCAGATTCTGAAGGCGCTTCCATTCCAAAAGCCGTTCTTCGAAGCCTTTGCGGACCACCTCTTCCAAAAAGGTGTCGACGGTGTAGCCGGGAGGAACCTGAAAAGCGGGAAGCAGGATCTTGCCCTTCTCCATGCGAAATTGGCATTGTTCGGCAATCTCCCGGGTGCGCAGCAGCGCGTCTTTCGCGTCGCCGAATGAGCGCAGCATCTCGTCGTAGGACTTCAGGTAGAACTGCTCGGCCGCATATTTCATGCGGTTGGCATCGTTGATGGTCTTGCCGGTCTGAATGCAGAGAAGCACTTCGTGGGCAAAGGAATCTTCGCGGGAAATGTAATGACAGTCGTTGGTGGCCACCAGAGGGGCGCCTGTCTTGCGCGAGAGTTCCAAAAGGGCGCTGTTTACTTTTCGCTGCGCGTCCAGTCCATGGTCCTGCAGTTCCAGATAAAAATTCTCCCGGCCGAAAATGTCCTGATAGCTTCCCGCTTCCCCGACTGCCGCGTCCGTCTCGTCCTGCATCAGGTGCGAGGCAACGGAACCCTTGAGACACGCGCTCAGGGCCGTCAGGCCCTCGCTGTGGCGGGCAAGCAGTTCCTTGTCCACCCGAGGCTTGTAGTAGAAGCCTTCGATGAATCCGGCCGAGACCAGCTTGATCAGATTGTGATAGCCGATGGTGTTTCTGGCGAGAAGCACCAGGTGATTGCTGTTATCAGACCTGCCGTTGCGGCTGAGGCGGCTTTCGCGAGCGACGTAAACCTCGCAGCCGATAATAGGGTTTATCCCGGCAGCCAGCGCGGCGTCATGGAATTCGACCGCCCCGAAGAGATTTCCATGGTCGGTGATCGCCAGTGAATCCATCCCCAGCGCTTTTGCTCTTTCAACCAGGGCGCTGATTTTGCATGCACCGTCGAGCAGGCTGTAGTCGGAATGGAGATGAAGATGGACAAAATCGGACAACCCATTCACTCCCATTCAATCGTGCTGGGGGGTTTGGAGCTGATGTCGTACACGACCCGGTTCACTCCGCGCACTTCGTTTACGATTCGGCTCGACAATCGGGAAAGCAGTGGATAGGGCAGGTGGACCCAGTCTGCGGTCATTCCGTCCTGGCTGTGCACGGCGCGCACCGCGATGACATTTTCATATGTACGATAATCGCCCATCACTCCAACGCTGCTGACGGGAAGCAACACCGCGAAAGACTGCCAGATTTCTTCATACAGACCGGCCGCCCGAATTTCCTGATCTACAATTTTGTCGGCTTCCCTGAGAATGTGCAGTCGCTCTTCGGAAACGGGACCGAGAACCCGGACGGCGAGACCGGGGCCGGGAAACGGCTGTCGCTGAAGCAATTCGGCATCCAAACCAAGCTCGCGTCCCACCTGGCGTACCTCGTCTTTGAACAGTTCCCGCAGCGGCTCGATGAGCTTCAGGTCCATCTTTTCGGGCAAACCGCCCACATTGTGATGGGTCTTAATCACGACCGAAGGTCCACGCACGGAAACCGATTCAATCACGTCCGGGTAGAGAGTCCCCTGAACGAGGAAGTCCACGTTTCCAAGCTTGTTTGATTCGCGCTCGAAGATGCGGATAAATTCCTCTCCGATGATTCTGCGCTTCTCCTCGGGATCGGAAACCCCTTCGAGTCTGGACAAAAAGTTCGCGCGCGCGTCGATTCCGATGACATTCAACTTCAGCTTGTCGCGAAATCGCTGCAAGACTTCTTCGGACTCATTTTTACGCAGCAATCCGTTGTCGACGAACACGCAGATAAGTCGATCGCCGATGGCCCGATCGACGAGCACTGCTGCCACCGTGGAATCGACGCCGCCGCTCAATGCGCAGACGGCCCGGCCCGAGCCGACTGTCGAACGGATATTTCCGACCGCCTGGTCGATGTAGGAGCCCACGGTCCAATCGGCCGTACAGGTGCAAACCTTAAAGAGGAAGTTCCTTAAAATCTGAGCTCCGTTTTCGCTGTGGACGACTTCGGGATGGAACTGGATTCCGTAAAGCGGCCGTTCTCGATGCTGGGCTGCGGAAATGATGTCTCCGGTCTGGGCCAAAACATCATAACCGGGAGGGAGCGATTCGACATGGTCACCATGGCTCATCCAAACGTTGAACCTGGATGGCAGGGAATCGAACAACAGGCTGGGCTTCAAAATGTTCAGTTCTGCCCGGCCAAATTCGCGCCGCTTGCCGCGCCCGATCTCTCCGCCCTGATCGTGAGCCATCCACTGCAGCCCATAGCAGATTCCGAGCACGGGGACCGAGTCGGCGAAAATTCGCGGATCGCCTTTGGGTGCGTTTGCCTGGTAGACGGAATCCGGTCCCCCGGAAAGAATGAAACCTTTGATGTTTTTGTTTTGGAAGGTTTCCAGCGGGCTGTTATAAGGATGGATTTCGCTGTAAACTCCCGCTTCCCGGACACGGCGGGCAATCAATTGGGTGTACTGCGAACCGAAGTCAAAAATAATGATTGTCTCGTGTCCCGCTGGCATCCTCAACCGAGTATATCAGCCTTATTTCAGACTTGTCAGCAGCCAAACACGACCAAAGTAAAGTCGAGGTAAGTTATCTTAAATGGTTTTAATGATTGGTTTTTTTAATATCGACCGGTAGCCCGGGCCACCGTGACTCGCTTCGAAGCGCAGCTCCTTTTGAATTCCGACTATGGATAACATCACGCACTCACTTCTGGGTGCCGCACTGGCGTACGCTGGCTTGAATCGGGGTCTTTCTCCGGCTCCTTTCGCGCCGGCGCGAGGAGCTTCTGCGCAGCCGGAGACACTGCCGGTGTCTTCATGTCGCTCGGCGATCACTCTGGTGTCGGTCGTTGCCGCCAATGTCATCGACATTGACATCATTACCACTCCGGCGCGGCTCATTTATCTCGAGCACCACCGCGGCTACACGCATACGTTCTGGGGAATTTTGATGCTTGCTCTCTTACTGCCGCTTCCGTTTCTGAAATGGAGTCGAAGCCTAAGGCGCGCGCCTGTTCCCTGGGGAAAGAAGTACTGGTATCTGGCATTTGTGTCGCTGATTGGCACGGCGGGCCACCTGTTTCTTGATTACACCAATTCCTACGGCGTTCGACCGGCCCGGCCGTTTTCGCAGCGGTGGATTTATGGCGATTTCATCGCCGTCGTCGACCCCTGGATTTATCTTATCCTGGGGACCGCGATGTTCTGGGTCCACAGTCGCGGCCTACGGCGCAGCTTGTTCTGGGCGATCGGCGTGGGACTGATTTCGCTGCTTGTGCTGTGGTTCGGGCGAGGCGCGCCGGTCGATCCGCTTCGTGTGGTGCGAGTGACCTGGTTTGCCTGGATACCGATTGCGTGGGTGCTGCGGCGCCGACTGCATCCGAGGCTTGCGGCCCTGTCGCAACGGATCGCCATCGGATCACTGGTTCTCCTCTCGGCATATTACATTTTCTGCTGGCAATTGCATCGGCGCGCCCTGCAGCATTTACGCGCGGATGTAGGGCAACGGTTTTGGCATGAAAGCGCGCCGCCCCGCTTGTCGGCTGTTGCCGTAGCCGGGAACCCGTTTCTGTGGACGTTCTACCTTGACACGCAGCAGTTCTATTACAGCGGACAATTTGATGTGTTCGACAACCGGGTCCCTTCGGTGCATATCGTCTCAAAAAATCTAAAGGGCCTGCCTTTTGAGAAACTGCTGCAGACCTGTTCCGGAAAAGTAATGATGCGCTTTGCCCGCTATCCCTTTGTGGATTGGAAGGAGCGGTCCGACGGCTGGGTTGTTTCCATCAAGGACCTGAGATTTTCCATACCACGGTCAGGTTTTGGAACCGCGCTTGTATACTTTGACAAGGAGTGGAAGGAACGCGAAGAAACGCGTCCCTTGTGTCCCTGGTCGGAAGCCTTTTGATCCAAGAATGGAACCGCCAAGAACGCTAAGGACGCCAAGACTTTTCTCTCAAGCTTGCATTAAGGGTCTTTTGCGCTCTTGGCGTTCTTCGCGGTTCAGATTTTTCATCATGGAATCTGGTTGAAATGGCGATTTTGAAAGTTGAACTGCACACGCATACCTCCGATGACCCCGAGGATCACATTCCGCATAGCGCAACCGACCTGATCGACCGCGCGGCCGGCCTGGGCTATCAAGTGCTGGCGATTACGCTGCACAACCGCCAGTTGAGATCATCCTGGCTGGAGGGATACGCCCGCGACCGAGGTCTGCTGCTAATGCCGGGAGTGGAGAGAACGCTCTTTGGCAAGCACATCCTGCTGATCAACTTCCCGGAGGAAGCGGCCCAGGTTCGCAGCTTTGAAGAAATTGCCGTTCTAAAGAGCCGCTGCGACGGTCTGGTAGTTGCGCCGCATCCTTTCTACCCAAGTGCTTCCTGCCTTCGGGAACTGTTGGACCGTTATCGCGAGCTTTTCGATGCGGTGGAAATCAACCACTTCTATACCCGCACTATTGACTTTAACCGGCGTGCCTGGAAGTGGGCGCAAGCGAACGGCAAAGGAGTGGTGGGAAACTCGGACGTGCATCATCTGTCACAACTTGGCAAGACCTATTCACTCGTCGATTCTGAGCCGACCGCAGAATCGGTATGTGACGCTATCCGAAAAGGTCGCGTTGAAATCCGCAGCAATCCCCTTACCTGGCTCGAAATCGGAAGCATTACCGGCCAGCTTGCGGTGGACCGGATACTCCACGGGTTGCAAACCTCGAAGCCGCAAAAGACCTGAACCGCCAAGAACGCAAAGAGCGCCAAGAGTATTACCTTAGTCTGACGGGATCTCCGGTGAATGGTCGGGATTTACTTCGTCTGGACCCTTTGACAATGTGAATCGGATAGATCCATCAGGGTCTTGGCGCTCTTGGCGTTCTTGGCGGTTAAAGTTTTTCGTTATGGCAGTTTGACATCAACGGTCTCTACCTTGCGCGCGCAGAAGCCGTCTTTCTTTGAGCAGAAAAAGTAAGTGAAACGCGCCTGAAGCCCTTCGATCTTCTGAACGACAAGATTGATCGGCTCGATCTTGCCGTAATAGTTCGAGCCGGCCTCTCTTGGTACGTTGCCGGGCACAAGTTTGGCGCCGCTCAGGATCGAATTTTCACCTTTGACCAGATCGAACTTGGGTTCGGGTTTCAGGTTAATGGTGTAGCGCGGGTTTTGATCAAACTTAAAAGTCACCGTGTACTTGCCGCTGGAAACAGCCTTGGCGGTGTAACTGATCTTCAACGGCTCATGGCGCGTCTGGCCGTCGTCAGCCGCGATCGAGGAAACTGCCGGGCAGACAAAACAAACCAGGGCAAAGGCGGCAAGTGATTTAAAGGTCTTGCTGATCATCTTTATATTGTACGAATTGTGCGGCCAAACGGGTGAAAAAATTCTCCCGCCAAGGCCCGATCCCTGTGCCCTCCGTACTACTACCCATGAGAATTTTCGCGGCCTGCGCAAACCATTCGGGAGCGGAGAGACGGCCTGAGGGCCGTCTCAGCTTGGCAGGGCACCGCAGAGAGACGGCCCTCAGGCCGTCTCTCCTTGACTCTTGGTTGCGGCTTCGCCGCGCTAAGCCTCTGTGGTGATTATTTTTTACCACAGAGGCACAGAGGACACAGAAAAATCCTCCTGAAACCGCTATAATCCCTGTCGCATGAAAGATTTCAAGAAGCTCCTTCCTTACATCCGGCCCAATCTTGGCCTGCTCGTGCTGGCGCTCGGGTCCCTGCTGCTGAGTGGAGTAATGGAAGGCCTCACCACCGTTTTGCTCCAGCCGATCTTCGATGTTCTGCCGGGGACGCGCTCCGGAGGCGCGGGAATCTTTCACTTCCTGGATCGGTGGCTTCATTTAGGCCGGATCACCCTGGTACAGATCTCAATCTGGTTGATTGTCTTTTCCCTGTTAAAAGGCGTTTTCCTCTTCATTGCCGAATATCTGATGGGCTACGCAGGACAGCGGGTTGTCATGCAGTTGCGAAACCGCTTATACGCTCATCTGCTGGATCAGTCCGTCGGTTTTTTCAATCGCACTTCCACCGGCAAGCTGATGTCGCGCGTGATTACCGACGTGGAAAGAATCCAGGAGACTGTTTCCAAGACGCTTGCCGATCTTCTCCGGCAGGCAATTCTGCTGCTGGTCTTTCTTTCCATCGTACTGTGGACGGACTGGAAGTTGGCCATTATCGCGTTTGTGCTGGCCCCCCTGGTGGCCGTGCTCACCGGGACTTTTGGCAGAAAAATGAGAAAGATCAGTTGGAACAGCCAGGAAAAGATCGCCTCCATCTCCAATCTCCTGCAGGAGTCCATTACCGGCATCCGCGTGGTGAAGGCATTCGGAATGGAGGATTTTGAAAACCAGAAGTTTCAGCGGTCTACCCGCAGCCTGATGCGCACGAACATGCGGTCTACCGTTGTAACAGCCATGAATTCGCCTGTGATGGAGTTTCTGGGCTACCTTGCATTTGTTCCGCTGCTGATTTACGCGCAGGTAAAGATGAACCACCAGACCCTCACTCTCGGATCTTTCGTGGTTTTTCTGGTTGCGCTCTTTCGTCTCTACGATCCGCTGCGGCGGTTGAGCAAATTGCACCTGCACATGCAGCAGGCCTTTGCTTCTTCCTCCAGAATTTTTGATCTCCTGGAGACTCATCTTGAGGTCCGCGACAAACCCGACGCCGTGGTGATTGAGCCTTTGCGGCAAGAGATTGAATTTTGCAATGTGGAGTTCAAATATGGCGATGGAGAACGGTCCGAGCCGATCCTGAAGCAGATCAATCTCAAGATTTCAGCAGGAGAAATGATTGCTTTGGTAGGCAGCAGCGGCGCCGGCAAATCGACTCTGGTAAACCTGATTCCCCGCTTCTATGATGTGACGACGGGAAAAATAACGTTTGATGGCGTTGATATTCGCGATGTCACCGTCGCCTCCCTGCGCAGCCAGGTCAGCATCGTGACGCAGGAGACTTTTCTCTTCAATGACACGGTCAGGAACAACATCGCCTACGGCATCAGCGATATTTCGCAGGAAGTGATCGAACGGGCCGCGCGCGCGGCCTGGATCCATGATTTCGTCCTCCAGCTTCCCGGCGGTTATGACACGGTGATCGGCGAGCGGGGCCAGCGCCTGTCGGGAGGCCAGCGCCAGCGGATGGCTATCGCGCGGGCCCTGCTGAAGAACGCGCCGGTGCTCATTCTGGACGAAGCCACCAGTTCGCTGGACACCGAATCGGAAAAGCTCGTGCAGATGGCGCTGCAAAACTTGATGCGCGGCCGGACTACGCTGGTGATCGCACATCGACTTTCAACCGTTCGGCGTGCCGACCGGATCGTCGTGCTGGAAAAGGGCGAGATCATCGAGCAGGGCTCACACGATGATTTGGTAGGCGTGGATGGGCAGTATAAGAGGCTTTACCGGATGCAGTTCCACGATGTTGACGATGGCAGCATTCCGGCCTTAAAGTCCCTGCATCTTCTAAAATAACACACCATGGCTCTGCGCAGCATGACCGGTTTCGGCCAGAGTGAATTCTCAGGCCCTGATTACCGCATCACCCTGGAAATCAAAACCTTCAACAGCCGCTTCCTGGATATCAATGTCCGTCTTCCCAAGGAGCTGCAGCACCTGGAGATGTTTGTCAGGTCTGTGGTGAAAGAGCAGGTGATTCGCGGCCGGGTGGAAGTGTTTGTCAACCTGCAGACCACCGAGGCGGGACTGTACCAGATCAACCGCGAAGTCGTCGCTTCGTACAAAGCGCTTGCAGACGCGTTAAAGGAAGAGTTTCGGATTGACGGCGAGCTGACCTTCGGGACGGTGCTGCAGCTTCCCGGGGTACTCGAGCTTCGCACCCCGTCATTTTCGCGCGACGCGGAAAACTTTCAACAGCAGATGCGCGGCGGACTTTCACAGACGCTGGCTGCGGTCAATCAGATGCGCATCGAGGAAGGCCGGCTGCTGGCCGAAGAGCTCCTCACTCGACTGGACGAATCGCAGAAACTGTTGAGCGGCATTGAATCTTACATCGAGCCCGGCAAACAGGCGTTCCGGGACCGGCTGGGACAACGGCTTCAGGAACATCTGGATTCGGTTCATATCGATCACGACAGGATCAGCCAGGAAGTTGTCATGTTTGCGGAGCGCGGAGATATCACGGAGGAAATCACGAGGCTGCGCAGCCACTTCGGGCAGTTTCGAGACCTGGTCACCCAGGGCAGGGAAGTAGGCAAGAAGCTGGATTTTCTTCTTCAGGAGATGAATCGGGAATCCAACACTATCCTTTCAAAAAGTTTGCATCACAAAATCTCTGAGCTGGGGGTTCTGCTTAAAGCTGAAGTCGAGAAGCTCAGAGAGCAGGTGCAGAATGTCGAATGAAGCGCTCGCGGGGAACCTCTTTGTGATTTCAGCTCCGTCCGGGTCGGGCAAAACCTCGCTTGCCAATCGCCTGATCCATGAGGTTCCTTACTTGACCTTTTCGGTCTCTTATACGACTCGGCCGCCGCGCCCCAATGAGGTGTCGGGTCGGGAATATCACTTTGTGGACCGGGAGGTGTTCCGGCAGATGATCGACCGCAATGAGTTCCTGGAGTGGGAAAATGTCTATGGGAACTACTATGGAACGGCGGAAGTGCCTGTAAAACAAACACTTGCTAGAAACCAGGACGTCCTCCTCGACATCGACGTGAAGGGAGCAAGGAAGGTCCGGGAAAAGCGAAAGGACGCCATCCTGGTCTTTGTCATGCCTCCTTCCTACCAGGAACTTGAAAAGAGGCTCCGGGGACGGGGGCTCGACGACGCCGAGCAGATTTTGAACCGGCTAAAAATTGCCCGTGAAGAGATTAAAGATTATAAAATGTACGATTACCTTATCGTGAACTGGGACATAGATGACGCTGTGGCGAGGCTGAAAGCCATCGTCCTGGCGGCCCGAAGCCGCATTTCACGCATGGACAGGGTTGGAAAAGAGATCTTAAAGACGTTTGGCGATTGATATGGAGGCCGAAAAATAATGGTGGCAACAAAGTTACCTGACAATATGGACAGCAAATTTCGTTACATTCTGGTGGCCGCAGAGCGTGCCAAGCAGTTGCAGAACGGGGCTCGGGCCCGACTTGAAACAAAGTCGCGCAAATCCACCTATATTGCGATGCAGGAAGTGGGGCAGAAGCTGATTAACTTCGAGATTACTGAGGAAGAGTAGGCCTGAAAAGACTGAACCGCCAAGAACGCCAAGAGCGCCAAGAGCGCCAAGACTTTGATTTCGTCTTGGCAATCTGCTGACTGCAGAAGATTCCCAGGTTAGAGAATTGTTATCGAGCCCTGCGCGACTGTGTTATCTGATTTAAAAAGAAATCTTAGCGTTCTTGGCGTTCTTGGCGGTTCAGGTTCTTTCTGGGGGTAAATGAAACCAATGGCGCGTATTCTCCTGGGTGTGACAGGTTGCATTGGGGCATACAAAGCTGCCTTCATTCTTCGTGAGCTTCAGAAACTGGGGCATGAGATGCAGGTGGTTATGACTCGTCATGCCGCGGAATTTGTCGGACCGATCACGTTTGAAGGCCTCTCGGGTAAGAGCGTGTGGCTGGAAATGTTCGGTCATGCGACGACCGGCGGCATCGAGCACATCAATGTCGCACGGCAGTCGGACCTCTTTCTGGTCGCACCTGCGACCGCAAACACAATCGCGAAATTCGCCCACGGCGTGGCGGATGACTTTCTCACCACGGTCCAGTTGTCCGTCACCTGTCCGGTGGTTGTCGCTCCCGCGATGAATGTGGAAATGTGGAGGCATCCGGCCACGCAGGAAAACCTGGAGAAGCTTCGGGAGCGCGGTGTTCATATCGTGTACCCCGATTCGGGTTACCTGGCCTGCGGGGTCGAAGGAGAAGGAAGATTGGCGGAGATCGGCGAGATCATCTCCCAGGCCTGCTCTGTTCTGGCGCAAAGCACGTCACTGGCGGGCCGCAGAGTCCTGGTGACCGCCGGTCCCACTTGTGAAGACATCGATCCGGTGCGTTTTTTGACCAACCGCTCCTCGGGAAAGATGGGGTATGCGCTCGCGCGGCGGGCCGCGGCGCGCGGGGCTGCTGTGACTTTGATTTCCGGGCCCACCCGCCTGGATGCGCCTCACGGAGTTCAGTTAATTTCCGTGCGCAGCGCTGCGGAAATGAAAGCGGAAGTCTATCGTCACTTTCCCGCAGCGGATGCTCTGATAATGTCGGCTGCCGTGGGAGACTACACGGTGGAGCCTTCGCCGCAAAAAATAAAGAGGGAAGGTGAATTGGTTCTGCGCCTGAAGATAACAGAGGATATTCTGGCTGACCTCCCCCGACGGCCCGGTCAGACGGTTGTGGGATTCGCCGCCGAATCCGAGTCTCTCGAGGAAAACGCGGCCCGCAAGTTGCGTCGCAAGAAACTGGACTTGATCATCGCCACCGATATTACTTCCTCGGAGTGGGGCTTTGGTTCCGATTACAATCGCGCGCTGCTGTTGCGCGCCGATGGCAGCAGGAAGGAATTCGAATCCATGCGTAAGTCGGAGATGGCCGACCGCATCCTGGACGAAGTGGAGCTGCTCATCCGACCGGAACGCGTAATCTCGTGAAGAAGCTTGCCCCGCGCAGCGGCTATGTCTGCATCGCGGGTCGCCCGAACTCCGGCAAATCCACCCTGCTCAATACTCTCGTAGGACAGAAGATTTCCATTGTCTCATCCAGCCCCCAGACCACGCGCAATAGAATTCTCGGGATACTGACCGAAGAGCGGGGCCAGGTTGTGTTCATTGACACGCCGGGGATTCATCGTCCTTATTATCGGATGAACCGGCGGATGGCACACCTGGTGGATGAATCGCTGAGAGAAGCCGATCTGCTTCTTCACATGGTGGACGCCGCGATCGCATTCGGTTCCGGGGAAAAGAAGGCCATTGAGAAAGTCAAAGCCGCCGGGCCGAAAGCATTCCTCATCCTCAACAAAATCGATCTGGTCAGCAAGCAGCGTCTTTTGCCCCAGATTGACTTTTACTGGAAGACGGGGGCCTATGCTGAGGTGTTTCCGATCTCGGCTCTAAAGGGGGACAATGTTGATCGCTTGCTGGCCGGGATTTTTGAGTATTTGCCTCAAGCCGAGCCCATGTTCGATTCGGAAACGGTGACCGATCGTTCCGAGCGGTTTATTGTCTCCGAACTGATTCGGGAGCAGGTACTGCGCAGAACGCGGGCGGAGATTCCTCATTCGGTGGCCGTGGTAATCGACCGCTTCGACGAGTCGGACCGGCAGCGCAACATGGTGCGCATCGCTGCCAGTATTGTGGTGGAGAAAGAATCACAAAAGAAGATAATCATCGGACGGGCCGGGGAAGGGATCAAGCAGATCGGAACGAAGGCGCGAGTGGAGATTGAAAGACTGCTGGGCTGCCGTCTGTACCTGGATCTTTTTGTGAAAGTCATTGAGAACTGGCGGGAAATGGATCGCTTCCTGGACCAGATTGGAATTGAGGGGTGATTCTTTGTGACCTTCGTGCCTTTGTGGTTGATTTTGATTCACCATAAAGGCACAAAGGCTGGCGCACTGAAATGAAACCTGAGATGAAGCAATATCTGGAGTTTTTCAAAGAGATCGGAGTGGACCACATCCGGGCTGCCATGCCCCAGGCGCCGGAGGAGTGCGATGTCTCAGACCTGATGGCGCGCGTGCGCGAGGAGCTGGGAGACTGTGTCCGCTGCAAGCTGCATCGTTATCGCACGCAGATCGTCTTCGGCACAGGCAACCTGAACGCCGATTTGATGTTCGTGGGTGAAGCACCGGGAGCTGATGAAGACGAACAGGGCGTTCCCTTCGTGGGCAAGGCGGGACAGTTGCTGACTCGCATCATTGAATCGATCGGATTGACACGCGATCAGGTTTATATTGCCAACGTGATCAAATGCCGGCCGCCGCAGAATCGCAACCCGGAGCCGGACGAGATAGAAAAATGCCAGCCTTTTTTGCTCCGGCAAATCGAAGTTATTCAACCGCAGATCATTTGCGCTCTTGGCAAGTTTGCCGCTCAAACGCTGCTGGAGACGCAGACGCCGATTTCTCAACTGCGCGGCAAGTTTTTTGACAAGTTCGGGATCAAGGTGATCCCCACCTTTCATCCTTCTTACCTTCTTCGAAACCCCGCCGCCAAGCGGGAAGTCTGGGAAGATATGAAAGCGATCCGTGGCATGCTTGGTTTGAAGAGTAAGGGGGGTGAAGGGGGGTGAAGGGGGAGGAATGCGGAATGGGGAATGGGGAATGCGGAATAGGTAGAGATTCTGATCTCGACTTAGGGAACATTAGGTTTTGACATACTCCTCTCTCTACATTCGCCATTCCGTCATCCGCATTCCTCATTCCGCATTCCGCATTCCCCATTCCACATTCCTCACCCTTCATTCCCCTTCATAACCCTGTCGCTATGGCAAATATGCGTCTGGTTGAGGTGGCGGTTGCGGCCCCTGTCCGGAAAACATTTACCTACACGTTCGGCCCCGATTTGGATCTCAAGCCGGGAATGCGGGTGCTGGTGCCTTTCGGCCGCAAACTGTTGACCGGCTACGTGGTCGCTTTTCCACGCACCACCGATGTTCCTCTACAGTTGCTTCGTCCGGTGCGAAAGGCGCTTGATTTTGAGCCGCTGCTCGATTCCGGTTTACTTCGTCTCGGCTTCTGGCTGGCCGAATACTACCTTGCCTCGCCCGGAGAGGTATTCCGTTCCATGCTTCCCTCAGGCTTGAATTTTCGCGGCGATTACGAAATCACGCTGGTGAAACCGCCCCTCCAAAAGGCCTTGCTGTTGGATCAAAACCAACTTCTTGCGGTCCTGGAAAAAGGGCCGATTCGATTCTTGACGCTGGCCCGCAAGCTGGGGAGAGCGAACTTGTGGCAGCAGATCCAGCAGCTCGAAAAAGAGGGGATCGTGCAGGTACGCGAATGGCTTGAGGAGAAGTCGCCGGCCAAGACGGCGCTGTTTGTTGATCTGCTGCCGCCGGCTGAAGAAAGCAAGCTTACGCTGCAGCAATCGATCGCCCTGGAAAAGCTGCGCAGCATCGCGCTGCCGGTTCGGCTCTCGGAACTGCTTCGCCACGGAATTTCCCCGGCCACCGTAAAGAGTCTGGAGAAGAAGAGGCGGTTGCGCATCGAGGCCAAAGTAATCCGGCGGGACCCGTTCAGGACCGAAATCCCCAGACGCACCGAATTCCTGACATTGACTTCGGACCAGGCAGCCGCCGTCAACCGCATAAAGGCGGCGCAGCAGTCGGGAGCATTTCAAAGTTTCCTGATTCACGGCGTGACCGGAAGCGGCAAAACGGAGATTTATCTGAACGCGATTTCCGAGGCGCTGAAGCTCGACAAAAGCGCGCTCATGCTCGTTCCGGAAATCGCGCTTACACCGGCCCTGGCGCGCAATTTTCGAAGCTGGTTTGGAGAGAACGTGGCCATTCTTCACAGCGCTCTTTCCGCCGGCGAGCGGCATGACGAATGGCAGCGGATTCGTCGAGGCCAGGCCCGGGTAGTCATCGGGACGCGGTCGGCGGTATTTTGTCCGTTGCGCTCGCTTGGGCTGATCGTGATCGATGAAGAGCATGACGGTTCCTACAAGCAGGAAGAAAATCCGATGTATCACGGGCGTGACACGGCGCTGGTGCGTGCCCGTTTTGAAAATGCGGTGGTGGTGATGGGCTCAGCCACGCCATCGCTGGAAACGTTCTTTCAGGCGACGGAAACAGGAAAGCACGACTTCATCACGATTGTTGAGCGTGTTCAGAACCGGTCAATGCCGGTCGTGCACGTCGTGGATATGCGCTCCGAGTTCCAGAAGCATGGCAAGGCCGCACTGATCTCTGAATTGGCAAAGCGGGCTATCCGAAACAGGCTGGCGCGGCGCGAACAGGTGATCGTTTTGCTGAACCGGCGTGGCTACGCGCCCATCCTGCTGTGCCGCTCGTGCGGCCATGTGATGACTTGCGAACAGTGCAGTGTCAGCCTCACGTATCACGAAGACGGGCGCCGCCTAAGTTGCCATTACTGCGGTTATTCGCGTTCTCTACCCAAAAACTGCATTCAATGTGAAGGAGAGTATCTCTTCATGGTGGGCGAGGGAACCGAACGCATTCAGGAAATCGTCGCAAAGTTGTTCCCGGATGCGAAAGTGGACCGCTTTGATCGCGACTCAACGCGGCTGAAGGGGGGGCATGAAAAGATTCTGCGTCGCTTTGATTCGGGCGAAACGCAGATTTTGGTGGGAACGCAGATGATTGCCAAGGGCCATGACTTCCCAAACGTCACGCTGGTGGCGGTGCTGAATGCGGATTCCGGTTTGCGCATTCCGGACTTCCGTTCAGCCGAACGCACCTTCCAGCTTATTACCCAAGTCGCAGGAAGGTCCGGAAGAGGAGAGACTGCCGGCGAAGTGATCGTGCAGACGTACTATCCGGGACATTACGCCCTCAGGTACGCCTGTCTGCAGGATTACCCGAATTTCTACCGGCAGGAGCTCCGTTATCGGCGCCTGTTTTCCTATCCGCCTTTCTCGTACTTGGCGAACGTCTCGGTCCAGGATCCTGACTTGAACAAGGCTTCCCGCCGGGCCAGCGTCTTTGGAGATGCTCTTAATGATATCCTGCGGGAGCGGAACGTGGAAGGAAACCTGCGCGTGCTGGGTCCGGCTGAAGCAGCGCTGGCAAAATTGAAAGGCGCCTACCGCTTTCAAATCCTGCTTAAGTCCGGAAGCCGCCGGTTGCTCCACGAAGTCCTTGAATCGACGCTGGAGCGCCTTGAAGCCGGCAAACAAAACACCAGCAAATTCAGCATTGACGTAGATCCGATACAGATCTTTTGAATGTTGTGTGCAGCAAGTTGAAACTTGTTGCTCTTTAGCAAGATTTGTCGTGCACTGCTCTTCCGCCTTCCGCCTTCTGCCTTCCGCCGTCTGCCTTCCGCCTTCTGCCTTCTGCCTTTGAGATCACGGCCGTCGGCGGAGGCGGGTGATTACGCCCTGGCCCCCGGCTCGCAAGCCGTTCCCAAAGCTCGTGACCCAGATCTCGTTGTTGTTGACGGGGCTGTAAAAAACTCGAACCGGATGCAGAAACGGATAGGACGCGACTTCGGTAAAGGCGGGAAAACTTGAAGTGAGATTGCCCGTGTACCAGAGCCCCTGCTGCTCTGTGGTCAAGTACATCTCATTGGGGTCTTTGGGGTTAATGGTGCAGGATTCCACACGATCGGACGCAAAAACCCGGCTCCAAATAAGCCCGCGGTTTTGTGTTTTGTAAAGTCCACCCAGGCCGTTCGACGGCCCGCCCCAACCGCTGAACACGGCCGCATACCAGGTATTCTGACCACCATCGTGCGGATTAATAGTGATGTCCTTGGTCCAGTAGAGCATTCCCGGTGCGCTGCGGTCTGACCACGTGGCTCCGTCGTCGCCGCTTACGAACACACCGGAACTGGCAGTGAAGTTCAGCGGATCTCCTGCTCTCCTTCCCGAATACGTGGCGACAATGTTGCCATCGTTGAGCACGACAATGTTAAATGGATGTCCCTCGGTGCGCGGAGGATTGGCCAGCTTGCGCCAGCTCGAGACTCCGCCGCTGTTGATGTCATTTGATACGTAGATTCCTCCTTCACCGTTATGAATCACGCTGGCGTAAAGTCGGTTGGAACGGTTGGGATCGGCTGCCACCCAGATTACCGGGAAACCAAAATCGTGCAATACCTGCCAGGTTGCGCCTTTGTCCGTGGAGAACAACACTCTTCCGGCACGATTCGGCGCGCCGTCAATCCTGCTGTCCATCAAATACGTGCTCTGGTAGATATCGTGAACCGACGACGTGGCGGCGTACAGGACTCCGCTTTCCGGATGCCTGATTGCCTGGTACATGGTGTTGAGTGTGTGACCAGAGTACTGGAATGACCATGAGTTTCCGGCATCAATCGTGCGAATGCCGCGGATGTCTGTGAAGGAAGCGAAAAAGTTCGAAGGATCCGACCAGGTAAGCCACCAGCAACTGGTATTTTCCATTCCGTTGCCGTGATAGCTCTTTCCTTTCGGGATGGGAGCACCCCTGGGATTCTGGTCCGCGCTCTGCACGTATGCCTGTCTCCAACTGGCCCCGCCGTCGGTGCTCAAATGCACAAAGCCAAGGTCGGTATATGCCACTCTGTTCGGGTCGTTGGGAGCAACCGCCAACCCCAGAGCTGCGCCGCCATAGGACCAATCGCGGTCGCCGCCCGTTCCCGCCCAGCCGGTAAAGACATTCTGATTGTTTGAAGTCAGCAGCACGCTCTGCCAGGCAGCTCCCCCATTCACGCTCTTATAAATCACGGGAAACTCCCGATCGTCGCCGCCCGCGACGTACACAGTCGAGATATTGCTTGATGCGGCCGCTACAAAACTGGGGAAGTGATTTGCGGGTATACCGCTTCCCCTGGAAATCCAGTTTGCCTGTCCCCAGTCGAGCGAGTAGATTCCTTTGTAGGCGGTCGACTCGCTTTCAATCAAGACTCCGGCAAACACGCTGGGCGCCAAGAGGGTTACGGCGTAGAGACGCACGATGCCGTTCTGCTTTGCCCCGGCAAATGAAAAGATTGACTCGCCGCCGGGAATTCCTCCGTTATCAGCAAGGAAGAAGTTCATTCCGCCGTTTGGAGAGACCAGCAACCCTTTGCTGCTGCCCACGAATATATTGTCCAGGTCAAAAAAGGCTCCTCCAAGATGAATTCCGGCGCTTTGGTCAGCCGTCTGATACTTGAGCGAGAAAGAGGATCCGCCGTCATTGGAAAAGAAAACACGGGTGAAGTCGGAGATTACAACGCGCCTCGGATTTACCGGGTCCACAAACAGGCTGTAGGCTTCACCGTTTGTAGGATCGCTCGCCAGGCGGTTCCAGGAGGACCCGCCATCGGCGCTCTTGTAGGGAACCCTCGCGTCTTGTTTGAAATTCAGGCAATAGAGGATCGACGGGTCGCTGGTGAATTGTACATTGCAGCCACGATTCGCCTGGATCTGTCTGAAATCGACAACCGACCAGGTCAATGCCAGATCTGTCGAATGAAAAAGAGCAGCCAGGTCGGACGCCACATACATCTCAGCGGGATTGTTTGGACTGAAGCCTGGTGAAAAGAGAGCCCCGCCTCCGCCCACGCCCTTTGAGACCCATTGGAGCGGCTGGCCGGCCGCGCCGGAAAAGATCAAAAGCACAAATAAAAGTAGTGACAGCAGAACTGCTCGAATCCAACGGCCACAATTTCGCATCTTTACCTCAGTCGCAGGGTAATTTTTGGTCAAGAAATCCTTACGTAATTCAAATCAGTCTGGACCATACTTCCGCGTCCTCAGGTCCGGTTATCTCGGGAAGAAAACCGAATTTCAAATAGAGGTGTATCGCGGGCGTGCGCTGAGGCGCCGTGGTCAGATAAGCGCGCAGATGCCCCAGTTGACGCAAGCGATTGCACACCGCGCTCAGAAGGGGCTTCGACAAACCCCGACCCTGCATCTCAGGAACAATGGCGACCCAGTGTACGCGGCCGTACGGTTTTCCGCGATAGTCGGGATTGAACCAGGCGGTTGCCGTGCCGATGGGCGCGCCGCTTCGATCAGTCAAAAAACACTGGCGCTGGAGCAGCATGTCCTTGTTCGCTCCGAATTGCCGCTCGAACAAATCGGGCGTGATCGCATTATAACGGTCTGCCTGCCGCTGAATTTCAACCCAATGCCTTTCATCTCCAGGACGGTACCATCTCAAAAAATAATCCGGCGGTAAATCGAATGCCGGTATGAAGTCCAGATTTTCTCGAGTCATGCTTAGTGACATTACCTTCCGTTTGCAAACCCCCCATCGTTGCAACTCACCCGGGCGCTGTTGTTATCATACCTCCGGTCAGAGAGCCGCCCACGGAACCAGTTTGCCACGAAGCCACGAAGAACTGGATTTCGCCTTGCAGTGACACTTCTATTAAATCAATCCTGTTTGTAGCAGAGGTAAACTTCTAACTGAATCTTGCCTTCGTGTCTTCGTGCCTTCGTGGCAAATTACGGGGCGGGTATTCTGAGGGGACAGACCCCTTTTCCCAGAGTCTGTCCCCAATACAGCTAAAACGTCACCTTCAAAGCAAACTGCCAGTTGCGGGCATCCGAAGTTGTGCTGGTGATCTGACCGAACGTGGAGTTGGTCGGAGCCAATTGAGGATTGCCGAAATTTGTATGATTGAGCGCGTTGTACACCTCGGCGCGGAGCTGAAATGCCACCTGCTCGCGGATAGGAAAGTTCTTGATCGCCGAAAAATCCCACCGTGACTGTCCGTCTCCGCGTATTCCGCCGAATCGCAGCGGGAAGGTGCGGATATTCTGGCTCAATTGTTCGGCGGTGTTGCGGTTGAATCCGTCCGTGTTGAACCAGTGATCCACGTCCCGCGCAGAGCCGTGCAATGCGACTTTCTTGATGTCTCCCGTGAAAATCACATTTCCAAAACCGAGCGGAGCACCCGACTGCTGCGAGATTACGCCGCTGATCTGCCAGCCGCCGAGGATTTTATTGACTACGCCCGGCGCGCTCGCTCCAAAACGCCTTCCCCTGCCGAAAGGGATTTCCCAGATTCCGCTCATGGCGAGACGGTGTGTTCTATCCAGACCGCCGATTATTTCGTAGGGCAACGGATCGGTTGAATTGAGAAACTGCAGCGCCTCCATCAATTTTGACCAGGTGTAGGCAAGCTGAAACGTGTAGCCTTGAGAAAATCGTCGTTCGCCGCGCATCTGCAGCGAGTGATACCAGGAGTAACCGATCGGTTCCTCCACCTGGATATTTCCGAACTGAGGATACGCACGAAGCAAGCCGGCGCGCTGAATGTTCGCGCCAAAAATCGGGTCTGTGCCGCGGAAGGGGCTGGGGAATTGCGCGGTAAGAAAATCAATCGTTTTCTGGTCGCGCACCGGACTGGTGCTGAGGTATTTGGCCGTCGTGGCATTGAGTTCGCGAAACACCCCCAGGCGCGTGCCGCGGTTGCCCACGTAGCTCATGTCCACCAGGAATTGATAGGGAAGGAGCTGCTGCACTCCAAAGGACCAGCGTTGCGCGTACGGCTGAGTCAAATCACGAAAATAAAAGTTCAGATCCTGGCCGAGATTGGTGGTCAGGCCGCCGGCGGCTCCGCGCGGCTTGAGAAGGCCGCTGGGAAATGGATTGGCATTGTTGGCGATGAAGGTCAGGCCATTGTCCAGGGAAGGTTGGATCGGTGTCGATTGCGAAAAGCCGACCTGTATGGGAGCCGTACCGTTCACTCCATTGGTGTCGTAGAAGATTCCATAACCGGCGCGAAGAATGGTCTGCTCTGTCAGTTTGTAGGCCAGACCGATTCGAGGCATTAAATTGTTCTTTTCTCCGCGGAAGGGGCTGCGTCCCACCCCGGCGGCGTTCAAGTATGTCACTCCGCCCAGCACCCGGAAATTTTCCGGCGCCAGCTCGGGGATCGGATTGCGCGCGTAATTGGCGCGTGCCGCGGCTTCGATCGGATTGGACGCGCCGTAGGCAAATCCCGCTACCAGACGGTCGAATCTTTCCGTAATCGGAGTCTCGATTTCGTATCGAAGCCCCAGATTAAGCGTGAGCTTGTCATTCCACTTAAAATCATCATGAAGATACAGCCCGAGGAATTTGTCCTGCATTGCAAAACTGGCATTGGTCTGCATCGTTCCGCCCGGGATTCCCAGAAGCATCGCAGCCAGTTCCTGTCCGATAGGCGCGGTCGCGGCGTTGTCGAACGGGCCGCGCGTGTACAGGCTCGGGTAGTTAAGATCGGGAGCAGTGGCCTGCGGGAAGCGGTTTCCAAAAGCGCGATAAACGCGCAAATCGGCTCCGAATTTCAGGTTGTGGCTTCCCTGCAGTTTTGTGAAGTTGGCCGACAGGCTGTGAGTAAGGCTGGTGTTGGATCCATCGCCGCTTTCCCACGGAGCAAGCGTGGAATAGCCCCCGGCATTGACGCGCGGAATCGTGGCCAGTGGTTTTTCAACCAAACCCACCAGAGCGGGGGAGAACCCCAGAGACGCCAGATCGTAGCCTCGCGAGGCTCGGTGCTCAGGGAAATCCTGGCTGGTGATCCCATAGCGGAGATTCAGCACCAGCGTCGGTCTTAAGACGAGCACGTCATCCACGGCCAGACCCCGGTTGATGCGATTCAAAATCAGGGCGTTGACGCGGTTGCCGAAATGATCGTTCTTGTCTTCTTCCCAGAAGTCGTAATGGAAACGCACAAACATGCGATGGGTTTCGCTGAAGGCGTGGTCGACGCGTCCCAGATGAACGTAGTAATCCTCGATCGCCTTTGTCGTGTTGAAATAATTGTTGCGGCCGTCGGCGGTTCCCTGGCGGTTTGGCAAAGGATACAGGTTGACCAGCTTCGACCCGACCGGATCAAGACGGTTGGCGGGGATGATGTTATTTGCGAACGGTTGCCTGCTGAAACGCCCCCCGGGGGCTGTTGCGATGGTAGCGGGATCATAGATCTGGTACCGGGTGCCCTGCTTCAGGAGGTCTGAAAAATCGCCGCGGCGCTGCGCTGCCGTGGGAACCGTTCCGGTAAACGTTCCCGGAACTCCCCACTTGTTCGCCTCCCAGGTGTAATACCAGAAGGTGCGGTTCTTGCCTTTGTAGAGTTTCGGAATGTAGATCGGTCCTCCGGCCGATGCGCCATATCGATTGTCCTGGTAGACGGGGACCTGCGTGCCATTCTTATTATTGAAGAAATTTGGCGCGTCAAAAGCGCTGTTTCGAGCCCAGTAGTGCGCCTCTCCATGAACCTGATTGGTTCCGCTGGCGGTGCTGACGTTCACCACGGCTCCGATCGTGTGGCCGATGCTTGCATCGTAGGGGCTGGTCTGCATCTTGAATTCTTTGACTGATGACGTGGGCGGGCTGAAGGCCACGCGGGCAGCTCCTCCTCCTTCGGCAAAAGTATTGGACACTCCGTCGATCTGAAATTCATTATTTTTCAGGCCGTTCCCATCGGTGGCGATCTGCGACTGCCCGTTGTTGAAGGCGGGTTTGCGCAGCCGCATGTCTGTTCCGTTGATCACTCCCGGAGTGAGCAGGGTCAGCTCCATGGGATTGCCCGCAAGCAGCGGAAGTTCGAGCACGCGGCGCTGGTCAATGACCTGTCCCAGTGAAGAGCCGCTCACGTCTAGAAGCGGGGTCTCGGCCGTGACGATCACGCTTTCGGTGACCTCACCGACTTCCATTTGGATATTCAGTTCAACCGTTTCGCTCACGCGCACCTGAACGCCGTCCCGCACATATTTCTTAAAGCCCGGCAGCTCGCTGGTGATCCGGTAGTTGCCGGGAAGAAGGAAGGGAAGCGCATAGGCTCCCGAGTCATTGGTGATGGCGGTGGCAGCCACCCCGGTATCAAGCTTGGTGGCCCGTACTTCTACTCCGGGCACGACAGAACCCGTGCTGTCGGTCACCCGCCCGGTAATGGTTCCCCTCGGGTCCTGCGCGAAGATCGACGAGGTGAGTATTGAGGTGAGTATTAAAGAAACCAATGCGACACGGGTGAAAACCGCCATGATCCCCTCCCTTTAACAATGCGGCAAACGATTGCTTTTAGTGTTTGAGGCCAATATAACCCTATGTTAACGATAAAAGAAAGTAAAAATATGGGACTTGAACACGAATTTCAGAGTCGAGCACGAATTACACGAATTACACGAATTACACGAATCTTTTCGTGTACTCAGAGATTCTTTAGTTGGTTTCGAGCCATGTCGGCCCAGGGACTGCTCGGATCCAGTTGCAGGTACTTTTTCCAGTAAGCCTTGGCTTCCTTGCGCATGTTCATCTTCTGATAGATCAACGCGAGGTTGAACAGGGGATCGGGAAATCCCGCGTCAAGCTCGAAGGAGCGTTTCCAGTGGAAAATGGCTTCCTGCAGCCTTCCATGTTCCTCCAGCACGTTTCCCAGGTTGTAGTGTCCCTGAGGATGATCGGCGTCCCGCTCGAGCGCATGCCGGTAGAGCTGCTCGGCTCGAGCCGTCTGTCCCATGTTGTAGTAGACGTTTCCCATGTTGACATAGGCATGCGTGTGTGACGAGTCCAGACGAATGCAGTTTTCGTACGCCTGGATCGCTTCCTGGTAGGTTTCCGGATCGCCGTCAAGGTAAGTGCCGCGCTCAAACCAGAATTGCGCATCTTCGGTGCGTCCGGCGATGTCGCGAATCTTAATGCGCAGATCGCGCACTTCCCGGTCGACGTGAAAGTGCAGGATCTGCTGCCCCGTATTGGAATCCACCAGACGTCCGCCCACGTCGACAATCAGCTTGCGTCCATCGCCGAAAATCTTGAGCGCGTGAAGCCGGTGATTGCCTTCCGGAAAAAACGCCTGCAGATTACGAAGGCAGGCCTTGATGCGGTGAGGGGCATAACCATTCTCAACCAGCGTTTTTGCGGTGCGAAGACAGATCAGGTCCTGAAAGCTGTAATGTTTTCGATTGGAGGTGCGAATGCTGGGCTTGACCAGACCGATGCGTGCCCAGTAGCGGATTTTCGATTCGCCTACGTTAAGAATCTTCGACGCCTCTTTTGCGCTGTACATTCCCCTTTCGCTCTTCCTACCCCGAGGCCTTGCGTCGTTTCTTTTCGATGGAAGACGCATGGGCCGCCGGCCTTCCTTTTTCCTTGGCTGTGACGGCCACACTTTGCTTGAGCGCGTCCATCAGATTCACCACCTTCGCAGGAGGACGCTTTGCCGGGGCCAGTTTGATTTCACGGCCTTTGGCCTTCTGCTCGAGAATCTCCCGCAGCTTTTCCTGGTAGTCATCCTTCAGAAAGTCGGGGTCGAAGCGTTCGGTGAGGTTGTCAATGATCTGCTGCGCCAACTGGACCTCTTTGTCCCGCACCTGGCCCTTATAATCGACGCCGAAATCCTTCACGTCTTTTACGTCGTCCTTGTGATGCATCACATAAAGCACCAGGGCCTTTCCGTGGGGAGCAATGCATCCGACATATTCCTTTTCGCGCATCACAAACTTGACCACCGCCGCCTTGTGGCTCTCTTCCATGGCCTGGGTGAACAGGACAAAAGGCTTCTGGCTCTCTCCCTCAGGCGTCAGAAAATAGGGCCGGCTGAAAAATATCGGATCGACTTCGGCCAGATTCACAAACGCATGCACGTCGATATTGCGCGTGGCGGACACTTCCAGTTTTTCGAAATCCTTGTCCTCCATGATCACATACTGGTCCTTGGCGTATTCGTAGCCGCGCACCAATTCCTTGCGGTCTACCACGCGCTCGCAATGCGGGCAATAAGTCTGCTGCTTGATGCGCGTTTTGCAAACGCCGTGCAACAGGTTAAAGGAGATGTCGTTGTAATTGAGCGCGGAATGCAATTGCACCGGAACAGAAACCAAACCGAACGTAATCGAACCGGACCAGATAGGTCTCATGAGTTTTCCTCCAGCACCATCTTAATTATAAGAAAAAACAAAGCTTAGTCAAAATGAACACGTTAACGCGTGATACGGGTTACCGGGTTCCGGGTTGTCGGGTTGTCGAGTTCCGGCTTGTCGAGTTCCGGGTTGCGGGTTGTCGAGTTTCGGGTTCCGGGTTTTGGGTTGACGGGTTGCGGGTTGAGTTTCGCGTTTAGAAGCGTCGAAGGTAGAAGATCTTCCAGAGCTTGACATCCAGAGGTATCGACCACAATCATACCTAGAAAATCTGAACTTACGCACTCGAGTTTCGCGACCTTTGACATTCGGGCATTCGACTTTTCTCAAACCCGCAATTCGGAACCCGTCAACCCGCAACGCGCCAACCCGGAACCCGACGACCCGTAACCTGAAGCGGAAACCGACTTTTGACCGGCGCCGTCTGGCTGTGCTAAATTCCTTGCTCGCGTGAGGGGAAGTCGTACAGGAGGCTTATGAGCAAGATCTTTGTTTTCGACACCACGCTGCGCGACGGAGAACAATCTCCCGGCGCCAGTTTGAACCTTGAAGAAAAGGTCAAGATGGCGCAGCAACTGGAGCGGCTGAACGTCGACATCATCGAAGCCGGATTTCCCATAACTTCCGAGGGCGACTTCGAAGGCGTCAGCGCCATCGCGCAGAAGGTTCGCCGGCCGACCATTGCGGCGCTGGCGCGCGCCACCCGGGGCGACATTGACCGCGCCTGGCAGGCTGTTCAGCATGCGCGCAAGGCTCGCATCCACACCTTCATTGCCACTTCAGACATCCACCTTCAACATAAATTGAAGAAGACGCGCGAACAGGTCCTCGAGCAGGCTGTCGATGCAGTTCGCTACGCCCGTTCGCTTTGCGAGGAAGTGGAGTTCTCAGCCGAAGACGCGACGCGGTCCGATATCGATTACCTGTGCAAAATATTTGAAGCCGCCATCGAGGCCGGAGCTGCGGTCATCAACATTCCCGACACGGTCGGCTACGCCGTTCCCGGCGAATTTGGCGCGCTCTTTCGGAACATTCTGCAGCGCGTTCCCAACAGCGGAAGGGCGGTATTCAGCAGTCACTGCCACAACGATCTTGGACTGGCCGTGGCGAATTCGCTGGCGGCGATCCAGAACGGCGCCAGGCAGGTCGAATGCACGGTCAACGGCATCGGGGAGCGGGCGGGGAATGCTTCGCTGGAAGAAATTGTGATGGCGCTGCGCACGCGCGGCGAAGCGCTGGAACATCACACCGATATCAGAACCGACGAAATCTACCGCTCCAGCCGCCTGCTTTCCAATCTGACGGGCATTTTCGTGCAGCCAAACAAAGCGATTGTGGGGAAAAATGCTTTTGCGCACGAGGCGGGGATTCATCAGGACGGCATGCTGAAGAACGCGCTCACCTACGAGATCATGACTCCCCAGTCGGTGGGTATTTCCAGCAGCACGCTGGTCCTGGGCAAGCACTCCGGCCGCCATGCGCTGAAAAAGAAGTTTGAGGATCTTGGCTACGAACTGTCCGGTGAAGAGCTCGACAAGGCGTACTTCTTCTTCACAAAAATCGCAGACCAGAAAAAGGAAGTGTACGACGAAGACCTGGTCACCATCATTCAGGATGGCATTAAGATCATTCCCGACACTTACACGCTGAAGTACCTGCAGGTTATTGGTGGAAACCAGCCGGTTGCCACCGCTACCGTGCGGCTGGCGCGCGGAGACGAATCCTGGCTTGACTCGTGCACAGGCGACGGCCCGATTGCCGCCACCTATCGGGCGATCGATAAGATTACCGGCCTGTCGGGCAGGCTGCTGGACTACACGCTGTCATCGGTCACTCGCGGAAAGGACGCGCTCGGCGAAGCGTTCGTCCATGTTCTGTTCGGGGAGAAGACCTACACCGGTAAGGCGGCCAGCACGGACCTGATTGATGCAAGCGCGCGCGCCTACCTGAACGCGGTAAACAAAGCGCTGCATGAAAAACAGATCCTCGGCGAGATCCAAGTCCCCGCGGTCAAGGGGAAAGTCTGAATTTGACGCGCGGGCTTGCCTTCATCGACCTCCCAACTATACTGAAATTACCGGACGAACATCTCCGGTGCTGTCAGAAAAATATTCCAGGAGGCCATTATGAAGTGCAGAGAAGTTATGTCGTCCAATCCGAGGTTTTGCACGCCTTCGGCGCCGACCCCCGAAGCTGCCCAAATCATGAAAGAGGAGAATGTCGGGATCGTTCCCGTGGTGGAAGACACTACGTCCAGAAAACTTGTGGGAGTCGTGACGGATCGCGACCTGTGCCTGCAGGTAATCGTTGAAGACTGGCAACCCTCAAGGGTCAAAGTAGAAGAATGCATGACGCGCAATCCGGTCACCTGCACGCCGGATGACGATCTGGAAGATGCCATGGAACTGATGGAAGAACATCAGGTGCGGCGCATTCCGATCGTCGAGAAGGGGGGCAAACTGGTCGGAATCATCGCCATGGCCGACGTTGCCGCCAGCGCGACATCGAGCGGCGACAAGGCAGAAGTGCTCGAAGAAGTCTCAAAACCTTAAACAGTCGAAAGGTCATTCGTCATTAGTCATTGGTCATTCGTCATTGGTCATTGGTCATTCGTCATTTTGGAAAACTGTCTTTGCGCCTCGGTGGCTCAAATTTTTTGCAACCAAGGCATCAAGCGCCTGCACTTTCATAATGACCACTGCACGACTAATGACTAATCACCAATGACTACCAATGGACGAATGACCAATGACAACCAATGACGAATGACCAATGACCAATGACCTTTGCTGGCGCGCGGCTCGGCTCAACTGTGAGCCTTGTCACATTCGCGCTTCTGCGTCCTCGCGGTGAAGTTTTTCCGGGGATAAAAACGGGGATAAAAAAAGACCGGATTTGGCATGACGGTTAGGGGGGCCCGATTTATTGCCAAACCCGGTCCACGGTGGTAAGGCGCCACCGTTACATTAACTCATTGGACGATTCGCATTATAGGCTCTGGCCAGTTTCCTTAATGTGACAGAAGTCACGAGATAGAAAAACCTTCCAGGAAACAGAATCCCCCTCACCAAAGGCAATAAGATCAGCCAGATCAGTGTCGGCACAGCAGCTCGCGCCCGGCCGGCGTCATCCAGATGCCGTTGAGCCCAGTACTGCAGAAACTTCCCGGGGGTGTAAAAAAAGCAGTCCAAATGGCGGTTGAAGACCAGCTTGGACCGGATTCCCGCCAGGAAGGGGATCCATTTCCACAGCCGGTAGGTGGGTTGCTCGGTCAGCGCAAGCACGGCGGCATCAAATCCCTGTTTCTGCAGCCGGCGCAAGCACCGCCAATAGTCGATGGCTCTTCCCGTGCGGGGATAGGTGATGAACTCTTCAATCCACCCGTATCGCGAAAATACCGGGACCTTGTCTTCGCGCGCAACCATCGTATAGCGAGGCTTATGGAAAAGCCGGAGGTTGGAGAGACGGTTCAAAATCTCTAACGTCCTCTCGTCATCCCACGTTTGGACGATCACCACCTTGTTGTACCCGCGTCCGTGTCGAAACAATCTTTGGTAACGGTGGGCGCTCAGCTTTGCGGTATATGCCGCAAATTTGGCCGGCGTGAGAAAGAAGCAATCATAATGACGGTTGAAAATCAGCTTGTAACGGATGGAAAGAACGAACGGCAGGAGCTTTAGTTTGCGAAATGAAGGTTCTTCGGTGAACGTCACGATCACACCGTCAAAACATTTGTCCCGAATGGTTCGCAGCATTTTCAGTTGCGCTTTTACCCCGGAGTCGACCGGATAGCTGAGGATTTCGTTGATCGGCGGCACGTTTGAAAAGGCGGGCGCGTGATCTTCCCGCGTAAGCAGCGTGTACTTCGGTTTATAAAAAGGAGCTATCTCGCGCAGGTGCTTTAGAACAATGAGTGTGCGCTCGGTATCCCAGGTTTGCACAAAGAGCACTCGGGTGACCGCGTGGTCCAAGCCTTTGCCGGCTGATCGATGCCGCATGCTCTGCCAGTTCAGGTACAGCAGGCTGCCTAATCGCGCGGGCAGGAACTGCATGTGTTCGTTGACGGCGATTTTTTGGCGCGCTCCGGTCGCCATAAGCAGAAGCTTGAGGCGGTTAAACTTTTTGTCTCCTGTAAAAAAGGCAATGGCAGCATCGAATTTTTGCCTGCGGAGCTCTCCCGCCAGGGTAAAAAAGCCTTGCTTTGACTCAGCGATCCAGCAGCGCCAATCAGGATGCAGGCTTCTCCAGCGGGCAGCTTCATCCCGGCTGCACAACAGATTGATGGAGGGCCGCGCCAGTCCGAGCCGGGGAAGAATCTTACTCACGTAATCTGCGACAAATGCCGCGTCCGTGGTTTGAATCAGAAGCACGCTGTCGCGTCGAACGTTGCGATCAAAATCATCCAGGAATTCAGGCCAATCGGGGGACTGCTCGGGGGCTACTTGCTCGGCGCTGGGAAAGACTTTGCGCACCGTGCGGCGTAAAACAGGGAACGCGGTTCCGCCCAGGTACAGGACGCGGCTGTATTGTGAACAGTCCTGAAGAATTCGTTCAGCATCCCGGTTATCGCGGAAATACCGGACATCCAGGCTCGCCGCCACACGCAGGTACTGTCGCACATTCTCGGCATTCAGGGCCACCACACACACCCCGGTTTGCAGTGCGTGCCGGCGGAGCAGCCACAGTAATGCGGGAACAGAGCCGGTTTGAACTATGAGCGTTTTATCCATTGAGCCCCTTCAAATGCGGAATGGGGAATGCTGAATGGTGAATGCGGAATGCGGAATGGAGAAAGCGGAATGAGGAGTGATTTGTCCCTCGGCTTCGAAAAGTGACGCGGATATATTCCGCATTCCGCATTCCGTATTCCACATTCCGTTCCCCATTCCACATTCTCCATTCCGCATTCCCAAATCCGCATTTGAAAAGGATCGGCTGAAGTTTCATTTCACTGCCCGCTTGTATAAATCGCAGAGTCTCTGCGCCAGCCTGTCCCAGTCGTAATGATCTTCGGCGGTTTTTCGGCCATGAAGGGCCATCCGTTGCCGGGCAGGGCGGTTCTCGAGCAGTCTCGTGGTCCACTGAGCCAATTCCGCGGGAGAATCGGCGATGTATATGTTTTCTCCCTGCCTTGCCTCTATTCCGGCAGCCGCCAGCGCGGTCCCAACCACCGGCTTGCCGGCAGCCCACGCTTCCAGTATTTTCCCCCGGATCCCGACCCCGGTGCGCAGCGGCACGACAATCACCGACATGCGGTGATAGTAATCGAGCAGATCGTCCACAAATCCTGTGACATAAATGTCGCATCCATTGTGCAGTCGCTTAATGTCATCGGAAGGATTAGCGCCGATCAAGTAAAATTTCGCGCGCGGGTTTTCCGCCTGTATCAGTGGAAGAACGTCGCGCGTAAAAAACAGCGCTGCGTCCACGTTCGGTTCATGTCGAAAGGCGCCCACAAATCCGATCGAATCAGATTCCTCGGATTGAGGTCCATTGAGCTTGAAGTGATGGATGTCCACACCCGTATGCACCACATGCACATGCCCCCTCGGCAGGTAATCCCGCAGCAGTCCGGCATCTGTTTCGTTGACGCAAATTACATGGTCCACTTTGCGGCAAAGTGCCAGCTCCCGATCCAGAACCTGCAGTGCGTTGTAGTACCATTTGAGGCGTTTTGCCGGGTTATTGATTTGGGCGAGCTTGCTATAGGCTGCACCGTAGTTGACTTCGATCTCGGTCAGGAATTTGCGGGAATCAGGGAACTGATCAGCGTAGACGCCCATCTGAGTGTACTCAAAATGGACGATGTCGAATGACGATTCGCGGCGAAGACAGTCCAGTGCCTGCCACATTTCAGGCAGGTTGAATTCATCGAATGGTTCATATGGAAAGATGTTCTTGGCGGGCTTTCCGCGGCGATAAACCGGAACTAAGAACCGGCAGAAGGGGCGCAGTTTGTCGCATTCACGCAATTCAAAATCATTCTCGTAGAAGGTGGCCACGCTCACCTGGTGAACATTCGCCACCCGACTGAGCAATTGAAATACGCGTCCCGCCCCTCCGTGTCGCCACAGATGCGGGACATACGCGGATACGTAAAGAATCCGCAGCGGTCTGGGCATGCGCGCAGCGCCAAGCGCGCCTGTGGCGCCGGCATCTTGCCGGCCTGGGGTCGATTCTTCCTGCGAGGGCCGCTTCTTCATTGCCGGCCGGAGGCCGGCGCTACCCTGCGAAAGGGAACCTGGCGGATACGGCGTGCCGGCTCGGAGCAGGATTTGATTGTCTGCCAGCAGTGCCCGCGGGCGTCCGGCGCGCCTCAGGAAAAGCAATGGCCAGCGCGGCATTGTGGCAAGAAGGAAAGACAGTTCCGCCTTTGCCAGTGAGTTGGCGGGCAGCATTGCAAGATACCGCCACAGGACGCGGGAGGAAAAATTCTTGAGCAGGAAAAGACGGATGTTACGCTGCATCAAGCGCTGCGTTCCAGCCTCGCCGAAGCGCCTCCGGGAGCTGCTGCGGTGCTTGTGGATCACCCTGCTGGCGGTGGCGAGCACGGAACGGTACCCGACTTTCCAGGCCCGAAAGGACAGATCGGCGTCTTCGGCATAACTGGGGGAAAAGAGCGAGTCGAATCCGCCAAGCTGCAGAAAGAGGTCCCGCCGATAAAGAGACGCTCCGCCGCCGGCCCAAAAAATATTGAGCACTCTGTTGCGCTCGTCCGAGACGGTGATTGCTTCGTGGCCCACCTGCAGCCGGCCATGCTGGAAACGTGCCATGGTCTTTCCCGTTTCCTCCCGTTTCAGCCCTTCGGTAAAAAACACCTGGCTCGAAGCCGCGAAAGTGTCCGCACTCATGCTTTCAACCAGCGGTTCAAGGAAACCCTGCTGCACGAACATGTCGTTGTTCAAAAGCAGAACATAGGGATGGACGGCGGCCCGCACGCCGGCGTTATTGCCTTCACCAAAGCCGAGATTGCCAGGCAGGGCCACAATCCGAAACTCCGGGAACTGCCGCTTCACAAAATCAACACTGTCGTCGGTGCTGCCGTTGTCGACAATGATTACTTCGCGCTCGATGGAACAGTTACGCAGCATTTCCCGCAACTGCGGCAGAGATTCCTGGAGCAGGGCGTGGCCATTCCAGTTGAGCATGACAATGGAAACAGCGCGAGGAGTTTCACCAGCCGGCTCAATTCCAGCAGCGTTGGCATGAATATCCCCCGAATAAAGTGGGCGTTTTCGAAACAGCAGCAGCACTGCTCTCAGCAAATCACTGGTTGTCAGGATTGCGGCAAGCAGAATTGAAACAGGAATGGCCGCCAGACTTAAGAGAACCCCTGACAGGCGCAGTCGAGCAAGCATTGAAAAATTCTTTCCCGGCGTCCTCTGCGTAACAAGTTGGCAACTTCTTGTTTTTTCGACAAGATTTCAGAAGACATCCGATCACGTCAACGTCGACGTTTATCGTCTACGTCCACGTGCACGTCAATGTCCACGGAACACGTCCAAGCTGCTTGGCAGATTTAGCGCATAATCATTTTGGTCAACATTGACACGATGCGTTACAAACTGCGATTTTTTCTTCGTGAGCGTGGACGTTGACGTCTATCGTTGACGTGCACGTGCACGTGACCTTCCTCGGCTTTTTCTTTGGTTGCGGCCTACGGCCGGGACAGAGGGCACGGAGTTTAGTGTTACAGATCGGCCGTCTTCACGAGACCGATTTTCGCCAGGATAACTCCCAGCTTTCTTTCGTCCGCGCCACCGGGCGTGTGAGTGGGATGCACCTCGATTCTCACCGTGCAGATCTGCAGCCGCTCCACCTTCCGTGGTAGCAGAAACCTTGCATCGATTGTCTCATTCTCGGTCATTACATGACGGCCGATCCACTGGCCATCGCAATAGACGTCCATCACCACGGGTCCTGGGCGTTCGCTCCCGTTGCAGTATCCTGACAAAGAGAGAAAATCCTCGCCACCGGACGCCTGCAGCCAAAGCTCGGCGTCGCGGGCGGTCCATCGAAACCCCGTTTCATTGCGTTCGTGGGGAAACCATCCTCTTTTCAACTGGTGAGCCGACGGACTGCGGTCAAAGTCCACCTCATTGCCGAACTCCCGTGTGGCGACCTGAGACTCGTGCAGCGCAATCTGGTGGTGCTTGCGGCACTTCACGCGCAATGCCTGACGATTTTCGCTTCGCACCAGACAGCCCCAGAATTCCTGCAAGGGGTGCCAGGCCAGGCCAAACAGGGAAAGACATCGGAAAGCCGAGCGCCGGGGTTCGGGAAGATCCCGAAGATCCAGAGCGCAGGGCAACTGATGCAGCAGCGAAAGGCCGGACTGATCCAGTAATTGTTTCAAATCTCCGGGCGTCAAGAGCTTTATCGCGCGAAAGGAAGCGTGTTCCTGCAAGAATCCGGGGTTCTTCCTTCTTATATAAGCATCGGCAAGAGAGATCGGCAGGAATTGGGGAAAATACAGGAAAGTATGCCCTTCAAAGGGATACCACTTGTTCGGAGTAGTCAGAAAAATCATTCCGGAGGGCCGAATCACTCGACGAAGTTCCTGCAGGAATTGCAGTTGCTGGGGCAAACCTCCTTCAAGGTGCTCGATTACATCAAAGGCGAAAATGTAATCAAAGGCATGGTCGCGTAAAGGTAGCTCTGATCCAGAACCGCGTACCAACAGAGGGTTTATACCGTTTCGACGAAGCCACAGGTGTCCCATCTGCAAAACATAGGGCGAGTAATCAAGACCGGCGTAATGTCCGCCTTCGGAAATAATCGAAGCGGCCAGTCCCGCGCTGCCACAACCGACGTCCAGGACCGTTTTTCCTTCGAATCCAAGCGAAACAACCTCACGGAACTGGGTGAGCAATACCCGGTTGCGGGATTCCGTCGAAGACCAGTACTGCACCCACCGGCGAGCCGCTTCAGAGTGAGGATCGACAAAAATGTTTGAGACTTCTTGTTCTGTAAGGCGTCTTAATGTCTGATTTTCCGGCATCCGAGAGCTACCGCTGTCTCTTGATGGTGTCCTGGTTCCTTGGTGTCGGGATCTGAACCATCAAGGCACGAAGGCACAAAACAGCACTGCGGCATATTATAATGATATGTTCTGTACGTACGACTCTGAAGAGATTGGAGAACCCACCAGTGAGATTACGTTATCCCCTGATAGTCTTTACGTTATTGGCCTGCACGGCTGTGGCGTATGCGACTTCCGTCCGCCCCCTGGAACTTGAGGAGCTGGTCCGGCAAAGTAACCAGATTTTTGTTGGTCGAGTAGTCGACATGCACCATGGCACGGTTGCCGGAACCGATTTTGGCTACACGGAGTACACCTTCGCGGTGAACGACTGGGTGAAGGGCGGAAGTGCCCGCACCGTCAAGGTGAGGCAATTGGCCCGGCCATTTCTCATTCCCGGGCTTCCGGCCTACAAAAAAGGCCAGGATGTGCTCTTATTTCTTCACCGCCCCAGTGAAATCGGCCTGACAAGTCCGGTTGGCATGCAGCAGGGCTACTACCCGGTGATCCGCGCAGCCAACGGCGAAAGGGTAATCCGAGCAGGCACGATGATACCCTCGGTTGCCAGGCTTCAAGCTCAAGCCAAAGGCGCGGCGCAACCAGCGACGAGAGAAATTCCCGCCGGCAGCCTGCCGCTCGCAGATTTTCTGGCACTGATCAGACAAATTCAATAAACACGGAGTAGTGATTTCCGGCCGACGCGGCCGTCAAAACGCATGAAAAAACTCTTATTCTATTTGTTGTCTCTTTTTGCTTTCAATGCCGCCAGCGCGTTTGCCGGCGGCTACCTGGTGGTGGATAAAGGCGGACCTTACGGCTGGAAGGGAACCGTTAAATACCAGATGGATATTGGCGGCCTGAATGCCGGCATCGATCAGCAGAAGTCGCTTGATCTGGTTCAGAGCATCTTCAAGAAATGGTCCGACGTGAGCACGGCCAACCTGACCATTCAATTCGACCGATTCCTCGATGTGGATGTCACGAAAGATAACGCGCGTGATTTCCTGAGGAGCATGGCTGACGGGTTGACACCGATCGTTCTGGACAGGGACGGGTCGATTATCGATCTTCTGATTGGCGCAGGCGCCAGCAGGAATGTTCTGGGATTTGCAGGACCCGCCGTAATTGATGGGAAAACACACGCCATCCTTGAGGGACATGCAGTTATTAACGGTTCCTTAGACGTCGGTGAGAGCTTGTTGGGTGTGGTGATGCTGCATGAATTCGGACATCTGCTGGGTCTCGATCATACGCAGGCAGGAATTGAATTCACGGGCCTGCAGCGGGACAACTTCGTTTTGGGCGCCCGTGCCTTCATTCCGATTATGTTTCCGATCGTATTTAGCGGTGGGCCAAAAGAATTGCAGGATGATGAAATCCTGTGGTTCAGCAGTCTTTATCCCGGGAACCGTGCCGGAAGCGGGGCGGTGACGGGCTTTGTGAAGCGTTCCAGCGGCGATTACTTTCCGGGCGCCAATGTGGTGCTGCGGGGCGCGGATTACAGTCCCGCGCAGAAAAAAGTGCGGATTTACTCGGTCGTGTCGGATTACCTGATTGGGAATAACGGCGAGTTTCGGTTTGAGGGAATCACACCCGGTGATTACGAGCTTTTTATTGAACCGATTTTCGACGAGTTCACCGAAGGCTCCGGCGTAGGACCGTTTGACTCGCGATTTACAAAATTTCCCCGGGACTTTTATAACGGCAGTGGAGAAAGCGGCGATACGGACGCCGATCCGCCCGATGCCAGGGTCACCATTACAGTCGCCCCCGATGCAAAAGTCGAAAATCTGGTGATGATTGCCAACGAAATCCCCAACAATCTCCCCACACTGGCCGATGATGATGCCATCGGGTTCGAATTTCCCAACGGTTTCAAATTTCCATTCTTCGGCCAGGTATACGATCGCGTGTTTGTGAACTCGGACGGCAATCTTACTTTCGGCCGCGGCGAGTTTTCATCCACCGAGAGAGATCTAGCGCGCTTTACGGCAGGCCCTCCCCGTATCGGCGGCTTATTCTCTGATCTGAATCCCGAACAGGCCGGGGAAGTGTTGTTCACACAGCGGGACAAGAGCGTCACGTTTACCTGGATGAATGTTCCCGAGTTCAACAGCAAGACAAGCCTGAACGCGTCGGATGGCAATCAGTTCAGCATTACATTGTTCTCCAACGGCGACGTGGAGCTCAAGTACGGGAATCTGAAGGTCACCGTGGATCAGCAGGAAGAGCTGATCGGCGTCGTGGGAGTTACCCCCGGTTCGGGGGCTGTTCCGCAGCAAGTGGACCTTTCCCAGAACAATTCTCTAATTTACGGCACCTCGAACGGGATCGCTGAAGTGTTCACCAGTGCGATTGATCTGGCCGGAAAAACCATTTTGTTCCGCAGCGGCAGCACTACGCCCGTCCCGCAGCAGAGGACCCTGGTAATTCCATTCCTGCAGGGAAACAGCGAGCAGTTCACGGCCGTAGCCATAAGCAATGCCGGGAACTCCACTGCAAGAGTTAGGGCGACCGCATTCGGGGCCGACGGAAGCACGATTGCGGCTGTCGATAATCAGGTTGCGCCGAATGCTCAACTGGCCAAGCTCGCCGGAGAGCTGCTCGGTCTGAGCGGAAGTTCATCCAGCGGATGGATTGAATTGAAATCGGACAGCGACTCGGTCAGCAGCTTTTACCAGGTGGGTGGTTTCAGCGGCAAGTGGCTGGATGGCGCGGCCGCCGCCGGTGAAATCGGAACTCATCTTTACCTGAGCCGTGTTTTCGAAGGAGCGGGGGCTTTCCAGGGAAAGGACGCCCAAGGCTGGCTCAGTATAGCGAATCCGAACAATATACAGACACGGCTGGTGGTTTCGCTCTATGCCGAAAGTGGGCTGCGCCTTTCGCGGCAGGAATTGAAAGTTCCGGTTCACGGGATGATTTACGACCGCCTCAGCAATATCTTCAAAGACGTCTCCTTTCCGCGCAGCAGCGGTTACATTTCCATACAAGCCGTCGGCGGAGGGGTGGCGGCGTTTGAGCTGGTCCGCGCCGGCGACACTACTATTGGAATCACCGCCATCGCGCCGACGCTTAGTTCCAGGGCCTACTCAGCGCAGTTGGGGCATGGAAGCAGTGGCGCAACTGCGTTCTTTACCAGCTTGAATCTGGTCAACACCACGGGCTTTTCAGTGACGGTGACCGTCCAGGCGTTCAACGAGAGTCACCAGCCGATCGGAAGCCGCTTCACAAAGACGCTTGGCAGTTTTGGATCGACACAAATGGATGCCAGGGATCTCTTCGGTTTGGGCGATGCGCGTACCGCTCCGCTCTCTGTCGGTTCGATTGAAGTGAGCGCCGACATCCCCGGAGTCCTGGGAGATGTGGTTTTTGGCGACCCCTCTGCCAACGTCCGGTTCGCCGCGGCCCTGCCGCTGCAGACTGAACTGGCGGCGGAGGCCTCTTTCAGCCACGTGGCCAATGGAAGGTTGAATCCGGCTTTGGCTGAAACGGGTTATTTCACTGGAATCGCGATTTACAATCCCAACACCGTCCCGGTTACTTTTACGCTGGAGGTATTCACGGCGCAGGGAGCTTCGACGCGGTCAAACCCGATTGTGCTGCAGCCCGGGCAGAGGACCTCTCAACTGCTCAGCCAGTTTGTCCCGGCAGCGGGAGTGCAACTGGGAGGATTTATCGTCCTCAGAGCCGACGGTGGCCTCGTAATTCAGGAGTTATTCGGCAATGAAACGCTGGATTTCCTTTCCGCGGTTCCGCCGGATATCTCCAAGAAGGCTGAATTGAAGTAGGAGTTTTTGTCTGAGTTGTAGGAACTTTACGAAATAAGGTCGAATCTCCCGAAATGTGACGTTGATCACATTTGACCACTTTGGCACATTCGTATCATGTCGAGGACGTGCCGCTACAGCACGGTCGTACAGCAGTGAAGGGCCCCGGAACTTGAAGGCAAGTTTTGGGGCTTTTTTGTTTGCCGGCTCCGTTCCCACAGTGTTCCGCCACGAAGACACGATGGCACGAAGATCCATGAATTTATTTGGAAGTACCACTATTCCAAACACTTAACGTCGTCTTTGCCAAAGTGTCACTTCACAACAAATACCAATCCTTCGTGTCTTCGTGACTTCGTGGCAATCCTCTTTGTGGCAGAATGAGCGGCGATGAAGAAGATAAATATCATCGGCGCCCCGCTCGATTTTGGCTCCGGTCGCCGCGGCGTCGACATGGGACCTTCCGCCATCCGCATCGCCGGTCTGAATGAGCGGCTGCGGGACCTGGGATACGCCGTCCAGGACCTTGGCAATCTTCATGTATCGGTCCCTGAAACCCACCCGGTAGGAGAAACCAAGCAGCGCTTCATGGCCGAGGTTTCCGAAGTCTGCGCGCACCTGTGCGAGAAAGTGGTTGCCATGATGCGCGACGGAACAACTCCGGTGATCCTTGGAGGAGACCATTCCATATCCATCGGCAGCATCGCCGGGGTTTCCAAATACTACAGGCAAAAAAACGAGCGCATTGGCCTGATCTGGATGGATGCGCATGGTGACATGAACACGCCTGAAACAAGTCCCACGGGGAACATCCACGGCATGCCGCTGGCGGCGATCCTTGGGTACGGGCCCGATGCCCTGTCGGCAATCGGAGACTTCAAAGAGAAGGCGCGTCCCCAGAACACAGTTCTCATCGGCGCGCGCGACCTGGATCCGCTGGAACGGGAGATGATCCGCAACAGCAAAATTCATGTTTTCACCATGCGAGAGATCGATGAGATTGGAATGCGCGGAGTGATGGAGAAAGCCATCACGCTGGCCTCAGAGGGCACGGCGGGTTTTCATGTAAGTCTGGATCTTGACCTGCTGGATCCGACCGAGGCGCCCGGTGTGGGCACTCCGGTGTGGGGCGGAATCACTTATCGCGAGAGCCACCTGGCAATGGAGATTCTGGCAGATTCGGGTCGGATGCTCGCCTTCGATATTGTAGAAGTAAACCCAATCCTGGATGAGCGCAACGCCACCGCGCAACTGGCCGTCGAGCTATGCGCATCGGTCTTTGGCAAGAAGATTCTGTAACTCGATCAGCCACGAACGAGGATTAGCCACGAAGACACGAAGCCACGAAGACACAAAGGACAACGATTGAATTAGAAGTGCCACTTCTCCGCCAATCTGAATCGAGTTATGAGAAGTTTCACTTAAAAATGAATAGCGATTCTTCGTGTCTTCGTGCCTTCGTGGCA
>DASXQR010000147.1:0-3662 GCA_036507075.1 Acidobacteriota bacterium | reverse complement strand
TGATTCGCCTGCGGCGCTATCGCGTGCGCCGCGGCGATACCATTGGCGGCATCGCGCGCCGTTTCGGACTTTCGCCCATGGAACTCGCCCGGATCAATCATCTTTCGATGAGATCAAAGCTGCGCCGCGGACAAGGGCTGGCGCTCGAAGCCGAGCCTGTGACAAATTCCTCCAGAAGCGCGCGCATAGCCGCAACGTCGCTGCATGCCGGAACGCGAAAAGTCATCCACCGCGTGCGCAGCGGAGAGACAGTGACCTCGATTGCAAGTCAATATCATGTCAATATAAGATCCATCTCTAAATGGAACCACGCTGCGACTTCGCTTCGAACCGGCCAGCGCCTGACCATTTATTTATCCAAGTAATTCCTGATGCGTCTTTGCACGATTGAGCACAATCAGAATAATCGAGCGTGTCTCCTGGTCGGCAACCTGCTGATCGATCTCACGAACCTTGCACTGGTGGCTGGAAGATTCAGACTGCCGCATTCCCATCTTCCTTTCCCTTCCACCGTGGTTGAGGCGGCATCCAGAGCTTATCGCGGACCTCTGGTGGAGTGCGCTGAGGTGGCGGTCCGGCGCCGGGAAGAGCTGAGCGCCGTGGCAAGGGAGGAGGGGCTGGATCTGTTTCATGACCCCAAAACCGTCACTTGGGCGCCGCCCGTTACCGCGCCGCGAAAGATCATCTGTGTCGGTTTGAACTACCGCGATCATGCGGAAGAACAGAATCTGAAACCTCCCGAAGAGCCGATCATTTTTGCCAAGTTCGCCAATACGCTGCGCGGTCACAGGGAGATCATTGAGCTTCCATTCATCAGCGACAAAGTGGACCTGGAAGCGGAACTGGGCTTTGTAATCGGAAAGAAGGCAACTCGCATAAGCGAAGCCGAAGCTCCCGAATACATCCTCGGATACACGATCGTCAACGACGTAAGTGCTCGAGATCTGCAGAAGAAAGACGGCCAGTGGTTGCGCGCGAAATCTTCGGACGGCTTCGCTCCCATGGGCCCCTGCCTGGTAACGCCGGATGAAGTGCCGGACCCGATGGGCCTGAACATCGAGTCTTATCTGAACGATTTCCGCATGCAGTCGTCCAATACCCGCAACCTGATCTTCAACGTCTACCAGCTCACGGCATTCATCTCCCGGTCGATCACGCTGGAGCCGGGAGACATCATTTCAACCGGCACTCCGGGTGGCGTGGGCGTATTCCGCAATCCCCCCATGTTCCTCAAGGACGGCGATGTGATGACCATCCGCGTTGAAGGACTGGGCGAACTCCAAAATCCCGTGCGCCGCGGCAACTGACTGTGTTCCCTCTGTAACAACTTGGCAAGCTCTTGTTTTTTGACAAGATTTCAGAAAAGACAAAAGCCGATCACGTCAACGTCCACGTTTAAGGTCTACGTCCACGCGCACGTCAATGTCCACCAGGTACGTCCAAATGCCGCTTGAAGGATTCAGAATTGAACATCCTGTAACAGGCGGCGGACTTGCGGCCTTTTCTCGTGAGCGTGGGCGTGGTGGTTGACGTCTATCGTTTACGTGCACGTGCACGTAGACGCTTTGTGTTTCGCCAAGTGAAGGAAAGTCTGGAAAGCGCTACACAGGTGAAAGAATTTCGCTATAATTTTTTGTATGGCCGAAATTATCCCCCCGTCCACCAGGAGCAGGCCTTCCCTGCTTGGTCCCCTCTCGGGGCTGGCGGGCGTTTTGGTGGGAGCCCTGGCCGGCGTGTTGCTCATCCTTGCGTTGGCCTGGTTTTGGTCAGGAGTGAACTTCCTGCGATGGCTCCAGGCGCCGTTCAGTTCTTCCCGCACTCTAATAGACATCGGGCAAGCCACGGTTGTTCACCGGATTCAACAACTGGAGCGGCTGGAGACCGTCGTCTACACACTGGAAAAGATCGTGAAGGGTGAACGCGAGCGCGTTCTGCCCAAGTTCCTCACTGGAGATCGGCTGCTGCTGATCGTTCACGGAGACGTGGTGGCAGGAGTCGATCTTGGTCGACTGCGGAATGAAGATGTAACCGTCCGGGAAAAGCGCATCACGTTCCGTATGCCCAAAGCGGAGGTGTTCTCCACCCGCATTGACAATGCCAAGACAAACGTCTATTCGCGCGAAACGGGACTGTTTGCTCCGCTGGATCCCGATCTGGAGACCGAGGTGCGCCGGGAAGCGGAGCGGCAGTTGCGAGAGGCGGCGCTCAACGATGGAATCCTGCGCGTGGCCGAGCAGAATGCACGCGCTACGCTGAGCGCCATGCTGCGCGGTTTTGGTTTTGAAAGCGTGGAAATCCGGTAGTTGAACACGAATTACACGAATTTCACGAATTGCACGAAATTATTAATGGAAGTTATTAATAAAAGTTTCGTGAAATTCGTGCAATTCGTGCAATTCGTGAAATTCGTGTTCAACTTCAACGCTCCGCCGCGTTTTCTTTGATGACCTTCATCTGAATATCGATCGGCCGGGCCGGTGTCTCGCCGTTCAAAGGCACAGACGCGATCGTGTCGACGGTCTCCATTCCGGAAATTACCTTCCCGAAGACCGTGTATTTGCCGTCGAGCTGGGTCTGCGGCGCCAACACGATGAAAAAGGAGTCCAGGCCGCTGTTGGGATCTGCTGCCCGAGCCATTGACAGCGCCCCGCGAACGTGCCGATTACTGTTGAATTCCGCGCTGAGGTGCTTGAGCAGAGCGGCATACTTTTGCGGAACAGGTTCCCGGCGCGATCCCATCGACCCGCCCTGGATTACGAATCCGGGCACCACGCGATGAAAAGTAGTGCCGTTGTAGAGACCGAGTTGGGCAAAGCGCAGGAACTGTCGAACATGCTGAGGCGCCGCTTCCGGCAGGAACTTCAGATCAACATTCCCCAGCGGCGTGGTGATCACCACTTTGTATTGCGCGAGTTCTTCCACCGGCGTGTCGGTAAAGGGGATCGGTTCGGGCCGGGGACGGTCACGCAGATAGATCTTCTGGATTTCTACGCGCTGCTCAATTCTGCCTTCCGGGTCGCCGGGCAGCAGTGAAATCTTTTCCACGACTTCCAGTCCTTCCACTACCCGGGCAAATGCGGTGAACTGGCCATCCAACTGCTTTTGATCGGTCACACAAATGAAGAATTGAGAACCGGCGCTGTCAGGCTTTCCAGGAATCAGAACTGCCGAGACTGTGCCGCGCAGTTGCGAAATAGAATTCGGCTCCAGTTTAAGCTCGTTCAGCCCGCCTGTTCCGTACTGCGCCGTCTTTCCCGGATCCCGTGAGAGCGGATCTCCTCCCTGAATGATTCCCATAGCGACGGCGCGATGAAACGTTGTGCCGGCGTAAAAGTTTTTTTCTACTCGTTCCAGGAAATGTTTCACATGGTTCGGGGCGGCGTCCGGATAAAGTTCCATCACAAAGGACCCGAAAGATGTTTCCAGCACCACTTGTCTGGCAAAAGGCGCCGGAAGCTGCTCTGAATGTCCATCAATCACCGCCGGCAGCAGCACAAAAAAGAGCGCGATTTGTGGTCTCATGAAGTTGTAACTTTTGTGTCCTTTGTGCCTTCGTGGTGAAAATTCAATTTCACCCCGAAGGCACAAAGGACACGAAGGTCATCCCCCAAAATTACTTCAGCCTGAACAGAAAAATCCCGTGACCGACCCCGGCCGGTTCG
>DASXQR010000146.1:0-104661 GCA_036507075.1 Acidobacteriota bacterium | reverse complement strand
CGAGATTCGCGGTGAATTCTTCAATATTTTCAACCGCACAAACTTCGGACTGGGCGGCACGCCGCCCCGACCGAACGTGCTCGATCTCACCAGATTTGGTGTCGCGAACGGGCCGCGCACGGGAGCGCGCCTGGGCCAGATTGTGGCGAAGATTAACTTTTAAGGAGTTCAAACTTCCTGTTTCGTGCCCACCGGTAGATGCTGAAATCGCGGTCGAACGTGAAGATTCGTGCCTCCTGGTGGATCTCGGCGCATCGAATGAGACATGCGTCGGCCAGGGAGATAGGTCGATTCGCGTACTTCTTTAAAAGCGCTTCGATGTTCGTCCAGTGCTCTTCGACGGAAATCGCCATCTGGTATACGCCGCGTCGTCCCAGTGCCACGACTTCAGCGGGGCCTGTAGCATGAACCTTCCTAATCAGGAAACAGGCTTCCGCCACGACGGCTTCGCAGCAGCGAAACGGCGGCGCGCACTGGGCGAACAGTCGGCGCGCCCGCGCGTGATGGGCGTCGTTGTGGGAGAGCAGGGCAACCAGCGGACCGGTATCCAGCAGCATTCCCGCAGAGTTCACTCGCCAAAGCCCTTCAGATGCTTCTTGTTTGTGGACAAATCCCTCGGACCTTTCTTGAACCGCCCAACACTGTTTCCGGCGAGTTCGAGTGCACTTGGGCGCCGGCCCGCCGCCTCCGCCACCAGTTGCAGCCCGCGCCGAACAATTTCCGATTCGGTGCAACCTGTCGATTGCTTCAGTTCCTCGAGGACCACGCGCTCTTCCTCGCTCAGACGCGCGTGAACATAAGTTTTCATGCCTCCAGTGTAGCACATGTTACAGACTACGTGCTACATTGCCCGGAAATCCATTCTGCAAGCACCAGCTTACATCGCGTAGAGACAGCCTGAGGCCGTCTCTACTCACAAAATGTAAGATTTCCCCTGAGACGCCCTCAGGCCGCCTTCAGGAGTTTGGACATTTTCGAGAGTGGAGAGACGGCCCGATGGCCGTCTCGGCAATCCCGCGACATTCCCTGAGACGTCCCTCAGGACGTCTCTCCGCTATGCCGGAACGGTCAGAAGGGTAGATCAATTCTCCCGCGCCGACACTCCGGGGCGTGCCGCGAGGCTCCCTCTAGCGTCCATGGGTACAATCTCACTAAAGGAGAGCGAATGTTCAAGAACATCCATGCATTCAGTGGTTTTTCGGTAAATGACCTGCAGAAAGCCAAAAAGTTTTACGGCCAGACGCTCGGGCTGGAGGTTGCCGAGAGGAAAGAGGGGTTGGAGCTACACATTGCCGGCGGCAGCAAGGTATTCGTGTACCCCAAGCCCAACCATACGCCGGCAACTTTTACCATCCTCAATTTCCCTGTCGACAATGTCGAGGAAGCGGTTGATCAGCTCGCGAAGCGTGGCGTGCGCTTCGAGATCTACGATGAAACAAACCTGAAGACAGACAAAAGAGGCATCTCCCGGGGAGAGGGTCCAAAGATAGCATGGTTTAAGGATCCAGCCGGAAACATCCTGTCCGTGCTCGAAGCGAAGTAGCCCCAAATCGCAAATCGGCCACGAGGAATTTTTATGCCCTGAAAAAAGGGGGACAGACCCCTTTTTACACAGACCCCTTTTTACACAGATATTTTGCCAAATGTCAGAGCGCGAACGGAGCGTCCTGCCACGGCTTCGCCGCGGCAGGACGCTGCGTTCGGGCTCCGAACAGCCAAGCCAGGCCTCGCCTGCAAAAAAAGTTAATTCGACGTGTCGATCTTGCCGGCCCGCGTTCGACTTCATAATAGAGCTGGGGTTCATAACCGGTCGAGACCGGTCCGAAAGCCCGGCTTGTAACCACAAGGAGAAATGACAATGCGATTCATGGTGATAGTCAAAGCCAACAAGGACTCAGAAGCGGGCGTTCTCCCGGACGAGAAGCTGCTTACCGAGATGGGGAAGTACAACGAAGAGCTGGCGAAAGCCGGCGTGCTGCTCGCCGCCGAGGGACTCCAGCCGAGCTCGAAGGGCGCGCGCGTCAAGTTCTCCAGAGAGAAGCGGACTGTGATCGACGGGCCCTTTGCCGAGTCGAAGGAGCTGATCGCCGGCTTCTGGCTGATTCAGGTAAAGTCGAAGGATGAGGCGATCGAATGGGTGAAGCGCTGCCCCAATCCCTTCCCCGGCACGGAAGCCGAGATCGAGATTCGCCAGGTGTTCGAGGCGTCGGATTTCGGTCCCGCGTTCACTCCCGAGCTCAGGGAGGCAGAAGAGCGCCAGCGCGCCCAGATGGCCGCGAAGCGGTAGTCGCGACGCCCCGCCTTGAAACAATCTAAACCCGATGCGATGTGATCGGAGTATCGGTTTGATTACGGCAAGGCGAAGCCGAATCGCTTTGCTTCCAAAATTATTTCGGCGGCGTGTTTGACATGCTCGCCTACAACGACGCGGTCTTTTCGCTTGAGAGCATGAAACAAGCCGTGTTGTCCAACAAATCGCAAGTTTACGGAGGCGATGATCCATTTACGCCCAAAGAGGAATTGATGGCGCGCGTACGAGGCTTCACGCGTGGAATGCACTGCCACAGCGCGGGCGGCGCATATGCGTGGCCCGACAACATCGATCTTTCAACTCACAAGACGATGCTTGGATTCCCGGGCGTTCGCGGTCCGTTTTTTTTCTACGACATTACATTCCCAGGACGTGATGAGTGACGTACGAGGTTTCTACGGGAACGCCGCCATTGACCTTGATCCTGACGATGACCTGGTAGTAGCGAGGAAGCGAAGGAGGCTGTCCTGAAGGCGCCGTGTTCAAATGTCGCGTCATGTCGGCAATATATTCGGGTCGAGTCATATATTCTGCCGCTGCCTGTGTGCCGAATGTGGTCATGCCAGCAATGATCATGAGCTTGTGTTTGGAATCGAAACCCTGGAGCAGGCTGATAAGGGCGTAATCCTCCGTTGTTCGGCTGGTAAAGCTCCCATCAGGTTTGGTGAAGAAAGCGCTGCCCTCGCCGGGACGCGGTCTCAGATTGATTATGCCGAAACGCGTCATCCGGTTTTCACTCACCAGTCGAAAAATGAAGTCCTGTTTCTGAGGCAATTGTCTCAAAATAAGATTCTCTGCAGTGGAACCAAGGATGATCATGTTTGCTGTCTTGAAATCCTCCCACGTCACCACCAGACTGCGTTTTAACGCGAACGACTTGTCTGCGCGCGAAAAGAAATTGCCCAGCGCCAAAACGGCGGCAACCTCGCCCACCCCGGTGTAATAATCAATAATCAAGTCGTTGGCGCCGGTGCCCTGTAAGGTTCCTGCGACGCCCGCTTCCGAATCCTTGTCCGCGGTTGTGAGCGGCTTCAAAAGCTTCAACCCCGTCGGTGTGGCGCGAAATACGGCGTTGCTGTACGCCACCAGGACCGGCTCGCGTGAATTGAGGAAGTCCGACCACAAGGGGAAAGTTTCCGGCGGCGGCGATGTGCTGCTGGAGGCGCCCTTGACGGCCTGCTGCGCCTGGCTTCGATAATAGATGGCGACAGCGCCAAGAAAGATGGCAATGAACAGGGCGGAAACAGCCGCGTAATAAGGCCAAAGGCCCGGCCGATGTCTCACGTTCGACAAGCCGGCAACAATCGGGGAGTGGGACGCGGCCTCCGAGCGGGAACCGTTTGGCAAGTACGAAACAATGGGCGTGTAGTGTCCCTTAGGCAACTCAATAATGATGTGGTCGTCTTTCCCCTCGCTGGAATAGAATTCGAGCAATTTCGAACGCAGTCTGCTTGCTTGGACCCGAACGACCGAGTCGACTCGGGGGTCATACTGATCGCCGCGCCCGAAAACCTGGGTCGCGATGGTGTACTCCTTCAAGTTGGTGCGCTTTTCCAGGCTTTCCGTCACGACAAAGCGGAGAAACGCCTTGAGGTTTTCAGATCCGTGAAGCGTGCGGCTCTGCAGGATTCTGTTGAGCTGCTGCAGGGTCTCTTGTTTGGAGGGAGCCATGCCGTTTAACCGTTAACCAGCGGTGTAACAATATCCGGAAAGTCTGTTATGTTTTATAAAAGGTAACCGTATTATACTGCAAGCGAAAGTAGCCCTAGTATAAGTTGACATGCAGCGGCATCACGCAATTAAGTGTGAATCCACAAAGGGAGTGGTTTATCTGAGCATTTCGATTGAAAACCCAAGCGCTTGGATCAGCTCCAAAAAAATATATTTGGTTCTTGTCGTGAATCCTCTTTAGTCTGCGCCGGTTTGTCGTCGATCAGCAATCCAGCCGATCCTTACCGAGTGCAGTGTTCGGAATTGCAGGAGGTTATATGAAAGTGAGTGCGACCCGAAAACTGAATCTAGGCCTGCTATCACTGGCGCTGCTACTTTGTTTAAGCGGACAGACAAACGCTCAGCAGCTCAATGGAACCCTGACCGGGACGGTCATGGATGCATCAGGCGCGGTCATACCGGGCGCCGACATCACCCTGAAGAATGAAGACTCGGGGAACGTGCGAAAGACAATTTCAAACGATGAAGGATACTTCACCATTGCCGCGGTCCCACCGGGCTCGTACACCGTGTCCGTCGAGGTCCAGGGCTTTTCAAAATGGGAGCAGAACAAGCTTGTCTTGCATGCCGGGGACAAACTGAATCTCTCGGATATCAAGCTGAATCCCGCGGGCGCCGGTGAAAAGATCACAGTCGTTTCCACTCCGGAGATCATCACGCCGGTGGATTCAGGCGAGAAGAGCGCGCTGCTTACCTCCACGCAAATCGACAACATTGCCATCGTGGGGCGAAGCGCCGCCGAACTTTTGAAAGTACTGCCCGGTATGACTCCCCTCACCAATGGATTGCAGAACCGCCCCGGATTCAATGGCGAGATTATCGGTATCAACGGAAACGGAGACGGGGGCAAGCAAAGCGCGATTGGAAATTATTCCGCCAACGGCGGCGGCTCGGATGCTCTGGACATCGTGTCGGACGGCGCCCACGTATCAGACCCGGGTTGCAACTGCGCATCTCCCGTAAATCCGAACCCGGACATGATCGAAGAGATCAAAGTTCTGCAATCGAACTTCGGCGCGGAAAACTCCAAAGGCCCGGTCGTGTTTCACTCCGTGACGAAGGCGGGCGGAAAAGATTTTCATGGCGAGGCGTACTACTACTTCCGAGATTACCGCCTCAATTCCAACGAGTGGCTGCTGAACAAACTTGAACAGCCCCGCACCAAGAACAAATTCAAGTTCCCTGGCGGTAACATCGGCGGTCCGGTCTTAATTCCCGGTACGAACTTCAACAGGAACCGCGACAAGCTGTTCTTCTTTACCGGTTTCGAATACATGAAGCAGCGGCTGGATACCGGCATACTGCAGGCAACGGTGCCGACGGCCGCCATGCGGGCGGGAGATTTCAGCGACGCCAATTATATGAAGCTGCTGACGCAGAACGGCGGCAACGCCACGGCGATCCCAACCGCTGCGGGGATCGTGGGAGGCAAGATTCCGGCCAACCTGATCGACAAAGGTGGACAGGTTTTGATGAATCTTTACCCACTGCCGAATGTTGAGCCGGCTCGCGCTAATGGATACAACTTCGTACAGGCGATTCCGATCGATCAGGACATGACGCAGTTTGTCACGCGCGTCGACTACAGCGTCAGTGAAAACACCAAGCTGTTTATCCGCTACAACCGCCAGGCGGAATTACAGCCTTTTCCTGTCGGATTGTGGTGGAGAAACGGCAACCAGGTTCCTTATCCGACCTCTGTAGTGGCGGACAATCGTTCCCATTCACTGGCAGGAACCCTGACTCATGTATTCAATCCCTCGCTCACCAACGAGACCATCTTCTCTACTACCTATATAAATTTTCCCAACCGCCTGGAGGATCCTCAGAAAGTGTCAAAGTCCGCTCTTGGGTACCCCTACAAAGGAATTTTCAAGAACGGCTTGGACCAGATACCTTCCGTCATTCCGGGGTGGGGCGGCGTGGGTACGATCTTCAACCCGGGTGGATTTGACCCGGTATTGTTTGCAAAAAAGTGGCTGAACTCGGCTTCCGACAATGTGAGCAAAGTATTCTCAACCCACACAACCAGATTCGGCGTCTACTACGAATGGATCAACAATAACCAACCGGGCAATGGCAACTCCAACGGTGTGGTAATTCCATCGACGTGGGGCGAAAACTCAACCGGAAATGTCTTTTCGGATCTTCTGATGGGCCGAGTGACCCAGTATGAAGAACAAACCAAAAACGCGCTGCATAATACCGGGTATCACATTATTGAGTTTTACGTGCAAGACAGTTGGAAAGTCACACCCAGGTTCACGCTTGAGCTGGGAAGCCGTTTCTCTCACCTGGGCGCCTGGTATGACCGTGAGGGAAATGGGTTGGCGGTGGTGGATCTGAGCCGGCTGGACCCTAAAGCTCCGGCCGACGCCCTTCCGGGGATTTTCTGGCACAAGAAGGACAACGGCATTCCCCTCTCCGGCATCAAGTCGCGGCCCCTGTTCGTTTCTCCAAGACTGGGCTTCGCTTACGACCTGTCCGGCAGAGGACGGACGGTGCTGCGGGGCGGATTCGGGACCTTCCGATACCATGATAATCAGGTCAATTTTCTGGACACACCTGCGGGAGTGCGCGGCACCAGCTTTTGCTGTGGAACGACTCTTTCAGCACTCGACGCATTGTCCGCCGCTGGCGCGGTTACATCGGTGAATGGTTTGGACCCGAAAGATGACAAACAGCCCGTCACGTGGAACTGGAGCATGACGGTGCAGCGACGCCTGCCGCTCGCCATGATGCTCGAGGCTTCCTATGTGGGAAGCAAGAGCGATGACATTCTGAATAGCGGAGATCTTTCCAATGTGAATGCGGTGCCGTTAGGCGCGATGCTGAACGACCCTGACGGTGATCAGAATAAGTACAGGCCCTTCCCCAACTATGGGAATGTGAGCCGTGCAGGTCATACCCTGTACTCCAACTACAACAGCTTTCAGGCGCTGTTGAGTCGGCAGACCGGTCGGATCGGGTACATGGCGTCCTACACATTTGGAAAAACCTTGGGAATCCGCGGCAGTGGCGTGGGAGGTACCGTGGGAGGACTGGATCCCAGAAGGTTCAGCTACGGAGTGCTGGGCAGCGACCGCACGCATGTGTTCAACATCGCATATAACGTGTTGCTTCCGAATTTTGTCAGCGATCGCACCTCTCTGGCCCACACTTTTCTTGATGGATGGCAGTTCTCGGGGATCACGAATCTGATGAGCGGCATGAACCTGCAGACGCAAAACTCCAACTTCGCGATTACGGGAACCGACGCCGAGGGACGCTCAATCGGAAATACCCGCTTTACCGGTTCGCCGCAGATCGCGGTGATGCCCGTTTTGACCTGCGATCCGCGCGACGGCGCCTCCGGGGATCGGTTGTTCAACGCCAGTTGTTTCAGCATCCCCAAACCGGGACAGTTGGGAACTTATGTCTGGCCGTACCTGAAGGGTCCGAAATATCAAAACCATGATTTATCTCTCTTCAAGAACTTCCCCATCGATGAAAGCAAGAAAGTGCAGTTCCGGTTATCGGCATATAACTTCCTCAACCATCCGCTGAGGTCGCTGGATAACCAGAACATCACTCTCCAGTTCGACGGGGGCAAGCTGGCGAACAGCAATCTTGGAGTGCTGCCGAAAGACAACAAATTCGGACGCCGCATCATTCAAATGGCGTTTAAGTATTATTTTTAGCACTTGGTTTCAAGAATCCGGGTAAGGTAGTTTCACCACAGGGGTACAGAGGGCACGCGGTCTTAAGCTCCGTGCCCCCAGTGCCTCTGTGGTGATATTTTTTTGGACAGTTTCCGATGCCTTTTTCGTTGCCGCGCTCCCTCCTCCTTCTCCCTTTCGTCGCCGGCGCCGCCTTTGCGCTGCAGTCGGTATCATCATCCCCCTCCGAACAGGCTCAGATGAAAAAGCCGATCAGGACCGAAGTCGACACGGTTCTCGTCGACCTGGTTGCCCGCGATAAGAAGGGGAAAATGGTGAATGACTTGGACGCCGCCCAGATCGAGGTTTACGAGGATGGGGTAAGGCAGAATGTAAGCTGGTTTCGTAAAGTAGAACGCCCGCTCATCGTGTCCGGCGGTCCCGCTGAAAAATCGGCGGCCGCGCTGTTTGACCCGACCCGCCCTCTCACGCTGCTTACACTGGTGTTTGATCAACTCAATGACCTGGAAGCGCGCCGTCTGGCGCACCAGGCCTCTATGACGCTGCTGAAGGAATCGCTGCCGCAGAATGTTTTCGCCGCCGTTTTTAAAATCGACCGCCGAACTTATGCACTGCAGAAGTTCACCGCCGATCGCGATCTTTTGCAGCGCGCCGTTGAGAAGGCAACCAGGGGATCGTACACGCAGTTCGCCTCCCAGAGCGATGAGATCAAGAAGGAGTCTGAGAAGACCATCGCCATGGAAGCGACATTGAGCGCCGCGTTGCCTGCGACCGGTCCACCCAGGGAAAACCCCGGAGGCGCAGCCGCGGAGCTCCAGATGGCCCGGGTGATGTTGAATATGTTGCAGTCGATCGACGAGATGCAGCGCGACATCCAGGGCCAATCGGCTCTTCACGGATTGCTCGGAATTGTTCGAGAGCAGCGTGAAATCGTCGGACGCAAGACCGTGATCTATTTTTCCGAAGGTCTGCGGGTGCCTCCTCCTGTCGCCGAGTTGTATCGCGCCACCATCAGCGAAGCGAACCGCGCCAATGTCAGCGTTTATGCCATCGACGCCCGGGGCTTGAATTCCACACTGCTGGGACAGGAAGGGCAGCAAATGCTCGGCAGGGCGGCGCGTACCAGCGCGGGACAGATGCAGTCGTCCGGCCGGCCTGTCACAGCCGAGGAAGCCAAGCTCAGCGACACCGCCGAGGCGAGCACGACCATGAATACACAGGAGCCGCTCGCGGACCTCGCGCGAAGCACCGGCGGCCTGCTGATCGCCAATACCAATGACTTGCGGCCCGGGATCCAGCGGGTGGAAGAAGATCTGCGAACCCATTACGAGCTGGCTTACACGTCGCAGAACAAGGACTACAACGGCAAGTTCCGATCTATATCGGTCAAAATCTCACGTCCGAATGTGACCCTGCAGGCGCGCAACGGTTATTTTGCGCTCCCGCCGAGCGTCGGGAATGTGCTGCCCTTCGAGATGCCGATGCTGGCGCTGTTGGGTTCGACAACGCCTTCGCGCGATTTTGATTATCGCGCCGCCACATTTCGCTTCGAGCCCGAGAGCGAAGGCGTCCGCCACTCACTGATCGTCGAGGTCCCGATTTCCAGCTTCCAGCTTACCCCCCAAGCGGACAAGAAGACCTATCGCGCGAGATTCTCGGTGCTCGCATTGGTGCGCGATCGCGACGGAGCGGTAGTCGAGAAGATCACGCAGGATTCTCCTCTGCAGGGACCGCTGGAGAAGATCGATGATGTGAAAAGTCGCAACTATGTTTTGATGCGCACCTTTCAGGTTTCTCCCGGGCGCTACACACTCGAGACGGTGGTTCTCGACCGGGAATCGAACAAGGCCAGCGTGCGTCGCTCGATCCTGATCGTGCCCGAAGTCAGCAAGGAATTGGCCTTGAGCAGCCTGGCCGTTGTCAAAAGGATTGATCCGATTGCCGCGGGGCAAACGAATCCAGACGATCCATTCAGGTTCGAGGACGGAAAGGTTGTGCCAAACATCGGCGACATATTCCGCCCGGCGCCCAACGGACCGCTGGCCCTTTATTTTGTGATCTACGCTCATTCCGGCGCGCCCAAGCCGGAGCTCACGCTTGAATTTCTGAAGGACGGTCAGACTGCCGGGCGCGGATCCCCAGACCTGCCCCCGCCAAATTCCCTGGGGCGTATTCCCTTTGTAGCCACTATCCCGCTCGACAAGTTTGAATCAGGGCGCTATGAAGTCAAGGCGACAGTTCGCCAGGGAGCCTCCGTTGCCAGCGAGCGGATCGGCCTTACATTGGAGAAGTAAAGTTCCAGTGTAGGAGGATAAACGTCAGGAGTTCTTTGTGCAGCGCTTGGCATCATTCTCATTCATCCTGACCTTATTTCTCTCCACCTCCGCACCTGAAACGTTCGGTACACCTCGGCAGGCTCCACGGCGGCCGCCGGAGAAGAGATCGGGCCCGGCTGCGAAATCGCCCGCCCGCGCCGAGTCTGACATGGCCGCGTCGCAGGAGTTAAAGGCCAGAGCGGCGCGCGCTCGCGAAGAGGGCAAATCTGAAGAAGCGATTGCACTTTACGGCGACGCCGTAAAGTTGGATTCCAGTTGGTCGGAAGGTTGGTGGTATTTGGGAACGCTTCAATATGAGCTGGATCGCTATGCAGAGGCGCGCCGAGCATTCGATCGTGTGGTTGCGCTGGAGAGGGAAAACGGCCCCGCCGCAGTCATGCTCGGCCTGTGCGAGTTCCAATTACGCGAATTTGAGAAATCCCTTCGGCATCTCTACGCGGGTTTGACGCTGGGACTTGGCGGCAACGACGAACTTCGTACGGTCGCGACTTACCACGCGGCAATCTTGTTTGCTCGCTTCGAGCAATTTGAACTCGGATTCGATCTGATCCGTGAGCTGGCGGCCGCTGGTAAGGGCGGAAAGCCGTACGTGGAAGCGGCAGGCATCAATGTCCTGCGCCTTCCCTACCTCCCATCCGAGCTTCCCGCCGACAAGCGCGATGCCGTCATGCTGGCCGGGGAGGCCGGCTTCGCGCTGGCGGCGCGGCGCCCGGAGGAGGCTCGCAAAATGTTTCTGCTGCTGCTCGATCGTCACCCGACGTTCCCGGGTATTCACTATGCCTACGGCGCTTTTCTGCTTTCTGAGGCCCCGGACAAAGCGATGGAGGAGTTCCGCCGCGAATTGGCGGGATCGCCTTCCAATGTTCCAGCGCGTTTGGAAATCGCGTTTGAATATCTTAAGCGGGGTACTCCCCAACTCGGGCTGATGTTTGCAGAAGAAGCAGTGCGTCTCGCTCCGGAGAATTTTGCGGCCCGCAATGCGCTCGGACGGGTCCTGCTGGAAACCGGCGAGGTGGCGCGCGCGATCGCGGAGCTGCGCACCGGCGTCAGATTGGCGCCGGATAGCTCCGAGATGCATTTCGCGTTGGCAAAGGCCTACGCAAAGGCAGGCAGAAGCGCGGAAGCCGCGCGCGAGCGCGAGGAGTTCTTACGCATCGAAAAGGAGCGCCAGAAATTCCGCGAACGATCCAACACCACTCGAGAGGAACCGAAATGAACCCGCCGCCGGCGCTGTCTTTGTGCCCTTTGTGTCTTTGTGGTTTTCTTTTCTTTGCCACAGAGGCAGAGCGCACACAAAGACCGGTATTCGAAGAGGTTCTTCCAGCCAGGTCGCACATCATCTGGACGCATGACAACGCCATGTCCCCTCAGCGCTACATGCCGGAGACGATGGGACCGGGCTGTGCCTTTCTCGATTACAACAACGACGGTTGGATGGATATCTACCTGGTCAACAGCGGTCCGTCCGATTTTTACAAGCCTGCAAAGATCTTGAAAAATGCGCTGTATCGGAACAACCGGGACGGAACCTTCACCGATGTCACCGACCAGGCACGGGTGGGCGGTGGGACATTCGGGATGGGAGTGGCGGCAGCCGATTACGACAAGGATGGATACACCGATATCCTGGTGACTTCGTATGGAAAATGTCTTCTGTACCACAACAACAAAGACGGGACGTTTTCGAGCGTCGCCGATGCCGCCGGCGTTTCAGCGCCGGGTTGGACTACCAGCGCCGTCTGGTTCGATTACGACAACGATGGGTTTCTGGACTTGTTTCTCTGCAGCTTCGTCGAGTTCGGCGCTGACAAGAACATTTTCTGCGGCCAAAACAAGCTCGGTCAACCGTACTACTGCATCCCGAGAACTTTTAAGCCCACCCACAGCTTCCTCTTTCGCAACCAGGGTAACGGAACATTCAAGGAGACCGACGAGGGAACCGCGATCGCGCGGGCGCTGGGGAAAGCCCTCGGCGTGGTTGCCACCGATATCAATAACGATGGACTCTCGGACCTTTTTGTCGCCAACGATACCGTCCAGAACTTTCTGTTCGTGAACCGGGGCGGCGACAGGTGGGACGAAATCGCGCTGGCGGCGGATGTCGGCTTCAGCGCCCACGGCCAACCGCGGTCCGGCATGGGCGTCGATGCGGCCGACATCGACGGGGACGGATGGCAGGACCTGTTCGTCGCCAATGTCGACCAGGAGATTTTCTCGCTCTATCGCAACAATCGGGATCAGTCCTTCACCGATACAGCGCATTTGCACGATGTCGCGGAAGCAACTCGCCTGTTGAGCGGTTGGGGACTGAAGTTTTTGGATTTTGACAATGACGGCGCCACCGATTTGTTCCTGGCAAATGGCCATCCGGATGACATGATTGATCGCTACTCGGCCCGGGTGAAATACCGAGAGCCGCCGCTGCTTTTTCATAATGATGCAGGGAAACTGGTAAACATCAGCGACACCGCAGGCCATGTATTCGAGCGTTCGTTTCCGGCACGCGGTCTTGCCGCGGGCGATTTCAACAATGACGGAAAAATCGATGTGCTGGTGGCGAGCAATGGGCAGGCTCCGACGCTGCTTGAGAACTGCTGGGGAAGCGACCACCACTGGGTCGGAGTCCGGCTGCAGGGCGTAAAGAGCAACAGCGAAGGAATTGGAGCGCGGATTAGCTGGTCTGCAGGAGGAGTGCAGCGTTCTCGTCTTAAGACCGGCGGTGGCAGCTATTTATCGTCGCATGACCCTCGCGAGGTCCTCGGTATCGGCCAAGCCGAAAAGGTGGAGTGGGTGGAAGTAAAATGGCCCGGACCTTCCGGCAGGCTGGAGAAGTTTGTGAATCCGCCGATCGACCAATATATTAGGATCCGGGAAGGTCGCGCGGCGGACTTTACTGCCCGCTAATGCACGCTGTATCATCGTGGTGGGAGAGCTTTCACAGAAGAGCAGGCGCCGAATCCTTCCTTACATCATGCCGCTGGTCCGAATTTTAGTCGTGGCGATATTGGCCTGCTCCATCACCACTGTTTTGGCTCAATCGGACCGCTCGACGCCGGAACAAATCTTCGCTGCGGCCGTCAAACTTCACCAGGACGGCGACACTGAAGGAGCCATCAAAAAGTATCGAGAATTTCTTGTCTCCGGTCCCGACAACCTGCTGGTACGTTCCAATCTGGGCGCGGCGCTCGCCCGGCTGGGCCGATATGAAGAGGCGGTCAAGGAATATGACAAGGCGCTGGAGTTCGATCCCGGCAACCAAACCGTGCGTTACAACCTTGCGCTCGCGTACTACAAGTCGACCGATATTCCAAGAGCGGCCGTCGAGTTCTCAAAAATCGTCGCTGCCATGCCGGACAACAGGAACGCTCTTATGCTCCTGGCTGACTGTCATCTTCAGTTGGGCGAGAACAAAAAGACGATAGACCTGCTGTCGCCGCTGCAGTCATCAAGTCCCCATGATGCAGCTCTTAACTATTTGCTGGGAAGCGCATACATCCGCGATCAGCAGATCGAAAAGGGACAGATACTGCTGGACCGGATCCTGCGCCAGGGAGAGAGCGCTGAAGCTCACCTGATGCTCGGTACGGCTCAGTTCATGGCGCATGACTACCCGAACGCCCTGAAGGAGCTGAAAAGCGCGGTGGAATTGAATGCAAAGCTACCGATGGCAAATTCATATTACGGCCGGGCCCTGCTCGCGACGGGTGATCGCGAAGCAGCCAGGAAGGCATTCTTGGACGAGCTGGAGCTCAGCCCCATTGACTTTGATGCGAACTTGAGCCTCGGGATCATCTTGAAGGAAGAACAGAAGTACGATGAGGCGGCTGCATATCTGGGTAAGGCTCTGCTGGTGCGACCGCGCGATTCGAATGCCCGCTACTTTCTCGCCGGCGTCCGTGTGGCTGAAGGAAAAATCGCAGAGGCGGAGCAGATTCTGAAGCAGTTGGTCAAAGACGCGCCCGACTTCGTGGAGGCGCATGTCATTCTCGCGACCATTTATTACCGTCTGAAGCGGAAGGATGAAGGAGACCGCGAGCGAGCCACGGTGCAAAAGCTGACGGCGGAGCGTCAGGCCGCCGCTCCCGGCGCCCAGGAAGGTCTGGGACCCGCCTACAGAGGAGAACTGGTTCAAAAGCCACAGCAGCAATCGAAGCCGGGGGCGCCTCCTCAGGAAAAAAAGCCGTGAGATCTTTAGGCAGGACATTCCGACTTTTCAATTTCAGGCTCCGGGTTGTCGCTCTTTTTGCCATCCTTGCCGCGACCGGCGCCGAGGGCGGGCCGCAGGCCGGCACTGCCGGAAAACCTTCCGGCGTTTCAACTTCCTCAGACGGCTTCGCCAAAGTTGTCGCGCGCGCCACGGCGGCGCGCGAACAGGACCGGATCGCCGAAGCATTGTCGTTATACGAACAGGCCCTGAAGATTCGCCCCCGCTGGGAGGAAGGAATCTGGTATCTCGGAACCATGCTGTACGACCAGGACCGCTATGACGAAGCGCGCGACTGGTTTCGCCGGCTGGTGGCGCTCAAGCCGAAGAATGCGCCCGCCTGGGCATTGCTGGGATTGTGCGAGTTCCAAACGCGAGAATATCCCAAGGCGCTTGCCGATTTGAAACGCGCACGTTTTCTCGGCATCCGACCAGACGATCAACTCGCGTCTGTTGCTCGCTTTCACACCGCTATTCTGTTGACCCGATTTGAGGAGTACGAAATGGCGTACGATGTTCTTCGGGAATTTGCGCGCGACCAGAACGAGAATTCCAGCGTGATAGAAGCGATGGGAATCAACACTCTGAGAATGCCTTACCTGCCGGTCGAAGTTCCACCGGACAAACGTGAACAGGTTTTGTTGGCGGGCCGCGCCGCTTTTGACATGGCAGCGCGCCGAGTGCAAAACGCGCGCAGCAGTTTTCAGGAACTGGTGTCGCGCTACCCGCAGGCGCCCAATGTCCATTACGCGCACGGAGTCTTTCTTCTGACGGAAAACTCTGACGCCGCACTGGAAGAGTTCAAACGTGAACTGGGGCTGAATCCCTCCCACGTTCCCGCGATGCTTCAAATCGCCTTCGAGCTGCTGAAGCGCGGCAGCAACAAAGACGCCCTCTCTTTTGCGGAAGATGCCGTGCGACTCGCTCCCAACCTCTTCCCCGCGCGCAACGCTCTCGGACGCGCTCTGCTTGAAACCGGCGATGTGGCGGGGGCCGTAAAACAGTTGGAAGCTGGGGTTGACCTGGCCCCCGACAGTCCTGAGATGCGTTTTGTTCTGGCGCGCGCCTATGCACGCGCCGGGCGGAAAGATGACGCGGCGCGGGAGCGCGCCGAATTTGTCAGACTGGACAGAATCAACCGTACCCAGAGACTGGGAGCGCACTCAGTGGGCGGCACAGAGATCCCCAGCGGTGAAAAGCCGCCCGGTTTGTGATGAAACACGTTTCAACGCGCGGGCGAATCAAAAGCTTTGTTCTGACGTGCGTCATCCTCACCTTCATTCTCGCCGCCGGGCTGCGCCGAAGTGCCACAAGCGCGGCGATACCCGAAGCGATCTTTGAGGAAATTACACCGGCAAAGAGCGGCATTTCATGGGTGCATGACAATGCCATGTCCGACATGCGCTATCTGCCGGAGACACTTGGTCCCGGCTGTGCTTTCCTCGACTACGACAACGACGGGTGGGTCGATATCTACCTGGTAAACAGCGGACCGTCGGATTTTTACCATCCGGAGAATCCGCCGCGCAACGCGCTGTATCGGAACAATCACGACGGCACGTTCACCGACGTGACGGACAAGGCGGGCGTCGGCGCCGGCAGCTTCGGGATGGGCGTGGCGACTGCTGACTATGACAATGACGGCTATTCGGACCTGTTTGTCACGGCCTACGGTAGGTGCACTCTGTATCATAACAATCGCAATGGCACGTTTTCCGACGTCACGCAAAAAGCGGCAGTCGCGGCCCCGGGCTGGACCACCAGCGCGGTCTGGTTCGACGCCGACAATGACGGCAAACTCGATCTTTTCGTCTGCAGTTTTGTCGAGTTCGGCCTCAATAAGCACATCTTCTGCGGCGATAACAAGCTTGGCAAACGCTACTATTGCATCCCCCGGGTTTTCAAACCGACGTCGAGTCTGCTGTTTCATAACAACGGAGATGGGACTTTCGCTGAAGTCGGGCAGGGCACCGACATCCAGCGCGCACTCGGAAAATCGCTTGGCGTGGTCGCCACCGACATTAACAACGACGGGCAGCTCGATTTGTTTGTCGCCAATGACACGGTCCAGAATTTTCTTTTTATGAACCGAGGCAAAAATAAGTGGGAAGAGATCGGATTGCCGTCCGAAGTCGGTTTCAGCGCGAACGGAACGCCCCGCTCGGGAATGGGTGTCGATGCCGCCGATTTCGACGAGGATGGCTGGCAGGATCTCTTCGTGGCGAACGTCGACCAGGAAATGTTTTCGCTTTACCGGAACAACAAAGACGAGACGTTCAGTGATCTTGCCCACCAGAATGGAATCGCGGAAGCCACCCGGCTGTTGAGCGGCTGGGGTCTGAAGTTTTTTGATTATGACAACGATGGACATCTGGACCTGATCCTGGCCAATGGCCATCCCGATGATATGATCGAGCGGTATTCATCGCGCGTGAAATATAAAGAGCCGCTGCTGCTATTCCACCACAATGGAGCCCGCCTGGAAAACGTCAGCGGTCGCGGCGGTCCGGCGTTCGGCCGGAGTTTTTCCGCGCGTGGTCTGGCTGTCGGAGACATCAACAACGACGGTTTGTCCGATGTTCTGATCGCGAACAACGGCGAAGCGCCCACGCTGCTGCGCAACAACAGCCCGCGCGAGAATCACTGGATTGGAATCAAACTGCAGGGGGTTGGCTGCAATCGCGACGCGTTCGGGGCGGTCATTACCTGGTCGGCCGCAGGAGTGAGGCATTCGCGTCTGAAGACCAGCGGCGGCAGCTATCTTTCCTCGCACGATATGCGCGAAGTGCTCGGCCTGGGAAAAGCCGACCAGTTGGACTGGCTTGAAGTACGGTGGCCATCTCCGAGCGGCAAAGTCGAAAAATTTACAAATGTGCCGCTCGATCGCTACACCACCATCACTGAAAACAAAAAGTAGCCGGTGGTGACCCTCTTCTGCTTCTCCCGCCTCCACGAAAATGTTGGCCGGACCGTCGGGCTGCGGAGCCAGGTCTCCGCTGGGGAGAACTATTGCGCACTCAGGCCTGGGGATGGGGTTGCCGGAGAGAAAGTTAAGGGGAGCGACGAAACCTCCGCCGAAATCTGCAACTTTGGTGAACGTGTGTGTCTCACTGCCGGGGTTTTCGAGAAGGACTGCCTTGCCAACTACGTCAATGTAGGCAGATGTGCGGGTTGTCATACGCCGAGGGATAAAAACGGGGAGGAGATCGCAGGGCTCGAATTTGGCGGGGGCGGGGTTTTCGAAGGAAATGTGGCCAGCGCAAACATCACCCCTGACTCATCCGGCCTCTCCCATTATGGCGAAGCGATGTTCATCAAAACCATGCGCACCGGTCGAGTCGGGGGAGTCCGCAATCTCAGTTCGATGATGCCCTGGGTTTATTTTCGAAATATGACGGACGAAGATCTCAAGGCAATCTTTGCCTATCTACTGATACTCAAACCGGTCAGACACCGCGTAGACAACGCGGAACCGCCCACTTATTGCAAGCGATGCCGCGGCCGACATGGCCTGGGGTATCTAAACTGATCGTGAGCCAGAGGAGCTCTCTTCATCAGTCTTGTGGCGAATCAGATTGGATTCAGCCATGCCCCTATATTTGCATCCACGCCCCCTACCTCCCGTTTGGCGGGGCTCAGCTTAGCTTCTTGCGGTTCTCGTACACTTTCAGGATGGCGTTGTAGATGTCGTCCATGTCTTCCTTTGTACCCAGGAGGTACCGCTGGTGGAACCCGACCGTCTCTTCGACCAGATCGTCGCTCTTCGGACAGTGATTCCGGTCGCGGTACGAGTCGAGGGTCTCCTTCGCGTAAACGCTTCGGAAGATTTTCGAGTCCAGACTGCTCAATACCGCTCCTTCGCGGTTCATCGGAAAGCCTTCGATCACGCCGAGGCCCTTGGACATCGAAACTCCCTCGGCTTGAACTGCCTTCAGAAATTGATCGCGCGGCAGGCCGTCGAACGCATCCTTCTTGTACCGGAAGCCGTAATAATAGAACGCAAGCTGAGTGACGTCGGGGTAGTCCTTGCGGGGTACGATTCCCGGGATCTCTCGGAGCTTCGCCGTGAAGTATTTCGCGTTCTCGGCGCGCCGCCGCGTTTGCTCCACGACCGACTCCATCTGGGTCATCAGGATTGACGCCTGATACTCGGCCATCCGGCACTTCGAGGCGGCGATGGGGTGGCCGCCACGGTCGCGTGGCATGTACTTCCCTTTTGGCCGGCCCAGGTTGTGGAATGAGTAGCAGAGGTCCATCGCCCGCTCGTCGTGCCCCAGGATCGCGCCCCCCTCGCCGCACGTCAGGGCCTTCCCGTTCTGGAAGCTTAAGCAGCCAAGGTCTCCCAGCGTCCCCACCTTCTTCCCTTTCCACTCCGCCAGGTGAGCCTCGCAGGCGTCCTCGATAATCTTCAGGCTGTGTTTGCGCGCGATAGCGTTGATCCGATCCATGTCGCACACTCCGCCGATGATGTGAACCGGAAGGATCGCGGCCGTGTTTTTGGTGATCTTCTCTTCAATCTTTCCGGGATCGATCTGCCAGGTGTCCGGGTCGATATCCGCGAATACCGGAAGGGCGTTGTTCATCAGGATCGCATGAATGGTCGCAATGAAGGTGTACGGGGTTGTGATGACTTCCTGGCCTGCGCCGATCCCGAGGCCGTAGATCGAGGTGATCAGGGCGTTCGTGCCGTTCGTCGTGAGGAGGCAGTGTTCAGCGCCCATCAGGCGGGCGAACTTCTTCTCCGCCTCGGAGACGATGTTGGCGCGCGACCAGACGCCGCTCCGGAGCACGGGGAGAATCGCCTGCTCATCCCCGTCGGTCCAGACGGGCCAGCGGGGAAACGGTTTCGTCCGAACCGGGTCACCGCCGAGGAGGGCAGGGGTTGCGGCCTTCGTGGTCCGCGCGAACGGAGCCGCCTTGGCAGGGGGCAACGCCGCCAGTACCGTCGCCCCGGTTGACGTTGCCAGGAACTGCCGTCGCGACAGATTCTTTCTTTTCATTGTATCCCTCCTTCGGATCGTGCAACTCGAGCTCGTCGAGAACGATTCTACTCCGCCTAGCCCGAGGTCCTGCAAGCGCGCCGGCGAATGGCTTCCAGCGCTATCGTTGCCTTTTGCCTCCCGCGGCTCTCTTCGCGGCGGTTGAAGCTGGTAAAGCGAAGGCGGCAAGGACGTCACCCGAATGGCGGCTCAGGTAGCCACCGCCGCCCGCTGCAATAACCACGAATTGCCTGCCGGTGCTCTTGCCCCTGTACGTGGCTGGTGTCGCGTGGCCGCTCGCTTCCAACTTTGCAACCCAGAGTTCCTTGCCGGTCCGCGTGTCGAAAGCGCGGAAGCGGCGGTCGTTGCTGCCGCCGATAAAAAGGAGGCCACCGGCCGTGACAATCGAGCCGCCGAGGTTAGGGGCGCCTGTATCGGTAATGCCCCTGGACGCCAACTCTTCAACAACGCCCAGCGGCACGCTCCAGCGGACATTGCCGCTGTCAAGATCAATCGCCACCAGTTTCCCCCAGGGTGGCTGCTGGCACGGCCATTCGTTCTGGTCCCAAAAGCGCTTTGGCCAAGGGGCACGCTTTTCACCTGTCCCGGCAACCCAGCCCATGGTCCCCAGTTCATTAACGTTCACGTATAGCGAGTCGGTCGCCGGATCAAAGGAGGCCCCAGACCAGGTAGCACCTCCGAGCGTTCCCGGAAACCGCAGTGTCGGCTTCGTTCCAAAAGGCTGATACGCGCCGCCGGGATGGTCGAGTGAATCGAAGAGTTCCATGCAATACTTGTGCGATTCGGGGGTAGCGCGAGATAGTTGTTCGCGAGTAATCCTGTTTCTGACAAGTTGCGGCGGTTTGACCGGAATCGGCTGAGTAGGCCACGAGGCTTCACCGGGCACAGCGCTCTTCGCCACCGGTTGTTCTTTGATCTCAAAGAGCGGGGTCCCGTTGCGCCGGTCAAAGACGAAGACAAAGCCGCTCTTAGTCAGCACGGCAACGGCGGGAATCCTGCGGCCATTGCGACGCAGGCTGATCAGGTTCGGCTGCGCCGGGATGTCATAATCCCAGATATCGTGATGGACCACCTGGTAGTGCCAGACCCGCTTGCCCGTTGCCGCTTCGAGCGCGACCACAGAGTTGGCGAATAGGTTTTGCCCCTTCCGATCCCCGCCGAAGTGATCATATGCCGGGGCGCCCAGCGGGATGAAAACAAGCCCGCGCTCCACGTCCACGCTCAGCGGCCCCCAGGCATTGACACCCGAACGCCCCCGCCATGAATCTCCCTCCCAGGTCTCGTGACCGAAGTCTCCGGGCCGCGGCACAGTGTGAAAGCGCCAGACGAGCCTGCCCGTTCGGGCATCAAAAGCGCGCACATCTCCGCTCGGTCCCGGAAAGGAGGTCTCCGTGATGCGTGCGCCGCCGACTACCACCAGATCGCGATAAACGGCCGGTGGCGAGGTCACCATGTAATTCTCGTCCGGGAGATTATCGGCGACTCCCGGCCGCAAATCGACCTCACCGTTTTGACCAAAACCAGCAATTAACTTGCCCGTCATTGCATCAAGCGCAATCAGACGGCCATCGTTTGTGCCGAAGAAGATACGTTTGCCTGCGCTCCTTTTGACGCTTTCTTCCCAATACGCCACGCCGCGACTGCGGGGGTAGTTATGCACTTTTGTCCAATCCAGCTTCGGATCAAAGACCCACAGCTCCCTTCCCGTCTCTGCGTTCAGCGCAATAATGCGGTTGTTGGGGGTTGACAGGTACAGCATCCCGTCAACCATGATCGGCGTGCATTGGAACGCAAAACTGTCTATCCCTTTTCCGGTATTCTGATCGATCTCCCCGGTGTGGTAGGTCCAGGCGCGCTCAAGCTGGGCTACGTTGGAACGGTTGATCTGCTTCAAGCGGGAGTAACGCATGCCACCCGGGTCGCCGCCGTAGGAGCGCCACTCATAGCGTGTTGACATGGACTGACCAAAGATCTGACCGACGGTCAAAACGAAACACGCGGCGAGTGGGCTGATCCACCTGAACCTCGAGTGGCTTATTGTCTGGCCCGGATTAACTCCTTGCATTTCGTCCTCCTCCTCGGGAACTTTCTGTTACTAAGATGAAGGTGACCAGTGTTAGCGAGCGACCTCATACCGCCAAGGAGGAAGGCCTGGCTGTGAGTGTCTTGCTGCATTTAGACCGCGGAGCGGTCAAATAGAACAGCCCGGGGCAGCGCGTTTTTCTGCGCGGCGCCCCGGGTCAAGTATCCTCCAATGTTTGTCCGGACCCCGGAGGGGTCCAATAATCGGCTTCAATCGATAGCATTCTTAAACGGCATGTCGCACGTTCGGATCCATTCAAGGAATACCTCTTGCAACGTCGTTTTTGCGCAAAATATGAAACCCCTGCCGGGGTTTTCAACTTTTGGGGACACTTAAACCCGGGGCGTCGCGCAAAAAACGCGCTCTGCCCCGGGCTATGTTATTTGACCACTCTGCGGTCCCGGCGCTGCTCCAAAATTTGACCGAATTGTGAACTTTCTGCGCACCAAGAAGACCTAGTGCCCCGACCGACTTCCATGACGGTGATCACTTCCCTTTGCCCCCAATGCGGCCTCTCTGTGGGTGGTGTCAGCCAATTGCCATTCCCTCCCTTCCACTTCGGTGGCCACTGGCCACGGAGCTTAGCGTCGTCACGTAATCGCACCAGGTCCTTCTGTACGCTCTCATTTAACCAGACCAAGAAAACGTGCCCCCGGGTGGCGAATCGTCATCCTGAAAAAAACCAAAAACTTGAATTCGCGCCCTGATCTATATAGGATTCTTTCTAGATAGGATTCTATCGTAGACAACCTCAGGGGTTCGCAATGGGCAAAGGGTTTCTCACCTACTCGACGGCGGTCATCCTGCAAGCGGTGGCCAACGGCTATCTTTACGGTTTTGACATCATTGACATCACGGGCTTGCCGGGCGGGACAGTATACCCGGCGTTGAGACGGCTGCAGGAAACCGGATATCTCGCTTCCGAGTGGGAGAAGCAGAGTATCGCGCAGGCCGAGCCGCGCCCGCCGCGCAAATACTACGAGCTCACGCGCGCAGGGCGGGAGGCGTTAGCCGAGGCGGTAAAACGCTACCGGCTGTTGGAGCAAAGACGACCGACCAAAGTGCGCGACCCGAAACCGTCACGCGCGTGAGGTCAAAACCGTGCTGCTGCTATCCCGCTGCAAAAGATTCTTCACCAGACCGCACCTCCGGCTGATCCGCGTCATCGGCGTGATTGTGCCGCGCCGCTTGCGAGCCGATTGGCGGCAGGAGTGGGAGGCCGAGCTGCGCTGCCGCGAAATGCTCCTGGCCGAGTGGAACCGGCTCGACCGGCGACACAGGCTTGATCTGCTGCGGCGAAGCGCGGGCGCGTTCTGGGACGCGCTGCTGCTGCAACCCAGAAGACTGGAGGACGAAATGTTTCAGGACTTGCGCTACGGCGTGCGGATGCTGCTCAAGAGCAAAGGGTTCACGCTGGTAGCCGTACTTTCGCTGGCGCTCGGCATTGGCGCGAACACGGCGTTGTTCAGTGTGATGGATGCCGTGCTGCTGAATACCTTGCCGGTCGCTGAGCCGGAGCGGTTGGTGCTCTTTGAATGGCAAGCCGGGCTCCCGTTCAGGACGGGTGGGATGAGCGGCACGTCGTTTGTGCCAACGCCGCCGGGCACAAAAGGGCTTTCGCTGTTTTGCTACGAGGTCTTTGAAAAGATGCGCCAGGCGCGCGCCGCTGCGCCGGAAAGCCCGCTGAGCGATTTCTTTGCCTTCGCTCCAATCCGCGAATTGACCGCGGCAGCGGGCGACCAGGTAGAGGTCATCAACGGGCAAGCCGTGTCCGGCGGCTATTACGCCGGACTCGGAGTACAACCGGTCTTGGGACGCGGCATCACCGACGAGGATGATAAGCTAGGAGCAGCGTCAGTGGTCGTGCTCAGCCATCAGTTTTGGCAGGAGCGATTCGGCGCCAGTTCCGCCGTCATCGGCCAGCCGCTCAAACTCAACAAAATTCCCTTCACCATCATCGGCGTGACGCCACCCGCGTTCACCGGCACGTTGCAAGTGGATTATCGCCCCGCCGTCACCGTCCCGATTGCCTGCGAGCCGTTGCTGCGGGGTGAGCGCAGCAGATTGGGCACGGCGAACCAACCAGGCGCCTGGTGGCTGGATTTGATGGGACGGCTCAAACCGGGCGCGACCTGCGAACAGGCGCGCGACAGCTTGAACGGCGCTTTTCAAGCCGCCGCTTTGGAGGTCATGCCGCCCCCGCGCAAAGCGAATCAACCGGCGCAACTCGAGCCGAAAGATTACCCGCGCCTGCTTGCGGAATCCGGCGGCCGAGGGATGCTGGACAGGCGCAGAATGTATTCAACCACGATCTACGGCTTGTTCATCGTGGTGGCGCTGGTGCTGCTGATTGCCTGTGCCAACGTGGCGAACCTGCTGCTGGCGCGGGCAGCCCAGCGCAGCGCAGAGATCAGCGTGCGGCTCGCGGTCGGCGCGGGGCGCTGGCGTTTGATCCGGCAACTGCTGACCGAAAGTGTGCTGCTCGCGGGGTTGGGCGGCGCGGCCGGCGTGCTCTTCGCCTTCTGGGGCAGGAGCGCGCTCCTGGCGCTGACCGACAAAGACACAGGAATCCTGCCCGGCGTCGTCGTCGACCTTCGTCTGGATTGGCGTGTGCTGGCCTTCACGCTTGCCATCTCGGTATTGACCGGCGTGCTGTTCGGATTGACGCCTGCGTGGCGCGCCACAAGTCTGGATTTGGCGACAGCAATTAAACAGGGCCGCCGCACGACGGGGGCAGTGTCGCGTTTGAGCAAAGGTCTGATTGTCGCGCAGGTTGCACTTTCGCTGTTGTTATTGGTCGGCGCGGGTTTGTTCATCCGCACACTCCACAACCTGCAACGAATCAACCTCGGTTTCAATCAGGAGAATCTCTTGCTCTTCAGATTACAACCGCAACAGGGCGGGTACAAAGACGAACGGCTGGTGCAGTTCTATCAGCAACTCTTTGCGCGGCTGGATAACCTGCCGGGCGTGCGCGCGGCGACGTTCGGGCGCGTCGCGCTTATCGCTCAGGACAATTTCGTCAACGGCATCTTGCTGCCCGGGGAGTCGGCAATGACCGCCGGACCGCACCCCACCAACCGCCAGATGGCGCGCGAGAACTATTTTGCGACGATGGAGATCCCGCTGCTGCGCGGGCGCGGCTTCACGGCGCAGGATGACCAGCGTGCGCCCAAAGTCGCCATCGTCAGTCAAACCTTCGCGCGCCAGTTCTTCCCCAACGATGACGCGCTCGGCAAGCGTGTCACATTTAGAGGCAGCAAACGCGAGGTCGAAATCATCGGTGTGGTCGCCGATACCAAATACATGAGCCAGCGCGAGGAGATCAAGCCGCTGCTCTACACGCCCTGGCAACAAGACGGCGCAGAAGTCGGCGAGATGCACTTCACTCTGCGCACCGCGGGCGAACCGGCCGCGCTCACTGCCACGGTGCGCCAGGTCGTGCGTGAACTGGACAGCAATCTGCCGGTCACAGAAATCGGCACGCAAGCGGCACGCTCGCAGGCAACCTTGGGAAAGGAACGCCTGTCTGCCCGGCTCTTGAGTTTCTTTGGCGGGCTGGCGCTCTTGCTCGCAGCCATCGGACTCTCCGGCGTGCTGGCCTATTCGGTGGCCCAACGGACCAACGAGATCGGCATCCGCATGGCGCTTGGCGCGCAACGGGCCAACGTCCTGCTGCTGGTGACCCGGCAAGGGATGAAGCTGGTGCTGCTGGGGCTGGCCGTTGGCGCACTGGGTGGTTACGCCTTGAAGCGCTTGCTCGAGAGCCAATATTTCGCCGGCAGCGCCTGGCAGCGCCAGATGGCCGAGCAGCTTTACGAGGTGAAGGGGACTGATCCAGTGATCATTGCCATCATCGCGGCGCTGCTGACGCTGGTCGCGCTGCTGGCTTGCTGGTTGCCGGCGCGCAAGGCGGCGCAAGTAGACCCCCTCGAGGCGCTGCGTCAGGAGTGATCTAACGGAGCCGCGAAGTGTAGGCGAGCGGCAATCCAGACTGACAAGGCAGATCAGCAACGGCTGAGGATCCAGCACAGTAACGTCGCGGCAGAACCGCAGTTCTGCAGCGACCTTGATCCCGTGCCGTGCCGTCAACGCTGCCGATCCGGCTCGTCAGTCTGGAGTGCCGCTCGCTTACACTTCGCGGCTCCGTCGGGATTGTTGGAAAAGGCGAGCTGGGACCCGTCTTCGCCGGTACGGGGACCCTGGTGCGCGGCTGGAATCAGCCGCAAATCATCGAAAACCTTGGTGGGCGCTCGCGGGCTCGAACCGCGGACCTCCTGCTTGTAAGTCTGTTCCCGGCAATTCCAATAAATGGCCTATTTCCAACTAACTAATTTTCAAGCGCTTGCGGCGACCCTATTGAAACTTGCTGAAATTTGTTGAAGTTGGAGGCTTTCACAGCTACGAAATTGACTACACTGACCTGGGGCCACATGGTAGTCCGATAAGCCAGAACCCATCAAAAAACTGAAAGTGCCTGTCACGGTAGTAAGAAGAGAATACAGGTGACAGGAATTGGGGATGTAGAAGCGCTGTTTTGCCAGTTCTGGAAGGTTGCCGACCCATCCGACTGCACAAGACTCGCATCATTGAATCGGGGCGGGCAGATTTGAACTGCCGCCCCCCTGCTCCCAAGGCGGTGGCAGGCCTTCGTCCAAGTTCGCAATCCCTCGGGCTAACTGGTAGAATTTCGGCCAATGCGCCAGCGGAGACTCCTGTTCTTGACGTTTCTCGTTCTTGGCGTTTTGGCCCGTGTTGGCACCGATGCGACCGCGCAATCGCAGTTGGTTGGTACGGTTCCCGCAGGTAGTCCGACTGCGGTAGCGGTATATGAAGCGGCCAACAAGATTTTTGTGGCCGATCAACAAACCCAAAGCGTCCTGGTCATCGACGGAAACACGAATCAGATAATCCGATCGATTCCGGTCGGCCAGGGCAGAGTCGATAACATTGCAGTCAATGAAACTTTTGGCAAGGTCTATGCCGCCGTCAGCCATGATACGACGGGACCGGAAGCTTCGATTTGGGTCATTGATGCTGTGCGCAATGAGCCGATACGACAGATCACCCAAAAGATTACTTCCGGGGGAGCTTTGGTGTTGCTCGACGTCCAGAACGATGAGAGCCGCGACAAGGTTTATGTTTTATGGGGAGGAGGCGACGCGTCGTCGGGTGTCATTGATGTTCGCACAGACCAGTTCAGCCCGATCACGATGAATTGCTGCGACTCTCAGTCGCTGATGAGCTTCAACGAACGAACAGGTGAAATCTTCTTCACCAAACTCAGTACGAGCCAGCTGTTCGTCGTCAACTCGCAAACACTGCAGACTTCCATTCTCGAGCTTACTCCAACCGGAGGACGAGCGCCACTCGCCATAAGCGTTAATGAACTCGAGAACAAAGTGTACGTGACGATGTTGTTTGCTCCGAACCAGGCCGGACCGGGCATTCTGATCCTGAATCGCGGCAACGGTAACTATCGGTACGTGGGAAGGGAAGACCTGCGAACGTTGGCCTTTAATCCGCTGACAAACCGGTTGTTTGCCGGTGTAGGAATCGGGATCGCGTCGGCTATTGTCGATGGACGAAATGACGGACTCACCGAGGTGACACTGTCCTCCACCGGAGGCAACGACGGGATCGGTAAAATTGCCATCCGTCGCGCAACGGATAACGCCTACATGGTGGCCGGCAGCGGCAACATCTACGTCTTGAATGGCTCCACGCAGCAGATTGAGAGGCTTCCCCAAAGCATTTCGATGAGTAGTTCGCTGCTTAGTACGGACGCTGCCATCAACCAGCGAACCGGCCGAGTTTATGTGGTCCGTAGCGACTCGCCGCGGGTCACCATTCTCCAGGATATTTCTCCGACATGGGTGCCGGCTTTACGCATCGACACAGTGGCCGGAAGTGCCACATTTGGACTGAGCGGCGACGACGGGCCGGCGACCGCGGCAAAACTGAACGGGCCTGAAGGCGCAGCCGTAGATGCTCAAGGAAATATTTTCATCGCCGACACTCGCAATCACGCCGTTCGAAAAGTGACTCCTGCCGGCATCATTATCACGCTTGCAGGAAATGGAACATCCGGCTCCGGCGGCGACGGCGGGCCCGCTTCTTCTGCCCGACTCAGCCGTCCTGAGGGGATCGCTGTGGATACGCGGGGTAACATCTATATCGCCGACACGTTTAACAGCCGCATTCGCAAGATCACTCCTGACGGGATGATCAGCACCTTCGCCGGCACCGGCACGGGAGGCTTCGCCGGAGATGGCGGGCCTGCGTCATCCGCGAGAATCTCCAGCCCTCGAGGTGTGGCGATCGATGCGGCGGGAAATGTTTTCATCGTCGATAGTGGAACTCACCGCATTCGAAAAGTATCGCCGCCCGGAATTATCAGTACCGTGGCTGGTAATGGAACGGCCGGATTCTCCGGAGATGGTGGACTTGCGACGTCTGCAAGTCTTCAGTCGCCTGAGGGAATCGGGGTGGACACGAGTGGAAATCTCTACATTGCGGACGGCACGAATCGTGTGCGCAAAATAGACGCGTCTGGAATTATCACTACTGTTGCTGGAAATGGCACACAGGGTTTCGAAGGGGACGGCGGCCCGGCGACTTCTGCCGCGCTCAATCGCCCGCGTAGCGTTGCCGTGGACGGCGCGGGTAATCTCTTCATCACGGAATGGGGGAATAGCAGGATTCGCAGGGTCACGCCTGCGGGCGTTATCTCGACATATTCGGGCGATGGCAGGACCGGCTTTCGCGGTGATGGCGGCCCGCCGGGCTCGGCGGAGCTTTTCGTTCCGGAAGGCGTCGCATTCGACCCGATAGGAAACCTTTATATCGCTGATACGGGCAATCATCGTATTCGTAAGGTCTCCGCAGTCGATATGAGCGTTCCTGTGTCATTCACCGATCGAGGCGGTGTATCGATGGTGAGTGCGGGACTGCTGCAGACAGTCTCTACAGGCTATGCTCGCGTTCGTCCGAATACCGGAAGCACGTCACCCTACGGCGTCGCCATTTTCGGCCTGCGTCAGAATGGCGTGCTGGTCAGCGAAGCGGGTGTTGCTGCTACGCCGCTGATCCAGAATGGGCGAATTGCGGCGGAAATAGACGGCCCGGTGAATACGGGTCTGGCTTTGGCAAACGCTACTAGTCAGGCCGCGGCTGTTTCATTCTTCTTCAGTGACCAGAGCGGTAACTTTGATCAGGGCACTACGACGATTCCTCCAGGCGGGCAAATCGCCGCATTTCTGAACCAACCTCCTTTCAACGGGCGCTCGTCCGTCAGCGGGACTTTCACGTTCAACTCGTCCGTTCCAATCGGTGCGATCGCCCTTCGAGGCCTTGCCAATGAACGAAGTGAATTCCTGATTACTACATTGCCCGTCATCGACCTTGATGCTGCACCCGCGACCGGGGTGGTTGTGTTTCCCCACTTCGCTGACGGGGGCGGGTGGAAGACTCAGATCCTTTTACTTAACAGTAGCGAAAGAGCACTCAACGGCGCCGTGCACTTTCAGGATCAGTCCGGAGGACAGGCGACTGTGACCGTCAACGGCGAATCGACGAGTAGTTTTGCATATACGATTCCTCCGCGTGCATCACTCAAGTTGACGACATCCGGCGCAGGAATTACGAGTGTAGTCGGTTGGGCGCGAGTGGTGCCCGCCGCTGGGTCTGCGGCGCCATCCGGCCTCGCAATCTTTTCCTTTCGAAACGGCGGCACGACCGTCATCGAGGCGGCGGTCCCGGCCGTCCCCGTTGCGTCGGCTTTCCGCCTGTATGCGGAAGCGGCAGGCAATTTCAATCAAAGCGAGATTGGAGCGATCCAGACGGGAATTGCAATTGTTAATACAGCAGCCTCGACCGCCAGTGTGACAGTTGAACTTACGAGGCTTGATGGATCATCCGCTGGTCTGATCGGCATGTTGTCAATTCCGCCTAATGGGCAGGTGGCAAAGTTCTTGAATCAGATTCCGGGATTAACGTCGTTCTCTACTCCGTTTCAAGGGGTGGTACGTGTCTCAGGCGCTGTCCCTCTTTCGGTGATCGGATTGCGCGGACGCCACAACGAGCGCAGCGATTTCTTGATCACTACGATGCCGACAGCCAATGAAGCGGCGCCCGCTTCGACATCCGAAGTGTTTTTTCCACACATAGCAGATTCTGGGGGCTACACCACTCAGTTCATTCTATTCAGTGGAAGAGCTGGTCAAGCATCAACGGCCATGATGCAGATCTTCAATCAGGCCGGCGGTGCGATGAACTTAACAATTCGATGAAGAATAGGCGCTGATGCCAGAATAGGCGCTGATGCCTGTCACTAATGCAGCGCCTAAACACCTGTCAAATTTGAAATGTCCCGATGCCTGTGCTGTTTTCCCGCCCGCATGGTTCTCGCCCAGCTATGACACCGGCGGTTTTGTTCTCGAGGCCAGTCGAAGTCAGTATAGAGCCGAACGGTCGTGCTATTTCGAGCGATAGTAGACAGCGCCAAACAGATCTCTTCAAACAGCACTGCTGATGCACAGAATCCAATTCCATCAGCGATTTACGCGCCCCGCTGGTGAGAGGCAGTGCCGCGATCGTACCTGTATCGGCGTGCTGGTGCCGCGCCGCTGCGCGGCGATTGACGGGAGCCCAAGTCAGGTTCGGGAGATGGAGCGTACCTGCAACGGCGATACGCGCGCCAGCAGTTCAAAGTCGCGATCGTAATGCAAGACCGTCAATTCGTTGCGCAGCGCGCAGGCTGCGATAAGGCAGTCGACGCTGGAGCGAATTGTCAGCGCAGCGCGGCGAGCGCCCCGGTAAAGCTCAACAGCCTGGTCAAAGACCTCTCTGCCAAGGGGGGACTCTACCAGCGGCAGCGAATACATCGATTCGCGGGCGATCTGGAAGGCTCGCGGCTGGTCAAAACCGTGAAGCACTTCCTGGATTACCGGCAGGCACGTGACGACATCCTCAAGGTCGACAATTGAGTCAAGTCTAAGGGGGGCCGGACGACGAAAAACTTCAATCCAGACCGAGGTATCAACTAGAACCACGCCTGGTCCGCCTTCGGGAGCCTGCTACTGCCCGGTCGCCGCGCATCTGCGCCAGGTCGCCCTGCCAAAGACCGGATCCGGCCAACTCCAGGATACGCGACGCTTTGACGCGACGAACGAAATCTTCAAGAGCGCGCTCCACCGCTCGCGAGTAAGTCCGCTCACCACTCAAGCGCAGGGCTTCCTCGAGCAGTCGCTCATCAAGCACAAGATTTGTACGTTTCATGTGTAAAGGGTACCTTGTGTGCAATGCGACCGTCAAGGCGCCAACAAATGCCCGAACCTTCAACGTCAGCCCGAGTGTCTCCAAAGTGAGTGGATATTCAGCTCTAGTGAAAATTCGTGCTCACCACCGGGGCAGGAACGTGAGAAAAAATCAAAAAACTGGAACCGCAAAAGCGCGAAAGCGCGAAAAAAGCGACTTAAGGTGAGATAGCTTTGTTATCTAAGTACCCGTAAATACTGCAATGTCTGCCGTCATTGCGTCACTTGGAGGACTACAGTAATTCTTGTTTTCGCGCCTTCGCGCCTTCGCGGTGAATTTTTTCTCACGTTCCAGGCCCGGTGGCGTCGATTTTTTCTCAGGTTCTGAGGAAGCGGTGTCGTTGGCGGTGAGTCCGTATGACAAGTTTGTTCATTCCTACGAGACCGTGCCGGTCTAATGTACGATTACCTCATGATGATAGGAATCTTCGGGCTTCGCGATGGGATTGCATTTGTTTCCTTGACAAGAGAGAACGTGAGCCGCGCGACCACATATTCCCGGAAAGGAGAATCATGATGTCAGAGCAGGATACGGATAAGGAGGCCTTGGAAAAGGCTAAAGAGGATCAGCGCGAAGGCAAGGCACCCTCGACGCAGGCGGGCGAGTTCGTGCGTGAGGAAATGCACCACATTCGCGAAGGGAAGCACGGCGCGCGCTCAACCAAGCAGGCGATCGCAATCGGGCTCTCAAAGGCGAGGCGTGCCGGCGTGAAACTCCGGCCGCCCAAGAAGGGGAAGACGTCGGCCAAAACCCGCCGCAGCGCGAAGTTGGCTTTAAAGCGCGCCCGATCAAGAAAGAAGCCTTCGGCAGCCCGCTCGCGAGCCATCCGAGCTGCTCTGCGCCGCGAGGGCCATTCAGCCGCATCGAAATCGTCGCTTGCCCGCCAGGCGCGCACGGCTGCCCGCAAGCGCGGAGCAAAGGCTCGCTCCGCCGCGGCACAAAAGGCCGTTCGTACTAAAGGTCCGGGGGGCCGGTCGGCTGCCGCCCGCAAGGCTGCTCGCACCCGCGCCCGGTCGAGAAGCTGACCATGCCAAGTTAGGAACGTTCGAAAACTGCTCTCACCATGAAGCCTCAAAGTGAGAACAGAGTTACGGCAGACCATCCGCCAGTTATGAAAAAGCTCGAGACTCTGCACGATTTGATTGAGAGTTTCCCCGAGCGCGGCGACAGGCACGCGATTGTCGCGTTTGGCAACGACAACGTCGTCGAATGGTCGTTCTCAAGATTGGCAGACGAGGCGATAAAACTTGGCAACGGACTCAGAGCGCAGGGAGTCCGGCAGGATGAACCTATCGCTTTGCTTGCGAACAATGCTCCCGAGTGGATTGTCGCTTGTCTCGCGGTCATCCAGTCAGGTGGAGTGGTTGTCCCGCTGGACGTGCAATTCGGCGATGACCCGCTTGCTCACGCATTGAAGGACAGTGCCTGTCGCCTGGTTTTTACCAACACTCGCTATCTCGAGCGGCTCGAGAAAATGGGATTCAGTAACAAACTTAAGCCGGTTCTTCTGGATGGCGATGAACAAGACGAGCGGCATTGGCAGCATCTGAAAGACGAACCGGGCGGGGAATTCCCGCGAGTACAATCGAAGGACCGGTGCGCCCTTTTTTACACCTCCGGCACAACCGGACCGCCAAAGGGTGTTCCGTTGACGCACGCCAACCTGAGCGCGCAACTGAATACCATCCTCGAACTGAAACTGATGGAGGAAAAAGATCGACTGCTATTGCCGTTGCCGCTGCATCACGTCTATCCGTACGTGATTGGAATGCTCGCGCCGCTTCTGATCGGCGGTACGATTGTGCTGCCGAAATCGCTCACAGGCCCGCAGTTGTTGCGGGCGATTCACGAAGGTCGGGTCACAATCCTTCTCGGCGTGCCGCGGCTCTATCGGGCGCTCTACTCCGGAATCGAAGCGCGCGCACAAGCGGCCGGGGGAATGGCAAATCGTCTTTTCAAGGCCAGCCTTGGTTTGACCACCTGGATTCGCCGGCGTCTGGGCATCCGCACCGGGAAAATTCTGCTGCGCCCGCTGCATAAACAAATCGGCCCGCAATTGCGGGTGGTTGCTTCGGGCGGCGCGGCCCTTGATCCGGAAATTGGCTGGAAACTGGAAAGCATCGGCTGGCAACTCGCTGTTGGATACGGGCTGACGGAAACTTCGCCTCTGCTGACACTGAATCCTCCGGGCAAAGCCAAGATTGGCAGCGCCGGAAAGGCGATTCCCGGTGTTGAAATTCGCGTCGATCCGTCGGTTACTCCCGAAGAGACCCGGAGCGAGCAAGAGCAAGAGCAAGAGCAAGAGCAAGAGCAAGAGCAAGAGCAAGAGCAAGAGCAAGAGCAACAGCAACAGCAACAGCAACAGCAACAGCAACAGAGCAAGAACAGCATTGAAGGCGAGGTCCTGGCTCGCGGCCCGAATGTCTTTTCGGGCTATCACAACCTGCCCGACAAGACAAAAGAAGCTTTCACCGAGGATGGCTGGTTCCGGACGGGCGACCTCGGCTATTTGGATGAAGATCAACACTTGTTCATCACAGGCCGTGTTTCTACCCTGATCGTTGCCGAAGGCGGAGAGAAGATCCAGCCTGACAACGTGGAAAAGATTTACGCTGAATCTCCCGCTGTCGGTGAAATTGGGATCTTGCAGCGCGAGAAGAAACTGGTGGCCATCGTCGTGCCGGAGATGAAGGACGCCCGGCGGGAAGGTGATGGTGATGCGGCTAAAGTTGTTCGGGAGGCTATCGAGGCCAAATCGCGGGAATTACCATCCTATCAGCGCATCGTGGATGTTGTGATTACTCAGGAACCTCTTCCCCGGACGCGGCTCGGAAAAATCAGCCGGCATTTGCTCGCGGAACGATTCGAAGCAGCCAAAAAGGGTGAAAAAGCGCCGGAAAAGGAAAGAGTGGGACCCATTGGGCCCGAGGAAATGTCACCCGACGATCGTGTTTTGCTGGAGGAACCAGCGGCGAGGGAAACCTGGGAATTGCTGGCGCAACGCTATCCCGATCAGCCGCTCACACCCGACGCCAATCCTCAACTCGATCTGGGATTGGACTCACTGGAATGGCTGAACTTGACGCTGGAAATTCGACAGCGAGCCGGCGTCGAACTGAGCGAAGAAGCCATTGGCCGCGTGGAAACTGTGCGTGACCTGCTGCAGGAAGTTTCCGAGGCTGGCAAGGGAGCCCGTCCGCCAGCCGATCCGCTGCGTGAGCCGGAAAAGGTCTTGAGCGAGGAACAGAAGCGCTGGCTCGAACCGATCGGACCGTTCGGTGCAGCAGTCGGATGGCTGCTGGACAAACTCAATCGGCTGATTGTACGCGGGCTTTTCCGTCTTGAAGTCCAAGGCGCACGGTTGCCCGAACGCGGGCCCTTCGTGATTGCCGCTAATCACGTTAGTTACCTTGATCCGTTTGTTCTTGCGGCGGCCATCGATTTCAAACTGCTCCAACATATCTACTGGGGAGGGTGGAGAGCGATCGCCTTCCGAAATCCAATCTTCCGCGCTTTCAGCCGAATTGCGCGCGTGATGCCGATTGATCCAAAAGGCGGGATTTTTTCCACTATGGCTTTTGCGGCGGCAGTGCTGAATCGAGGCGAGAATCTGGCCTGGTTCCCGGAAGGCCAGCTTTCTCCCACCGGCGAACTACAGGCATTCAAGCCGGGCATCGCCACGTTTGTCGAGCATTTCCGGGCAACGGTGGTTGCCGCATTCATTCAAGGCACGCACGAGTCTCTGCCAAAGGGTCGCCTGCTGCCGCGCATTCGAAAGGTTGTGGTCACATTCGGCGAGCCAGTGAACGCAGCCGAACTCGAGAAAGAAGGCAAAGGCAATGAGGTGCGCGACCGGATCATCGATGCGCTGCATCGGCGCGTCGCACAGTTGGGTCAGGATGCGGCGAAACAAAAATGATGCGAAGCAAAGCGGTGATGGCAAATGAGAAAAAGCTTTACGTGCGGTGGTTCGAGGAATTGAGTTCAGCGGACGCAAACATCGTCGGCGGAAAGAATTCGTCGCTGGGCGAAATGATTCGTGTCCTGAAGGGAAAAAAGGTCCATGTACCGGATGGCTTTGCAACAACGGCTGAAGCATATTGGCGGTTCGTTCGGGAGAATAATATCGAGGAAAAGATCCGCGACCAGGTGAATCGCCTGAAAAAAGACAGGGAGACCCTGGCGGAGGTCGGCAAAACCATTCGAAAGCTGTTCATTGCCGGACATATCCCCGAGGAGATCGAGAAAGAGATTCGGGACTGCTATCGTGAGCTTGCGAGGCGGTACGAAAAAAAGGAAGCAGACGTTGCGGTGCGCAGCAGCGCCACAGCCGAAGATCTTCCCGGCGCCAGTTTTGCCGGCCAACTCGAAACCTATCTGAACATCACGGGTGAAAAGGCACTGATTGAGGCGTGCCGCAAGTGCTATGCCTCGCTCTTTACCGACCGCGCCATCAGTTATCGCGAAGACAGAAATTTCGACCACCTCAAAATCGCCCTTTCAATTGGCATTCAAAAGATGGTGCGCTCCGACAAGTCGGGCGCGGGCGTCCTTTTCACCATCGATACTGAAACCGGTTTTCCCGGGACCGTTCGCATCAGTGCTGCGTGGGGGTTGGGTGAGATTGTTGTAAAAGGCGCAGTGAACACCGATGAATACACTGTGTTCAAACCATTTCTGCCCAAGCCCCGGGCTCTTCTGGACAAGGTGCCTGGAGCAAAAGAAAAAAAGATCATTTACGCCAGGGGCCGCGGCCAGGTCACAAAGGAAATCGCTGTTCCCAAAAAGTATCAGTCCCGATTTGTTCTGGACGACAAGGAAATCCTGAAGCTGGCCGAATGGGCCTGTTTAATCGAACAGCATTACCGACGTCCAATGGACATCGAATGGGCGAAGGATGGGGAGAGCGGCGAGTTGTACATCGTTCAGGCTCGGCCCGAGACGGTGCATTCCAAGAAAAAACCCGGCATCCTCAAGAGTTATCGTCTCAAGCAGAAAGGCGAAAGAATTCTGTCCGGCGTGAGTGTTGGTGAATCAATCGCCGCCGGAGGAGTGAAGCAGATTCACAGCACCGCGGAACTAAAGAAATTCAAGGAGGGAAATATTCTGGTCACGAAAATGACCACACCGGATTGGGGGCCGATCTTCCGCAAAGCCAAAGCTATCGTGACAGACCTTGGCGGGCGGACTTGTCACGCCGCGATCGTCAGTCGCGAAATGGGTATCCCGGCCATTATTGGCTCCGGTGAGGCGACGAAACGATTGAAGGACGGCGATGAAATCACGGTTTCCTGCGCCGAGGGCGATCAGGGCTATGTATATAAAGGCATTCTCGACTACGAAGAGGCGGAGGTCAGTATCGAGGACCTTCCAAAAATTAAAACGGAGATCATGATCAACATCGCCAGTCCCGCTGGCTCCTTGCGCTGGTGGAATTTGCCGTGCCGGGGCATCGGCCTGGCGCGCATTGAGTTCATCATCGGGAACATCATCAAAATTCATCCGATGGCGCTGGTTCATTTTGACAAGCTGCAGGATAAAGACGCGCGCAAAGAGATCGAAAAGTTAACACGCGGCTATCCGGACAAAAAGGAGTACTTCATCGAGCATCTGGCAAAAGGGATCGCCAAAATTGCCATGCCGCAATATCCGCGTCCTGTGCTGGTGCGACTGAGCGATTTCAAAACGAATGAATACATGAATCTCATCGGCGGCAGCCAATTTGAGCCCCAAGAAGCCAATCCCATGCTCGGGTTTCGCGGTGCCTCGCGCTACTATCATGAACGCTACCGCGACGGCTTTAAACTGGAGTGCGCCGCGCTCAAACGCGTCCGCGACAAGATCGGTTTCAAAAACGTGATCGCGATGATTCCGTTCTGCCGCACTCTGGAGGAGGCCGACAAAGTCCTGGAGGTCATGGCGAAAAACGGATTGAAGCGCGGCGAAGACGGCTTGCAGATTTATGTCATGTGTGAAATTCCTTCCAACATTATATTGGCCGAGCAATTTGCCGAGCGGTTTGACGGTTTTTCCATCGGCAGCAATGATCTGACGCAATTCGTCCTGGCCATTGATCGGGATTCAGAACTGCTCGCGCCGCTTTTCGACGAGCGTAATGACGCGATCAAGGTAACGGTTGAGGAATTGATCAAAAAGGCCCACAAGAAGGGCCGCAAGGTTGGAATTTGCGGCGAGGCGCCGAGCAATTATCCGGAGTTCGCCCAATTTCTGGTGAAGGCTGGAATTGATTCGATCTCCCTAAGTCCGGCTCGTGTCGTCGAACTGATCAGGCGGATTGCCGAAGTGGAGAACCGGGGCCAAGAAGAAAAGTGACGTCCGGTATGTACCGTGCCAAAATTGTCAGACGCGCTAAGTTGTTGACTTGAACTGCCCGGGACCGGAATCGAACCGGTACGCCCCTTTCGGGGCCCAGGATTTTAAGTCCTACGTCGCAAAACGTAGCTCCCGTTAAATCATTTGTTTAACGGGAGCTTTTCTTTATGTCTATTGGCTGGAGTTGGGTGGAAATCAGGCCGTTTGCGATCCTCGCGGGCCAAGTTTCAAGCAAAGTCGCCGACACAGATTATCGGCAAATCAGATGGGTGAGTTGGCGAAACTGGATGGACGATGGAATCGACGTGTCGCAGAACCAGACGTCATCGACACCTCGCTGTAGCTTCCCTTTCTATGCTAAGACAATTGCCTCCAGCATAATGGCTGGATTCATCCGTGCTGTTGCCTTCCGACGGAAACCTGCGATACTCATTTGGGCAACCAATATGAGCGCGAAGGCCGAAGTCTGGCAGGGCACGCTGGCTCTCATGGTCGTGAAAACGCTTAGTGCCATGGGCCCCCAGCATGGCTATGGCATCGCGGGCCGCATCGAGCAAACTCGCTGTGCCGACGATGAACGCCACGGCCTTGGCTTCGGTTTCGCGCACGGTCTTGAACGTTGGTCGATCGTCGCCACGCTGGTGAAGGAGCTCGTGTGCGAATTCGTGGACGAGCACCGTCGCCGTATCCGCTGGCGTGAGCGACTCGAGGATCGTGATGCGGCCTGGTTGTGAGTAGCCGTGGGCACCGCTGAGATCCGCCAGCCGCGTGATCACCACACCCGCGTCGGTGATCGTTTGTTCAAGCGCTGCGATCGATACTGCCGGGCAAACCGCGCAGGCGCACGCGGTAGCATCCAAGAGGGGGAGCAGCTTTTTGACCACCTTCAGTTCTTTGCACGCATAACAGAACTGACGAGTCGGAAAAAACACGAAAAAAAGTTTAGCAACCCAGGCACCGGTCTCTGCCTAAACGTAACCGGACTTCCGGCAAGCGTCCGCTAATATAGAATAAAAGGTGGGAGACGGTGAGAGGCACAATCTCTGCACTGGGCCGGTGCGGCGGCAGTGGATCAACAAAAGCGGGAGTAAGGAAAAGCGACCGCTGGGCATACCCACAGTAAGAGACCGGATCGTGCAGACAGCGATACGAGACACGGTAGAGCCGATTTTTGAGCAGACGTTTGCCAAACATAGCTACGGATTTCGACCGAAACGGGGTTGTAAGAAGGCGCTGCGTCAGGTCGACAATCTGCTCAAGCGGGGATACACGTGGGTGGTGGATGCGGACATAAAGAGCTATTTTGATTCCATCCGTCATTCCAGACTGATGGAGCGCGTAGAGGGAAAGATCAGTGACGGGAGAATGCTGGCACTGATGGCGGGTTTTCTGAAGCAGGGAGTGATGGAAGGACTGAAGTATTACGAACCTGAGGAGGGGACTCCGCAGGGAGCGGTGATCAGTCCCCTGCTGGCCAACATCTACTTAAATCCGCTCGACAAGGAGATGGCTGAGCAAGGGGTCCAGATGGTTCGATATGCTGACGACTTCGTAGTTCTGTGCCAAACAGAAGAGGAGGCAACACAGGTCTTGGAGCGAATACAGCAATGGATGGCTGGTAATGGACTAAAGCTGCATCCGACCAAGACCCGCATCATTGACGCTGGCAAAGATGGATTTGAATTTCTGGGATATCGATTCGACCGAGGTCGGCGATGGCCACGTAAGAAGAGTTTTATGAAATTCAAGGACAGCATCCGTGGCAAGACAAAACGGACCAATGGCACGAGCCTGCGAGACATCATCGCAGAGCTGAATCAAACGTCACGCGGATGGTTCGAATATTTCAAACACAGCAACCGCCCGACGTTCAGGATCCTTGATCAGATGATACGTCGGAGGTTACGCACAATTCTGCGCAAGCGGCGTGGCAGGAAAGGAGTTTCACGCGGCTGGCAGGATCATCAACGCTGGACCAACGACCTGTCGACTGGAGAGCCGGATGCGGGAAATCCGCCCGTCCGGTTCGGAGGGTGGGGGAGCCTAGCGGCTCTCCCTACCCCTATCACTTCCCAAAATGTCTCAGAGCCGCCGAACCGGTTCCAACACCATCAAATTGCTGGTACGCAGAGCGTTTTTTTCATCAGAATGCTCGCGGCACGGCCGCCAGTCTCAGTCTGGGTGAATACATGCAGCCGTCCACATCAGAAGAACCTCACTGTGTAGCTGATGCGCACGCCCCGTCCGATCTCCGGCGCAAAGTCCTTGATGAAGGAAAGGTGATTGCGATACAACCGGTCCCCCAGGTTGAAGGCGGTTATTGAAAAGATGTGTGCGTCGTGCTGTTGCGCGATCGTGTAGGACGCTGTGAAATTGAACACCGTGGATCCGGCCGTTCGGGTCTCTGTCGGGAAAATCCGCTCCTGATGATTCGACATTACAAGCTCAGGATGAAGGCGGAATCCCCCATACGTGGCCTCAATTCCGACTACACCTCGCAGAGGCGGAATGCGCGGAAGCGGCGTGCCGGTATCCGTAAGTTTGGCATTAACGTAATCCAACTTTGAGAGGAGCCATAGATTTGGATGCAGACCGATTTCCAGCCGCCCCTCGGCGCCTGTGTATCGGCTCGTCCCCTGTGCATAATCTGCCTCGATCAAACCGTCTTCGATATTCCCCGTAGGCGCCAGAAAAATAAAATCGTCAAGGTGATAGTAAAAGTAGTTAACTTCGGCTCTCAGCCTCCTTGAAGAATGGCGAAGCGAGAAATCAACGCCGTCGCCTTTCTCACGTTCCAAGTCGGGATTCCCGATCTCGAACGTGGCATTGCCGGCGTGAGGGCCGTTGTTGTATAGCTCTTCAAGGGACGGGGCGCGGTACGAATGGCTGTAATTGGCGGTGAGGGCGCCGTCGTTCCAGAGAGCCACTCGCAACCCGGCCGACCTAAAAACCGTTAAACGAGCGATCGGGAGTGGGCCGATCCAGTATGCCCCTTGGGTTGTAATCGTTATGTTCCAACCTTCCACCGAGCTGAAAACTTACGCGTTCGAAGTCGAACTTCTGCAGGCCGAAAAGCGCGAAAGCGACCTGTACGGTCGGAGGTGCGAGAGCTTCCGCCCCGGAAGAACGGTAATCTCTATGTATGCCCGAGAAACCGAAACTGCCGGACCGGCGTCCTGCCTTTCGCTCATCGAAGACGGCCCGGTAGTCGAATGTCTTGTTCTCAAACGAGGTTGCCACTTCCCTGGTGAAGGAGTCAATTTCAGAGTGCCTGTAATCGTTGTATTGCACCGAAACCTGCGCGCCGCCAATGGAGGATTTCAAATCGCGAATTCCTCCGTTGAGGCGGAAACTGTGGCGGCGGGGGTTCAGGTATACCACCTCGGGATCCTCTTCTTCAGGGTCAAAGGGAATGCCGTAGCGCCTCTTATCTAACGTGTAATCGACGCTGAGAAAGCTGCGCCCCGGATAGTAACCAAAGCCACCGGAGCCGTTGCCGTCGCGTGTGTAGGAATTGGTGATTCGTCCCATGGGAGTATCGTAATCGCCGGACCGCTGGCCGCCGGCGTTTCCCCAGACGACCCAGTCGTGCGTGCCATACTCGACACCTCCACTGCCGCCTGCCTGATAGTTATTCGTGCCGGCCACGCCTGTCACGTAGCCTCGTGTGCCCGGGTGGGCCGATTCATGCCCGGTAATGGCGTTGACCACGCCACCGATGGCATTGCTGCCATAAAGAAGTGTGGCCGGGCCCTTTACTACTTCAAGCTTATCGACGGTCAAAACATCGATCGGCTCGGCATGATCGCCGGACTGGAAGCCAAGGGATCCGATTTGATTTCCATCCTGCAAGACAAGTACCCGGTCTCCATCGAAGCCGCGCAGCACGGGCCGGGAGGTTCCGGGCCCGAATGTGCGCTTGGCAATTCCCAGTTCGTGATCGAGCGCCTCACCCAGTGATTGAGTGTTTTTTTCCAGCAAGTCGGTTGAGTCCAGAGAGGTCACGGGTGAAATCGTGTTGAGAAAGGTCTCCTCGCTTCCGCTGGCCGTTACCGTTACTTTTTCCCCGGCGGCTCTCAGCCGGATCTTGAAACCGGCTTCCACTGTGGCGCCGCCCGGCACCTGGACGGTTTGCACAACGTCGGGAACCCTGTCCAGATGGGCCATAACAGTGTACGTACCCGGGGGCACGTTTTTGATCTCGTACGAACCGTCATCACCGGTGACTGCCGAGGCGCGCAATTCAATGATCGTGACCGACACGCCGTGGATGGGCTTGCCCGAGTCTTCGAGCGTGACTACACCGTGAACAGTCCCAGTCGCGCCAGCCTGTGCCAATGCAGGAACCTGCAACAGGCAAACGGCGAAAATCAGACCGATAGATTCCAGGAAATTCCTTTTAGGTAACATAAATTCTCCACAAGCTCAGAAATCGAAACCGGAAACTGCCCCCCGACCTTGCCGCGCGGCACCCTCTGCGTTGGTTGCCCATCGGCATAGTGCACGGACCGCGTCATCCGCCGGATGGAATGCCGGCAATTCGGTTGTAGATGAAATGGATCCGGTCAAATCGCGCAAACAGCGGAATCGGGACTCCGGCTGCCGAAAACGCGATCAGAGAGGAACGCCAACGAGTGTTATTAGTTGGAAGGAGGCGCCCGGTTGGCTGGGAGTTCGCGCAGCGCCAGAGAGACCGGCCCGCGCGTCTGACGAATCGGCGCAATTTCAAGCACCGAGAAAGAGGCCTGAAAAGAGCAGCTTGGGGAGTCTATCTGGGGCTGCGACGTGACGCAGTTGTGGCACCTGTGGCCGTTCGGAGCAGGTGTTCTTGCGCCCGTTGCCGCAGCATGCGCGACGGATTCTTCGACCAGGTGTCCGTATTCGGCGGTAAAGGCCAAAAACAGAACCGCAGCCAGCGGGAGAACTGCATGCTTCAGCTTCGCTGACCCGCCCGCAATTCGCATGACGACATATTATGCTGGAACCGGTGTTGCGGGTAATACAGAAAAATTTCTCGGTGTGGTCGTATAGGAAAACAGGGTTTGCGTTTGCCTGTCACAGGTGAAGTACGTAAGTAGCTGCCATTACTGAGATTGTTTTCGGAAGTCTGCGTTTTCCCTCCTGGGTACCTGTTTTTTCCCTCCCCGCGCACGTCTTTTTCGCCGACTTTGTCCCTCGCCAGTTCTGGTCATTCCAGAGGTGCCCCGCCAAAGTGAAAGTCAAATTCCCTGGGTACCCTCGGGATAACTTAGATGGCACCTTGCAGTCCGCAATCCCTGATGAATCGGGCAGCGCTAGTTGCCATGGTTTGTCGGCCAGAGGAGGGGTCCACCCCAAGGGGTTCACCCCAGGCATTTCCAGGCCATCAAAAAATGGCCGTAAAGCATCGAAAACATTGGTGGGCGCTCGCGGGCTCGAACCGCGGACCTCCTGCTTGTAAGTCCGTTCGCGGCAAACGCCGCAAATTGCCTATTTCCAACTACTTACTTTTCAAGCGCTTATGGCATTCTTATTGAAACCTGTTGCGATTTATTGAAGCCCGTAGCCCTTGTAGCTACGTTTTTAACTACAGAAAGTTTTGCACTTCGGGAACCCTTCACCGTTCGATCTCAACCGGACCCTGACCGAGACTTCAGCATCCAAGTCTCAAGTGCGTTCTCAAAAATCTCGGCGTAATGAGCCTTGATGAATGTGGGGAAATTTTCGTCACATTCGAATACCGGAACGAGAAAGGCAGTTCAGCCGAATCTGCACTCCGAAAGACTTACCGCCGTCATCGAAGCGATCGGCCCATTCGACGAAAAGTCGCTTTGCGTTAATAATTATGACTACTCGATTCACCCTGTTCACCACAGTTTGGCCCAGTTCCAGCAGGGATGGTTCCTTCACGAGACCATCGGCAGCTAGCGGTCGTCTCGGTCATAAATAATCCGAATCCCCGCATTAAGAGCGCCGTGGCGGGACCGTAAAGACACAGGTGGGAAAATCCTTCAAAAAATGGTGCGAATTGCCCTCTACGAATACAAGAGTGCTCTCGATCAAATCGGGACTGCCTGGGCCAAACGTTCTCATATAAAGCCGGTTAACCATTGTGAGTGGAACGGTTATCGTCCAACGATGCCTCCATTCTTTACAGGTATCTATGATATGGGATGACCTTGCATCCGCTATTTCGGTCCCACCCCCTTCCGGATAAGCTAGGTAAACGAATCCCATCTCTCCAGCCGGAATCTGCCGGATGGCCTTTGCCCAGAGCGATGTGATACCGCGCGATTTCTTCAAGACGGCAGTAGGGCTCCTGCTCATCCACTTCAGACACCGCGGCTCTCGATACTTCGAGACAATAATTCTATTAGGTGGTTCCACTTCACATATTATTCCATCCCACCGTCTCTGACAGGTTGACCAGCCAAAAACGCCTTCCATGAAATCAGGGGAATACAGACGCGTGCGTACAACGTCGTCATAATAGGGCAAAGTTTCGTATGAAAGCTTGCCCCAATTGACCTCACACTCCCCAGACATATCGCTGGCCCTCAGCAGCGACTGCAAAGCCGCCGCAAAAGGCTCAGGCCCAACACTTTCCACTTCGTCAGTGAACACGATTTCTATTGATACATGAAGATGTCTCTCGTTCGTGAGTGGCCGAACTACGGAGTGGTAGAGCATTTCGATATGATTAGCTTCTCTAACTTCATACTGCGACGGACCAAGACGGCGTTTGCATTCAATAACAGCTGGTACACTCAAGCTATGTACACGAAAGTCTGGCGTCCTCGCGTTCAACTCCGGAATCAGCATCTCCAGATCTAATCCACTCCTCACACACGCAGCTCCCACAAGTAGTTCGTAAACCGTCGCACTGACCTCATCATCTATCATCGATTGAAGCATACTGACCTTCGTTGCTGCATGCTTGCCGAGGAATCGAAGATCGTCTAGATGATTCCCCAACATTGCGATTTCAGTCACCAGAAGAGGGGCTGCAAAGAAATCAAGATCATCGCGCTTGGCCAAATGATCCCGGCACACTAAGATCATTTGAGCAAAGCGCTGAGGACTCACTTGCTTTGTAGAGATGAATCTCTGCCCATTCAGAATGTGGAGGGGCGTGGATAGAAACTCAGTCCCAAGCCGATATGTTCGAGCCGCTTGATCGCTCAACCAGGCTCTGTCCACTAACGAGCGTAATTCTTCTAGACCAGAGGCGGCAAGATCGTCAAGATAAGCTGTTGGGGGTGCCCCTTCAACTTGTTGGTGCCAGATACGGCTTTCCTCGTTGGGCAGCCTGCTAGCCTCAATTTCCCTAAGGAGTTGCTCGGGAATGCCGAGCTTTTCCTGGACTCTCTTCAATTCTTCGCCCAAAGCCTCGTTAGCCCGCTGCACCTCACTCACCAAGCGCCGCACTTCGTCATCGGGTTGCGACGAAGAAGCCGACTTATCCTGCCGCTTTATCGCTCGTGTGAGTTCTGCCCTTTTCTTGTGGACGGCATCTCGGAGTGCCTCAAGGGCCTGGAAAATCAGAGGGTCAGAAGGATCGTCGAAGATTACGCTCTCTTAAACTGGGACACCAAATTATAGCACATGCGCTTTACGAAAGGGTCAACAGAAAAAGCCTAGACTGAAGCCCACAGGGCACCAGTTCTTCCCGCGATATTGTCACCTCCATCGTTCTCACAACCTGCCGCTCATCCGCGAGCCGCGCTGACGATTCTTCGACCCGGCTTAGATATCCCTCCTGTGGATTTTCACGGGCTTACCCGCAGGGGGTTTTCATAACCTTTCCCGGGGGGTGTGTTTGATTGGTTTTAACTTTTTTGTCAGACAGTCCGCGGTTGTCATTAAGGTTGAGGCGAATGTTGTCAAGCAACTCGTCACTGTGTCGGGAATCAACGTCGGGAACAGCAACCCCACTAATCACACTCGCGGGGACGCCGCTCCAGGTCACGAGCTATAACCCGAACTTGGGCTGGCGACTGAAGTGAGATTTGGCAATAACCCATTCAGATCCAACCGTAAATCCCGAGGTCCTTTCGAGATTGGAAAAAAAACTTGCCGATGTCAAAGAAATAATCAGCTCTGCGGCGGAGAGTCGGGTTTAATCCCTTCTCGAAGAACCACACAAGGACGCGTCTGCCCTCTCCCATGACAGCATCCACGAGTGGGACGTAATCCTCATCGCCAGCAATGAGTACCGCGACATCGTAGTTCTTGCGGTGCGCGTGGGTGAGCATGTCGGTTGCAAGCGAAATATCAACGCGCTTCGACCGCTTTCCCGCATGTTTCTTAAAAACGCGCGGTGACTCAACACCAAGACCCTTTAGTCGTTCCTCAATCTCCTCGAGTCTCACGACGTCGCCCTGGATCGACGTGTAGTAATACCGGCGCAGCACCTCCCACCGCGTGTGCTGGGTAACATTAGCGATGCGCGACCAAACGAAGACATTAGGCTCATATTCCACGTGGTCCTGCGTCTCTCCGTCAGCCAAGATGCTGCCGTAACGAATTGCAAGGTTCTCACCATCGATGAAGAACATGAGTTTCGCGGCTTGGTAGATGCCTTCAGGAAATGGTCGTGGTGCGCTCACTCAAGATTCCATCGATGTAAGGAACGCTGCATCTCTCGAATCATTTGACGGATAACCCTCAGAACGCCGGGCTTCTTGTGGAGCCGTCGAACATCAATGAGATGTCGTGGTTGATCCTTGTTGACTTCAGCTAGATAGCATTCATCATCTGTTAAAAGCAGGCGTAAATTGCGGTGGTGTTTCATACGACGACAACCGAATTTGTTCTGATCTCGGAGGCAATGTCTGCAATAGTTGCTCGACGGCCTCATTGAGTGTCAACTCCGGCATAAGGCCGAGCCGTTAGTTAGCATCTAGTTATGATACCGCTTTTCCGAACGCGCGACCATGTTCTGTGCCTGTTCTCGGGAATCACCCGGGTTCGCAGTCCACGGCGATTTAAGTGCGAATCCACATCGATAGTATGCCCTCAGGAACTGGTTGCCATCCCTCCTTCTTGCAGCGCCTTCTTCCGCACAAACGACGTGCTCAGTCTACTCCCGTGATCTATCCGATACCATGATGGTGAATTGTGAACCCGGAGCAAATTCCAGGTCCGAACTAGCAGTGGTGAACGTGATACCTATCAGGAGACCCGCAATAGCGCCAGCACCTGCGCCTTGAGCAGCTCCCTTTCCGCCGCCTGCTATGGCACCAATGATAGCGCCAATAGTAGCTCCTGCCGCGGCTGAGCCGATGGCTTTCTTCCTCGACGTTTTACCTATCGCTCGGCCTTCTTCATCCACTTCTTTGACACCCTTCGAATTTGCAACGTTTGTCAAATCAGCTCTGATGAGGTAATTGTTACCATTCATCGTTATCGTCTCGAAGACGAACAGGATTTCCGCTCTATTCCTTTTCTTCGCTCTCTTCACACTATTGATGTGTCCCTCAATAGTTCCACTGCGGTATTCCTCTGGTGAAACGATCTGAGCAGCGAATGTATCTCCTCTCCTCGACGCCTTCGTACTAATCGGAGTATTAAGACTGACAACCATTTCCGTATTGTCAAGGCCGAGACTGGACATCTGTTCTATCGGCGCACCTTGTGTGGTGAGTGTCAAACTGCCCGCGATACACATTGTCAGGAACAGCGTTGTTAAGGTTTTATGTGTCACACCCATATGTTCTCCAGTTAAAGCGCCAAAGTCAACTTAATCCCCAGTTGGGAACTAGCTATCGGATGACACGGGACGAAGCCACGCTTCCCAGGTTTAGTCGGCTCGGTGTACGTCGAAATGCCCTCCTGCTAGGGAGAGGAGCCAGTTAACTACTCACAATCTATACAACGCCATGACACCTCGACGCTGCCTCGATTATCCCAATAGCCATTCGGTTCATCGTTCATCACAAAAGCCACAGTCTCATGCTCATGTAGAATCAGTGTCCCTGCATCTCCGACAAATTGATAACTGCCGCCTTGGCGTCGAATGACGAGACTACCAGGCGGAGCGCTTTCAACCCTGTACTTTGCTCTCGAAAAGGAAGTAACAGGATAGGTCGTGTGTCCAGAAGCGCCGTGAAGACCTTCGGCTGGCCGGAAACTCCACCTTCCGGCAGCTTTGAACTGAACCGTGATTTGTTTGTCGCAGGAATTTTCAAAACTTGCACCATTTGGCGAATCTGCACGAACAGTGATCACACCAGAGTCAAGCGCGCAATTCAGAGTAGCCACAAACTTTGTCGAGGAGGAGCTCATTTGCGAGTTAGCCATTTCAGACAAGATCGTGAGCGCAGGAAGGGCAGTTGTAAATACACCGGCACCAACGGTTCCCACGTACATCACACCGCCCCTTCCATCATTGGGATCGATCACGACCGCATGCCGTCCAATCGTTAGATTGCCAAGTCCATTATTAATGGGAGACCAACTCAATCCCCCGTCGATTGTTTGAAACACACCAGCGGCGTCTGACGCTGCATAAACTATCTGAGAGTTTTGCGGATGGACAATAAATGCCAAAATCGTGACGGCCTTTGTAAGTTCGTTGTTCACCTCGAACCAGGTCGCCCCACCATCGACACTCTTCCAAACGCCGCGACCAGACGGCCCTGCAAACAATATTTCCGACTTCGTGGGATCTATGCTCAACCCATTTATAAAAGGGTTTGGAAGACCCGAGTTTAGAGAATACCACGTGGTACCTAGATCAACGGTTTTCATGATGCCAGTCGAAGTAGAGGCGTATAAGATGCCGGTGGTTAGCAGGTCTATCGAGAACGACCTGACATCTCGACCGGGACCAACTCTGCGCCAGTTGCTGCCACCGTCAATGGTCCTCCAGATACCAAAGGCGTCTGGACCAGCGTAGACAACACGGTTGTTTCGAGGATCCACAGCGAGAGCATTGACATTTGTGTTGGGCAGTCCTTTATCAATTCGATGCCACGAGGCTCCCCCATTCGTGGTCTTGACGACGCCTCCATGCTCGAGAGCGACGTAAACTATATCGGAGTTTTTGGGATCGATTGAGAGAGACCTCACTTCAAGGCCCTTAAGCGCCCAAAAGCTCCAAGAGTCGGCGTTTGCAGACTTAACAAAGACCCCATTCCCCGTCCCCGCGTAGAGTCTCTGACGCTCGTCAATACCGATACAATAAACGTTAATGTTAGTTAGCCCATTCTTGAGCTGCTTCCACTGGATACGAGGATCGAAGTCGAGGGCCGGTGAAATTTCGACCTTCCGTCCTGCCAAGATGGTTACTCGTGTCGTGAATGTTTTGAAATATGACCTTGATACAGTGATGTCGTAGACGCCGGGTGAACATTCAAGATCTCGAATAGAGTTGTCATAATTCCCCAATCCCTTAACTGCAATATGCGTTCCCGAAGTCTTGGGGGATACTGTCAAATAACCCACGGCCCTTTGCAACTCCACTCTTAAAAGATTCTGCCCTGGTGAAACCATGGCTTCCGCATCTCTTCCAGAATAGTTCGCCTTAGAGACCATTACGGCGTGCCTGCCGGGTTCCAGACCAGATACTTCTAATTTACCCACGCTATCGGTTTGGCCACGATGCAAACCGTCCATATAAACTTCGCAATTCGGTGGATTCGTCCAAACGACAAGGCTCGCGGTAAGAAGAAATCGTGATAACGCGCGCACGGTCTGGGGTCCGGCTCCTCGGCGTTGGAAGTGCGTTATCGTACTGCGGTAAACATCAAATCCCAAGCCGCGGTCCTGGATTTCACCAGCAATAACTACATCCGGCACCTTTTGGTCGACTAGCTTTTGAACCTGCTCAAGGCTCAAGGCTCGTTCCTGGCCGATCAGCCGGATCCCAAGGAGGACGGTGAGAATACACAACAAGATAGTCCATCGCGTACTTATTCGCTTGGCCGTCGGACATGGAAATATCTCCGATCCAAACATTGGTGTAAACGGACCTCAGGGCCGAAACTTTCCGGACCTTCGTCCTTGCAAGTGAGACCAAAGGGCACGGAAAAGATTCCGGGCCAGGCGAGGCCACCCGCTTTCTCTTAGTCGCGGAGGAAGAATCATTCTGGAAAGAGCACCAAGCATAAGGCAAAGCACGACAATTATCAGCAGTAAGCCCCCAATAGACTCCATGCTGGATTCCCTCTGTCCAGAGTACGATTTATCTTAGGGTCTTCTTGCAAAGCGGACAGTGTTTTCGCTCTGCACTAAAGAAGCTGGCTGTTTCCCAAACGCACTTTTTACATATGAAGTGGCCCGTCTCACATGTCCTCCCGCCATCCAAAACACGCTCTTTGCCACACTTGTCACAGATTCTCATCGATATCCTCTGAGTTGGTAAATGGCTTGAAAGTGCAAGTGTCGCCCAAAACGTCGAAGAACACGTCCCGCGAACTGACTGCTAATCTGACGAAGTGCGTTCGATATAAAGGCTCCCAGACGCAAGGGCACTCCGACTAGATTCTGCCCCGGAGTTAGGCGCGCGTGAACACTCTCATAGCGGTACCGAGGCCACTCGGTCCAACGGAGCGGGTGCCGGGGTCAACCGTCGGAAACTGCTAACGTGCCAAAGAAGTCCGTGCCACCACGCTCAATTCCATCGGCGATCATATCACATTTAGGCAACTCGATTCGAAATGACCAACGTGCAGACTGACAAGGAACCGACTCAGTGCTCCCAGTCTCTTAGGTCCTGTCCCCGTTGGCTGAGTGCGCGTCAATGACCTCGCGCCGACGGGAAACCGCAGGCCTCTGGCGGTCATCTCGCCCGCAATGAGGGGCGTCAGTTGCTTCTGATTCAATTAATCGTTTCGATCCGATCAAGAGTCAAAGGCGTAGCCTGCGGTTGGAGTCCGGTAATGATCACGATTGACATAAGGAAACCAACTGCCATTTGGAGCGTCGCAGTTATCGTATTCTGACCAGGTGATACACGACTTCAACGGTTTCATCGCGGTAACGAGGCCGTTGTGTGGCGATGAGATTATGGCTGCCAGGCTCAAGGTCGGAGACTGTTAGCCTGCCACGAGTGTCAGGTCTGCCACGATAAAGCCCATCGACTGAGATCTCACACCCTGTGGATTCGAACTCGCGATTGTTTTGGGGCCAGCTCCTCGCTGGCGAAGATTTGCTAACGTACTCGCGACAACCGATTCTTCTAACATTGCTACTGGCTTGCTTGACAGTTCTCACTAGACTGTTACTATTACCCCAACCCCTCCAGCGGGACTCAGTCTGACTCATTAAATCTCCTACTACAACATGCCGCGAGAAGGCGAGCGGCCCTTTATGCCAGAAAACGGCGAGGCCGAAGAATCTATTTTGCCTAAGAAAATAGACGAAATATACGATCCATACATATCTGGGGAGAAGCGACGCTTAGATACGTTCATAGCGGCATCTGCTGAATTACAGGCCTCAATCCAGTTAATACGAAATCCCAGCTTAACACCGGAGAGTTTTTTCAAAATGCTTCAAGGTTGGAACAACCAACACCAAAAAATAACCGGTCCATATGTGGAACACCAATTCGTCGGTATCAATGGCCAGATCTTGCAAATCAGGATGGATAGAGAAGGCAATGTCCAACTAGCGGGTACGTATCGACAATCTCTTTCCAAATAGATTCTGCCGACCATATTCCAGTCAAATAGTCGCGATTTAAGTCATTTCGATCCATTCAAGATCTCGATTGTGTTCCTGATCTGCGCTTTCAAGCGCGTAGCCTCTTGATCATCGGGAGATATAACCAATGCCTTATCACAAGCGTCTATCGCTCTGAGATACTGTCGATTTTCATACAAAACATTGGCCTCTTGGACGTAGTCGGCGGCCGTTTTCTCCTGTGGCGGTGGGGGCGGAGGCGCGGCAACTGCCACCACAGCCTCTCCCTCGATCGTACCCACGGATGACGTCGCAGTGAGGCGATACACTGTAGACATCGGTGGAGTAATATCGATGTTCCCGCTGGTAGCGACAATACCGATGCCATTGTCGATTCTGACCTCCCCCGCGTTTCTTACAACCCATCGAATGGTGGCATGCTCACCAGCCTGCAGGGTCGCAGGGTTGACAGTAAACGTTTCTATCGAAGGCCGGGTTACGTCTGGATTCAGCATAACCGCGACGATGGCCACACCGAGGATCGCCGCTATTGCAGCGACCGCAAACACCGTGAACGAACTCTGCCTGCGCTGTCCCACCAGTGTCGGCGGTTTTGGGCCGAAAGGAATCACTGGGGGCGGTGGTTTGGGAGCGGGTTTTTGGACTGGCGGCCTAAGCGGGGACGGGGGACGGGCAACGGGCCGTCTCGGTTGGGCTGGCAGAGGCGATACGACAGCTGGTTCCTCTGGCTGCGGTTTCACTGGAGAACGCCGTTCGGAATGACCCGTCGACTTTAAGACGCCGCTGATCACCTGGAGCCAAGTATATGCGGCTATTCGTCGCGACGGATTTTCATAACCCTCTTGGAAGGTCACAAAAAACATCCTGTGCAAGTCGGGCACTTGAGAATACACATCCTCGTAATGTCGGAAAGCATGGTGATTTCTTGTTGCGATAGTATGAACGCCTCGGTGCTCTGGCCATTGATACCGACGCAGATATTCAGGTATGTCGGGCTGATTAGCGATAAAAAAGAAGGGAGACATTCCGAATAGTAAGTAGTGAACCCCAGAGGCGATAGACCAGAGGTCTGCCTCCATGCTGACAAAAACAGGTTCGGCCCTGATCGTTCTGCTTAGCTGAGCGAATATCTCTGGAGCAAGCCATCCTGGCTCCTGTTTGACAACGATTGGGACAGAGCCACTTCTTGCGACGGCGCCGCCGTCCACATCAATGATCGCCAGAGTCCTGTTAGATAGGTCAATCATCAGATTCTGACCATTTAGATCCGCATGAACAATCGTGAGAGCATAAAGGATCCACATTCCCTCTACAAACTGACGACATAAGTCGAGTCGATCGTTGAGGCTAAGAGTGAGATAGTCGTCTAGGTGCCCTTCCAAAATCTCGCTAAACGCTCGGCCAGGCACCTCGCGCATCACATAACCCATCACAGCATGACCGGACGCCGTGCCTTCAAAAAGAAAAAGGGGTAGAGCTCGTAGAGAGCTTACTTGACGAATGTTGTGACACGATATGCCGTCCCGGACTGCAGCCGCTATCTGTTTCAAGGTGGAAGGGATTCCAGCGTCAAACAACTTCAAGACTAGGTCAGAACTGCCTCTGCCGTCTATCTGGTCTACTTTGTAGATCTTTCCCTGACCGCCCTCGTTGAAATGTACACTATGTATAAGGATCGAGTGCGCCTCGCTGTGAGAAGGAACATTCGACAAACCAGTTGATACGCACGAGCCGGGGCGGACTGTGATCCTCATTTGCTATGAGCTGCCAGATGGTTTCTGTTGGGATAGGTGAAGACCGAGTCTGAAACAATAATACCGAGACTGGCGTCGTCATCGAAGGTTTCCACGGTAAGAAAATCGTCCAAGACTTTTTGAAGGCAGCCGTTACGGCATGTCACGCTCGGCGAATTGGACGTGAGATAGCGGCGCAGGTGGTCACGCAGTAGTCGCTCAATGTAGGGATTAACCTCTAGCCACAGTTTGTTGTTCGGGTCGTGGCCGACTTTTAGGTGATCTGGAGAGCTTATTCCGTCTGTTGTCACGATAAGTATCTCACCGCGGTGATGATCTTTGTTGACTATGAGTGTTCGAATCTCTCCGTGTAGGCCGGTATGACCGATCAATCCATAGAGCGCATCACGACCGTCATCGTCGAGAACGCTTTGACTTATAAGTAAGTCGGAGATTGACCATGGCCAACGGCGATCCAGAAACTCCCAGAAGTCGCCCCGGACATACCAGATGCTGCCATTCCCCAAGTAACTGATTAGGTAACTATCTCCCTGGTCGACTACCGTAATCAAGGTCGTCTCAAGGGGATGCGCTAGACCAGCATATTTGGCGAAATTAGTCTGAAAGTGATTTGTTATTTTCTGTGACGTGCGATTCCAAAAACTGTGAAGGTCCGCAATTGATACTTCTCGGAGCTCCGCATCAACTTGTTCCACTTGGTGCAAAAAAGTCTTGACAGCTAACTTTGCAGCAACTGAGCTGTCGGCGGATGAGCCGAGGCCGTCAGCAAGTGCAACCGCAAGGATCCGATCACTCCTATACAAGTCGCAGTGATCTTCATTCGTCAATTTGGCAGCCTTACTACTCACAGCGGCCGCTCTTTGCGGTCTTTTTGGTATGAGGGACGTGGTTCCTGGGGGTAGTTGGGCGAGTGTAGAATCCCTGCTTGTCGCAGTTTCTAAAGGTGCGTCAGCACGAAGCCCGCCGTCGGGCTGCTTCTTAATGTTAGGCCCTTTAATGCGCGGCCAGCGCAAGAATTTCCGAAGCATGAAGTTTAGATGTCAGCCTCTGACCCTGCTAATACTTGCTTCAAAGAACTTACGAAGCACTTCTGGATCGTATGCACGCACATATCCGTTGCCATCGGTCACAAGCTTTTGCAGGGTTAGGGCATCCACATCGTCGCCCTTCCCATAGCCAGCAGCGCATATAGTGATACGTTTGCCGCTGTTTTTGATCTTATTTGCGACCTCGACCGGGTCCTGACCACAATTGTTTTGGCCATCAGTCATTAAGACAATTACTACTGAGCGGGGAAAGCTTTGTTGTTCAGACAGGAACTGAAATGCGACAGATGCAGCCGCATTTAGAGCATCGCCAATGGCGGTCTCATTTCCATGGCCGTGGAGCGGGTTGTAGTCGGAGGTCGGATCGACCTGAGTAACTGGAGTGGGCGGTAGGCGGCTCGAATTAACTTGATCATCGTAAGTAATAATTGCCAAATAGAAATTCTCCCTTAGCCTTGAAATTCTAAGTCGCGCCATAAGACCCTGAACGGCGATGTTGACCTCACCGGCTTTCGTCAAATTCGTCTCCCCTTGGGCACTCATAGATCCCGATCCATCAAGTACCAAGATTCCGAGCTGCTCACGAGCCTTTGTTTCGGTTATCGTTCCTATTCTCTGTTCCACTGCAGCACCTCCTTTAGAATTCGCGGCGTGTTGATGGATTCCCGTTGCCGGAGGGGATCCTGAAGGCTGCGTTAAAGCAACGAAATCATCGCCTCCTTGGGCCTTCGCGGACTTTGCTGGTGATGGGTTAGCGGAGCGTAGTAGTGTTTGCGGAGGCGGCGGTGTGACAACGTCACCAACTAGAGTTGTCTCGAGGTCCTTCCAAAGTTGAGCTTCGTCGGTGATCTCAGACACGTTTATAGCCAGTGGTTCACAAATAATTCGATCTTTCACTACACTAACGTTTATTAGACGATCTTTGTCTGATTGCAACCAACGGTAAGCTGCCCGGTGCTCCCGAAAATTGTCGTTACTAATGATCCGTGAGTGATTCCGCTCGGCAAGGTCAAGAATCTTGACATCTGCCTGACCGCGCACTTGAGAAAAATATTTAGGATGTCTTCGAAGTTGTTGGTACAGCTTCGACTGTGTACCCCCCCTTTTATTAAACTCGTGAAATGCTGACTGATCGAAGACACAGAAGAACAAATCACCACGTCGTCTTAGTTCAAGCAATAGCGTAAGCAGTATGGAAAGCCTTGTCTGGCCGGGCCTTTCTTTGCAGATGCTTAGGGCGTCAATGACATACTCTGTGTTCATTGTGAGCAACACCGTAGTCTTTTAAGCAGGTTTAGCCTCGGAGTCCAACTTCCTTGGGGTTTCACAAAGCTTGCTCCTACGTGTCAGTCCAGGTCAATAGAAAACGCAGTCTGACTCGTTTGGCTGTCGTTCTAGGGCAGGGGCCTGCGATTCGAGAACGGACCTTCATCTGACAGTTTATTAAAAAGCAGACTCTGCCCGGGGGCAGCAGGACGGGCGGGCACCCAGCAAGGATGCACACGATGATCGGCAGGGGCACCCAAATATTGCAGCACATCAGCCATAACGCCGCTTCCGGACTCGCCAATGGCACATGTTTGACAACTGGCTTGGTCTTGCGGGGGCCGAAGGTGTGCTCGTGTAACGCCAGCTCCGCATCTTCGGAATCCAACGCGAGCTCATAGAGTTCCTTTGAGAGCTTGCGTCGTGCGGCCTCCTGGGTGTTAATCCCGCGCAAGACCTGCGCGTACCGACGGGCAAGTGCTTTCAGTCGCTGCTTCGACCTCGTCCTGTCCGTACCTCGTTTCGTGGTTTGCTTGGTCCCCATGATGTGCCTCCAATACGCAGCCCGACAATTACGTTTCCTCGTCACTCCGATGGCTCCTGACGTGGAAGGTCACCTACGCCGTGCCGTCTTCGAGTCTTGAGAAAAACAAGAGTCCGGGAGAATTGCTCTTGCTGTTGGCGCAATTATCCGCAAAAACAGCGCAGAGGAGTCAAGCAATATTGGTTATACCAAAACTGTTCTTCCTAATGCTCCGAACTGTACCACCCTTTGTGGGGTTTACTCTCCTTTGTTCGCCGACCTTCGAGAGTGCTTGTGACGTCATCGGCCGGTGACAAGTCTGCGAATTTCGCAGGTCTTTTCTGGTGAGAAATTTCTCAGTCAAAATGGCGATCTCTCGGCATATCCTGACCGGGGCCTTGGGGGAAGTAACCCTTTTCTCTTGCGGCGCGCCCCCCGAGCGGATCCGCCACAACGAGCCTTGCGCACACCAGCCGACGCGCACCAAGGAGCAATCAACTCTTGCGTTTGGCTGCAGGCCACTTCGGTCAGGAATCAAATGGTGCCCCAATGGATCGATGATTCGGTGGTCCGCGATCTGTCCTGGGAAGAAAAAAAATGGGGGGGGACCAACGCCATGCGAGCGACGAGATTCCAGAACAGCCACCCTCGGGGCTACCGGCAGGATCGCAGGAAAATGGTCGGGCGCCCCTGGGAAGAAAAAAAGACTTTTCTCCCGAGGTGACCAGCAGCTTGTTCGCCTTCGCTCACCTTGGAATAGAGCGCATCGTTGCCGTGCAGGATTTCGCCGTTAGCGGTGCCGATGGCATGCTGGTGCGGATCGAAATTCAGAGGTCATAGGCCGTCGTTCCCGGTTCGACTTCAACATCCCGAGGCATCTCGTCCGATGCCGCTCTCTTTATGGATACTTCGCTTCATGTTTCTCTCCCTGATTGGATTTGAGGCGTCATTGCCCCTAATTTGATTCTGACACTCCCCTGTAAGGAGGCCGGGTCTGGGTCAAAAAAGAAAAGGAGTTTGCCCCCATCGGGCAAACTCCTTGGTTGTTTAGCTTGTTTCGAAGATCTTGCGTGCCTCTTCGAACTTGGCAAGCTGCTTGCGCTTTTGCTTCAGGTCGTCTTCGGTCTGGGCGATCTCCTGTTTGAGCTTGTCGGCCTGTTCCAATACAACTTCGACAGGCGTCCTTTTCTTCCAGGGTTTTCGTCCGGTTGAGGCGGCCTTTGCAGAGGCAGCTTCAGACTGCTTGGGTGATGGCATTTTCTCCTCCTCCCTTTAGTTGCTTTTGGTCTTGCACCCACTGTTCAAGCTTCGCGATCGCTTCGCGTTTAGCCGGCAGTTCCACGTGGGTGTAAATGGAATGCACTCTTTCGCGGTTGGAATGACCCATCAGGGCCATCCGCACCTCTTGCATGACTCCGGCTTCCAGCAGCCGGGTGTTGAACGTGTGCCGCAGGTCGTGGAAGCGGATGTGGCGGCTCCCTGAATTCTTCAGCGTCCGTTTCCAGGCAGTCTTAATGTCGCGAATGGCTACCTGGTTGAAGGTGAAGATCAGGCCTTCGGGCTGCCGCCGACTCCAGAGCAGGGTCAGCAGTCTCCGGGTCAGCGGGATCTCTCGGGCTTCCCCTTCGGGCGTTTTTGACCGGGTGACAAAGAGCAAGCGCCTCGTAAAATCAACGTGCTCCCACCGTTGATGCAGGATCTCGCCGCGCCGCATGCCAGTGTCCAGCGCGGCGACGATGATGTCCTTCAGGTGGTCGGCTGCGGCTTTCAAAAGGTTAGCTTCCTCGACAATGCTGACCACCGGCCGTCCTGTTCTGCGCTCCCTCTCCATTCGCAGGCGCGCTAGAGGGTTTGCCAGCAACAAGGATTGCTCGACGCCCCAGTAGAGCAGCCGCCGCATCACGGATAGATCCCGGTTGATGGTCGCGTCGGAGACTTGCTTGGCGGCGTGGCGCCACGCCCTGTACTCACCCGCCATGGCCCGGTTAATCCGCACCACCGGCGTGTCGGCGAAGTACGTAAGCAGCATTTCGAGCCGCTCCAGGTGATGATGAGACGGATTGCCGTTTGCGATGAACCTGGCGGCCAAGGCCCCAAACGTCATGTGCGGGTCCGCTTCGATTAGTTGGTGGCGTCTCGCGTTGGCCTCCTGCTTGAGCTTCTGCATGATGCTCTCGGCTTGTCTTCGATTACCTGTGCCTGTCGATACCTGGTGCCGGACGCCGTCGACGTACCAGTAAGCCCACCAGACCTGTCCTCTTTTCCAGAGACCCACTTTGTTTCCCTCCTTTCTGTTGGTCTTCGATCCAGCGGACGACTTGGTTGGTGTAGAAAATCAACCTGCCGCTGGCCCCGGAGCGGAAGTGCGGCAATCCCTTCGGGATGAGCCGGTGTCTTACACTCCAGGGCGAGAGGCCGATCAATTTGGCAACGTCACGGATGTTTATCGGCTTGCCAAGAATGTCTTCACTCATGCGGGACACCTCGGGTTGGGAGTTTCGGTATAGGCAGAGTTGTAGGCACCGGCATAGGCAGGGCTGCCTATGGGATAGGCCAGAGAAAGCCAATAAAATGGCGTGGTTGCGCGTTTGGCCGACGCGGCGAGTTGGGGTATCAGTGCCTGGGCGTTTGTCGCTTGGGTCGAGTTTTGGGCCATATGGATTTGAACAAGTTGCGAAGCGGAGGTGGGAAAAACATATAAATCCGCCAGAGAATGCCGAACAACAAGGCCAAGATCAGGAAGCGGAAGAGCATTGCAGGATCGCCGAAGATGACCTGGATGAAGCCGACAACGAGAAGGATCGTCATCAGCAAGAGGAACACGCCGGGGCCCGCCGACAAGCAAAATAGGAGAAGTCTCTTGCCGAGTCCCATCGAGGGAGCCGGCGTGCTCAGATCCCGCGAGCCGCATTCAGAACAGACATCGGCGATTCGCGGGTTGACGTGTCGATGAGGGCAGAGCTTGACGTCATAGCTTCTGGCGCAGAACTGGCAAAAGAGCGGGTCGCCTTCAGTGATTCGATGACAGTTGTTGCAATAGCGCATAAGAATTCTTTAGAAAAGTGATTGAAGTTGGTTGCCCTTCGGTCGAAGCCAAACCGAAGCCCAGAAGGAATTGCCTTTGATTTGCTCGAAGTTGGAAAACCAAAAGATCTTTTCAGTGGATTTGGCAACGCTCGACCGGATGGTTTCGAGGCGCCGCCTCGTAGTGGCCACGACCAGGACCCGGAATCTGGATTGATGAAAGAGCTTTTCAAACTGACCTGAGGTGGCCAACTGCAGATAGGCTGCCGTCTTGTCCCGCCAGATTCTTGAGACTTCGGTGCCGAGATCCACTTCCAAAAACATTGGGTGAATTCCGGTTGGCGACTGCAGCTCGAAGTACCCATCGGGAATCAAAGCGGTGCCGGGAAGGGGCTGGCGGAAAGTAATCCAGCGCTCAAACCTAAGGTCGTTAACTGCGATCGGGTGGAACTTGATGGTCAGGTAGATTGCGTTGACGGCAAGTTGATGCTCGAGGCCAAGGGTTCCTGACAGAGAGAGCGACTTGCGAGATCGGTCATCTCCCACGAGCGCCGCGCTGGTGGAGGACAACGTATACAGTGCCTTCTTGTTACCTGGCGCAGTACCAATGAAGATGCGCCGCAAGAAACCGGCGTGAAGCAATTTCGACAGGCGAAGGTTGACGGCAGTCGTGGACCGGAAACCTGCCACCACTTTGACCTGTTCCCGATCGATCACCCTCATTCGCGAGAGCTCTCGAAACAGCAAACGGTCGCGTTCCTGGATCACCACCGCCTTCTTGTTATTCCCAGTCATCGAGCACCTCATCCTGGCGACTGAAACGCTGTTGGCGTGCGCGGATTTCCGCGTCAATCTCCGTTCGCCGTCTGGCCCATCGGTGACGACATCTGTTGTAAAGATCTCTCCAGTCAACCTGTGGGATTTCGATCTGAGGAACCACGGCCTGCCGCCATCGATGATGACCGGACTTGATTACGATGTGACGCTGCGGGAGGTTTTTCAGAATCTCAGCAAGAGTTTTCCCGCCGTCAAATGCCGCGCCGAGCTTGTCGGCGTCCGCGGCGGAAAGCTGGAAGCAAACGTGCGTGCCGACCGCCATGATCGCCGCGCGCATCTGCTGGGGATACTGATCAAGATATTGATTCGCCGAACAGACGGAGATACCAAATTTTCGAGCTTCCGAAAGCAACACATCCAAGCCGCTGTCAAAGGTCACCAGGTTTTGAATTTCATCGGCGTAAATGGTGAACAGGTTCCGGCTGCGACGGGAGAACAGAGCGTTTTTCAGTTTGGTCAACAGCAGGCTTCCGAGCGTTGCGGCCTGCTCTCCTAAGCGCCCTTTGTCCAGATTCACGACGACCCAACAGCCGTGGTCCAGCGCATCAAGAAGCGAAAACGTCGATTGCCGCTGGCCGAGAATGTGGCGGAAGTGTGGATCGGCCGTAAAAGCGGTCAGTTTGTTCAGAATCGCGTTGTTGGTCGTCGCCTGCATCCCTTCGCTTGCACGGTTGTAGCGTCCCTCGAAGTAATCCTTGATTTCCGGATTGGCAGTGCGGCGAAGACAAGCGGCGCGAAACGCTTGGTTGGTTAGAAGCGGCGCCACTTCGAGTAAGGTCAAATTGTTGTCCAAGGCGACCGCGAGCGCGTTTCGGAGCAGTTCTTCGGTTCTCGCGCCCAGGGCGTCCAAATGCCAGCGCTGTTTTAGAATCTGCGCAAACTCGGCGATCTGAACAAAGCTGCTTTGTAGGCCGGTTTCCTCCAGCACGTTCAGGCCCACCGAGAACTCGCGGTCAGCCGGTTCAATAATGACGAGCTTTTCACTCAGGTCCCGGCTACTCCTTCGCTCCTCTGATGCCACCAGGCCGAGCAGGACAGAAGTCGCGTCACCATGAAGATCGAAGAAACAAAAGCCTTGATCCCGACCAATGTCCTGGCGCGCCATATATCGAAGTAGTGAACTCTTGCCGGTGCCGGTCTTTCCGAGGATCGCCACGTGCTCCGGTCGTTTGGAATGGGGAATGCCCGTGTGGCTCCGAGTAAGCTGGCCGTCAACAATGGACAGCCCAAGGTCCAGACCGCGAATGACTACTTGGGGCTCGCCTTCGGTAGCCGACCGGTTCCAAATCCCGGCAATAAATTTTTCGACGATTTTGCTCATAGAATCTTTTCCGAGCGGAAGTACCACCAGACGGCCACATAGGGATTTTTGGCGATCATGCCGCCTTGACCTTTAGAGTTGCCCCGGAATCGCTCATAAATCGCCGAGCGACTCACGCCTTCCTCACGCGCGATCTGCCGGACAGAGCTGCCCTCGAGCGCCTTTTGCCACGTTCGCTTTTCCGTGGGCGTCAGTCCCCAAAAGAACGCTTGACGAATTCTTCTGCGCGCTCGGTCCTCAGCGCAACTGGCTGCGATGCCGGAAGGGAGAGCGACTAGTCGGGGATGAAACAGCAGGGCGAGCCGACCGTTACGTTTTCCGATGTCTACGGGATGAGTCCTGCCGTCAAAACCTCGACAAGTTTGAAAGAGCAGGATCTCTGAGTCATACAATCCCATACCGTCTCTCCGCATCTCGTGTTTGAGCTCTCATTCCGAGCCCCTACGCTCCAGATCCTGCCCGTTCCTGTGTTAAGCTGTCTGCAACGTAATTTCACAAAACTTCACAAATCGCGATGAGTCGCGCAGAAACGCTGGCAATCACCTTGGCTGATCGTGTGGTGAAATTCCGCGGCCATCATCTGGCTCTGTCAAAGAGGTTCTTTGAACTGTATTGCCTTCTTGCGATCGCGAGATTGAAGAGCCCTCAATCGGATGAAGGATTCGTGGAGACCGAGCAAATCGCCTTGCTTCCTTCCTGGGGAAAGAACTCGCTGTTGAGTGTGGGAAAGCAGATCAGGCGTCACATTCAAAGAAAGGGAGGCGCTACGCCGATTGAGAGTCAGCAGAAGGTTTACGGCCCGTTCCGCCTGAAGGTTGCTCCTGGACAGATCAGACTCGATGTTGAGTTATCGAGAATGGAATCTTTTCTGGGTTCGGCGTCGCGTATCTCTGGATTGAAAGATGACGATCAAAAACGGTTCTACAGGTTTGTCGAGCATTTTTGGCGGGCGGATAGAGCTTTCAACGACGGCAAGCTCAAGAAGGCCTTGGATCACTATCAGCGCGCGGCCGAGGCGGCAGCGCTGCCCCATCATCAGGTAATGGCGCTTTGCAGTGCAGCGCGGACGTTGGAACGTCAGGGGAATTACGACGAAGCGTTGAAGCTTCATTCAAGAGCGGCAGGAGCGTTGAAGCATACAACAGAAGATCACGATTGGTCCGAGGCGAAGGCTTGCGCAACAGCGGCGTGGATTCACTGGCGTAAACACCGATTGAATCAAGCCGAGCAGTTCTATCGCAAAGCGCTCACGTTAGTTGCGCGGAAGCGTGACCATCAGTTGCTTGGTGAGATCTATAACGGTCTGGGACTGCTTTGTAAAGAGCGCGGGCAATATGGGGAAGGCTTGCGGTTCTACCAACAGGCCCTTGAGGCCTGCGTGCTGGCGGAGGATTACTACGGTATCCAGAGTGCGTATTTCAATATCGGTCGAGTGCATTCGATGCTGGGCGATCAAAGCTGGAACGCCGGTCACACACGCTTGTCCAAAGACCGTTATGGGATGGCCGTCGAATGGATTCGGCAATGTATTGCCCTTTGCCAGCATCTCGCCATCGCCGATGACATAAGCGACGCCGAGATTTTGCTGTCACATTTGTACCGGCGACTGGGCCAGATCAAACGAGCCTGGGAGGCGGCAATCGCCGCCAACGAAATCGCAATCCGCGCAGGAAATCAGCGTTGCATTGCGCTCTCTTACCGAGCGCTAGCTGGGGTCCACATTTTGAGAGGAGAAGCCGACGCGGTGCGGGCAGCGATTGAAAACTGCAAGAAGCAAGTCGGACAAGAGTTCCTGGTATTTCTGCGCGAAGAGGATATTCTAACGAGACTCCAAGTACCAACGACGATGGACCCCAGGGTTTCTAAATCTGTGCGGCAGTCGCGCGCGGTTCCCGATGAGAAGCTGAGCCGTAATTCATGATTAGGACCTCTCCATAGCGGTTTCCGCTTTTTCTCTGTGCCGTGTAGGACAGCTCAATTCCGGTGATTGAGAAGCGGGAAAAAAGTTGCCGCACTTCTGGTCTGTCATCCAGAGACAAGATGAACTTGCCTTTCACGCCGTGCAGGAGCCTTTCCAGTTCGATAAAATCTTCCTCCTTGAAATTGAAACGGTACAATCGGCGATTCCAATATGGCGGATCCAGATAGAACAACGTGGTCTTTCGGTCATATTTCTCCAGGATCTTTTCGTACGGCAACGATTCGATTTGAACGCCTTGCAACCGCTCGTGAGTTTTCTGGATTATTTCAGTTATGCGCCGGGGATTGTAGTTTGACGGCTTGATGACGCCGTAGTGGTACGTTGGGTTGACGACGAGGCCTCCATAACAATTCTTCTGCAGATAAAAGAAGCGTCCGGCCCGCTGAATGTCAGTTAATGTTTCTGGATTTGTCGCCGACAGCAGCTCGTACCACTTTCGACTGATCAGAATGTATCTTAAATAGCGAACCAATTCGTCAAAGTGCCACTGACAGACGCGGAAGAAATTTACGATTTCAAAGTCCAAGTCGTTGAGCACTTCTACGGGCGACGGTTCCTTGTGAAAGAACACTTGCGCGCCGCCGGCAAACGGTTCCACATAGGTCGTGTGCTCGGGAAACAGGGCGATGATTCGTTTGGCCAGGCGATTCTTGCCGCCGATGTAACTCAAGGGTCCAACCATGGAAGATGTCATTTTGTTTAATACCTCTCACGTTCATTCCATCAGGTCTCTGTAAGGAGCAGGCGTTCAGTAGCAACCAGCAGACCCAACGCCGCGGCGTCCAAAATGCCGTCGTTTCCTTGCTCACCGCGGTCAAGAATCGGCCAGATCGACAGAATTACTTTCCACAACTCCCGACGCGTGCGAAGCGGTGGGATTCCGTAAGCGGCAAACATGTCCTGCTTTGACAATTTCCAGATGGGGACGCCGTTTTCCCGAAGCATTTTCAGGATCGATTCTGTTAGTTGGACGCGGCGCACGTCTCCATTGGTTACGGCCTCAAGCGCGACCGAGTGAATTTCAAACGTATTGACGGTCCAATTGACAAAACCCACGGCACTGGCTTCGGCCTTTGATGGCGCAGATGAAAGTTGGCGTCGTTGCACGTAGTCCAGTCTGTCGCCGACAAAGACGGCCGTCGCCACGCTTCGCCGCTCAACCTTGATGGCGGCTAACTTGTGAGTCATTACCTTCCTCCTTGTGGTTGATATGCGCCAATTCCGCCTCGAAGCGGTCTGCCAGCCCCGTTGTTCCTTGCTGAGTCTTGCGAGCCCTCCGGTAGATCCGCAGCAGTGTTCCTTGTGAATATTGGTCGACCAGCAACACAAAGTGACCAACTCGGTCCAGGGCTCCCAGCTTGCGGGCAAGCTGCAACGCGAAAAACTCTTTGGCCGTCTGCGGGTGGAAGCGGTCTTGTGGCGAGCTGAGACGATCAAGAATCTTGGTCATTTGTCTTGCGGTTAATTCAAGGGCAGGGCTTGTTGAAGACCCCGGACGGAGAGTTTCCCTTCCTCGGCGCGAATTCGATTACGCAAAGTTTCGTAAAGTTCCGGATAGAGGAAAGCCACCGGCACGCGATAGATAATTTCCAGTTTCAAGGCGGTCAGCAAGGGCGGCAAGGATCGCCCGTGCTCGTAACGGGACAGCATCTCCTCATTTTTGTGGCCCAAGAGTCGGGCCACGCGGCTTTGACTGAATTTCATCCGCATTCGGTAAACCACGAGTTGGTTTGGATGTGAATTTGTGTTTTGTTTCATATTGGTTTTGCTAATTCTCAATGTATAGGTTCAGAGGATTTGGTAAAAGGCGGGAAAACTTGAATGCGAGTAGGGGGTCCGGTTGAAAAAGCGACGGCGGGTGCAAGCTTTTCGCCTTAACACCCGCCTTATCACCGCAATCCAGCAAGCTCTAAAGTTCGCCGCGATCCTGGAAACTGACGTAACAACCGTCGCCGATTACGATGTGGTCGAGCACCCGAATTCCGAGCAGGTCACCTGCTTGCTTCAGCCGGGCTGTGATTTCACGATCTTCCGCCGACGGCTCAGGATCACCCGAAGGATGATTGTGAAGGCAAATAATGGCCGCGGCTCGGTGGTGAATGGCTGACCAGAAGACTTCGCGCGGATGAACCAAGGCCCCGGTTAGACTGCCCCGGCTGATGTCCTCATAAAAGAGCATTCGGTTCTTGCCGTCCAAAAGGATGACTCTGAAGACTTCGACCGGCTCCAGTGCCAACTGCCTGAACGCCTCAAAGACCTGTCGGGAATTTCTAAAGCTTTCGCCTTCCTCCAACCTAACTTCGCTTGCCGCATACCTGACCGAGATTTCCCTGATTCTCATTTCTCCCTCCGATTCAAATTGAACTCTCCGCCCTGCGGACCAGGAGGTACTCAAGGCGCAGAACTCAAAGTGGGAAGCTTTCGGCGTGTACGTTCACCATAGCAACCCGGCGGATTTGAAAAAAGGAGGGAAAAGTTGAATCTGGCTAGGGATCGCGAAGCAGCTCAAAGTGCTGGCGCAAGCGAATTCGGCACTGCGCCTGTAGATAACATTGCACAGACCGTCGTCGCTCATGTAGGGGAAGTGGCGCGACACGGCGCATGCGCCGCCGCCGACAGCGCAGCATTTTCGAGCGCACGTGAACATGCAGCTCTTCGACAAGAATAATTCGAATTGCTTCATAAAGAAATTCCAGGATGTAGTCAATGGGATGCATTGCGGCTCGGATCATCGCGCTCTGCGGGAAAATTTTCTAGGCGGGAAAACTTGATTCGGATTCAGGGGGTACTGCGATTCAAGTTTTCCCGTCTATCCAACGCTTGCAATCTCGTTTATGTTGACCAGATGAGCAAGGCCCCTGATAAGGTTCCAACCTTGCGCGAGCTTTATCCCGAGCTTAACGACCAGCAACTCAAGGAAGCCGAAGAAAACCTGGAGCGTTATTTAACCGTGGTTTGGCAGATCTTTGAGCGACTCGAGGCTGGGCGCTCTGGGGATAACAACTTTGACGTTCCTTGGTAATCCGAGGTAACCTGCGACCGGGCCTCCAAGAACCCGCCTTTTAACGCCATATTTTTCCTTTTTATGCGGCAATGTTTTGCCTACATTCGCGTCTCTACGCCCAAACAGGGCGAACGCGGCGTTTCGCTGCAGGAACAGCGCGCCGCCATCGAGCGCTTCGCCGCGCGAAACAATTTGACCGTGTGCCAATGGTTTGAGGAACGCGAAACTGCGGCCAAGCGCGGCCGACCGGTTTTCAACAGAATGCTTAAGCTGCTTCGCCGGGGCAGCGCCGCTGGCGTGATCATCCACAAAATCGACCGAGGGGCGCGCAACCTCAAAGACTGGGCGGATCTTGGTGAACTCATCGACCAAGGCATAGAGATCTTCTTTGCCAACGAGAGTCTGGACCTGCGTTCGCGTGGCGGTCGTCTTTCGGCCGACATTCAGGCCGTAGTTGCAGCCGACTACATTCGTAATTTGCGGGAAGAGACGCGCAAGGGCTTTTATGGGCGGCTCAACCAAGGGCTGCTGCCCATGCAGGCCCCTCTCGGCTATTCGGACATTGGTCCCGGCAAACCAAAAAGTCCTGACCCGGTGCGAGCGCCGCTCATTCGGCGGGCCTTCGAGCTTTACTCAACCGCCAGACATAATCTAGATACTTTAGGTGACGAGCTTTTTCGCCTCGGACTGCGCACCCGCCGGGGCAATGAAGTTTCCCGCAACGGGCTTTCAACGATTCTCCGCAATCCGTTTTACACCGGCGTCATACGTTTGCGCCGTACCGGGGAACATTTCCCCGGCGTGCATGAGCCGGTCGTGTCGAAAGCCCTGTTTGATAGCGTCCAGTCAGTATTGGATGGCAAGTTCAACATTCGCAGTCAAAAGCACGAGTTCCTGTTTCGGCGTTTGCTCAAATGCAAGCTATGTAATTACTCGCTGGTCGGAGAAAAGCAGAAAGGGCATATCTATTACCGTTGCCATACCGCTTCTTGTCCAACTACCGCCATTCGGGAAGAGGCGGTGGAAAACAGCCTGGTTCAGAAATTATTCCTTCTCCGGTTCAGCGCCCCTGAGCAGGCTTATCTCCGGCAAAAACTCTCGCAGATCAAGGCGGATTGGATCCGTCTCCAAAAACAACTGATCGATTCGCTGAACCTGCAGTTGTCGGCAATTCAGGAGCGTTTCGCCCGCCTGACCGACGCTTACATTGACCGCCTCGTCGATCAGGACACGTTCGTTCAGCGCAAAAACGCTCTTCTGGGAACGAAGAGGGATGTGGAGGAAAAATTGGTGGATTTAAGCCGTGGTGGGACCTCGCTTCACGATCGGCTTGCGCGATTCCTCGAACTCGCCGGAAGTGCTTATTCTGCGTACAAAACTGCAATTTTGGACAAAAAGCGCGATTTGGTGGAAAACCTGACTTCGAACCGGCTCGTGATCGGAAAAAATGCGGAGTTTATGCTAAAAGTTCCCTTTGATCTCATCGCAAATCGCTTTGAATATTCAACTGGCAGCCCACTTCGGGACAGACTTCGAACTTGGGACGAGCTTATCCCCAAAATTGAAATGATTTTGCAGAAAACCCCTATTGCCGTTCGGGGTCAGGAGGAGAATGATGATCTGAGTATAGCAGCTTGAGTCGGGCCCGGACTATTTGCGCCGGAAGTTATCAAGTTTCGCCCGCCCGCATTGCTGGCAGAGGCATTGGCAGATCATCGGTGTTTACAGGTTTGGCTTGCTTAATCCTTTCAATAGCCTCGCGAATCCGCTTGATTTTTACATCGCCCGTTATTACACGCGCCAGGGCACTTTTGTCAGCCGCGTCAATTGCTTCTACGGTAGTTAAACCAGCTCGCCGCAAAGCAAGGTAGTCTCCACGCTCTAAACTTCGCTTGAGCTCTTTTGCAAGCCACAACATATCAACAGGAATGCCCAGTTCCAGTCGAATGCTAAGTTGGTCGATTTGATTACTAGGTTCAGAACCTTCATTAGTAGACACCAGTGTACCAATTCGAGTGACGACCCCGATCAAGTCGCGCGTTCGCTCCGCCGATGCACGGATCGGTCCAGCTGCATTGTCTCCAGGCAAGTGCAGTAAGAGTGAGGCCTCCATTCGATTGAGCTCTACACCGTCGATCCACATCAAGACGGCCGACAGACGCTTACATCGCGCGGTGTAGCCACGACCGTCAATCGCCCGAAGTTCGCTTGCCACCGAGGGTGGCAAATGCTGTTGGCGTACGGCACCCTGCCAGCGATCCCGTTCCTTTGTCGATGTTCTATGAACGGGAAAAATCACTTCATCCAATTCCACGGCAGTCTGAGCGGCTGCCAATAAGACGGTATCTGTTAGTTCGCCAGCGGAGAGCCCACGAAGGGATCGTGAAATGCGCACAACACTTTCGACCTGAATACCCAATTCTCCAGCTACCTTACCCAGTTCAGTCAATCGGTAGCGGTCGTCGATCCGTTCGACCAGCCCCCCTCCAAGGAGTCGCTCTAAAGTTCCTGAGACTGTCGCGGCGTCAAGATACTGTCCTTTCTGATGCGCCGCAAAGGTCGAATGAATGAAGTCTACAAGCTCCTGTTCGGAGAGACTATTGGCCTTTGAAGCTGCCGCGGTTGCGAGTACGCGGCAGACGAGCGACAATGGTTCCTGATCTGAAAACCGCGAAACCAGCGATTCAGGTTTGCCCAGAACATATGTATTCCACAGATGGTAAGCATCGGCCTGGGTCGGCGCAACTAAAAATGACTTCCCTTTAGGGGTGAACCCGAGCCGGCCGGCTCGGCCGACCATATTCTTATATTCGGCCACGCTGTACGGAGAACCGGGATGCTCAAGACCTGCGATTACCACCGACCAAGCGGGTGTATTCACGCCCATCGCCAGAGTAGTGGTCGCAACAAGCACTTTCAAAGAGCTGGCCGGATCCCGAAAAGTCGCCTCAATAGCCTGTCGCTCCTCGCGATCAAGATCGGCGTTATGAAAGCCAACACCGTGCTCCAGGCACCCGCGAAGTTGTGCCGACGCAGCAGATGGGTCACCCATAGGAAGCAGGTTTAAAGTTTCGATCGCTTGAGAAAGACCCAAGTTATTCTTCAAATACTCAGCTGTTGCTCGCACAATCGGCTTTGTCTCACGAAAGACGATAACCTTCTCTCCGCCAGCGACCAACTGCCGCACAAGTGGAATGATGATGTCCTGCGATGACCCCTTTCGGTACTCAGGTCGCGCATAATTATTGATGACTTCTTCCTTACCCGCCTCTGACACGTAGCGGAACGCTCCGTTCATGTCGATGAGGCCCTCATCAAGCGGCACAGGTCGCTTCTCCGTGTACAGGAGGCGCGCATTAAGCCACGATTCGAAACCGTTCGTGTCACCAATCACTGCTGAGAGAGCAATCATCTGTGGCTCGATGCCCAAAAGCCGTTGCGCTTTTAGTAATGTGAGCACAAATTCAAGATTGGCGCCCCGATTACGGTCTGTGATCATTTGCACTTCGTCGATAACGATCACGCCAACTTGGCGCATAATGTGAGGGACGGTTAGAGCGAGAGCTGCAAATCGCTCGTACGTTAGGAATGCGATATCGAACTTACCACGGAGTAAGGAGTCGTTGTCGTCGGCGATTTCGCCTGTTGAGCGAATTATTCGAAGACCAAAGGAACCATACTTGGCCGTGAATTCGTCGTATTTGTCATTGACCAGCGCCCTCAGCGGCAACAACATGTAACTGCGCTCGCCTTTTGTAAAACCGTGCAGCGCAGCCAGTTCGCCAATCATTGTCTTACCAGACGTGGTTGGCGCGGAAACGACCAGATGCTGCCCGTCGAATAGACCTGCTTTATTGATCGCGTCCTGCTGAAGCTCATTAAGAGAAGGAATCGCGGTTTGCAGAATCTGAATGATTGGCGGCGGAAATCCAAAATTAACCAAATCACTGATGGCTGGCCCGACCGGCGTGGCTGCGCACTCGGGGAAAAATCCTTTGTAAATCGGTCCGGGCGCGAGGACTGGAAATCTCAATTCGCCTTCAACGACACCCTTAACGGTTGGCTCCTGCTGATGCCGAATTTGCCGTGCCGCTTCGATAACTGATTGAGAGACAAATTGCAGTAGAGACAATACCGGTATACTGCCGGCTTTCACGATTTCCGGTGCACCTCGGAGGCCCTCGATAACATAAAATGTAAACAAGCCGTGGCCTCGCCGCCGATCTTCAATGGCTTCTTGGTCAGCAGTCGCGGCGGTGAATATTATCCGCCCTCTCCCGCTAATTTTATTTAAGAGTGCCTCTGCTGAGGCTGGTGCCTTTGCTGCCACAGGAGCATGAAAGACCTTCGACCCAGCGCCACCAGCGAAGCAGCAGTCAAGTAGTAACACTAGATTTGCTGCGGGGATTCTGGAAAATAGATCTGTGAGTTCGTCCAAGTGTATCGCTGTTGCGTCGAGAGTGAGCGGATCAGCATCGTATGTAATCAGGTGGTGCGAGTCCGACCCATGGCCAGAAAAGCCGATAACCACAACATCGTCAGGGCTCGCCAGTTGAAGATTCTGGATGCCTTTGAGAATTGCGGAACGAGTTGCTAGTTCGTTAGTCAGCAGAAGCGACTCCGAGGTGCCGAAGGCGTCACCGAAAAGCCCGTGAAGCGCCTTCGCGTCACGTACCGAGCACGAGAGATTGGAAATCAGGGAAGATTGGTATCGGTCGATGCCGATAAAAACGCTTTTGAAGGACATATCAAGACAAGTAATTAAAGTGTACGCGTTTCAAAGTTAGTGTCAATTCCACGTTGAGTCGCTGTCCTTCTCAGTTCCTGTCGAAAATCTCCAGACCACCTTTCCGTTCTTGTGGCGGTCACCCGGGGGCTCAACAGGTTGCCGAGCCCCCGAGCCGAGCGTTATTTTTCTACGACGTGGGCCGTTGGTGCCTCCGTTTTTACGAGGTCCACAGCGGTACGGCAGCCGGACTTGGTGCTGTATCCTTCGGCAGAATCTGCGATGATTCTTCCATTGTTCGACACCAAGCGCCACCTGTACTCTTTCCGTGTATCTTCGTAGATCACGAAAGTTGCCATTTACAATTCCCCTTTCCGGTGCTGGCTTTGAGCCTTTGCACGCTAATCTCAACAGTTGCGTCTGCAGACGGTCACGCGTTGACATTCACCAGTGTAAAGAATCGTGCTCAGATAGTTAACGGTGTGAATGTTTTTCGGCAGAATTCTTTTGGTTGTGAAAGCAACTTTGTCTTCCCGGGATGATGAATCCCTCAATGCGCGCTATAACCGTAGTCTGTTATTACCTGTTTTGCTCGGTTTCTTCTTTGCAAGAGTTTGTTGGTTGTACGCGCAGGCGATGCGTGAGCGTTCGGGAAGCGGGAATTCAAGAATAACCCTAACAGTTGCGAAAGTTTTCTCAATGACCAGTTAACAAATGACCCTTACCGGTGTTATAAGAAGAGGCAGTGTCGCCGGAATTTCCTGGCGCACATTCCGCTCTGACCAGCCGTAGGCGGACAGAGAGCACGGAGGACAAATGAGAACCCTATCAACCCTCGAGCGCACAGTTTGCGCTAAATCCTTTATTTCCAACTTTCTAACCTCCAGAGAGCGCGTCCTTGTTGCGGCATTCTCGCTGGGTTTTTCACAGGCACAGGTGGCCCGAGCCTTTGGGATCTCTCGCCCCGCCGTCTGTCAGATGACGCGGCGTATCCAAAGGAAGGCCGATAGGTACTGGCACTGAGTCGCTACTCTAAACAACGATTCTCGGAGACGTACACACCAAATAAGGAGATAACTGTTATGGCAACAACAACATTAGTCGAACCGGTGCCGTTAATTCGTGTCGACAAAGCTCTAAACTCACTCCGCTCCTCCGGCTACACGCTGGAAGCGGCGATTGGTGAGCCTCTTGACAACGCGTTCGAAGCAGGCGCAAACGAGATAAGGGTGCGTTTAATAGAGACCCTCCAAACAATCCAAAAAGGCAAGAAATCAGAATCGCTGACGGTTGTAGATAAGATCGCGATTAGTGACGACGGTATTGGCATGCCGGCGGACGTTTTGCAGAGGTGTCTAGTACTTGGTGAATCGACACGGTATAACAGCCGAAAGGGTATGGGGCGTTTCGGTGTCGGCGGTACTCTTGGCGCCATCAGCCAATGCCGTCGAGTCGAGGTGTACAGCCGCGACAACTCCAGCGGCCCTTTTCTCTACACATACATAGACTTGGATGAAATCGCGGAGGGCACTCTCACACAGATGATTACCCCCGAAGCGCGCGATCTACCAGCAGAATTTGCTGATTTACCGAACTCGAAAACCTCAGGTACGCTCGTCGTCTGGTCGAAATGCGATCGTCTTTCGGTCGCACCACAAGCGAGTTCCCGCAAGGCACTGAAGGCAAAGGATGTTCGAACCATTGATCGCGTCCAGACTGATTTGATCAAGTGGGTCGCGCGCACTTATAGGTATTTTCTAGCCGGCGGAAGAGTCATTGAGGTTAACGGTGCGCCCGTAGCGGCGCACGATCCCCTCTACCTGCTCGACTCGCGCTTTGCCGACGATCCCAAAGCCACACTCGAATTTGACGAAGAGGTTCCCTGGCCGCTCGCTAGCGATCCAACCGTGATGGCACCGATTAAGGTCAGAATAACACTCTTGCCCGAACAGTGGAGACCAAAGAGGGGCTCCGGCGCTGAGACTACGTTCAATCGCGAACGCCGTATTATTGAAAACGAGCCCCTTTCGGTGGTTCGTGCGAATCGGGAAATTTTCTTTGACATCATTCCGCGGTTCTACCCCGATGGTGTGCGTGAAATTGCACGGTTTATTGGGATTGAAATATCCTTTGACCCTGTGCTCGACGAAGCGTTTCGAGTTCGTAATGTTAAACGCGGCGTGGAACCCGTAGAGGAATTGCGTCACGACCTTCGTAAGATCATTCGACCTGTTATGGAAACCCTGGTTGGCCGTATTCGAAAGAAGTGGGGCGAGACAGCGAATGCGGAGAAACAGCAGAAAGGCGTTCATAACGCGGCAGAGGAAATCGCTGCAGAAGCGGAAAAAACCTCTGTGAAACCGCGAGCGGGACGCGATATTCCCGCCGAGGAGCGTGAGCGCCGACTCGATGATCTCGCAGACAAAACGGCAAAGAATCTTGCTCAAGAAGAGCCGGAAAAAGCCCTGGACGAGAAAAAGACACGCAAGGAATTACGGGAGCGCTTTGGGTCCCTGCCATTTTCTATTATCGACGATCAATGGCCGGGAAATGAGTTCTTTTCAACAGAGCACCTTGGCGAAAAGATCATCGTGACGTACAACAATAAGCATCCGTTCTTCTCAAAGATCTACGCCAAGGTTCTCGCCGCCGCTCGGCTACACTCCGACGACACCACTCGCGGGGCGATGACAGAAGAAGAATTGGGTGAAATCGCCAGGATCGTCCAAATTGGTCTCGATTTGTTGATCGTCGCTTACGCCAAAGGTGAGGCCATGGACGACGACAAAGCAAACCAGGAACTCTACTCTACATTGCGGACGCAATGGGGGCTATCCTTGTCCCAAATGGTTCAACGCGTGCCCGACATTGACGTCTAAAACACGAACTCGTAGCGCATTGCATCGTGCGACAAGGGGGCCGGAAACTTAATTCTTGCCCCTCCGCACGCTGCAGCCCCTTCGAGCCTACGGAGCAAAATATAGTTGCGCGAAAGTTGAGCTACGACTCAAATCAAAGGTGACAGATAAGACAAGGCTCAGAATCATCCTCATCGTCAAGCGCAGCCCCGAAGATCTGGTAGAGCCTTTGTCCTGGCTGCGGTGAGGCCGCGTCAAGGTTGGTTTCGTGTCTTTTCTTGATTTCGGCTATGCGGTCAGGCATGGCGAGTTCTTCCAAACTTTCGCGCTCATTCCACGTGTACTTGACGCCACGTGAGGGATCGATCTTCTCGTACGCCTTTGCGTTTTCGAATAAGTCAGGGTGTCGTTCCAAGAGGCCGACCCATTCGGCCTTACGTTGGAAAAAGCAGAAGTAACACCCGGAACGCGTGCGCCACTCGTAATACTTCGGGAGACCTAGGCCGCTCTCTTCGAGGATCCGGTAGATGTCTGCCTCGACGATTCCGGCTTCTTTGAACGGGTAGACGGGCTTGATATTTGGCTTCTTTGAGATGTAGCCATCCCGGTCTTCATCAGCGCGAATCCCGATGTAGCTAAGCACTGGTTCATCCCCCACGAACTCCTCAAATGGTTTCAGTTTGAGCATCTTTGTGCACCATCGCATGCGAGCGGACGGAAGGTACCCCCCGTAGATCTCCAGCCAATGGTCAAATCCACGCTGGGCGTTGAGCCGATGAATCGGCTTGCAGAGGTATGCCTGCACTCGCTCGAGATACTCGTAGGTCTCGGCGAGCTCTTTCTGTGTGTCACAGAAAACGTACTCAATTTCGGGCAGGCGGTCGCGCATGTAGACGGCAAGCGCCGTGCTGTCCTTACCCCCTGAAAGGCATAAGATATGGCGTGACTCTGTCATGTTTTCGCGGCCTTTGTTGATGCAGTCGTTTTCGGTTGACTCTCGTTAAGCTCTGCGAGAATTTTTCTTGCTGTAGTAGCGAGGCTTGCCAGCGCGAGAGTGGGGGTACTGTCGAGTCCAAGCTGTTCTAAGCACCTGTCGAGTGTGACCATTGCCTCCGCAAGCTTTCCACACTGCTCTGGTTTTACGAGAATGACTGCTTCGAGCTCCTTGCTGAATCGGTCGGTTATCCCAATGCGAAGCAACTCTCCGACATCAGCCTGATCATTTTTGCCGAGTTCGAATACGAGGGCTTCCATGTGGCGGAAATTCCGAGCGAGTTCGCTGAGTGCGATTTCATACCGAGCGCGATCTGTCTCGTTCCACATTTTCGGGGCTTTGCCGATAACCATACTCGCGAGGGATTCGATCCAGGCCACGTGGTCCAGTTCTTCGGTGAGATGCAAGATAAAGGCTCGCAGGCGTCCGTCGAGCGCGTGCTCACTCAGAGACTGTGCGCGTCCGCGCAGTAACTCACGACCGCGACTATCAGGAACATCAAAGGCTCTAAATAGTAGTCGTTGAAGATCCGCAAGCAGGTCGTCATAGGATCGCTGCAGCTCTGACAATGCGGTACGCAACGTCTCGAAGAACTGCTCGACCTCCTCGAGTCGTGCCTGGCTCGGGGGAAACGGTTCAAATCCGCAGGCACGTGGAAGCGCTTCAAAGAGTAGTACATCGGGGTCGGTCGCGTGAAAAAGTGCATCCCGCACTGCCGCTGTTCGTGGGGAGACATTTGTCGTTTGGCGGACATATGATGGCAGCCGATTGAAGAAGCGGTACAATGGTCGAACAACACTGATGAGGTGCTCACCGCGGCCTTGTTCTGTGTTGCTAAGAAGGCCTGATAACTTTCGAAACACTTCTCGTCGGACACCGATTACCTGAAAACGTCGGAGCTCAAATTTATCCGCAGAGCGCACCAGACGCTCGAAAGTGTCCGGGGTAAGTTCGGGAATGAACGCGTGGTCTTCATAAAGGGCAATTTCGTTATCGTGCACAAGAAGCGCCGCGCAAAACAGCACCGGAATGACTCCTATTTTCAATCCAAACGGTGGCTTCTGTAATACCTCGAACAACTCGCCTACGCCACGGCGGCGGAGCTCACAAGTACGAAAGAACTCCTCGATAGTCTGCCACACTGGAGTAAGGCTACTCGCGGGTGATGGAGGTCCAAATGCGTAGCGCAGGGACTCTTGACGATGAATGCCAGTGGCTGCGAGAACCGAGGCGTACATGCTCTTCTCTGGCGGAGTGCCGCTGATCCCTAGCTGTGCTTCTCCGGCTCGAGTGAGCATCGCCGATAGCAGGTTACGCCGCGCTGCAGCGGCTGCAGAGGAGAGCGTACGGCGATTGAGTAGTTCGTTATGTAAGCGAGGAGTGTGAGGATAAACCACATCGCAGATACTAGAGAGGAACACCGATAGCGATCGAGGCGTCGTAAGCGTCTGTAGGAGACCGCGATGGTACCATTGAGTTCTCCCCCTCTCGGTGGGTCCGAAGAGTTGCTGAAGTTCGATTGAAACACGTTCCTTGGCAGCAGCTATTCGTGCTCGAATCTCGCGACGAGCGACTGCATCGCCTTGCAATTCCGGTGTGTTCAGTTCTACCCAGCAGATCCTCTCCAACTCAGTCACCGCTTCGTTGAGAGCATCACACGACCCTGGAATAGCCACAAGGACGTCGAGACGGTCACGCACAAAGGATGACTGTGCCAATTCCAGGAGCATTTCGCGTTCAGCCTGATTGTTCGGTAGGCAGTAGATGAGCAGACCATCGGCGTCATCAGGTCGCTCCAGCACCTTAGAAAATGTGATGGAGTCAGCAAACCGCATAGAGAAGTAGCGGAGAGTGCCCGACTGGAACGAGTGACGCTTCGCTACAATTGGCCGTGGCAGCCACAATTCCGCAATTTTCGCAGCAAGGCTAGTTTGCGGCGGAAGTTTTCGGCGCGCATCCTGGAGTCTCGCGTCGATATCAATATCGCTTCCCTGCCAAAGTGCGAATGCCTGAGCGTGCCGCCGGTAAATCAGAACCGATTGGCGTGTGAGGCGTTGGCAGGCCTTCTCAATAGTGGTTGCTGGCTCGCCCAATGCGAGGGTGAGGATATCTCGTGAAGGTCGAAGGCCTCCTGTTACACCGATTGTGCTCAACAGGCCGACTGTCTTGATAATTTCGATCTCTGTCCAGGAGTTGCGGTGCGTTCGATCTAAAGCCTGTTCGACTTCAGACCATCGCGCGATAGTTTCGCCACGTGTTGGGGTGGTGCCAAATGCTTCAATCGCGTAGTCGAAAAGCATAGGGAGGCGGTAAAAAGGTCGTGCGTTTTCTTCCCACTGTAGCCGCAAGAATTCTGAAAACCCCGCTGGGTCTCGGGATGTGAGGAAAGTAAATAAAGATCGATGGTGCTGTCCGAATTTTCTACACAAACGTGCTAGGCTGATTGCCGCGAGTGGGTGGAGTGGGGCACACCGACTTAGGGTCTCGATGAAGTCGCGACGTTGCATCCCCGCTGGTACAAGGCCAAGCGCTGATGATTGTTCCGCAATTCTGCGCGCCTCTTGCTGGAGCGCCCTATTCGTCCTGCTGTGGGTATGCTGAATTGCATGAGCAAGAAGACCCAAAACTTCTTCTGGAGGCTCTTGGAATGCAACGTCCTCAAATCGTCCTTGTACTTTAGCCCATTCGTCACGGACAGTGGTCCGTAACCCTCGCGCATACTCCTCAAAAGCCTGGTGGAGCACAGTCACGACTATTAACCCAGCTTCGTTAAAGCGTGCCGTTGCTTCAGCAAGCTGTTGAAGAACGTAAATGTCACCAGCTATTGGGTTCATCGCAGTGAACTCTAGGAATTTCCCAAGCTCGTCGATGATAATGGCGAGACCTCGTGATCGCCTTGCGGTTCGAAGCCATTCGGCCAACTCGACTAGCGAGGCTGCAGTTCTTGAGCCGAGGGGCTGATCCTCTGCTGCCTGTGCCGCGAGTGTGTCGAGCTCACGCAAAATTGTTGGAGGGCGACCAGCGTGGCAGTATCGCTTAACATCGCGTACACAAGCTCGCAGTAGTGCTGGGGCGAGTGGTTCCGAGGCTCCAGTTACCAGTACTGGACAAAACCCTTCTCGTCGTAAGCGAAAGACGTGGGCAAGCGAAGGATTGTGCGTGCGCAACAAAGCCCGTGCCTTGCGGGCACTAACGGATTGGTTCGGCCCTAAGAGGTTCGCAAGATAGAGAGCGAACGCTGATTTGCCTGACCCATACGGACCTGTGAGTGTCCAAGCTCGGTGCTCGATCGCGCGTGCTTCCAGTGTGGCAGCAATGCGGCCCAATACCATTTCGGCAGTACTTGTGATGATATAGCCGTCGAGGGCATCGGGGTCATTTGCATCACGCTCCAGGTTAATGGCTCGTGTGAATCGGGGGGTTACGCTAATGACATCGGCGAGCCGCATGGTTAAAGGCTATACTCCTTGTACAATGGGATTGGAATGCTCGTAGTACCTGGAGAGGAGACCGACGCCATCGATCGCATGCCGTCGGTATACCTGCTGAATCCCCGCGGTTTCTGTATACAGCAGCGCCCCTGCTGAAGTTTCCTCTACTTGCTCAAGATAGAGCGTTAAGCTGTTCTCATCGAGCTTAAAAATGATTCCAGGGCTGTTGGTTGTGTAGGCTATTTCGGAGAAGGCGAGGCTTTCTCGCCCTGATGCTGTGCGCTCCCAAAAATCGAGGAGAGCGTAAAGGAAGATCGCAAACGGGAGTCCGTCTTGTTGCCCTCTTCGGAATTCGAAATCTCCAGGGGATCTCTCGACAATAAGACGCAGCTCTACTAACGGGCAATCGAGAGAGTCCTCCAAGATCGTAGAGTGCTGGACCTTCGACGAGACGTACGTTCGAAGAAAGCAGTCAATATCGCGGCGCAGCGTATGCTCACTGATTCTGCCGTCGGTACGGGATGCGAGTACTTCCTGGAAGTGCGCAAGGAGCGACTCCCTGGTGAACTTGGTGGTCGGCATGTTGAGTGCCCATGCCCAAGTAGTGCAACGCAATAGGTTTGTGCTGATCTTCCAGTGAAGCAGCCATAGCGAAGCTAAATCTTCAAGATAGGGGTCGTGCTTGCCGAACAGAAATTCTCCAAATTTGGTGGGTTGGAGTGACATTCCTCGCGTTCCAGGCTCCTCTTCCAGGATGCAAGTCGCAAGCGCCCAGTGGCGGATCGACCGGACCATATTCTTTCCAACCCCGAGCACAATTAGCGCCTCATCACGAGTAAATATCCTCTGGTCCTCCTGAATGCCATCGTAGGCTTTCTTGAGCCATCCATGACGGAAGACAAACGTTTCATGCCCTGAAAAAGAGAACTTTGGCAGCGGGTGAGAATCATTGGATTTGAGTCCCTGCGTCAATTTTGGTTTCATAGGCCCAATGGAAGTTCGAGCTGCTGCGCCTCGAGTTCCCTGAAGAGCTTATCCACTGCGAAGCGCACGACACTCGCTTTCGGCACGAGGCGTTCTTTACTAAGGGTGCTAAGACGCTCCGCTTGCTCAGAACTGAAGTAGATCAGGAGCGGTTGCCCCTTCCTATTTGGCTTTCGCCGCGCTGATTTTTTCTGCGCAGCCCTCATGTAAATCAGTGTATATACTCCTATTTACAGATTGTCAATACCAAAAACCTCGTACTCCCTACTTTCTGGCGACCGAGGCCTTCAGGTCGGACACACGTCGAACTTGGATGCCCTAACTTCGGGTGCTCACGACCGTGACTACGGCGCAGACAGCAAACCAACTCACGGATTGCAATGCAAACATGGTGCGCGGGCTCGTGAGGCGATTTGGCTATTGCCCTTGTTCTTGTCAAGCTAAACTGAGACGGCGTTGCAAACCCAGTCATTCGGAAGAGCCGGCCAGTTCAAGACAATTCGGCTCGAAATGAAATGTCATAAAAAGGAGTCCATGCCTCGCAAACCGGAACACGGACGATTCAGGCTCGACCCGCTCGACGTCACGTCCATCCAGTCTTCGTTAGATCCCTACGGTCATCTGGAAAGATTCGAGATACCAAAGATCACCGAGGATTTAGTGGCACAAAACTGTAAATTGTACAACCAACGGTGCTTCGAGCAAGTCGCGAGCAGCTTCGCAGCGGCAAAGCGAGGCCTGATGAATCGCGACATTCCCCAGCCTGTAAATTGCGAGTCAGGAAAGCTTAAGCAAGCCGCGCTCGAGACTTCCACGTACCTACGAAATGCACGGACATTTGCGAGACTTGCTGCCGGGGCTGGCGAACTAGCCAATCCAATTCTTACTTACTATTCAGCAAAACTGGCAGTCTCGTTTTTTACCCAGATGTTTCTGATGTGGGAAAATCCCAAATTTCACCACGGGCTTACGTTTTCCTGCGTAGCAGCAACAATCGATCCGGAGTCGATAGATAAGTGTTACAAAGTTGCGATCGGAAAGGCTGGCGGATTTCAGCGTCTTGTGGATCTTTTGACGATTTTCGGATATCCATCGCCATTCAGCAGCATCATCACGTACCTTGAACTAAAAGATGGTGCGTCGATGCGCCAGATACCATTCGCAGTTTGGCTGGACGACCTCAAAGCGATCCACACGTTCACCAACACCTCCGGATTCTCCTATCTCAATGCGCCCAATATCACACTGCTTGAGCTTCTTAACTGCGACAGGGCCGACTTATGCGGGACGACGGTGCAGGAGCTTGAGAGGCGAGGCGTGACATCAGGTCTTGACACGCTCGAGGCCACAGCGGAGATACTTCTCATCTTTCTTTCAATGTTCGCGAGCAGCAATTTGACGCGATACCATCCGCTGGCGTGGAACTCAATAATCTCGGGGACCGAAACCGGAATCTATCATGACCTGCGGAATGACTTAGGCAATTTGCACCGAGTCATCCAATTCCTGAGCGGGCCACTCAACGCGCTTTCCTACTATGCGAGTTCATAGTATGCCCTCGGCCTCTATGTCTGACTGATTAGACAGCCGCCGCGTCCTTCGGCTAGCCGTGCAACTCTGACAACGCATAAAGCCTTTTGCCGCGTCCGGCCAAGACCGCTCTTGTTGTAGCCAATTATCCTCGTCTGGGCCCGGAGGAGGCACTTAAACTGGATAATGCACGCGCGAATGCCCTTTGCCACGAACTGGCTGACATACTGCACGGCAAGTTTTGATAGGCTTCCGGCCAGTTCCAAGACCAGAACTCGCCCCAATTTCGTCCGTCACGCGAAGACTCCAATTCGTCTCCAGCAATTGCTCGTCCGCGAGACCCGCCTTCTTTATGGGTCGCGTAACGAGGGTCCGCGTGTCCGGGTCGCAGGTTTCCACCAAGATTTCATCGTCGGCGACATCAAAATGCTCGTGCAATAAAGTTACGCCGAACCTATTAAGTGCCCTGTGACGAGTCAGCACATCACGGAGTTCGGCAAATATCGCATCGTCGGCATCCGAAACAGGCGCAACATCGTCCACATGCGGAATTCGACCGGTATCTGACATTAGTCCTCCTTATTGTCACTGAACGCGGTTCAGGGAACGACGCATTTCCAGCACGCGAACAGCCGATTGGTTTGCTATGTTTATCGTAGTATAGCACCGCACTTGTAAACAAAAGTCCGAGGTTATCTTTGAACTGCGATGGTACAAAAACGACCTCCTTCGTAGCGATGGTACTAAAAACGTAGATGGTAGCGACTCTTGGGTTGCGGTTCATCATTATAGTTCGGACTCCACGACAAAAATCGCTGCAATTCAAATTGAAAATCACGTCCCTTTGCAATTCATCGGCGAGTGCTTCGATGAGAGCGTTTCAGAAAAACTCCGAGGAAAGTACTATCTACCAAAATGACTACAATGGCATTTCCAGGCAGTCAGAAAATGGCCGTAAACCATTGAAAACATTGGTGGGCGCTGGTGGGCTCGAACCACCGACCTCCTGCTTGTAAGGCAGGCGCTCTGACCAACTGAGCTAAGCGCCCCGACAGGGAGGGAGCAAGTCTAACAGGCTAAGCCGGTGAATGTTAAGGTTTCAGCCGCCGATTTGCACCAATTAGACGGACAAAATCCGCCAGATCCGCGCGCATCTGCGGCCCCGCGGGTTTGCGTGAATTGAGGCCGTTAGATCTGTGTAAACTGCGTGAATCGGCGGCCGCGCATAGATCCGTGCTCGTGGCAATGTGTAAGGAGCTTCACGCGCTCGTAGAGCGGGCTCCCGGCCTACCAAGTCACACGCAGTGTGAACTGCAGCTCCCGGGAAGCCTTGCGGGACTCACGTGTGCTCACAAGGCCGTTTGAACCGACACCTATGGGGATGCCCGGGTTGTTAAATACGTTGAATGCATCGATATTCAGCCTGACTCGCAGCGCTTCTCGAATCTGTACCTCCTTGAACAGAGACACGTCTTGACCAAACTCCCAGACGCCGGGCATGTACTGATTCCTCCACGGATGCATGTTGTCATTGAAGGTCACCTGCTGGGTCGTGCCGTTGTCGAGGCGAAGCCACACCGTATTTGTGTCCCAGAATTGCGACAGGGTCGCGCCGGAGGGGAAGTTCTCCGGTGCTGTGGTCGTGCCCCATGGAATCAGCGGCTTTCCGGCGGGCTTGTAGTTGTCAGGGACGCCCATAATCCCGTTCGGCCGCCCCTGCGCGTCGACGCTGTTGATCTGGTTGGCGGGGATATAGCCGTTCCACCAGAGGTAGCCCGGAAAGCACGTGCCGCTCCGGCAGTCCTGAATCTTGTACTTCTTGCCATAGACCTCGATCGGATTGCCGCCAGCCGGATAAATGCTGGTCGGCAGCGCGAAGTAGTTGCTGCGCACGGTGCCAGAGCCGGCGAGCTGCCAACCGCTTATGAATTTGTTGACGATCCCGCCGGAGTTGTGGCCAAGCCATCTGCCTTTGCCGAATGGAAGGTCGACGATCCAATTCCAGCGCAACCGGTGCTTCGGCGAGGTGTCATCGCGCTTGTAATGCAGGAGCCGCGCGCGATCCTCCAGGTCGGTGGGCACCGCTCCTGGCAGAAACTGGTTCGTGTGAAGCATCTGGCCGCCGTCCCAGCCACCCGTGCCTCCTGTGAGCGTGCTGAGAGTGTTGCCGACGACGTAGAACACCTGAAACCCGACACCTTTGCTGTAACGGCGCTCGAGTTCGAGGCGGGCGCCGCTATAGTTGCCCCAGCCGAATTTCCCGAACTCCTGGATCGGTCCGTAAACCGTCTGGTCAAAAGGGCGCGTCAGAACCCCGGCCAGAGGCCCGGTTGGTAGCGGACGGCGTTGCGTCACATACCAGATGTAGGCGGGCATTCCTGCGTTGTAATCCACATACATGTCCTGATACCGGGCGTGGTTTCCCACCATGGATGCGCGGACCACAGTGTCCCTCATGAATTGTTTCTCGAGCGTGACGTTCCAGTCGTGAACACGCGAGGTTGGGTAATTCGGGTTCCAGTAGTACGCCTCGGCTGAACCGGCGACGAGTCCTGTCGGATTCGCCAGTTGAATGGCGTCTCTGCTGTTACGTCCCGCGATGACTGTGGGCGCCGTCCGAAGCAGGTAGTTTGAAATGCCGTCGGGCGACAACGCCGCGGAGTTGGGATTGTTTTCGAAAACGGCGCTGAACGGCGTGTTAGCGCGGAACCTGTCGCTCCAGCCGTAGACCGGCAGCGGGTGATAAGAGAGCTGATATCCGGCTCGTATCAGGAATTCAGGTTTACCGGACCCGATCCGGTATGCCGCGCCCAAGTGGGGGCCAATATCGTGCCAGTTGTCGTATCCCAGCTTCTGCGGGAGGCCGGCCTCTTTCCAGGTGATGAATTTCACGCCTAGCTGCTGGAAGCGATTCAAGACTGAAGGAATGAGCGTTCCGAGCCGCGTGAGCGTATCCAGGTCCTGGCCAAAGACAATGGCTTTTCGTTGCGGATCGAAGGTTGACATGACGCTGTTTTTCTCGCCAAGGAATGGCGAGATCTGCCAGCGCAATCCCAGGTAAAGCTTCAGCCGTGGAGTGACCCTGATGTTGTCCTGGAAATAGAATGCGTGCTCCCACTGGCGCGTGTAGTACTTCCCCTTCGCCACGCGATACGCGTAGCGCGACACACCCAGAAACATGTTGGCGAGATTATGGCCGGTAAGAGGCTGCGCAAGTGGGGCCGTGCGCGACGATGTGGGATTGTAAAGAGATGTCGACTGCGTGTCAAACTGGATCAGGCCGGCAGTCTGCTGCTGCTGCGGCAGCGTGGTCAACTGGTCCAGGCGTGCATGAAAGCCGAACTGGAATTCGTGCTTGCCACGAACGAGAGTGGCATTGTCGTCGAGGATGAAAAAGTTGAAGAACCGCGCTCGGTAATTGATCGGTTGAAAATAGTTGCCCGCGGCTCCTAAATTGAGTGTGCCCAGAACTGGGAAGGCGTGCTCGCCGGTAGGGTTTGGCAGTCCTAGTTCCGCCGCATAATCCCGCGTGGGATCGCCGGAAACTATATAACCGCGCTCGCGAGAGCCGCTCAGAGACACTTCATTGAAGAAGGCGGGACCAAACGTATGTACCCAGTTCACCGCTATGCTCAGATTGCTGAAGGGCTGCTGCACATAGTTGGCCACGTGATCGAGCATGGGTGGCACATCCGTACTGTGGTCATCGCGGTATGAAGTGCCGCGGGTGACCCGGCCGTAAATTTGGTCCGACTGGGTCAACCTATGATCCACACGAACCGTCGTGGTGGCATCGTTGGTGAGGAAGGTGTTGAAGCCGAGATAGTTGGGCGCTACCAGCGGGTTGACGTTCGGCAGATTGGCCCGGGGAATCACGCTAAATATGTACTTGGCCAGCGGGCTCATTCTGGCGGGATCGATCGCGTTCAGCTTACCGCCATAGTTGAACTGCTGCCGTGCCCAGGTCGTTGGGTCGGTGGTGTTCGGATCGTACAGGTTGATCAGGCGGCCCTGCGCGTCGCGGAGATCGCTGAAGTCGCCGTTGCGCATCGCGTCCGTAGGCACGGTGAACAGGCGGCTCGCCTTTCTGCGGAATCTGGAACCCTCGAAAGCAGCGAACCAGAACGTCCTGTTGCGGCCGTCGTAGAGCTTGGGAAGAAAGACAGGTCCGCCGCCGCTGGCGCCATACTCGTTCCGAATTAGAGGAGGAAGCGTTGACGGGTCTGTTCGTGTGCGTGCCTTGCCCAGCGCATTGTTGCGGTGAGTCTCGAAGAGGGAGCCATGGAATTGGTTGGTGCCGCTGCGGCTGGTCACGATGACCGAGGTTACACGGGAATACTTGGCCGAAGAACTGTTATTCTCCACCTTGAACTCTTCGACTGTGTCGAGGCCGGGCGGCCGCGTTACCGTCCCTGCGCCGTCGAGCGCATCCGTGAGGGCCGCGCCATCGAAGAAGAAGTCGTGTGCGCCGCGCCGGATACCGTAAGCCCGCGAATTGCTTTCCATGCCTGGGATGAGGATCAGCAGGTTGGCGATGTTGCGCCCGTTGATCGGCAACTGCTCGATTCTCCGGCGCTCGAGGACGTTTCCGAGTGAAGTTGTATCCGCCGACACCAGCGGCGCCCTGCTCTCCACTGTCACGACCGTGGCTTCAGTGGCCACTTTCAACTGGGCATCGAGCGTGGTCGACTGCGCCGTCTGAACAGTGAGCTGGGCCTGGAGCTTGGTTAAGCCGGACGCCTCCATGACTAGCTTGTAAGTCCCTGGAATTACCACGGGGAAGACGTAAAAACCCGTCTCATTGCTGATCGTGTCCGAAGACACGTTGGTGGCCGTGTTGGTCAACCTGACTTTCACGCCGGGGACCACGGCGTCTGCCTGGTCCCGAATGGTGCCGCGGACGCTTCCATTCCCGCTCTGTGGGAAGACCGGCGCTGCGATGGCTACCAGTAGAAAAACGCACATCAGTGCCGATTTCATATACTGTTGCATTTCCCCCTCCACTTCGCTTCCCAGACGCGGGTTTCAGAAAACCATACATCCGCGGAAAAGGTTAGACAAATATGCCGAGGAGCATGCGATTCCGGTAGTGCACTTCGACAAGAAATTATAGGACATTGGGGGCGGCGCGCGCAGCTCGAACAGATCTTCTCACGACCCGTGTCTCTGCGGTGAGGGTTTTTTGTTGCGGCTGTAAGGCAGGCGCTCTGACCAACTGAGCTAAGCGCCCCGGCCGGGAGAGAGCAAGTTTAGCAGACAAGATCCGCCTGATCCGCGTCAATCTGCGGCAGACAAGATCCGCCTGATTCGCGTCAATCTGCGGCGGATAAGATCCGCATGATTCGCGCCAACCTGCGGCCCCCGGGGGTTTACGCGAACTGAGGCCATTAAATCCGTGCAGTCTGCGTAAATCCGCGGCGGCAAATAGAGCCGCTAGGATTTCGCTTCGCGCCAGCGGTCCATGACCGACCAGATTTCTTCAACCTGGTCGCCGCGGCAGGCGTAAATTCGGTCGTAGAGGTTTACGGTCGGATCGCAGTGCGGGACGATGAATTCGAGGCGGTCTCCCAGTTTCACTTCGCGCGATGGATTTTCCAGTCTGAGAATTCCGAATTCATCTCCGCCCCACCCATAGCTGACGCCCTGAATGTCCCTGGCGACGGGTCCAAACTGCCGGTCGGTTGAAAAAGCCTTCACACCCGCATCCAGGGTTACATGAGTTTTCTGATTGGCACTCACCACCGTCGCCAGCACCGACAAGGACGGTGCAAAGTCTTCGTAGTGCTCGCCGCTTTTGCCGCCGATACGGCGGTAATCAACATCCATGAAAATGTAGGAGCCAACCTGCAGCTCGGTTATGCCGTCCAGCTCCGTGTCGATGTTGTAGGTGCCCGTGCTTCCGCCGGAAAGGACGTCGGCCGGCAGGCCGGTGGTTCGCAGCCGTTCACGAAGGTTCAAGGCTGCGGCCATGACCTCGTGAGAATAAGCCCGACGTTTCTCAAATCCAACCGTGTGTGAAGAGCGTCCGGAATATGCCTCGGCCCCTCGAAGCTTCAGGTTCCCGCTCTTGTCTACAAGCTTTGCCAGATCCAGCGCCGACTCTACCGAGGCTGCGCCTGTTCGGCCGTCTCCCACGCTGAGATCGACCACCACGTTCAGCCGGCGGCGCGCGGCAGCAGCGGCAGCCTGGTAGAGTTCAACCTGGCGCGGATGATCGACTGCCACAATCAAGGCGGGTTCCTCACCTGCCAGTCGCACCATCCGTTCCATCTTTCCCGCGGTCATGATGGGCGAGGTAAGCAGCACTCCTCGAATTCCTCCGCGGACCATCACTTCGGCCTCCGGAACAGTTGCGACGCACACGCCGATGGCTCCGGCGGCCTGCTGGCGTCGCGCCGCTTCCGCCGATTTGTGCGTCTTGGCGTGAGGCCGGAGATTTTTGCCCGCCGCCCGAGCATGCGCAGCCATTTTTTTGATGTTGGCTTCAAAAACATCCAGATCGACCAGCAGCGCCGGTGTAGGAAGGTCAGGCTTGGAAAGCTTCGCCGCTTTTACGCCGCGGGATGCCTTTCGATCTATTTCCGCCATGCTGTAGCCCTTTCTGGCAGCCGGCAGCGCCGCCATGCTTACTGGCAACAAAGAAGAGACGAAAGTGCGACGAGTTGAATTCATGACCGGTCCTCCTTATTTTCAAAACCTCTACGGCCTGCGGCGCGGGCGCAACGACCCCTGAGACCGATAAACGAGAACGCCTCCCCTGGTTTGAGCGGTCCAATTATAGAACGACGTGGTTGCCAGCGGGTGTCAAGGTTTGGAGTGGAAGGAAGGGGCCAGCTCTCGCCAAGCCAGCCGCAGTACCGATCCACCAGCTTGCGGCGAGCCAGAATGGCGAGCCTCAAATGGCGGTGGAAAAAGTGACTCGTCAGCCTGGCGCGCCGCGACCTTTACGGATCGCGGTACTGAACGCCGCTTAGCAGCGCCGGGAGACGGCCTGAGGGCCGTCTCTCTGTCCAATGTACTGCCAAGCTGAGACGGCCCTCACGCCGTCTATCCACTACTGAAATGTCCCATAATAAGGATATAACCTCATCATGGAAAACGCATCGAGAGCGCTGGGCAGGCAAATTGTTCTTTGGCTGGTCGCGGCTTCACTCTTCTCTGATCTGGCCTCGCGCCAGCGGCTGAATTCCGAGCGCGTGACAATCACTCCAAATCATGCGGTGGCGGGCCAGTTCGGCAGTTGGACGGTGACATATCACGTCGGGCCGGATGGCATAAAGAAAGGCGGCGGGATTCGCACGCAACTGCCGGATTCCTGGCATTCCGGCATTCGCAACTCTGCCAAGCGATTGCAGGCGACCGATCCGGCCGCCGATCATTTCGTTTCCGCCCGCGCATCGCGCGGCGACGTGCGCCTCAAGACAATCGTCGAATCGGAGCCGGAACGCGCGGAATGGCTGGTCAAAGCTCCGCGCAGAAGTCTGGACGGACGATTCGAGCGCTATGTGTTTGTCGTTCGAGTCGAGGTCCTGGAAGGGGCGTTGAAGGAGGGAGACACTCTCTCGGTAATTTATGGCGATACGTCGCAAGGAAGCCGCGGAATGGAGGCTGCCATCATCAGCACGCGCCCGGAGCCTGTTCTGGTGGCGCTCAACACGGAGGGCGCAGCCGATTTCAAGCTGCTGCCGGATCGGCCAACTATCGTCGCTTATGGCGGCCCCGCAACCGAGTTGATGGTGATCGGTCCATCGAATCTCGTGATGGGACGGCCCGCGCAGTTGCGACTGTCTGTGGTTGACGCCAACAGTAATCCCGCGCGCGATTTCGACGATGAAATCATCCTCCAGATGGATCAAGACAAGGTCAGCGGACCTTCAAGGATCCCTTTCAGCAAGAGCCAACCGTGGCAGACCGTGACAGTCGTTCCCGCGCGTGAAGGTGTGATTCGAATTGCTGCGTCGGGCATGAAGAGCGGACTGCGAACGGTCAGCAATCCGATGAAAGTATTTGCGCAGGAACCGCCGCTAAAAATCTACTGGGGCGACCTTCACTCTCACACCAGGTACAGTTGGGACGGCGTAGGAGAGGGAAACTTCGAATACGCGCGCGATATTTCCGGGCTTGAATTTTATGCCATGACTGACCATAGTCGAATTGCAAGAGGCGGCTTCACTCAAGGGCTGGGCAAGCACGTCTGGGATGAATACGTCCAACTGACTGACCGGTATTATCAGCCGAAACAGTTCGTCACCATTCATGCCTACGAAGCATCCTTCGGTTCCCCTTACGGCCACCACAACGTCTTCTTTCGCGGCAGGCCCGGCCCGCTGCTGTCTTCGGAAGCGGTTACACTTCCGGAATTGTGGAAGGCCCTTACAGCCGGACAGGCGCTGACGATTCCTCACCACACGGGGAAGATGCCACCAGTGGTGGACTTTAGCTATCACGACCCCGAACTGAGAAGGAATTTCGAAATTTACTCGGGACATGGCTTGAGCGAAGCCTACGATCCGATCCACGCCCTGGCTTTCGAACAGAGTCTTTTTACCGGTCCGGCAAGCTCCTCTCCCGGGCCCAAGTTCGCCCAGGATGTATGGATGCGCGGCCTGATATTGAGTACCATCGCTGCTTCGGACGATCATCGTGCCCATCCGGGCCAGCCACACTGGGGACTTGCCGCAGTAGCGGCGAGCGGCCTGACTCGAGAGGAGATTTTCGATGCGCTCTATGAACGTCGAACGTACGGCACCACGGGCGCGCGCATCCTTCTCGATTTTTCAATCAACACGACCCCGATGGGACGGCAGGTCACTGCGCAAGGTCCGGTGCGCCTGAAGCTGGAAGCCCACGGGACGGCCACCGTCGAACTGGCGGAAATCCTGCGGTACAGCGCGTCGGACAAAAAATTCCGGGTGATCTATTCCTTTAAACCGGGGAAACTTGATTTCCAATGGGAAGGCACAGACGAAGCATTTCGCGAAGACTCCATATACTACGCGCGCCTGCGCCAAGCCGGCTTCATTCGCGACAGAATCGCGATGGCGTGGTCAAGTCCTATTTGGGTCAAGAAGCGGTAATTGCGCACGAATTACGCGAATTTCACGAATTACACGAAATATCCTTTAATGAATTCGTGTGATTCGCGCGCTTTTACTCCGCGGGATGTCTTTCGATCGATTTCCGCCATGGTATAGCCCTTTCCGGCAGCCGGCAGTGCCGCCATGCTTGCAGGCAACAAAAGAGACAAAGGTGCGGCGATTTGATCTCATGACTGATCCTCGGATTTTTCAGAACCATCCAAAAAGGGCCGGAACCGTCAAGGCGCGAAAGCGCGAAGGTTGGGGTTGCTCATGTCTTTGTGGTTTAAACGTTTTTCGCCGTGCTTCGGGTCTGCTAGAATCGCAGGGAGCTTCGCTTATGGATTGGAAACGGACGCTCACAACTTCGCTGATTCTCCTGCTTGCAGTGGCGCCCGGCCTTGCGCAGAAGAAAGATCCTTCGGCCGCTCAACGCGAGATTGAAAAGGACTACTTCAAGAAGTGGCTCAAGGAAGACGTCGTCTACATCATCACCGAGGAAGAGCGCGGCGTTTTTGAGAAGCTGACCACGTCTGACGAGAAAGAACAATTCATCGAGCAGTTCTGGTACAGGCGCGATCCGGATCCACGCACCGCCAACAACGAATTCAAAGAAGAGCATTACCGGCGCATCGCCTATGCCAATGAGCACTTCGCCAGCGGCGACCGGGGCTGGATGACGGACCGGGGAAGGATATACATCATTCACGGCCCGCCCGATTCGATGGAGTCGCGCCCCAGCGGCGGCTTCTATCAACGGGAAATGAGGGAAGGCGGAGGCACCACGTCCACCTATCCGTTCGAAAGGTGGCGCTACAAGTATATTGAAGGGATCGGATCAGACGTGATTCTGGAGTTCGTCGATTCGACCTTCACCGGCAAATATCAACTGGCTGTCTTCCCCTGGGAAAAGGACGCGCTGCTCCAGTTTCCCGGCGCAGGCAAAACGCTGGCCGAGCAGACCGGGCTTGCCACTCGGGCGGACCGGCCGGAGCTGACCCCCGCGGCAGGCGGACACGGCGTGAACCCGAACTTGTGGTACAGCCGGGTCAATGACGTCCCTTTTGCAAGATACGAACTGATCGCCAAGGCTCAGGCCCCCAAGCCGCTCAAGTACGATGATCTAAGGCAGGTGGTCAAAGTCAATCTCTCCTATCAGAATCTTCCCTTTGAGTGTCAGGAGCAGTATTTCAGGTTAAGCGACAGCCAGGTCCTGGTTCCTCTGACAATTCGAGTGCGAAACAAGAATCTCACTTTCAAAACGGAGGGCGAGCTGCACCTGGCTCGCATCGCCGTTTATGGCGTGGTCACCAGCATAGCCAACCGGATCATCATGGAATTCGATGATGATCTGACGACTACTTATCGCAAAGAGACGCTGGAGATCGGGATTCAAAAATCGTCGATTTATCAGAAGATCCTGCTTCTCGACCAGAAGATGAGTTACCGCGTGGACCTGGTTTTGAAGGATCTGAACAGCGGAAAAATGGGCGTTGTCCAGAAAGCCATCCTTCCTCCGGCGTTCGCGGGAGAAAAACTGAGCAGCAGCACCTTGATTCTTTCGGACGCCATCGAGCGGCTGGAAAAACTTCCCGAGAAGGAAGAGATGTTTGTTCTGGGAGATGTCAAAATTCGTCCCAACGTCGACAGCCTGTTCAGCGAGCGTATGCCGCTGGGTGTCTATCTGCAGGTTTATGGAGCGGCCGTGGACCAGACGACTCTCAGTCCATCCTTGCGCGTGACCTACAAGCTGCTTAAGAACGGTGAGCTGTTGAGAACGGCCGTAGACGAGAACGGCGAGTCCACGGAATTCTCCTCGGGCAGGAGAGTGGTGCTGGTCAAGCGGCTCAGCTTGGACGGTTTGGCGCCCGGTCGTTACGAGATCGGCGTGGAAGTGGTGGACCGCACGAGCCAGAAGAGCTTAAAGGCCTCGAGACAGTTCCAGGTTGTCGAGGAAAAGAAGCTGGCACTCGGGCGGTGAGTCAATCACCACAAAGACACAAAGAACACAAAGTTACCTTTGTGCCTTGGTGCCTTTGTGGTGTTAAATTCAAATTGTTGAATCGAGCCACCGGGAACATCCAAATCGTCGAATAGGTTTGTGCCTGCCGCCTGTTTTCTGGCATGACTTGGTAGAGGATAAACATCAGATTATAAGTAAGTTACATCATCAAAGGATGGAGTATTTGCTGGGGAGTAAACTGGTACGGAAAGTGCAAGCGTAAATCGCAAAACTTTGCAGTAATTCTGTCAGTGATACGTCAAGTCACCAAATCTGGGAGGGTTTATGGGGCTATTCACTAAGAGAGACAGACCGGTTTTTGTCTTTGCTTTGGCTTTACTGCTGGCCGTTGGTTTCCTGGCGTCGCGCAGTGCCTACGCTCAGGTACTGTACGGCTCGATTGCAGGGATTGTTGTGGATTCCTCGGGCGCCGTCGTTCCTGGCGTCGAAGTCAGCGTCACCAATAAAGAAACTAACCTGTCACAGTCGGCGGTCACGGACGATACCGGCGCCTATTTGATCCGCAATGTGCCGAAAGGCACGTACAGGTTAAAGGCGAGCCTCGGTGGTTTTAAGGAATTTATAGATGAAACTGTCGAGATCACAGTAGGCAACGTGACCCGACGGAATGTGACCCTCCAGGTCGGCGAGATCAGCCAGGCAGTTACAGTCTCTGGAGAGCACACACTGCTTCAAACCGACACAACCGACGTTCGAACAAATCTGGAAAGCAAAGCCATCGCGGACTTGCCGAGCAACGGGTATCGCAACTATCAGGCTCTGCTTAACCTGGTTCCCGGCGCGACGCCGGTCGGGTTTCAAAATGCAATCACTGACACCCCCGGTCGTTCGCTGACGACCAACGTCAATGGAACGGCGCGCAATAACAACAACACACGCATTGACGGAGCGCAGAGCGTCAATATCTGGCTGCCTCACCACAGCGCCTATGTTCCGCCGCAGGAGACAATCGAGGTGGTGAATGTCTCGACAAATAATTTCGATGCGGAGCAGGGTTTTGCCGGCGGCGCGGCCCTGACCGTGGTGACCAAATCGGGAACCAATAGTTTCCACGGTTCCATCTTCGGTTATCACGAGAACAGTGCGTTAAACGCGCGGAATTTCTTCAATTTTCTGGACACGGACGGCGACGGCAAAGCGGATGTCCCGAGCGGCAAGCGCAATATTGATGGCTTCACGGTCGGCGGCCCCGTCATCAAGAACAAACTGTTCTTTTTCGGCGGCTGGGAAGGCCTCTTTCAGCGCTATGCGCGTTCGCAAAATTTCACTGTGCCGACCGCCGACCAGCGCCGCGGAGATTTCAGCGCCTTCCTCCCCGGAAACACCGCTGGTTTGCCGTCAACTATTATTTACGATCCGAATACGGGCAATGCCGACGGCACCGGTCGCCAGGCTTTCCCCAATAACGTCATTCCGCAGAACCGTTTGAATCAGGTGGCCTTAAAGACGCAGGATCTCTTGCCGCTCCCGAACCTTCCGGGAATAACCAATAACTTCGGAGTGGCGGGTGTGGAGGCGATGGATCGTCACAATTACGACGCCAAAGTCGACTGGTATCGGTCTGAAAAGCATCGAATCTGGGGAAAGTTTAGCTGGTTGGATGCTACGGTGGCAAAGACCGCGGCATTTGGCAAGGGAGGCGGCGGCGCGGTCGGAGGCGGTGGAGACGGCAGAGGCTTGACGGATGTGAAAGTGTACGGAGCCGGTCATACGTTTACCGTATCGCCCAACTTTCTGATAGACGGCAATTTTGGATTTACAGACATGGATCAGCAAGTGCTCACGGCTGATATCGGTCTAGGCAACTTCGGTTTGGAAACTTTGGGGATCCCCGGCACCAACGCCGCTGCGGGCCAGGACAGGGCCTGCATTGTTGGAGGAGTTAACCGCTGCGCCGGCGTGCCAACGTTCAGCGTGGCTGGCTTTTCGGATTGGGGCCAAGTAGATGGATGGAGTCCACTTTTCCGAAACGAGAACAGCTTGACCGTTGCCAATAACTTTAGCTGGACGAGGGGTCCTCACGAAATAAGATTCGGATACGACCTGGTCAAGCACATGCTCGATCATTGGCAGCCTGAAATCGGCCGGGGACCCCGAGGAGTTCTGGCTTTCAGCCAAAACACCACCGCTCTTAAGGGTGGCGCTTCCCCTCGCGAGGCGAATGGTTGGGCCTCATACCTTCTGGGCTTGTCCAACAGCATGGGAAAGAGTCTCCAGTGGGAGTTGATGACTGCCAACGAGTGGCAGCATGCCTGGTATCTGCGGGATCGTTGGCAAATGACACCCAAGCTGACCGTCACCGCGGGTTTGCGTTATGAATACTATCCGCTGGTCACGCGCGACGATCGGAAGATGGAATTCCTGGACCTGAAAACTTTTGAGATGGTCCTGGATAACAACATTTCCGTGAGCAAGACCCTTTTGGCTCCACGCGTAGGTTTCGCGTACCGGGCATCCGACAATAATGTATTCCGAGCGGGTTATGGCGTTACTTACGATCCGCTTCCCTTTGCGCGTCCGCTGCGTGGTTTTTATCCGCTGACGGTGGCAGCGGATTTTGATGCGCAGGACTCTTTCATTCCCTTCCGCACGATCAGTCAGGGGATTCCGCTTTTCGCCGGGCCCGATTCCCGTCCAGGCGCGCGCATTCCGTTACCTTCGTTCGTGCAGCAGAGGACGATGCCCCCTGACAAGATTCACCGCGGATACATCCAGAGCTGGAACATGGTTTACGAGCGCAAATTTCCGGCGGACTTTGTCGTATCGTTTGGCTACGTCGGAACGCAAACGGTTCACCAGCTAGCCGACAACAACATAAACTGGTCTCCCGCGGGAGGAGGTAATTCGGGGCGCCAGCTCTTTCCCAAGAGTACAACAGACGTCTGGTTCTGGGACGGTTGGCTGAGTTCGAACTATCACTCCTTGCAGGCGGCGATCAATCGCCATTACGCCAACGGTTTTTTTGTCAAGGGAGCCTACACTTACTCCAGAGCCATTAACATGAGCGATGATGACGGATGGACCGGTGTTGGCTGGAACGATCCGGCCTTGATAGGGCGAAACCGCGCTCAGGCCGGCTACAATCGTCCCCACATGCTGCAGTTGGCAACGATATACGAACTGCCCTTCGGCAAGGGTGGTAGTAGTGTTACTGACAAGGTCATTGGAGGTTGGCAGCTCAATGGGATCTTCTCGGCTAATCAGAACACGCCTTTCACGGTCGGTTCCGGGTCACCGATTAATAACAGGGCTAACTCCCAGACCGCCGATCAGGTCAAGTCGGATGTGCAAAAGCTGGGCGGGATAGGTGTGCAGAACCCGTACTATGATCGGAGTGCCTTTGCGGCCATCACCCGAGTGCCTGGGACCAGTTGCACCAATCTGAACTGCTATGGAAACAGCGGTCGCAACATCCTGCGCGGGCCGACCTGGGTCAATCTGGATTTTTCGATCTTCCGGAACTTCAAGGTGACTGAGGATTTAGGTCTTGAGTTCCGGTCGGAGTTTTTCAACCTGACCAACACGCCTCATTTCAACAATCCGAATGGCACCGCAACGTCAAGTCAGTTCATGTGGATCACCGGCACCAGTGGGAACGCGCCGGAACGCTACATTCGATTCGGATTGAAGCTGCACTTCTAGCCTGCGAATACCGCACCGGGTTCACCCAGAGTCACCAGACTCCGAGTGAACCTGGTGCAACCTGATAGATCCTCCCCACCGCGATCCGTCAGCCGCCGCAAGTGTCGTCCACCAATACGCCAGCAGTACCGCGATCCGTCAGATCGCGGCGCGCGCCAGCATCCTGCTACCCAGCAGTACCGCGAGCCGTCAGGAGTAGTGTCGAATGACCAGCTAAGCCGCGCAGCGGCGTTGAGAGTTGTAGCCGAGGGCGTCAGCCCTCGGTGGCGAGTTCGGCAGGCAAAGCCGCGCGAGCGGCGACAGAGTGTTGAGGTGGTGTCTGAGCAGCACACAAACGGCTCTATCGCCGCTACGCGGCTCTTGCTCCAAATCGATGCTGACCGAGGGCTGACGCCCTCGGCTACAATTCTTGCGCCGCTACGCGGCTCATTGTCGCTCTCCTGAGGGACCGCGGGTACTACGGTAGCTGATGGACAGGCTGGCTCGCCGCGACCTGACGGATCGCGGTACTATGGGCCGGGCAAGAATCAGTGCGGTCGCTGATGCGGGTGACTGGGTCCGAAGTCATCACCTCGATGGCTTCCAGGGCTTTCCTGAGTTCTGGCGGAGTGTCACAAATTTATCCGCGCCGATCCCTGTCCACATCTCCCCTTCGCCATTTGGCCACTGGACGATGACCGCCTCAAGGGATGAATCCCTTCCCAGCCCGAAATGCACCCGCACGTCACTGGCGCAAAGATAGCTGCCGTCGGTGTGGACGCGCCGCCATATTATTTTCTGACCATGTCTGAGCACACCGACACGCGCCCCGATTCCAAAGCGGTTATCCTTGACTCCCTCCAGGCGGATGCTCAACCAGTGGTTGGGCGATTTAAGCTGGTTGAGCAGGAGACGCGCCGGTCCATTGTTGTTGGTCACCAGAACATCAACATCACCGTCATTGTCGATATCTCCGAACGCAGCGCCGCGGCTGACTTCAGAAAGCTTCAGCGGAGGGCCGGCCTGGTCGGTGATTTCCCGAAACTCCTGGCCCGCTACGTTGAGAAAAAGCTGGTTTTTCTGGTGATAGGGAAAAGGAGTCCCGCGCAGCTCCTCCAGAATGTTGACTGTGCCGTTGGCGGCAAACAAGTCAAGATAGCCGTCATTATCCAGATCGAACCAGCCAAGACCAAAACCGGTATAGAGAAAGGTCGCCCGTCCCAGCCCGAACTGGGCGCTCGCATCTGAAAAAAGCCCGTTGCCGCCATTCCGAAACAGAGTAGCTCCCTCCCGGCGCAGATTGCTCACCAGCAGATCTTCGTCGCTGTCGTTGTCGAAGTCTTCGGCAGCCACTCCCATTCCCGCGCGCGCCACTCCATCGTCGGCGTAAGCGGCGCCAGACAGAAGGCCGCTCTCTTCGAAAGCCCCGTTGCCTTTGTTGATCCACAACAGGTTGGCCGCGCCGTCATTGGCGACATAGATGTCGACCCAGCCGTCGCCATTAAAGTCCGCGCATACCACTCCCAGGCCCGGGCCGTACGCCTTGGAAATTCCCGCGGCTTCGGTGACGTCGACAAACTTCCCGTTTCCTTCATTGCGAAAGAGCCGGGCCGGTACCGGTGCATAAGCCGAAGGTCTGCAGTAATCGCGCTCGCCGACCGGATCGTGGCAGACCTTGTTGTTGGCCACCGTAAAGGCAATGTAATTTGTAACAAACAGATCCAGGTCGCCGTCGCGGTCGTAGTCCAGAAAGGCGGCGCTCGTACTCCAACGCGCGTCATCGACGCCCGCCTGCCGCGTGACATCGGTAAATGTCCCGTCCCCGTTGTTGCGGTAAAGCACATTAGACCCAAAGCTGGTCACGTACATGTCCAGATCTCCATCATTGTCGTAGTCGCCCACCGCGGCCCCCATGCCGTATCCCTGGTGTCCCACGCCGGCCTGGGCAGTGACGTCGGTGAACTGAAGCCTGCCTTTCGGCTTCAATTCATTCCGAAACAAGCGGGCGCTGAATTGCCGCGGCGACTTGGATGGGCCGGCTTTGCGGTCGAGAACGCCGCCCTGTATCAGGTAAACATCGAGGTCGCCGTCTCCGTCGTAGTCAAAGAGCGCGGCTCCGGCTCCCATAATCTCACACAGGTAATACTGGCCCGTCGATCCGTTGAAATGCCGGAAGCTCAGCCCTGTTTCTGCGGCCGCCTCTTTGAAAAGTTCGGTTTTGCCTTTCGAGACAGTTGTCTGGCTGTTAAGAACCGGAAGGAACAGCAGGAAGGGGAGAACAAGAAGTTGCGCTTTCAACGAGGATTCCGAGCCTGCTCTAGTTTTTTCAAATCCTTTTCAATCGCGGCGGCAAGCGCTGTCTGCCCGAGAGCCTCGGCTCGCCGCCTGGCTTCTTTGGTGTAAGCAAAAGCCTTTTCCAAATCACCGGCACGAACGTAGGCGGCCGCCAGGGCGTACATAAAGCGCGGCGTGTCTTCATCTTCAGGCGTGAGAATCTTCGAAAACTCCTCAATTGCTTCTTGATTCTTCCCGGAACCAACCAGCGCCCGGCCCAGGTTGAAGCGCGCCAGCCGGTAATTGGGGTCGTTTTCGATCGCGCTGCGGTAGTGCTCGATCGCGTCTTTTAACCGTCCCTGGCGCTCCAAGATAAAGCCCAGGTTATTGTGGGCATGGGAGAAGAAGGGATTGATCTGCACGGCGCGCTCAAAGGCGCCGGCAGCCTCGGAATCGCGGCCCCGGTTCAGCAGAAGCAGGCCGTAATCGTAATGGACTTCGGCGCGGTTCGGGTTGATTTCCATGGCGGCGCGGTAATGTTTCTCCGCTTCTTCCAGGTTTCCCTGCCGCGCATAGAGGTTCAACAGATTCACGTGAGCCTGCAGAAGTTTGGGATCCATCTCAAGAGCCTTCTTGTGTTCTCGAATCGATTCCTCATAGCGCCCCTCGCCGGCCAGTTGAATTGCTCTCTTGAGGTAATCGAGAGGACCGCCCTTCAGTTGTTGAATCGCATCCAGCAGCGGGTTCTCAACCGAGGGCCATCCCAATTTGTCCCGTTCATACAAGGAGAAGTGCTCTTTGGCGTTCGAAGAATCGCCGAGGTCCCTGTAAGCGAGCGCCAGAGCGTAGTGAGCGGCGCCGAAGCCGGGGAGCAGTTTGCAGGCTTGTAAATAATCTTCTACGGCTCCGCGAAGATCTCCCCGACCGGCTTTCGCGCGCCCCAACCCGTAGTGAGCGGCCGCTGCCTCGGGATATTGCTTTAAAATCTCCCGGCAAACGGCTCCGCTTTCCTCCAACTGACCCAGCTTCAGAAGAGATTCCGCAAGGTCCAGCCAGGCGGGAAGATAACGGGGATCTGAAGAGAGCGCTTTTCGGAAAGATTCCACCGCTTGTCTGTGCTCTCCCAGCCTGGCGTGCGCGGTTCCCAGATAGTAAGCCCATTGAAAAGAGTCGGCCTTCAGTGTCGCGGCCCGCTCATAACAGATCCCGGCGAACTGATATTGCTCGTACGCGTGCAGGAACATGCCTAATTGTCCGACCGCATCGGGATTCTTTGGATCTTTCTGAACCTGTTTGTAGAGTTCATCGGCTTTGAGCCGAACGGCGGGCGGGAATTTTTCCAATGCCAAAGGCGGCAGCCGGGGAAGCTGTGACGCCCATGCCGGGGAAACAAGTAGCGCCGCGATCGTCAATAAGTATGCGGGCCGCAGATGAAACATAGAGCCCGATTTTATCAGGGTCAATCCGCGTACTCAGCGTAAATCTGCAGCCTGTTGTCACGTAAAAATGATTGGCCGCTGGTTATCACGGTTAAAAACGGATCGAGCGGGCGTACTCCGCGCAAATCTGCGGCCTGTTTGTCGCGTAAAATGATTGGCCGCTTGATGATCACGGTTAAAAACGGATCGATCGGCGTGCTCCGCACAAATCAGCGGCCTGTTATCGCATAAAATAATTGGCCGCTGATTATCACGGTTTAAGACGGATCGATCAGATGAAACAGATGCTTTTAGTGAATTTTTTGCGCTTTCGGTATTGCGTCGCTGGTTTGATTCTGGGGGTCTTTCTTGTCCTGGCGGCGCCGGCGGCCCAGCAGGGGCCGAGCCGTGCCGGTCTGAAGGGTCCCAAACCGGTTGATCCGATCCGCTTTCGCGACGTCGCCGCAAACGGGCTCAACTTCATCCTGGAACACCATCCCACTCCTGAAAAGCACATTATCGAGATGATGCCCGGCGGTGTGGCGGCTTTTGATTACAATGGCGACGGCCGGCCGGACATTTACTTCACCAACGGGGCGTCGATTCCGTCGCTTGAGAAAGACTCGCCCAAATACTTCAATCGACTTTTCCGAAACGACGGCGGCATGCGCTTTACCGATGTCACCGAAGCTGCCGGCGTGCGGGGCGAAGGTTACTCGATGGGCACGGCAGTGGCCGACTTCGATAACGACGGTGATGTCGACATCTTCGTGGCGGGGGTATTCCACAACACTCTGTTTCAAAATAACGGCGATGGAACTTTCAGAAATGTTACCCGGCAGGCCGGCATCAAGAGCGATCAGTGGTCGGTGGCGGCCGGCTGGTTTGATTATGACAACGACGGCCGGCTGGACCTCTTCGTTGTCAATTACGCAAAGTGGTGGGTGGGTTTTAATCGCTACTGCGGAGACCGCGACCGGAATTTGCGCGTTTACTGTCATCCGAAATACTACGACCCCGTTCCCAATACTCTTTATCGCAATCGCGGCGACGGAACTTTCGAGGACGTCTCCGAGAAGGCCGGCATACTGGACCATGCAGGGCGGGGAATGAGCGTAGCCTTTGCCGACTATGACGGCGACGGGCGCATCGACGCATTTGTCAGCAACGACAACCTGCCGAATTTTCTCTTCCGCAACCGTGGCGACGGTGCCTTTGAAGAAGCGGGACTGTCGACCGGGGCCGCGCTGCTGGTTCATGGAAAGCCGGTAGCCAGCATGGGTGTCGATTTCCGCGACTACGACAACGACGGCCTTCCCGATATCACAGTCACTGCCTTGACGGGAGAGACCTTTCCTATGTTCCGAAACGAAGGGTCGGGCTTCTTCCGCGACGCGACCCATTCCAGTCGCATGGCGGTTCTATCGGCGGCGCGCAGCGGGTGGAGCAACGGGCTGTTTGATTTCAACAACGACGGGTGGAAGGATCTCTTCACTGCCAACTCGCACGTGAATGACATTGTCCACTTGTTCGAGCCGACGCAGTTCAAGCAGCCAAACAGCATCTTTTCCAATCTGGGCGACGGGACGTTCCAGGATGTGTCGCCGGAAGCGGGCGAGTCCTTCCAGCAGGCAAGGGCCCACAGGGGAAGCGCTTTCGCCGATTTCAACAGCGATGGGAAAATGGACATTGTCGTGACGGCTTTGGGCGAACCCGCGGAACTCTGGCAGAATGTCAGCCCGAGCCGAAACCACTGGCTCATTCTGAAATTAGTCGGAAGCCAGAGTAATCGCGACGGAATCGGAGCTCGAGTGCAGGTTGGAAGCCAGTACAACCTGATGACGACCAGCGTGGGTTATGCTTCATCCAGTTACCATGGCGTGCACTTCGGGCTGGGGCGCGCGGCGTCTGCCGCGACCATAGAAATCAAATGGCCTTCCGGGAAAAAGCAGAGACTCACAGGCGTCAAACCTAACCAGGTTCTGGAAGTCCGGGAGCCCTAGAGCTGGAAAAACCCTTTCAGGGACCAGGGGGCGTGATGCGCACCTCTTCCTCCGCTTTCTTGGCCTCGGAGCGGACCGACTTCTGGATTTCCTGGTAGCGCTGAAGGGTTTGGCGGGCCAGGTCCATCTTGCCGAGACTCTGGTAGGCCCGGGAAAGTTGATAGTGCATGCTCCCGTCGTCGTCGATCTTCAAAGCTGCTTTCAGGTGGGGGATTGCCTCCCCGGTCTTGCCCGCTTGCAAATAAGCGCGGCCAAGGGCCGCCTGAGCCGCCGGCAGTCGTGGATTGCGGGTAACAGCCTTCTCGAGATATGGAATCGCTTCGTCAGCGCGCTGCGACTGCAGCACGCAGTCACCGTACAGGAAGTTCAGTTCAGCCGAATCGACTTGACCCCGAAGCAGTTCTTTCAGGAGAGCCTTTGCCGCGGCGTAATCACGGCTTTGGTACAGCGTTTCGGCGAGCTGTTTTTTCGCATCGAAATCATTGGGGGAGAGGCGAAGCGCCTCTTGCAGCAAGTCCGCCGCTTCACGGTACCGCCGCTGGTCGATCAAGATTCCCGCTTTGAGTTTGAACAGCTCCGCTGAAGCGGGAAGCTCGCCGAGACGCGAGAAAGACTCCAGGGCCAGGCGGTTATAGGCCCGCGACATCCAATAAAGCGCTTCGGCGCTCTTCTGCCCGCGCGCAAGTTCGGTTGCCGGCAGGTAACGTTTCTTCTGGAAAAGACACTCAGGTTTCTCCGTTGAGCAGTCGAGTTCGGGTATCGCGCGCTCCTTTTCCTCCTCAATCGTCGCCCATTCGGAATGTTCGGTAACCCGGTAAATATCGGCGATGGCCTGGTGCACGCCTCGCAGATTCGGCGATTTTTCCAAAGCGCGGCGCAGGAAGAAGAACGCATTGGAGTGTTTGCCCTGGCGCGCCAGAGTCTCGCCCACGAGGACCATCCAGTAGGGAGACTCGCGTGTCGATTTCTCAAGCTCTTCAAAGGCCACCTGCGACAGAGCTTCATAAGCGCGACCCAGGCCGTACCACGCTTTGGGATGCTGCGGGTTTGATCGAGCCAGTTCCCGAAGATGCTCAGCGGCTTCGCGGTACCGTTCCAAAGCGAGCAGAGCGTCGGCAAGCATTTGCCGGCACTGCAGGTGGTCGGGTTGCAGCGCGAGAGCTTTTTGCAAAGCTTGAACTGCGGCCAGGTTTTCTCCCATGTCCAGCCGGGCCGCGCCGAGAAGCACCCAGCCATCAACAAGGTTAGTTTGGAGCCTGAGAGCTCTCTCAAACTGGGGAATTGCCTCCTGCCGCCGGCCGGACATGTAGAGGGCCAAACCCAGATTGATCTTCAGCCCAGGGTTGCCAGGCAAAGCTCGAACCAGGTCGGTATAAATGGAAACCGCCTCGTCGAACCTCTCCCCCTCAAGGGCCTGTTTTCCCTGCCTGGATTTTTCTGCGAGCTGCGAATTCTGTGCTTCCGGAGAGCCGTCCAGGGAGCAGAGCAGAAGAAAGATCGGAAGGACAGTTCTAATGATGCGACTGAAATACATGTGTGCTTCATTCTAACAAAATCCCTTTTCAAACGGCCGTGGTTGGCGGTGCAGAGCCTGGCTTGGTGCCTTGGTGGTTTCAATTCTTTTTGACCACCAGGGCACCAAACGTTCATCACGCAAACCGTGGATGTTTTTCTCAGAGATTGTATACTTTCAGTTTCATGCGAAAGATTCCGCTGTTGATCGCCATTCTCTTATGCGGCGCTGCCCTGGCGCCCTCGGCTGATAATCGCTACGAGTGGCCTTCTTACGGACGCGATCCGGGCGGGGCGCGTTTTTCGCCCCTCACGCAGATCAATCGAAACAACGTTGCCCGGCTGCAGCGCGCCTGGACGTATCACACCGGAGATGTGATCACCGGTGGCACTGCATTTGGAAAACCGATTCCCTTTGAGTGCACTCCGCTGGTGGTTGACGGTGCCATGTATGTTTCGACTCCTTCCAGTCGCGTGATCGCGCTGGACGCGGAGACCGGCCTTGAGGTCTGGAAGTACGAACTGCCGGATGGAAAAAGCAGGCGCCCGGAATTGTGGAATGCACATCGCGGCGTCGCCTTCTGGTCGGGCTGGAACGGCAACAGGCTTGAAAAGAGGATCCTGTACGGAACATTCGACGCGCGTTTGATTGGGCTCGATGCCGCGACGGGGAAGCCATGCGGCGATTTTGGTCAAAACGGCATCATCAACCTGCGCCAGGGAATAAACGACCCGGAACCGCGCGCGCATTATGAACTCACGTCTCCTCCGGCGATCTACAAGGACCTGGTGATCGTCGGGGCCTCAGTGCCGGAAAGCCCTTCCAAAGGACCGAGCGGGGCGGTGCGGGCATTTGACGTCCGATCGGGAAGGCTGATCTGGACTTTTCACACTGTTCCACAGCCGGACGAAAAAGGACACGAAACCTGGGAAGCTGAATCGTGGAAGGACCGGACCGGGGTGAATGTCTGGTCGATCATGAGCGTTGATCCGGAGCGAGGACTGGTGTTTCTACCCGTTGGATCTCCTGCGTATGATTTTTATGGCGCGGATCGAAAAGGCCAGAATCTTTTTGGAAACTCACTGGTGGCGCTCGATGCTGCTACCGGCCGCCTCCGCTGGCACTATCAACTGGTGCATCATGATATATGGGACTACGACTTGCCCGCCCAGCCCGTACTGGTCACGCTGCGGCGTGAAGGCCGCCAGGTGCCGGCCGTCGTCCAGCTCACGAAAATGGGAATGGTGTTTGTGTTTGATCGGGTCACAGGGAAACCACTGTTCCCGATTGAAGAGCGGGCGTTTCCCCGGAGCGAAGTTCCGGGCGAAGCAAGCTGGCCGACGCAGCCCGTGCCGCTCAAACCTCCGCCACTGTCACGCTCGTCTGTGACACGCGAGGAAATCACTACCGTCACGCCCGAATCCAATCGGTACTGCGCCGAGTTATTCGACTCGCTCACAACGAAGGGCCGCTACACGCCCTGGGGCCTCGGCCTGACACTGGTCATGCCGGGCACGCTGGGAGGGGCGACCTGGGCGGGAGGATCATCCGATTCCGCCGCCGGTTATCTTTATGTGAATGTCAACGAAGTGGGAGCTGTTGGATTAATGAAGCCGCAGCCGGCCGGATCAGCCGTGCCCTATCGACGCTTCAGCAAGGGCGGGGAGTACGCGCGCTTCTGGGACGAAAAACACTGGCCCTGCCAGCAGCCTCCGTGGGGAACGCTCAACGCCATCGATTTGAACAAAGGCGAAATCGCATGGAAGGTGCCACTCGGGGTAGTTGATGAACTGGAAAAAAAGGGAGTCATGAACACCGGCACGCCGAACCTGGGCGGGTCGATTGTTACAGCAGGGGGACTGGTGTTCATCGGTGGATCCAGCGACAGCCGGTTTCGTGCCTTTGATTCCCGCACCGGTAAGGAACTTTGGGTGGGCCGGCTGGAGGCAAGCGGGCACGCCACGCCCGTTACCTATATGGGGAAGAAAACCGGCCGTCAATTCGTTGTGATCGCCGCGGGCGGAGGCAACGCGTTCAGCACGACCACGTCGGACGCTCTGGCGGCGTTCAGTCTGCCTGGGGAATAGTCACTGGTCATTAGTCATTGGTCATGATCGGTCATGCACTTTGAAAGTTCCCTGGCTTCGTGCCTTCGTGTAAAAAAATGAACCATCAAGACACCAAGCCGGACTCCACCAATGACCAATGACTAATGACCAGTGAGCGCTTTAATAACGCCGTCCGCCGCCGCCGTGGCGGCCGCCGCGGCCGCGATCTCTGTCACGGCCACCGCCGCCGCCTCCTCCGGAGCTGCGCGTGCGTTCCCGTGCTTCATTGACAATGACATTCCGGCCTTCCAAGTCTTTTCCATTGGTCTGTTCGATGGCCGCTTCGAGCTCCTGCCCAGGCGCCAGTTGCACGAAGCCGAAGCCACGTGATTTACCGGAAGAAACGTCTCTGACGAGTTCTATTTTTTCTGTCTCAATTCCGCGGTCTTTGAAAAAGGCCTCCAGGCTGGACTCATTGACGCTGAACGATAAGTTTCCGATGTAAAGTTTGGTTCCCATCTCTTTCTCCTGCCCGTCGGGCTTCTAGGTTTATCGGGATTTCAGCGGACCGTTCAGAAAGGCCGGAGCGATTCGATGGAGCCAGAACCCTGATAAATGTTTTGAACAGGAACATGATACTTTCACTGGGCGCCGGAAGTACAGCTTGGAATGGGGGCATTGGTCATTGGTCATTGGTCATTAGTCATCGGTCATTAGTCATTGGTCATTAGTCATTAAGGGTATTTACTTGACTCCACCTACCACAACATATAGTTATTTTGCCCGTGCGCGAAGATTACC
>DASXQR010000145.1:0-27029 GCA_036507075.1 Acidobacteriota bacterium | reverse complement strand
CCACTGCCAATCCCGCCGGTGTCGAATCCACTTGTAATCGTCAGGGGAATTCCAGTGTTGAAGGAATAAATCCCTGTAGTTTCCCAGCCGCCGAGAACTGCGCGAACCAGCGGTGCCCGGTTATTCAGCTTCGGCAAATTGTAAATTGCGTTCACCACAAAGATATGTGTTCGGTCGAACTGAGGCATGCCACGGTCATAGCGGATATTCGAGTTATCCGATATCTTGGAGTCACCGAGATAACCGAGTTGCGAAGTGCCGAGGATCTTCGAGAAGGTGTACGCGATGTTATACGTCAGGTTGTCTGTGAAGCGCTTGACAACATATAGCTGGAACGCATTGTAAATGCTGTCCGCGCCCCGCGCCCAGAATGCGATTGGGTTATTTCCGAACACAGCTCCGTACGGACGATAGCGGGATGCGAGATCATCGGCTGAGACACCATTGAACCTGTCAACCATAAAGCGCAAGCGCAAGTTCACAGGCACCTGGGTAAGTTCCATCCGCTGGGGCAGGTGCGACCCCTTGTTTCCGACGTACGCGAACTCTATTTTCGTATCCTTGAGGATTTCGCGTTCGTACGTCAGATTCCATTGATAGGTTCGCGGTGTGGGCGAATTCAGATCTTTGCCCCATGCCGGCAAACCCACCGAGATCTCCGGAATGGTTGGGGGCAGAGAATCCAGCGGCCGCCCGTCGCCGAAAAAGACCAGGCTGCTGAACGGAGGGTTCGTGTTCAGGTCCTGCCAACCACCAGCGATGGAATCGCGGTTGTAATAAATCCCCGCTCCGCCGCGGATCGAGTTCTTGCCGGTTCCGATCGGATCCCAGGCAAAACCAAAGCGCGGTCCGATATCGAAATAATGCTCCTTGGAGAGGGAGCGGGTCCCAATATCAGTTTTTCCCTTCAGATTGTCGGGATAGATCATGCCGTTATCGAAGGTCTTGCCCTTTTTGGGATCGAACAGCTCAGGGACAAAATTCCCTACGGCATTATCGGCATCAAACGGCTGCTTCAGGACGGACCAGCGGAAGCCGTAGTTGAAGGTAAACTGCGGGTGCATGCGCCAAGTATCGCCGTAATACCACTCATAGTCTCTCCAGCGCGTCTTGGCGCGCGGCTGGTTCTTGCGCTCCGTTGCGCCCCAGTAGGTGCCCCGATAGAGTGCATCGGAAAGGCCATTGCCCGTTGACGGAACATCACCCCAGTTGACGGCGTTGTTGCCCCAGAACTTCGGGTTGGCGTCGAAGGCGCCGCAGCAGTCTTCGTCCTTCCAGTTACGGCTCATCTGGTAGCCCATTTTCATGCTGTGGCTGCCCATAACCTTGGAGAGGTCGTCCTTCCAGACGTTCAGGTTCTCGCCGTTTGTCCAGGGAGCGGCGTTCCAGAGATTCCCGCCGACGCCGGGAGCGCCCCAGAAAGTCGCATGCGACTCATCGGAGCGGACTGCCGGGAAAACCTGCGGAATCGCTTTGGCAATATCGGCGTCGATGTCAGCGCCAATCCCGTGATCGATGAAGATACGGTTATTCGAGTACGAGTACTGGAACTGGTTGATCATCGAGTTGCCGAAATTATTAGTCACCTGCAGCGCCAGGCTCTTGCTCGGCTGCGACCAACTGGAGTCAACCAGTGCCAGACCGTCATCACCCCACAGGCCGCCTTCGCCGCCATAGTTGGGAGCGGGGTTGTCCCATTTATCCTGTGTGTAGCGGCCCATCACCGACATCTTCTCGGTGAGCTGATAGTCGACCCGGATCTGCTCCTGGCGAGTTTCGATCGGCGTTGTCGGGGAGAAGGTGAGATTGAAAGCCTGCGTGTTTGACGTCAGCGGGATGTTGGGCAACGGAAAGAGACGCATCAATTGCACTCCGGCCGGGCTCATCCTGTTGGCTGGGATCTTATTTCCGGGAAAAGGCTGCCCTGTCAGAGGGTCGGTCGGGACGGGCTGATTATTGGTATGGAACCGCTCGCTGAAATCCCCCTGTCTTTCGAGCGCGGTCGGCACCAGTCGTGTGCGCGTCACACCGCGGCGTTCTTTGCGCCATTCCTCTGACCAGAAGAAAAATGCTTTATCGCGCTTGATCGGGCCGCCCACCGTGTAGCCAAAGTCGTTGCTGCGAAGCACCGGCTTGGCGGCAGCCAGAGAGCCGTCCTTATTTCTCGGAACCGAGTTGACGAAGAAGTTGGTCCCGTCCAGTACATCATTGCGCAGGAATTCATAAACGGTGCCGTGGAAGGTGTTGGTTCCCGACTTGGTGACAATGTTGATATTGGCGCCTGCGCCCGCTCCCGCCTCCGGACCGAAGCTGTTGCGCGATACGCGAAATTCCGCGATCGAATCCACAGAAGGGTAAACCAGGATGGTTCGGTTCGAGCCGCGGTCCACGTTATCGGCGCCGTCGACCAGCCACAGGTTCGCAGTGGACGCATTCCCGTTGACCGAAATGTCCACGCCTGCCAGCAATCCGGTCAACCGCGTGTTGGCGTCATTCTTCATGGACGCGCCCGGCACCAGCAGCGTCAGTTGCACGAAGCTTCGTCCGTTCAGAGGAAGCTCGGTCATTTGTTTTTCCTGAACCAGGTTGGAAACCTCACCGCTTCTCAGTTCTACCAGCGGGGGATTGCCTGAAACCTCCACCACGTCTGAGATCTGTCCCACTTCAAGTCGCAGATCCACGAGCCGATCCTGGGCAACGTCCAGCTTGACGTCCTTTTTTTCTGCCTTCTTGAATCCGGTCAGCGAACCCGAGACGGTGTAGACTCCCACCAGCAGGTTGGGGATGGAATAAAAACCTTCGTCGCTGGTGACGGCGCTGCGTGAGATATGCGTGTCCTGGTTGGTCACCGTGACGTCAGCGCCGGGTATGACGGCGCCGCTGGTGTCTCTGATGGTGCCGCTGATCGTTCCGGTAGTCCGCTGACCAAACGCCGGAACAGCCAACAGCGCCAGGACCAAGAGAAGAATCGTCGCTCTGCCAAGTTTCGGAAAACGAGTCGAGATTTCTTTGAGACTCATGGACTTCTCCTTCTGTCGAGAATTGACGAATACGAAAAGAGCCGCGGGCAGTCGGATACGCAGCCAAGCCCCATACTGCCAAATAGAGGAACCAATCATCCGTTTCAAATCAAAGATTCAGAAGAAAGCTGGAACGGTAGAAGCTAAGCAATTCTTATTCCATCCCGGCGCATTTTGCAAGTCTAAACACATCAGCGAATTGGCCAGGTTCTGCGATCAAAAAACAACGCGAGAATCCAAAAAATAGAAGACTCTTCGAGTTTGATCCAAATCGTTGAAGCGCGCCGGCTTAAAGCCTAATAACCCAAATATCTATGAATACCTTTCTAAGGCAGGAAAGAAAGTTAACAGGCGTATATTACAGTCACACACGACAAATCGGAAGGCTTCTCTTTGGCGGTAGAGACCGTCATTCGAAAAATCTTTCGGGGTATGGCGCACGCCCAACAGGACCCAAAGTAGTGTCATCACATTCAAACACGTCATCCTGCAGCTTGCTTTCCAATGAAAAAATGTTGCCAAAAAATGAAGGGCGTATAATGCTGGTTGACCAAACCCGCGATCTGATCGTTACCGACCGTTACTAACTTGTTACAGGACTCTATGGATCCCAGTCGGGAAGAAAAGCTGGCTCAACTGGATCGAATTCTCCACAGCCGCACCCTTCAGGGAGCTGAGAGCCTGAGAGCATTCCTGCGTTTCGTCGTAACAGAGACGCTCGAGAACCCCAACATCCAGCTCAAGGAATACACCATCGCCACACAGGTCTTCAGCCGCGGCGATGACTACGATCCGCGCATAGAATCGGTCGTTCGCGTGCAGGCGGGCAGGCTGCGCTCCAAGCTGAAGGAATTCTATGCCGATGAAGGCAGCAATGACAGGCTTTTGATCGAACTGCCGAAAGGTCACTATGTGCCCGTATTCTCATATCAGCATAATGGAATCGAGGCCGATGCTGCGCGCGGCGTGGCTTCCGCGAAAACGAAAGCCGTTCCCGGATGCCGTCACAACTGGTTTTACGGCGTCATTATTTGCACCCTGGCATTATCGCTCCTGCTGGCAGGCGCTGCCTGGCATTATCGATCGGAGGCCCAAAGTCTGCGAAATGCCCAGGCGTTGGCGCCTTCTGCTCTGAAGGTGTTCTCGCCGTTCTGGGATTCCTTTCTTCATTCGCCGGAACCGATTTTGCTGGCCTACAGCAATACCCTGTATCAAGGCACGCCGGAAGGCGGCATGAAACTCCTGAAGCCGCTCGACTCGCCCGGAACGCTCGATGCCGTGACTGCTCCGAAGATCAAACTTGACCCTGGCTTTGACCCCCAGATCGTCGACTCTTATACGGGAGTGGGTGAAGTCGCAGGCGTTTCTTCACTGTCGAATCTTTTCGCGACAATCGGGCGGTCGTTCAGGGTGAAACGAAGCCTGCTGATGACCTGGGACGACTTCAAGACTGAGAACGTGGTGATGCTCGGTTCCACCGCTGAGAACCTGATCCTGCGGGAAATGCCTCAAAATCAGGATTTCGTATTCCGGCTGGTCAAGTCCGGAGACGGGAGTGGCAGATTTACAATCTTCAATCTGCGCCCGAAGACAGGAGAGCAGTCCCAGTTCTGCACCAAACCCGAGGGCGCCTATACCAGCCGAACCACTGAGGATTACGCCGTTATCAGTCTCCTGCGAGGCCTGGACGATAAGCACCGTCTGTTGATTCTGGCGGGAATCAGCACGTTCGGAACCCAGGCGGCCGCCGAGTACGTAAGCAAAACCGAATACATCCGCGAGCTGATTGAACGGCTGAACACATCAACTTCCAAAGATACGGTGCAGCTTCCGAAGTACTTTCAGGTGCTCATCCGTGTCCGGGTAAATGGCGGCGTGCCGGTAGAGATCTCGTACGTGACGCACCATGTGCTGAGTTAGTCCGTTGTCCGTAGTCCGTTGTCAGTTGTTCGTGGTCTTTTGTTGTTGAGTGTACCGAACTAAAATCAGGCAGTGACAATGGACCACTGACAACGGACTACGGACAACGGACAAGGTCACCGTACCCCCATCAGAATTTCCATCGTCAACTGATCGAGCCGCTCGTACCGGAGCGGGCGGGCGGCTAGCTGCACGCGGTCAAGATTGGCGTCCAGAATCCTGCGGGCGCTCTTGCCCGAATAGCTTCGCATTGCTTTTTCAAGCTCTTTGTCGCGTTCTTCGATGTCTTTGAGCAGGTCCCGGATCTCTCGATCTTTGTTAAACTGCTCGGCTTTGTCCTTCAGGATCAGGTAAGTTCGCATGCAGCCCCGGGCAAACTCCCTGACACCCTCCGGATCCTCGCTGCGGTAGGAATGCGCGTCGAAATGCCGCGAGCCCTGGTAGCGGACATCTTCGAGAAACTTCACCAGGAAAAAACAGGCCTTCAGGTTTTCAGAGCCGAAGCGAAGATCCTGATCGAAGCGATTGAGCTTCTGGTCGTTAAGATCAATGTGAAACAACTTGCCGGCCTCCCATGCCTGCGCGACGGAATGATAAAAATTCAGCCCGCACATATGATCGTGTGCCAGCTCGGGATTGACGCCCACCATATCCGGGTCATCCAGCGATTCAATGAAAGCCAGCATCGCTCCCACAGTGGGCAGGTATAAGTCACCGCGCGGTTCGTTGGGCTTGGGTTCCAGCGCAAATTTGAGTTTGTACTTGTTGTCCTTGACGTAGCGGATCAGAAAATTAATGCACTCGCGCATTCTCTTGATCGCTTCGGCAGGATTCCTGGACGCGTCTACTTCGGCGCCCTCGCGGCCGCCCCAGAAAACGTACAATCCCGCTCCCAGTTCCACACCCAGGTCGATGGCGCGCATGGTCTTTTGCAGCGCGTAAGCGCGCACCTTGGCGCTGTTGGACGTGAAAGCTCCGTCTTTGAAGACCGGATCAAAGAACAGGTTTGTGGTCGCCATCGGCACCTTGATGTCGTAATCGCTCAGCGCCTTCTTGAAGTCGGCGACGATTCTCTTCTGCTGAGCCGGAGTGGCGTCGATGGGTACCAGGTCATTGTCATGCAGATTGACGCCGTAAGCGCCGATCTCCGACATCATCTTGACGATATTCACAGGCGCGAGGGTTTGGCGAGTGGAGTCGCCGAACGGATCGCGACCGCGATTGCCGACTGTCCACAGGCCGAATGTGAATCTGTGTTCCGGGCGGGGTTTGTAGTCAGACACGGGATTCTCCAGTGTAAATTTAACTTTGTGTCCTTTGTGTCTTTGTGGTCGTACCCCTTTCACCACAAAGACACAAAGGACACAAAGGCTAGGAATACTTTTTCACGAAGCGCCGATGGCGAGCAAAGACTGAATCAGCTCCGCCATCGGAACAGAAAAGCCCGCTTAACTTAACATAAAGCTGATACAGCTCCGAGTAGCAGTCCTTCACGCCCGGATCCGGCGCCGCACAGGCGTCCCGGCTGAGCGCCACGTATTTTTCAGTGATCTGTCCCATCGCGGTCGAATCTCCCTGCTGGCAGGTCCACATCCAGAAAGCCTGCAACGCCGCTCCAAAAGCGGCGCCCTCGTCGGCGGCCAGGCACGAAACCGGCGTCTGGAAAATGTCGGCGACAATCTGCCGCCAGACGCGGCTCCTGGCGCCGCCGCCCGTAAGGCGGATTTCGCGCGGGCGGATCCCCAGCGACTTCATTCGATCCAGGCCGTACCGCAGCCCCAGGGTTACTCCTTCCATGGCCGCCCGCGCCAGATGCCCGCGCGAAGCGCTGCGGGGCCGCAATCCCAGCAACACTCCGGTACCCTGCGGCACGTTGGGCATGCGCTCGCCTTCCAGGTAGGGAAGCAGGATCAGTCCGTCAGAGCCGGCACGGACGCGGGAAACTTCCGCATCAAAGTGTTGAAAATCCGCGCCGGCAAAAAAGCCGGAACGCACCATCTCGGTGGCCACCGTGACATTCATGGTGCAGGCAAGCGGCAGCCATCGCCCGGTGGAATCACAGAAGGCGGCAATCTCGCCCTGCGCATCGATCACCGGACTTGAGACGGAAGCATAAAGCGTGCCGGAGGTCCCCAGGCTGGCCGTAACGATGCCGTCCGAAACATTGCCGGTGCCGATGGCACCCATCATATTGTCCCCGCCGCCCGAACTCACGAGCGCCTGAGGGGAAATTCCCCATCGCCCCGCCAAGACGGGCCGCAGCGTGCCGGCAGGCTGATCGGATGAAATCAACCGCGGTAATTTGCCGCTCAAATCCCTGTCCGGATCGATCCAACCCAGCGCCTTGCGGGACCACTGCCGCTGCCGGACCTGAAAGAACCCGGTGCCGGAAGCGTCGCCACACTCGGCGACGCGTTCTCCGGTGAGATAAAAATTGAGGTAATCGTGCGGCAGCAGGATGTGGGCCAGGCGCCTGTAGTTTGCAGGCTCATGGTCTCGCAGCCATCTAACTTTGGAAATGGTAAAACCGGCCGGTATGCCGTTCCCCGTTTCCGCGATCGCGGATGTGAGGCCTCCGGCTTCGCGCAACAGAATTTCGCATTCCGCTTCGGTGGCCGTATCACACCACAGTTTTGCCGGACGGATCACCTGATGCGAAGAATCGAGCGGCACAAATCCATGCTGCTGTCCGGAAATGCCGATGCCGGCAACTTGCTCGAAGCGCGCTTTCCCACGTTCCTTTAATTGCGCCAGAGTGGCATCCAGGGCATCGGTCCAGGTTTGAGGATGCTGCTCTTTATGCCCCGGAGGAAGTCCTTCAATCAGGGGATAGGAAACCTGAGCCGAATCCACGACGATGCCGGATTCATCGTCCCAGGCGATTGTCTTTAAGCTCTGCGTCCCGCAATCAATGCCCAGGAAAATCATCTTTTTGTCGGTGGTCAGTGGTCCGTTGTCCGTTGTCCGTGGTTGGTTGTCCGTTGTCGGTCGGTTCCGTGGTCAGTGGTCCATGGAAATCGACCTTGACAACTGACCACGGACAACGGACAACGGACTATTTTATTGTTCTCATTGTCCAGCGAATGCCGTTGAGAAGATGTGTTTGAAACCGCGGATCCGACCAGACTTCCGGCTTGTGCCCGAGTGCTGTGTAAAACACGCGGCCCTTGCCCCAGTCGCGAATCCAGGCTAAAGCGAAATCGCCATCGGTGCGCTTGATATTTGGCTTGGTCATGTCGACCGAGGAAGTGTCCAGCTTCATCAGGACGTGAACGCGGTCGCGCGAGAAGTTTTTGTACTGATAGATCTCGTCGGCGATGCGGAAGGATTTCCCCAGGTGGCGCGTCGCGGGGTGCTTGGTGTCTTCCACGATGACATTGACTTCCTGATGCCACGGATGGCCGTCAAAATAACCGCCGATCATCTCGCCGTAGTCGGGCCATTTGTAGAAAGTATCGGTTGCGCTGTGGACTCCTGCGAATCCCTTGCCTGATTTGACAAAGTCCATCAAAGCGGTCTTCTGTTCGTCGCTGATGGGAAGCTCTCCGGTAGTGTAAAAGACCACGGCGTCGTAGTTCTTTAACCCGTCGGCGCTCAGCAGTGCGACGTCGTCGGTGACATTAACTTCAAAGTCCTTCTCCTGCTCGGCGAGCTTTTGCATGGTCTCGCCGGCAAACGGCATCTTCCTTTCGCCGCCGGGCGTCTGCCATTTCACTACTTCATGCGTAAATCCCGCCGACTTGGTCATGAACAGGATATGCTTTTTGCCCTTCGGGGCCTTCATCGCCGCCGATGCTTTCGGCAGAGAACCCAACAGCGCTGCCCATGCAAGGAAGTACACGATTATGACCGTTCTCTTCATGATTCGACTCCCGGGTTTGAAAATAGCTTACCTCATTTCTGCCGCTGATGAACGCCGACCAGCACGGATTTTTCAGCCGCCGGTTTACGCTGAAAAGCACGGATCATTTTTCTTCACAGAGCTTTTTTTAAGCTCGAATCACCAAGCACGGCTTTTTCGTCAGGCGGGAATCTCCCCCGTAAGTTAACGCGCAACAGTACGGATCTTCTTCCTGCTGTTTTCGAAAATCATACGCTTGAACTCGGGCTTGGGTCCAAAGTTTATCAGCATGCCAATTTCGATCTCAGATGCCCGCAAATAATTTAGAATCTGGGCTTCATTGGCCGGATCAAGAGCTCTGGCTGCTTTGATCTCTACAATTATTTTTCTCTCAACAAGGAGGTCCGCTCGGAAATCACCCACCAGTTGTTCGCGAAACCAGACTGGTAAAGGCGCCTGCCTCATGATCTCCAATCCCTTTGAAGACAGCACCAGTCCCATGGACGCTTCGTACACCGATTCCAGAAAGCCGTGACCGAGCTCGTTGTAAACATCAAAGAACGCACCAATGATCGTCCCCGTTAGTTCCTTATGTTTCAATTCTTCAGTCATATCAGATCCGTGTTCTCCGCGTTAATTGGCGGCCCTTTATGATCCGTGCCCGTTTGCGGAAACCGGCGGCCTTTTATGATCCGTGCCCGTCTGCGTTAACCGGCGGCTGATTACATAACTCCCTCCCTTAAATTTTTACGAAACTTTTTCATAAATTTTGTAAGCTAGAGAATCGCCTTTTATGCCAAAGGGGGGGAGTTATGAAGGAACAGGACTGGGATCGGCGGTCGGTTTTGAAAACTGTGGCCGGAGGTGCTGCGGCTTCGATGGCCTTGCCCTATCTTTCCGCGGCTGAAGTTCAAACAGCAAAAGGCCGCGGCAATATCAATCATTCCGTCTGCAAGTGGTGTTATGACAGGAAGCTGAGCCTTGATGAGCTGGCAGCCGGGGCGGCCAAAATCGGACTGAAATCGGTGGAGCTGATCGGGCCCGAGGAATTCGCCGTGGTGCGAAAGTACGGACTTACCTGCGCCATGACCTGGGGCATTCCCGGAATCCCGGACAATCTCAACCGCCTCGAGAATCACGATCGCTGTGAAGCCACCGCCAAAAAGAATATCGATTTCGCCGCTGAAGCGGGAATTCCCAGCGTGATTGTTTTTTCGGGCAACCGCAAAGGAATGTCCGATGAGGAAGGACTGGAGAACTGCGCCGTCGGTGTAAAGCGCTTCATCGGCCATGCGGAACAGAAAAACATCAATGTCGCCATTGAGCTCCTCAACAGCAAGGTGAACCACAAGGACTACATGTGCGACAAGACCGATTGGGGTGTCAGGCTGGTGAAGAAAGTGGGATCGCCGCGGTTCAAGCTGCTTTACGACATTTACCATATGCAGATCATGGAAGGCGATGTGATCCGCACCATTCGGGAAAACAAGGACTACTTTGTCCATTACCACACCGGCGGAAATCCGGGTCGAAATGAAATTGACGAGACTCAGGAACTCAACTACGCGGCCATCTCCAAGGCGATCCTGGATACGGGCTATACCGGGTTCATCGGACAGGAGTTCATTCCCACCAGAGACCCGCTGACTTCTCTGGCTCAGGCATTCCGGATTTGCGACGTGTGAGGCAGCTGTCCCGGCGAATGAGCGGCCTGCAGGTGTGGGTTGCGGTTTGTCGAGTTACGCGTTGCGGGTTGTCGAATTGAAATTCAAAAATTGAAACTTTACTATTTCTGTCGCCTCCTAAGTATGGGGCGAACAACAAGCTTGTGGAGCATTCTTGTGCCTGATAATTCAATAATCCGGACCAGCGGGCTGTTGCAGGCAGCCCTGATCGTGGCAATCACTGCCTTGACTCTGTTCGGCGTTTCCATCGCCCAACAGGCCCAGGCAGATCCGGCAACACTCAAACTTTACAAAACCCACTGCCAGTCCTGCCACATGGCCAACGGCAACGCCCGGGCCAAACCGCTCAACCTGCAGGACAGCGAGTGGAAGCATGGCAACGGCCACAAAGAAATTGCGGAAGTCATCCGCGACGGCGTCAAGGGAACTGCCATGCGGCCGTTCAAAGAGAAGTTGAAGCCGCCTGAGATTGACGCGCTGGCGGACTACGTAAAAACCTTCGAAAAACCGGCGGCCGCCTCGGACGCAAAGAAATGAAGGCTCTGCCGCGGGTGAACGCTGACCAGAACGGATTTTTGGCCGCTGATCTGCGCTGAAAGCGCGGATCAAGATTTTTGGCCGCTGATCGTGCTGAAAGCGCGGATCAAGACTTTTGGCCGCTGATCGTGCTGAAAGCGCGGATCAAGATTTTCGGCCGCCGATCTGCGCTGAAAGCGCGGATCAACTCACATCGGTGCGCCGCTCCCTTTCCAGTTGCGGCTCTGCTGGTGCGCAGCTCTCCCACTCCCCCACTCTCCCACTCTCCCACTCTCCCACTCTCCCACTCTCCCACTCTCCCAGTCCCCCACTCCCCCACTCCCTCGTTCCGCGCTTCCCGAGGCCCTTGTGTCCTGTGGCGGTCTGTTGTAGATTTCCCTTTCTCTTCAGCTTCCGGGGGCCTCATGCCGCAGGTAAATGTCGCATTAATCGGATATGCCTTCATGGGCAAGGCGCACAGCAATGCCTATCGTCAGGTTTCAGCTTTCTTCAATCCGCGGTTGCAGCCTCGGATGAAAGTGCTGTGCGGCCGCAACGTAAAAAATGTTCAAGCTGCCGCGGAAAAATACGGCTGGGAAGAAGCCGAAACGGACTGGCGCAAGGTCGTGCGCCGTAAAGACATTCACGTCGTTGACGTTAGTACTCCCGGAGACAGCCACGCTGAAATTGCAATCGCAGCGGCCCAGGCCGGTAAAGTCGTCTTCTGCGAAAAGCCGCTGGCCAATACGGTGAAAGAGGCGGAAAAGATGCTGGCCGCCGTCAAAAAGGCGGGCGTTATCCACATGGTATGCCACAACTACCGCCGCGCCCCGGCCGTGATGCTGGCGCGACAGTTGGTCGAACAGGGAAAGCTGGGCGACATTTATCATTACCGCGGAACCTACCTTCAGGATTGGATTGTGGATCCGAGCTTTCCACTGGTGTGGCGACTGCAGAAAGACAAGGCGGGATCAGGAGCGCTGGGAGACATTGCTTCGCATTCCATCGACCTGGCCCGCTTTCTTGTGGGTGAGATCGAAGAAGTCAGCTGCGCGCTGGAGACGTTCATCAAGGAGAGACCCCTTCCCGATAACCCGCGCAAGAAGGGAAAAGTGACAGTCGACGACGCGTCGGCGGCCGTGGTGCGTTTCAACAACGGCGCGCTCGGCACCATTGAAGCGTCCCGCTTTGCCACGGGCCGGAAAAACTACAACAGATTTGAAATCAACGGCAGCAAGGGAAGCGTCGCGTTCAATCTTGAACGATTGAATGAGCTGGAGGTGTTTTTGACTTCCGACGCGCCTGCGGTTCAGGGTTTTCGCAATGTGATGGTCACGGAAAGCAGCCATCCATACATGAAGGCATGGTGGCCCCCCGGCCATATCATCGGATACGAGCACACTTTCACGCATACCGTATACGACTTACTCGAGGGAATTGCAGACGAACGCGTGCCGGCGCCGAATTTTGAAGACGGCGTGATCAACCAGCGTGTTCTCGACGCCATGGAAAGGTCGGCGCATGACAGAAAGTGGATCAAAGTCGGCGGTTGACGAGTGGCGGGTTGACGGGTTCCGGGTTGACGGGTTCCGGGTTGGCGGGTTACGGGTTGAAGGTTACGGTTGACTGGTTGCGGGTTAACGAATGAGAGAATTGAAGATTGAAAATTTGAAGGAGCAAAAGATTGCCTTGATATTTTTGAATTTTTTAATTCGTCAACTCGCAACTAGTCAACCCGGAACCCGGAACCCGGTTAACCCGGAACCAGTCAACCCGAAACAAAAGGACGCTCATACTTAAAGGAGGCGGCATCCCATGAAGATCGGAGTATTTTCAGTTCTCTTTGGAGACAAGCCGTTCGAAGAAACGCTCGACTACCTGCTGGAGCTGGGCCTGCAGGCGGTTGAAATCGGAACCGGCGCTTACCCGGGCAATGCTCACTGCGATCCGGCCGCCCTGCTCAGTAACGAATCGCGGCTGAAACGCTTCAAAAAAGCTATTGAAAGCCGCCATCTCACCATCAGCGCCTTGAGCTGTCACGGCAACCCTCTTCACCCCCAGAAGAAGATCGCCAGGGACCATCACAGCGTTTTCGAGCAGACGGTCAAACTGGCGCGGAAACTCGACGTCGATCGCGTCATCACGTTCAGCGGCTGCCCGGGCGGCGATCCCAAGGCGACACAGCCCAATTGGATCATCGCGCCCTGGCCTCCTGAATTCATGGAAATGCTGGAGTGGCAGTGGGAAGAACGCGTGATTCCCTACTGGAAGGAGACGGCAAAGTTCTGCAAGTCGAACGGAATGAAAGTCGCCATAGAAATGCATCCTAATTTTGTCGTTTACAACCCGGAAACGATGCTGAGACTGCGCGACATTGCGCCGGGAGTAATCGGTTGCAATTTCGATCCGAGCCATATGTTCTGGCAGGGCGTAGAGATCGGTCCCGCGCTCCGGTCTCTGGGAGACTGCGTCTATCATTTCCACGCCAAGGACTGCGGCATTGATGCGCACAACAAATCCGTCAACGGCGTGCTGGACGCCAAAAAGTACACCCGGGAAATCGAGCGGTCGTGGATTTTCAGGACGGTCGGCTACGGTCACGACGACAAGGTCTGGAAGGAGATCATCAGCAACTTGAGACTGATCGGCTATGACCATGTCATCAGTATCGAACATGAAGACAGCCTCATGTCGGGCACGGAAGGATTGAAAAAGGCGATCGCCTTTCTGAAAAGCGTCGTAATCGCCGAACCCGCAGGCGTGGCGTACTGGGCATAGTTCTCGGGTTCCGGGTTGACGAGTTCCGGGTTGACGAGTTCCGGGTTTCGGGTTCTCGGGTTTCGGGTTCTCGGGTTTCGGGTTGACGAGTTCCGGGTTCCGGGTTCCGGGTTCCAGGTTACGGGTTGACAAGTTGCGAGTTTGAGTAATTTGAGTGAAATTTTTAAGTGAGACCTCGTATTGGTATTTCCAAATGGCTGCATTGAGTTGCCGATGGCGCAATTTTGAGTTTTACAATTCGCCAACTCGACACCTCGTCACCCGGAACCCGAGAACCCGTAACTCGTCAACCCGTAACTCGTCAACCCGAAACCCGGGAACCCGCATCTAGCGCCGAATTAATTTCCAGCTCAGCCCGCCTACACGCTAAAATTGTGGTTGGTCTGTAACGACTGGAAGAGAAAGGAAAATGAATACATCTCATCTGAACCGTCGCGAAGCGCTGAGAAAGCTCGCCATGGGAGGGATGGGCGTCGCAGCAGCTCCTGTCTGGGTTCAAAAGCTCAGTGATGTCGCCCTCGCCCACTCGCACCAGAAAGCCGCGGCCGCCGAAACGGCCGCCCCATGGAGCCCGAAATTCCTCAATGCCAAGCAGAATGAACTTGTGATTAGCCTTTCCGAACTGATTATTCCGCAAACCGATACTGCGGGAGCCAAGGCTGCCCGCGTCAACGAGTTTGTCGATGCGGTCCTGGATGACGCGGACAGCAATGAGAGGAAAGAATTCGCGCGGGGGCTTCGCTGGATCGACAGCCGCAGCGACGAGCTCTTTGGAGCCGACTTCGTCAAAGCAACTCCCGAGCAGCAAACGGCCCTGCTGACGATTATCAGTTCACGCAGCAACAAGGCGCTGGAAGATCAGATTGGAGTGGAGTTCTTCAACGCGATCAAGTCCCTGACCATTACCGGCTATTACACTTCAGAAGTGGGAATGAAGGAAGAGCTGGGGGATGATGGCAACCTCTTCTTTGATGATTATCCGGGCTGCACACATCCTGAACACAAAGCCTGATTGGAGAACCAGCCGCAGATTTACGGATTTTCACCACAAAGGCACAATGGCACAGAACCAGGTTTATGACGCAATCATTGTCGGCTCGGGCGCATCCGGCGGGTGGGTCGCAAAACAACTGACCGAATCCGGGCTGCGCGTCGCTGTCCTGGAGGCGGGGCGCAAGCTGGATCCGGATGTGGACTACACCGAGCATAAGCTTCCCTACGATATGCCGCTGCGCGGGCGTCGCTTTGGCACCCACGCCTCCCAAGAGCAGCAGCCCATCCAGAAAGAGTGTTACCAGTGCGACGAATACACCAATCATCTTTTCATTAACGATCTGGAACATCCCTACACTACTCCCAGGGATCGCCCCTTTCTCTGGATTCGCGGCCGTCACGTTGGCGGAAAGTCCATCATGTGGGCGCGCCAGACTTATCGGTTGAGCGATTACGATTTGAAGGCGGCCTCGCGGGATGGATTTGGGGTGGATTGGCCGATCAGTTACGCCGAGCTCGCGCCTTACTACGACCGCGTGGAAAAGTTTGTCGGCGTCAGCGGTCAAAACGAGAACCTGCCGCAGTTGCCCGACGGACAGTTCCTGCCGCCGATGCACCTGTCCTGTGGTGAGGTTTTGCTGCGTGACAAAGTGAAGGCCAAGTTCGGCCGCACCGTGACAATCGGAAGGGTTGCCATCCTCACGCAGGACCTGAATGGACGGCCCAAATGCCATTACTGCGGACCTTGTTCTCGCGGATGCACCACGGGATCTTATTACAGCAGCCCCGCCAGCACTCTGCCTGCCGCCGAGGCCACAGGAAAACTGACCGTAATTCCCAACGCCGTGGTAAGCCATGTTGTGGTTGACGACAAGGGAAGGGCCAAGGGCATTCATTACGTCGACAGGCTGACGCGCAATCACCGCGAGGTTTTCGGCAAAGTGGTGGTACTGTGCGCCTCCTGCCTGGAATCAACCCGCATCATGCTTAATTCCAGGTCAGACCGGCATCCGGGGGGAATTGCAAACTCGAGCGGCATGCTCGGTCATTACCTGATGGATCACGTGATGGGCGGCGGTGCTTCGGGAGTTTTGCCGATGTTGAAGAACGTCCGGGACAGCCGGGGCAACCGGCCCAACGGCGTGTACGTCGCGCGTTTTCGGAATATCGAGACCAGACACCCGGATTTCCTGCGCGGTTACGGCTTCCAGGGCTCTGCCGATGAAAGCACCTGGGGGCACGCGTTCGGCATGCCCGGATTCGGCGCTTCATTCAAGAAGGCCGTGCGCGAGAATCACCCCTGGTATATCAACCTGGGTGGATTCGGCGAGTGTCTGCCGCGCTTCGAAAACTATTGTGAGTTGGACAAAGAGAAAGTCGACGCGTGGGGAATTCCGGTGCTTCACATCTCGGCGGCCTTTGGAGATAACGAAAAGAAGATGGTCGACGACATGGCCGCCACCGCGGCAGAGATGCTGCAAGCCGCGGGCGCTGAATACGTCCGATCCCATGCGGAAATTTCTCCTCCCGGCCTGGCAATTCACGAAGTAGGAACGGCTCGCATGGGCAACGATCCGAAAACGTCTGTGCTGAACAAGTGGCAGCAGGCACATGATGTGAGCAATCTGTTTGTTATGGACGGCGCGGTGTATCCGGCATCCGCCTGCCAGAATCCAACCATCACCATTATGGCCCTGGCATCGCGCGCCTGCGATTATCTGGTAGAAGAATACAAGCGGGGAAGACTGTAAGCGGTTTGCGGGTTGACGGGTTCCGGGTTTACGGGTTACGAGTTTGCGGGTTTGCGGGTTTCGGGTTTGCGGGTTGAGGGTTGCGGGTTAAGGGTTCACTTGACGAATTCAAAAATTGAAAAATTCGCATCGCCTGATGGCGATTTTCGAAAGTGTCTGCCAGACGTTCAACTATTTCACCGCGGAGCCGCAGAAAACGCAAAGTTTGCGCAGAGAAACGAAGCTCGGCGAAACCTCGGCGCACTTTGCGGCTCTGCGGTGAATGCGATTGAAGTCGCACAGGCCGAACCCGACCCAGTCTCACTGTTAAAAACAAACTGAAAGCCAAATTAACCCGAAACTCGAAACCCGGAACCCGAGAACCTCGTAACTCCAGACTACTCACTTCGCGCTTTCGCGCTTTCGCGGTTCCGGCTTTTGTGATTCATTCACACCTTCTTGCGCCTGGGACCTTTTACCAGCCCAGATCCGGGCCAAGCGGTGCGTGCCATAAAGACGAAATCTTGTGGACGCCTTCTCAGGACGTTCCATGTCGTCGATGCTTGCCGCATCGGTAAAGACAGAGGACGGAACATTAACGACCGGTGGCAGGATCAGCTTGTTCTCGTCCATCGATTGGACCAGGTAGGTTCCCGCCAGGTAGCTCGTGTCGCCGATCCTGAAGTTCAATGGAGTCTTCCCGTCCATCTCTCTGCTCCGCTGTGTCAAAACGAGCACAATGGCTAAGGCGGCGTAAACGGCCCAGCGCATCAGTCCTGCGATCACTTTGCCTTTCATAGCACCCTCCTTAGGGTTTAAATTTGCCCGCGCTCTTCAGCTTCGGGATCGTGAGCTTGTGTGTGACAGCCTCTTTTTGAAGAGGAACCCGACCCCAAATCCGATCACAAAAGAAATGTCGCGCCGGTTTGCGGCGCGACACTCACTCGGCAGGGGCAGGGCCGAGTCAAGAGACGCCCGGGGCGGGGCGTCTCGAAGCAAGTACCGCGCTAGCGGACCGTGCCGTCGATGGATGCAACCTGAAGCGGTGAGCTGTTGCGCACCAGGCGCTTCTCCGCCTTTGACTTGTGCAGCGCCATTCCGCGGCTCGTCCAGATCTCAGACAGGAAGTACTGGCTGCCGTACCGGTTGAACTTCAGGCAAGGCTTCGCAGGAACCTTTTCCGATCCAAGCGGAATCGTGCTGACGAATCCGGCATGACCATTTTCGTTCTGCAACAGCGCCAGGCCGGTCGCGGTCGTACCCACGTTGTAAGTGCCCGCCGAGTAGTCCCGATTGGCTGCGGTGAAGTCGAATGGAATCTTTATTTCCATTTCCCTTCGCTGCGACAATCCGAGCGATACTGCGAACGTAGCCAAGACTCCCAGGTAGAACAGTTTTGCAATCATTCTGCTTCGCATAGCACCCTCCTTTAGGGCTTGTGCGCTTCTGAAGCGGAAGCGCGTTAGGTTTTCGGGTGGAACCGGACTGATGTCCGACTGCTTCAACCACCGTTTGGCTTTTCTTTCGAAGGAAGCGCCTTGAGTTCGTCGGCTTCTTTCTAAGGTCGCCGCTGTTAGAGCACGCGCAATGCCAATGCTGCCAACGCGCAGCGGCGGTTCTGGTATTGAACGGGAAGGTATTGATAGAAAAGGTTTTTTCGTTTGGGAAGGCTGCGGCACAGAGAACACTACTTCAGCGCGGCATCTATCCGAACAGATAGTGCCGGCAACCGTTTGTGTGGGCGAAACAAAATTTTGAGGTTGGCTTTGTGCCTTGGTGGTTGACAAGAATAAACCAACAAGGCAGAAAGCCAAGTTAAACTATGTTTCATCCACAGCAGGCGCCGTCATGAATCCAAGACTGGTCGCGATTTCAGAGAAACTGAAGGGAGCCTACTTCCCGATCGAAAATTTGCCTTTCTCCATCGGGCGCAGCGGGACCAATCGACTTTCGCTGGATGAGGCTTCAGTCTCGCGCCAGCATTCCCTGATCGAAAATCACGAAGGCGGGTTCAAGATTCGAGATATGCAAAGCCTGAACCACACGCTGGTCAACGGAGTTCCGGTCAAAGAACGCGACTTGAAGCACGGCGACCAGATCCGAATCGGTGACATTGTGTTCCTGTTCCTGACCGAGGAGGAAGAGCCCGACGAGCCGAGCCACGTGACATTGAACGACTCGACGGACGTGACCTGGCACACGCAGCCGCTGCACCGAAAAGATGCTTTGTATCTCAGCCAGGAGAAGCTGCTGCGAAAGCTTCCGGAATCCAATCGGATTGCGCGCGATCTGAATACGCTGCTTAAGATCAGCAACTCGATAAACACCATCGCCAATCCGGAGGAATTGAAATCCCGGCTGCTGGAAATGATCTTCGAGGTGATACCGGCGCAGCGCGGAGCGATCCTGATAGTCGCCGGCGAAGCGAATCAGTGGGAGTCGGTGTGTCGCTATGACCGGCCCCCGGCGCTGCATCAGGACATCCAAGTCAGCCGTACCGTGGTGGAGCAGGTGATTCGCGAAGGCGTGTCAATCCTGAGCAACGACATCGCTTCCAGCCAGGAGCTCAAAAAGGCAGATAGCCTGATGGACGCCCGCATCAGCTCGGTTCTGTGCGTTCCTCTGGCCATGCTCGACCGCATGCTGGGTGTGATTTATCTTGATACTCACGATCCCTCGAGCCGCTTCGACGACAGCCATCTGCAACTGTGCGCCGGCATTGGAAGCATTGCCGCCGTGGCGCTCGAAAATGCGCGGCAAATGCAGTGGCTCGAATATGAAAACCGCCGGTTGCAGTCCGAGCTCGTAATTGAGCACAACATGGTGGGCGAAAGCGCCAAAATGCGCCAGGTTTATCAATTCATCGCCAAGGTTGCTCCCACTGATTCGACCGTCCTGGTACGGGGTGAAAGCGGAACTGGCAAGGAGCTGGTGGCGCGCGCTATCCATCAAAACAGTCCCCGCTGCGACAAGCCATTCGTGGCAATCAACTGCGCCGCCCTCACCGAAACGCTGTTGGAGAGCGAACTGTTCGGACATGAGAAAGGATCTTTCACCGGAGCGATCGCGCAGAAGAAAGGCAGGCTGGAGATCGCGGAAGGAGGCACCCTTTTCCTGGATGAGATTTCCGAAATTGCCACACCCCTGCAGGCCAAGTTATTGCGCGCACTGCAGGAGCGCGAGTTTGAACGGGTAGGCGGCACGCGTCCTATTCGCGTTGACATGCGAGTGATTGCGGCTTCCAACAGAGAGATGGAGGAAATGGTGCGCGACGGATTGTTCCGCCAGGATCTTTACTTTCGCCTGAACGTGGTGAGCCTGACCGTGCCGCCGCTGCGAGACCGCAGGGAAGACATACCGCTGCTCGCCGGTTACTTCGTGGAGAAATACTCAAGCCGGACAAAGCGCAGGGTGAAGGGCATCACTCCAAAGGCAGGGGAATTGTTGAAGCGCTACGAATGGCCGGGAAATGTTCGCGAGCTTGAAAATGCCATTGAGCGGGCCGTAGTTCTTGGTTCGGGAGAATTAATTCTGCCTGAAGATCTTCCCGAAACCATTCTGGAAGCGCAGCCGGAAAGCGGCGGTTCACCGGCCGGTTATCACGGTGCAATCCGAGAAGCCAAAAAGCGTCTTATTCTGAATGCGGTTGAAAAGTCCGGAGGAAACTACACGGAAGCGGCCAAAGCCCTGGGAGTGCATCCGAACTACCTGCACCGGCTGATCAAAAATCTGAATTTGAAGGCGCAGATTGAAAATGATTGATAGCAAGATGCGTGGTGCTCAAATCTAGCGGTTGCCGATTCGCCACATTGCTTTCACCGCAGAGACGCCGAGATCGCCGAGCCTCGCAGAGTCTGCAATCCAGCCTCTGCGAAATCTCAGCGTGCTCTGCGACTCGGCGGTGAATGCAACGTGGCCGTCTTTACAGACCTGTATTCAGAAATAATCCCGGTTTACGCGCGTTGTACCAACGGGCTTTAGCGCACAATTTGCAATTCTGTCCTTCGTTAATCCGAAACCTTACAGGTATCCGGCAGCTTTCAGGAAATCGGAAATTTTGCGTGCCAGGGTCTCGGCATCTCTCTTCATTTCGACGTAATCGTTCTGGCTGAAAACATAAACCGGGTTGTAATCCGCCTCCTGGCGGTATTTCATCAATCGGGAGACTATGTGGGCTTCTTCGGGAGCGAACTTTGCCGTTCTTATGAAATGAAGACCAAACAACGTAAGCGCGCCTTCATGGCTTTTCGGCTCCAGGCCTTCCGTCAGCAGCAATGCTTTCAGTGTGTGGAAGACAAAGTAATAAAGCCGCGAGACAGCATCGGTGAGCTGGCCGTGAGTGAAGAGCAACTCTGCCGATTTTTTGACCTGCTCGGCCCTGTCGAGCTCCGCCCGTATATTCACCCTCTTATTTTCTTCCGTCACAGGACGATGCCTTCCCGCTCGATGTCGAGTGCTATCCTTCTCTCGCGTGCTTTCAGTTGGTGAAAGTCCTCGGCCGACAGTATCAACGTCGCCAACACGACCAGGTACTTCAATTCCAGGTCTGCCACCAAATTCAATAATTCCTTTTTAAGTTGAGGCGACAACGTCGCCACTACCACCGCGATGTCCAGATCCGAATCCGGGTCGGCGTCCCCGCGTGCCTTTGACCCGAACAAAACCAGCTTCTGAAGCTCGGGCCCTAATCTAAGCTCAAGTTTCTCCTTCAACTCGGCAAGCGCATCCCTTTCGTGCGAGCTGATGGCGAGATTCGTCATGCGCCGATTATGGCGAGATTCTTCATGCGCCGATTTTAGCACCGGCCACGTGAAACACCGCCCACCAGAATTGATGAGAACAACATGGCGAGTTCACTTCCCTGCTGAGCACCCGCGAGGCATAGCCTCGCCGTTCGTTCGCGCTCTGACATTTGGCAATATCTGGGCCGGTGCGAGGCACACGATCGGAAATGTTCAAACTCCACAACACAGGGCGATCCCATTTGCTCGCGCTGCGCTGCAGCTTTTCAATGATTGACGCCCGCAAAGAAATCTTTTAACTTAGTCACATCATCGCAAAAGTCGCGTTCATTGCGCTGCGCGTTTTTCCATCCAAGTTTTTGGATAACAGCAGGGCGCGGCTTGCAGCAGGTTTGAGTTCCAGTTTCGCTTGGAGGGCGAATGGGGTCTCGCGATGTTCTCTTCTTTTCGGGGAAGATCTGTGTCCGGATCCCCGTGACATGGCCCACCCCGGCCCGTAAAACTACTATCCAGAATCGAGAGCCACGCGCAGGCAGTCAGTCCCTCGCCAATTTGTCATTCCTAAAAGGAGGATTTGTGAATCGGGTTATTTGCAAATCAAAGCTGTTTTGTTTTTTGTTTGCCATAGCCGTTGTGTTCTTTGTGACTCCGGCCTTTGCCCAGGTTACATCCGTCACTGGAAAGGTGACCGATCCTAACGGAGCGCTTGTTCCCGGTACTACCGTCACCGCCACCAGCTCCACGGGCGCCTCGCGCATGACCATCACCAGCGACGAAGGCGTTTACCGAATAGTGCAGCTCTTACCGGGAACGTATCAGATCAAAGCGGAACTGCAGGGCTTCAAGACCGTTATCAAGGAGAAAGTGGAATTGCTGGTGGACACGCCCACAACAGTGGATCTGCAGTTGCAGGTGGGGGAACTCATCCAAACAGTCACCGTGGAAGCAGGTGTCTCCAAGCTGAATACCACTGACGCCACTCTGGGCAATGCCATTAATGGAACACAAATTCGCGAACTTCCGCTTGAGTCCCGAAACGTTGCGAATTTGCTAAGCGCTCAGCCAGGCGTTACATCTACCGGTTACGTAACCGGCGCGCGCAGCGATCAGTCCAACATCACGCTGGATGGAGTGGATGTAAATGAGCAGCAGACAGGCGAGGCGTTTACCACGGTTGTGCGGATCAATCCGGATTCAGTTCAAGAATTCCGCGTTACCACTGCTACTCCCACAGCCACGCAGGGGAGGTCATCTGGCGGTCAGGTTTCGCTGGTTACCAGAACGGGAACGAATCAATGGCATGGCTCGCTGTATGAATACCACCGCAACACCATAACGACCGCTAATGATTTTTTCAACAACCGCGCGATCCCTAAAGTTGATCGGCCCAAATTGATCCGAAACCTGTTCGGCGGATCCGTGGGCGGTCCCATCATGAAGGACCGCGTTTTCTTCTTCTACAATTATGAAGGGCGGCGCGACGCCAAAGGAAACAGCGTGCTCCGCACCGTTCCGCTCCCCAGCATGGGCCTGGGGCAGGTTAAGTACCAGAATAAACAGGGCGGTATCACTACTCTTTCCACGCAGGAGCTCAATGCATTGTATCCGGATGTGGGGATGAATCCAGTTGCGATTGCCATTTTTGCCGATGCAGCCAAGCGCTATCCGGCAAACGACACCAGCCAAGGCGATGGACTCAACTATAGCGGCTTCCGTTTCAACGCGCCGCTGCCGGTGAAGCAGAACGCCCACACCGCGACTCTCTCTTTCAATTTAACCGAGGACGGAAAGCATAACCTGCTCCTTCGGGGCAACTATACGCACGATCAGTCCGCGTTGACGGAGCAGCAGTTTCCCGACACACCCACTCCGAGCCTGTGGAATCACCCCACCGGCCTGGCAGCGATCCATACCTGGAGCGTGAATCCACAACTGGTGAACACGTTCAGATATGGAATAACGCGGCAAGCTTTCTCGCAGCAGGGGGACTCGGCTGACAATAACATTTCATTCCGATTCATTTATTCACCCCGGTCCTTTTCACGCACTCTGGACCGCATCACACCGGTCCACAACTTTGTGGACGATGTTTCCTGGACGAGGGGAAAGCATATCTGGCAGTTCGGCACGAATATCCGGCTCATCAGAAACAGCCGGACCTCGTTTGCGAACTCTTACGACAGCGCGGTTACGAATCCCTCGTTTTATGCATCATCCGGCGGTGTCGTCCTGGTACCAATCCAGACTAACATTCAGGGCAACACCTCTACCGTCAGAAACACCGTCACGGCCCTCATCGGCCGCTATTCGCAGTACCAGGGAAATTTCAATTTCGGCGCTGACGGAAGCGTACTGTCACCCGGGACGGGAGTGGGTCGCACCTTTGCCACCGAAGAGTATGATTTTTATGGCCAGGACAGCTGGCGAGTCACTTCAGGACTGACCCTAACTCTGGGGTTACGCTACGGCGTGAACACCCCGGTGTATGAAACACACGGGCTGCAGGTAACACCCAATATTGGATTGGGGAAGTTTTTCCAGCTTCGGCAAGAAGGGGCAGCGAAAGGGGTCCCGTACAACCAACTCATCACCGTCGATCTGGCAGGTCCGAAGAATGGCAAGCCCGGCTTCTACAAAATGGACAAGAACAACTTTGCGCCCCGCGCGGCGTTCGCCTGGTCGCCTTCATTTGACAACGCTTTCCTGCGCAGCGTGTTCGGGACCGGTGGCAAATCAGTAATCCGCGGCGGTTTTGCCACATTGTATGATCACTTGGGCAATCAGTTGGCCGTCTCGTTCGATGGCGCAAACACATTGGGTTTCTCTTCCTCAACTGTGATTTCCGCCAACACCTACAACGTTACAACGAGGCCGGCACCGCGGTTTACCGGTTTTACCCAGCCGATCCGGACGCTGCCCGGAATTACCGTTCCTACTGCTCTCAAATTCCCGCTCTCGAAGTCTGCCAACGGGGCACGGCGGATTGAGTCAAGTTTGGACGACACGATCAAGACGCCTTATCAGAATTCTTGGGACTTCTCAATCGGGCGCGAATTTGCCCACGGTTTTACCGTGGAGGCTTCTTACATCGGGCGAATGGGGCGAGACCTGCTGGCTACACGCGACGTGATGGCGACGAATAATCTGGTCGATCCGGCGTCGAAGATGGACTGGTACACCGCAGCCGGCCTGCTCTATGACCTGCGCGCCAAGGGTACGCCTTATGCTCAGGTTCAGAATATTCCTTACTTTCAGAACCTCTTTCCGGATCCTGCCAAGGTGCGGAGCGAGTTGGAAGGTTATTACGGGTTCAAATTCCCGGCAGGAAATCTTACCTCGACACAGATGGCTTACCTTGCAGTAGCGCGTGAATTAGCGGCCGCAGGCGCCGCGGCCGATTACACGACGCTGCAGGACGCACTCGATTTCGCTGGAATTGTGCCCAGCCTGTTTTACCAGCCTCAGTACGGCGCTCTTGCAGCCTTCGGCTCCATCGGCTATTCGGATTATCATGCCGGGACATTGACTGTTCGCGAGCGCTTCAAGGAACAGTTGACGCTGGACTTCAACTACACATTCAGCAAATCGTTGGATAACGGTTCAGGCCTGGAGCGCAACGGAGGATTTGGAGCGGCTTTCATTCTCAACGCGCTGCGACCGGACGACAACAAGGGACTGTCCGACTTTGATGTCAAGCACATCGTCAACGCGACCAGCCTGTGGAATATTCCGATAGGCCGTGGGCGCACGTTCCTCAATTCGGTCAATCCCTTTGTGGACGGAGTCGTGGGCGGGTGGGAATTGACGTCGGTCTTCCGCTGGAACTCCGGCCTGCCACTGAGCGCGCCGATTGACGCTGAGGTGTGGGCGACTAATTGGAACGTTCAGAGCTGGGGAACGCTCATTCGACCGCTGAAAGCCGAACCCAACAAAGGCGGCGCGGCACCCAACGTCTTTGCCGATCCGTTGTACGCGTACCAGAGCTTCCGCAATGCCAAGCCCGGGGAAACTGGACAGCGCAACATCTTTCGCCGCCAAGGTTACGTAGCGCTCGACTTCGGATTGAACAAGTCGTTCAAAATATACGAAGAACACAAGCTGCAGTTCCGATGGGAGGTTTTTAATGCGACCAATACGCAGCGTCTGGGCGGGTTGATAGGCGGGCGCGCCGGTTATGGTTTGGCGGTAGATCCGCAGCTCGTGCCTCCCGACCCGACATTCGGGCGATACCAGAGCATTCAAGGATCGCCACGCGTAATGCAGTTTGCGTTGAGGTACGATTTTTAGGGGACAAAAAAAATTCACCGCAAAGGCACAAAGAATTCTTTGTGTCCTTCGTGCCTTTGTGGTGAAGACTCATTTCTTGTTCTCCGCTATATAGGCCTGAAGCTTCTCCTTCTCCGGGTAATCCGGTCTTTTCACGAGGAATCTTTCGTATTCCTCGACAGCCTTATCCTTCATCCTGGCGGCCTTGTACAGCGCGGCCAGCCTCAAATGCGCATCAGCCTTCCCTATCGGATCAAGCCGCAGCGCTTCATTCAAGTAGATGACGGCCTTGGAACCCTTCTTCGCCTGCAGATACGACTCTCCCAGAAGAAAATTAGAGTCGGCGGAAGTGGGATGGGACTGCACTGCCAACGTTAGAGTTTCGATGGCGCCATCGTAATTTTTTTCTGAGAGACGGAGTTTTGCAAGGTTCAACAAAGCTGGAAGATAAGCAGCATGCTCGGCCAGCGCTTTCAGGTAACGGCTGGCGGCTTCGGAAGGCTGGTTCTGATTAAAATGAGCCGTCCCCAGTTCGGTCAATGCTTCGAAATCATGCGGGTCCGATTCCACTATTTCACTCAACAGTCGAACGGCCTGGCCGTAATCGCGCTTCTGCATCTGCTCCAGCGCTCTTGTAAATCGGGCTTTGTTGGATCCCGGCCTGATGTAAAGCTCGCCCGCCGAGATGGTCCCGGCCTTTTGTGCCGCCTTGGCTTCGAACTCGGGTTTCCATTCAAGGTAAAGATCCCGGCGAATGTCCGTGCGGACCATCTCATTGATGATCAGATGGATTCTTTCGATTTGCCGGGCATCGACCTCAATGATGAGATCGTATTCACCGTTGCGCACGTCCAGGAAACGATAGCGCCCGTTGCTGCTGATCGCCTGGCGAGGGCCGATACTGCTTCCGGTGCTGCTCAAAGTGATGTAGTACACCTGGGGCTTGAGACCTGGGACTTTGCTTTCATCGACACGAAGGTCTCCAAAGAGGGTATGCCCACCGCCGGTTTGGGGGAATGTGGAGACGCTTTGAAATAAAGCTGCGATCAGGCAAATTCCAATCGAGAAGCGGGAATTCATGGGTGTCAATTGTACCACTATGAATTCACTACAGAGGCGCAGCGCGGCAGAGCCGCAACCAAACGCGTCATCGGTCATCAGTCATTGGTCATTAGTTAGAGAATCTTGCAAAGAAAACAAATTCCTTATAGAGCCGCGCAGCGGCGGCCAGAATTGTAGCCCCGGGTGGAGCGAAGCGGAACCCGGGGTAACCCGGGCGGCCAGCCCGGCCCCATTTTAGACTAGCCCCGACGGGGCGACAGACCGTGGTCACACCTTCTGCCGCCCCTTCGGGGCTGGTGTTTTTAATAATGGGCCAACCCCGGCCTCCGCTTCGCTCCGGCCGGGGCTACAATTCTCACGCCGCTGCGCGGCTCTATAAGGAAAAAGTTTTTCTTCGCGAGAGAATTCTCGCAGTTAGTAGTACAGAGGACACAGAAGCAATTACCCTGTGTCCTCTGTGCCTCTGTAGTGAATGA
>DASXQR010000144.1:0-12337 GCA_036507075.1 Acidobacteriota bacterium | reverse complement strand
GCCCACGGCGCAGCGAAGCGGAGCCGTGGGAACAGGAACATTCTACTCGATAAAGCCCGCCGTTTTTTTTAGGGCGGGCGACAGCAGTCGATTCTTTGGAGAAAAGAGAGCGGACAAGGATTAAACGAATTGTCGGTGCGGGGGCTGTCGCCCGCCTGAAAAAGCGGGCGGGCTTTATCTTATGAGAGAGCCGCAATTCCCACGGCTGCGCTTCGCTGCGCCGTGGGCTACAGGCTGGCGCCCGCCAAAAGGCGGCGGGCTGGTAATCCACGGCTATTTAACTAATCGCCTTCTCGCAATCCCAAGAACTAATTTGGACAGGCGTCACGTTGACGTAATCGGCTTTTATCGTTTCTGAAAAATCTTGTCAAAAAAACAAGAAGTTGCCAACAGGTTACACAGCGGACACGGAATCGTCCGTTGCCTGTGGTCCTTTGTCAGTCGTTCTTGCAAACCGGTCGTCAGGAGTGACAACTGACAACGGGCAACTGACAACGGACAATCCTGTGTCCGCTGTGCCTCCGTGGTTGAGTCTTTTTCCCGATGGCAGCCAACCCAGATCACTGCTGCGAATCACTCCAGGTGGTTAAACTCCAGAAAATCCATTACTATTGAACGCTTTAGGCAGAGGTAATGAATTCCAGGTTCATCCGTAATTTTTCAATCATCGCTCACATCGATCATGGAAAGTCGACCCTTGCCGATCGGATCCTGGAGATCACCGGAGCGCTCAGCTCCCGGGAAATGTCCGATCAAGTGCTGGATGATATGGATCTGGAGCGTGAGCGCGGCATTACCATCAAGGCCCACGCCGTCCGGTTGAATTACAAGGCGGACGACGGCGAAACCTACGTCCTTAACCTGATCGATACACCGGGCCATGTGGACTTTTCTTACGAAGTGTCGCGCAGTTTGTCAGCCTGTGAAGGAGCATTGCTCGTGGTGGATGCATCACAGGGGGTGGAAGCACAGACTTTGGCAAACACGTATCTCGCCCTGGATCACAATCTCGAAATCATCCCGGTGCTGAACAAAATCGATCTGCCAAGCGCTGAACCGGATCGGATCAAGGACCAGATAGAAAATATTATTGGCCTGAGTGGCGACGACTGCCTGCTGGCATCGGCAAAAGCCGGCCTGGGAGTGCGCGAGATTCTGGAAGCGGTGGTGAAGAGAATCCCGCCGCCGGCGGGCGATTACGAAAAACCCCTTAAGGCTTTGATCTTTGATTCCTGGTTTGACGTTTATCGAGGCGTGATCGTGTTGGTCCGGGTATTTGACGGCACCATTGCACCGAAGATGAAGATTCAACTGATGCACAACCAGAAAGTGTACGAAGTGGAGCAGGTGGGCGTATTGACGCCCAAGTTTGAGCCGATCGAAAAGTTGTCCGTCGGGGAAGTGGGATTTGTGATTGCCAATATCAAGCAGGTGTCGGACACGAAAATCGGCGACACCATCACCGCCGCCGTTAAACCTACTGATTCTCCATTTCCCGGGTTTCAGGAAATCAAGCCGATGGTTTTCTCCGGTTTGTACCCGATCGATTCCGCAAAATACGAAGACTTGCGCGACGCGCTTGAGAAACTGCGGCTGAACGACTCATCTTTCTTCTATGAGCCGGAAACTTCCACAGCGCTCGGATTTGGCTTTCGCTGCGGTTTTCTGGGCCTGCTTCACATGGAGATCATTCAGGCGCGGCTGGAGCGCGAATTCGACCTCGAACTGGTGACCACCGCTCCAGGTGTGCGCTACCGCATCACCAGCACGGCCGGAGAAGTGCTGGAAATCGACAGCCCCGCAAAACTGCCTGAATCCCACATGATCGAGAAGTTTGAAGAACCGATGATTACCGCAATGATCATAACGCCCGACGAATACGTGGGGGGGATCCTGAAGCTGTGCGAGGAGCGCCGCGGCGTGCAAAAGGGATTCGAGTACGTGGCGACCGGCAGGGTGCTGGTAACATACGAGGTGCCGTTAAATGAGATCGTCCTGGATTTCTACGACAAGCTCAAAAGCGTATCGCGTGGTTACGCTTCGCTGGATTATCATTTTTCGGCCTATCAGGATGCAGACCTGGTCCGGCTCGACATCCTGGTAAACGGGGAGCCGGTGGACGCCCTGTCATTAATCGTGCATCGTGATAATGCTTACCATAAAGGAAGGGCGCTGGTTGATAAAATGAAGGAACTGATCCCCAGGCAGTTGTTCGAGGTTGCCATACAGGCCGCGATCGGTAACAAGGTTATTGCGCGTCAGACCGTTAAACCGTTGAAAAAAAATGTGATCGCCAAATGCTATGGCGGTGATATAACGCGCAAACGGAAGCTGCTGGAGAAGCAGAAAGAGGGAAAGAAGCGGATGAAGATGGTAGGCCGCGTGGAAATCCCGCAGGAAGCTTTTCTGGCGGTATTGAAGGTTGAGTAGGCACGTCCGGCAATCCATGGGGTTCACTTTGGAGGACGATAATGATTTCCAGCCAGAAAGGTGAAGGACGGATCGGATGTCTCTTCGTCATTTTGCTCGCTGTTGCCCTCGGCTACGTTGGGTTCAAAATCATTCCCGTATACATCGACAAGATGAATTTCGAAGAAGATCTTGGGCGGGAAGCCAGCAAGGCGGGAGCGAATTTCTGGACCGATGAAAAGGTCAAGCAGGACATCCTGCTGATGGCGCGCTTCCGAAATTTCCAGATGGGCGAGAGCGATATCACGATTACGCGATCCAGAGTCCTGGGCGGGGAAGTAAAAATAGACACGAAGTATACCGTGCCGGTCGACTTTCCCGGCTACCATTACACATTCAAGTTTGAAGCTAAGGCCAGCAGTCTGGTAGGAACATTGTAGGTCCATGGCACGGATTCTGGTGACCGGGGGCGCCGGATACATTGGAAGTGTCTGCTCGGCCAGATTGCGGGAGCACCAACATACAGTCACGGTTGTCGACAACCTGTCCGCCGGTCATCGACAGGCTGCGCCGGCCGATCTGGTGGTGATGGACCTGGCCGACGAAAAGGCTCTCGATGACGTCTTCGCCTGCGGGCGCTTTGACGGGGTGATGCATTTCGCGTCCCACTGCTATGTGGGCGAATCTGTAATAAACCCGCAAAAATACTTCGAAGACAATGTGGGCAACGGCATGAAGCTGTTTGCCGCCATGTTGCGCCACGGTGTCCTGCGCTTTGTGCTCTCCAGCACCTGTGCGACCTACGGAAATCCGCATTTTGTGCCGATCACGGAGAAGCATCCCCAGCAGCCGATCAACCCTTATGGAGAGAGCAAGCGGATGCTGGAGAGGATACTGGCCGCCTACGATCAGGCCTACGGGATGAAATCCGTTTTTTTGCGCTACTTCAACGCTTGCGGCGCCTCGCTTGACGGAAAGCTGGGCGAGTCACATGATCCGGAAACGCATCTGATACCGCTGGTGCTCAGAGCGTCCGGCGACAACTTTGAATTGACCGTGTTCGGAAATGATTACGAAACTCCCGACGGCACGTGCGTTCGGGATTATGTCCATGTGGAAGATCTGGCAGAGGCTCACATCGCCGCGTTCGAAAAGCTTCTCAGCGGAGGGGAAACCGCGGCTTACAATCTTGGCGTTGGACACGGCCTAAGCGTTCACGAAGTGATAACGGCGGCCCAAAAGATCACGGGCAGAAGAGTGAAATACAACATTGGGCCCCGGCGCCCAGGCGATCCCGCCGTGCTGGTTGCGAACGCGGAGCTGGCATGTCGCGAGCTTGGCTGGACGGCCAGGCATTCCGACATTGAAACCGTGATCAAAACAGCGTGGAAGTGGTTTCAAAATCCAAGGTACTGACTTCCCTTTGTGCCCTTTGTGCCTTTGTGGTCGTTTTTCCTCACCACAAAGACACGGAGGACACAAAATATACTTATGCGAATTCTGGTGACCGGCGGTGCCGGCTTTCTGGGCAGTCATCTTTGCGGCAAGCTGCTGGCTCGCGGAGATGACGTCCTGTGCCTGGACAATTTCTTCTCGGGTTCGAAGCGCAATGTGGAGCAATTCCTGGGCACTCCCCGGTTCGAGTTGATTCGTCACGACATCATCGAACCGATTCTGCTGGAAGTGGAGCAGATCTATAACCTTGCCTGCCCGGCGTCGCCCATTCATTACCAGTACAATCCGGTAAAGACGGTGAAGACCAGCGTGATGGGCACGATTAACATGCTCGGCCTGGCGAAGAGAACAAAGGCTCGAATTCTGCAGGCGTCGACGTCGGAGGTTTATGGCGATCCAAGTGAGCATCCCCAGAAGGAAAGCTACTGGGGCAACGTCAATCCCGTCGGAGTGCGCAGTTGTTACGACGAAGGGAAGCGCCTGGCTGAAACCTTGATGATGGATTATCACCGGCAGAATAAGGTCGACATCAGAATAGCCCGGATTTTTAACACCTACGGTCCTAACATGTCTGTGGAAGACGGTCGGGTGATAAGCAATTTCGTGGTGCAGGCGCTGAAAGGTGAAGATTTGACGCTCTACGGAGAAGGGGATCAGACGCGATCCTTCTGCTACGTCGACGATCTGGTTGCCGGGCTGGTCGCGCTGATGGATCAGAACACATTGATAGGACCTGTGAATCTGGGAAATCCCGACGAATTTACCATTCGTGAGCTGGCCCATCTGGTCCTAAAGCTCACCGCCTCAAAATCAAGGATCCGTCATCTGGCGCTTCCACCCGACGATCCCGCCCGGCGGCGGCCTGATATCTCTCTGGCCCGTCGGGAACTGCGCTGGGAGCCACGGATGCCGCTGGAGGAAGGGCTGAGGAAGACGATCGAGTATTTCAGGGGAATCCTGAGCAAAAACATTAACCGCAAAGAGCCCCAAGAACGCTAAGACCAGCTTGGCGCTCTTGGCGTTCTTCGCGGTTAATGTTTTTGAATAATCCCGTGCTAGCGAAGGGGCTCGCACTCAACGCGAGGCGGATCCGCATTAACCCACTTCAACACTACGCCGGCATTGCCGACGGCGTCTTGTTTCACCTTGATATCCTCGCGCCGGAGAGCAAATTTCAGGATCTCCCCCCGGAGCTCTGGCGCAAAAAAATGAATACCACGCAGCGTCGCGGGAAAACCGATGGTTTGAATTTCCGCATTCCGTGGAATTACCCCACAGATTTGCGGTAGTTTGGCAATCGTATTGTTCAACGCTGCATTCGTCCATTGCCAGGCTTGCAGGTTGTGAAAGGTCCCCGAACAGAGCGCGAACAAAAGCGCCGGCGTGACGATGATTTGTTGCCGCGCATTTGGGAGTGCTCCCACCAGCGCGGCCAGGAGTAATGCCATCCCGATCGATCCAGGATACAGGATGCGAGAATTAGTCAGCCCCGAGCCGATCATCAGCAATGGGTGAGCCGGCAGCAAAGTCAAAAAGATCCATCCAATGCCCAGCAACATCACTCGCTTGTGCAGTACCGACGGTTCTGTCACCAATGGAAGGAGAAGAAGGATGCCGGCTGTCACCGATGTTATAAGAACGATTCCAATGCCGGCAGGCTGTTGCCAGTTGCAGGCAAACAGCATTTGCGCCGGGGCCCGAACAAGCAAAGCGAAGGCGGTTCGCCAACCGATATCGAGCGTTGCCGGCCCTCCCGTCGATGCCGGATAACCTCCGATGCCGCCAAGGATCTTCCACCGGTACAAGAAAACAATCAGTGCCACAACGGCGAAGCCGGCAACCGGAATGACGCCCGTACCTTTCTGCCGGTTAGCAGAGCTGCGTTTGCCTTGACGATATTCCGGCGCAATTCTCAAATTGCTTTCTTTCGTTTGCACAGAGTCCTGGCGGGCGAACACGGCAATTCCCTCAATGGAATGACTGCCAAATCCCAGCCATTCGTAGAGCGCCACAACGAATGGAAAAATGAACGCGCACTCCTTTGACAGCAGGGCGGCCAGGAAGCAAAGCAGGGAGCCGAAGTAAAACCCGGCCCTCCTCCTTCTCCGGAAGGAGGCATAAAGCACCATCGCCCAAACCATCAGCACCGTTGCCATCAAATCGAATCTGGCGGCGATCCAGCCGACGGCTTCCACTTGAACAGGGAGGACGGCAAAAACCGAAGCGCCAATTCCGGCTTCGCGCCACGAAAGTCCCAGGCAACCGCAGAGCAGGAAGACACCGGCCACTGAAATCAGATGAAGCATCAGATTTGACAGGTGATATCCCTCCGGCCATTCGCTCCACAGCCGGTAATCTAGAAACAAAGTTGCAAACCCGAGCGGTCTGAAGAATGTCTTAGCCTGGCCTTCCGTCAGTTCCGACCAGAGCCTGGAGGATGCCGGCCCCCGCGCATAACGTACGTGAGCAAAGTCATCGCTCAGAAAACCCAGATCCAGCGCGGACCAGTACACAGAAAAACCCAATATCAGTGCCAGACCGATCCATATCCATTTCTTTAGGTTGGCGTCAGTTTGAAAGACGGTTCCGATGGGATGATTCGAACCCGAAGTGACAACGGCTTCGCGCCGGCGAGAGGCAAGAAGCGCAGCCAGGGCAAAAATGAAAAGCAGCCAGATAATTTGCTGCACGTTGAGTCGCGCTCGTGGTGTGCCGGTGATGAAACTGAGAGTGCCTGCAATGCTTGCGGCCACTGCAAGGAAAAAGATGAAGGCTCGTATTGGATGGTGCATGTTGCGTGTGCCAGCCACCGGCATGCGCTTTTCAGCATAGCATCCTCTACTTGCGCGGTCCGCGATATTATCTGTGTTAGTCTGCGTAATCCGCGGCCGGTTGCGTCGGCTTGCAATCGTTAAGCACTTTCCATAACATGTAGCGCTTTGGAATTATTTCCGTTTTTTTGAGATTCTGGACGGACTTATGCTGGTCGCTTACCTTCCGATTTTGTTGTTCGTGCTGGTCGCCATCACGCTTCCGGTAGTAGGCCTCACTGTCGGGCGATTACTGCGTCCCTTCAATCCGTTCAAGGAAAAGCTCATGCCTTACGAATGCGGAGTCGATCCCGAAGGTGATGCTCGGGAACGTTATTCGATCCGCTATTACATCATCGCGATCCTTTTTGTTGTCTTTGACGTGGAGACGATCTTCCTGTTCCCGTGGGCCGTCCTGTTCCGGAAACTTGCATTGTTTGGCTTTATCGAAATGCTGATCTTCATATTGATCCTGGTGATCGGCTACATATACGTCTGGAAAAAGGGTGCCCTGGAGTGGGCGTGAGCGGGGAGTTTTAGAACTTTTTCCGTCTTACCGTTTCCGCCTTAATGTAGAGACGCGGCATGCCGCGTCTGAGTTGGACGCGACATGTCGCGTCCGGAGCGCTACAAAGCGGCGCTCTAGAGTTTGGACATTTCAGATCGCGTCCCCACCGGCCCTGTGCCGGTGGAACGGGGATTTTTCACTACGGCTCCATCTTGACGGCGCTGCATTGCAGCCAAGACGCGGCATGTCGCGTCTCTACGTGGGTAAATGAGCGACGAAAAAAACAAATCAAAGGATCAAGAGCCCACTTCTTCGGGAGAAAAGCCGAAGAAGCAACCCAAGATCTGGGTCAAGCCCGGCGCCAGTGCCGCCCCGCCTCTGGCTGAGACGCCGGCTGCTTCTCCGGCTGCTTCCACGCAGGAGCCAGAGACGCCTGCGGCCCCTGTTGAGGGAGAAAAGCAGAAAAAGCAGCCGAAGGTATGGGTCAAGCCCGGCGCGGCGGCGCCTCAAGCATCCGCCTCCGCTCCTGCCGCTGCTCCGCCTGCGCCGGCGCGGGTCGCCGCCAAGGCAGCCGAAGCGGTGCCTGCCAGGAATGTGGAGAAAGCTGAGGCCCCCTCTTATCTGGACATTTCGCAGGACCCCCTTGTGCTGCGTCTGAGCAAGGCAGTGCCGGATGCGGTACAGTCCGCCCAGTCTTACCTCAATCAGAAGATCTTCACAGTCGACGCCGGGCAGATTTTGTCTGTGTGCGAGTTTCTGAAGGAAGATCCGGAATCGGACTTTGATCTGCTTGAAGACCTTACCGCGCTGGACTACCCGGAAAGAGAGAAACGTTTTGTCGTAATCTACCAGCTTTGTTCCATCAGGCTGAACCAGCAGGTGCGATTGCGATGCAACCTGGGCGTGAATGAGCAGATCGCCTCTGTCACTCCCGTGTGGAAGACCGCCGACTGGCTGGAGCGCGAGGTTTACGACATGTTCGGAATCGTGTTCTCGGGGCACCCGGATCCACGGAGGATCCTGCTGCCCTATGACTGGATCGGATTTCCTCTTCGCAAGGATTACGACCTTCGCAAGCAGGATGAGGACTGGATCCGGCGTCATTTGCAGATCAGGAAATAGCAATGAATAAGAACGCGATGGAAGACGACATCTTTGGTCCCGTGGGGGAGACCATCCTCGATGCCAACCAGATCACCATCAACATGGGGCCGCAGCATCCGTCCACGCACGGGGTGTTGCGCGTGGTGTTGAAGATCGACGGCGAGCGCGTGATCGACGCCGATTGTGTAATCGGGTATCTCCACCGCGGCACAGAGAAAATCGTCGAAAACCGCACCTACGTGGGCGCCGTGCCTTACTTTGACCGGACCGACTATATTGCCGCCGTTTCCAATAACCTGGGATATGTGGAATGCGTCGAGAAAATGCTCGGCGTGGAAATGCCGCCGCGGGCGCAGTACATCCGGACCATGATGACCGAATTTCAGCGGATCGCAAGTCATCTGCTCTGGCTGGCGACGCACGCTCTGGACATCGGCGCCATGACCGTCTTCCTGTATGCGTTCCGCGAACGGGAAGAGATTCTCAAATTGATGGAGGCGCTTTTCGGCGCGCGTCTCACCATTCACGCCTTTCGGATCGGCGGACTGCAGCTTGACCTTCCGCTGGGGTTTTTGGATGCGTGCCGGAAATTCTCCGACGGCTTTGACGCGCACGTTGACGAGTACGAGGGTCTGCTGACCAATAATCGCATCTGGCTCGAGCGCACGAAAAACGTCGGTGTTATTTCCGGACCTGACGCGATCAACCTGGGATTGACCGGGCCTGCTCTGCGAGGCTCGGGCGTCAACTACGACATTCGCAGGGCCCGCCCGTATGCAGCTTACGCGGATTTCGACTTTGATATCCCGCTGGGCGAGAAGGGTGACACCTACGACCGTTATCTGGTCCGCGTCGAGGAGATGCGTCAGAGCAATCGCATTATCCAGCAGTGCATTTCGCGTATGCCTCCCGGCCCGATTCGGGGAAAATCACCGCGGGTGATCAAGCCTCCAGTGGGCGAGTATTACCATTCCGTGGAAGCTCCCAAGGGTGAACTGGGTTATTACATCGTGAGCGAAGGAAAGACCAGCCCGTACCGCTGCCGCATCCGGCCTCCCTCCTTTGTTAATTTGCAGGCGCTGCGGACGCTGGTAAAAGGACACCTGGTAGCAGATGTGGTCGCGCTGATTGGAACCCTGGATATTGTCCTGGGGGAAATCGACCGATAATGGAAATCCTGATCAAGTTCGTCGTCGTCCCGCTTGTCAAGATCGCGGTTATCGTGGGGATTCTGTCCGGAGGGATCGCGTATCTGACTTTGCTGGAAAGGAAATTGATCGCCCGCATGCAGCATCGACTGGGGCCGATGCGGGTAGGCTGGCACGGCTTGCTGCAGCCGATCGCCGACGGATTGAAATTCATCATCAAGGAAGACGTGATCCCGCTGAAGGCGGACAAGGTTCTGTTTAGCATCGCTCCGGCGATTTCACTGATTCCCGCCTTCGTTGTCTTTGCCGTTATCCCCTTCGGTCCCCCCGATTCGATGTGGGGCACCGGCGGTTATGTCACCGACGTGAACATCGCATTGCTGTTCGTGCTGGCGGTTTCCTCGGTGGGAGTGCTCGGAATCATCTTGGGAGGGTGGGCATCAAACAGTAAGTATCCGCTGCTGGGCGCCCTGCGATCTTCCGCGCAGATGGTCAGCTACGAAGTGGCAATGGGCTTTGGGATCATCGGAGTGCTGCTGCTGGCCAACACCTTATCCCTGGTCGAAGTGGTGGAAAAGCAGAAGCAGATGGGGGTGTGGTTCTTCTTTGTCCAGCCGATCTCTTTCCTTATTTACTACATTTGCGGGATGGCGGAAACAAACCGTCTGCCGTTTGATTTACCGGAAGCGGAGAGCGAACTGGTGGGCGGCTTTCACACCGAGTACAGCGGCTTTCGTTTTTCGCTGTTCTTTATCGCTGAATACGCCAATATGATCACCGTTTCATCGCTGGCCGTGACGCTGTTTTTTGGCGGCTGGCTGCGGCCATTTCCCAATGTGAGCAGCCTTGCGTTCCTGGACTTGATTCCGGCCCCGCTCTGGTTTGTGACCAAAGTATTTATCTTTCTTTATATTTTTATTTGGATAAGAGGCACTTTGCCCCGTTTTCGATTTGACCAGTTGATGAATATTGGCTGGAAGGTCCTGTTGCCGGTTGCGATGGCCAACGTGATGATCACCGGGGCGGTGTTGTTGAGATTTATCTAGTCCGTTGTCAGTGGTCCGTTGTCCGTCGTTGAAGGTTTCGGGTTTCCGAGTTACAAGTTGCGGGTTGGCGGACTGTGAACTTTCAGGGTTGAGAATTGAAAATGTTTATCCAAACCCTCAATTTGGAATTCGCGATCCGAAACCGACAACCCGTAACCCGTTGTAACCCGTAACTCGTAATCCGTAACTCGTAATCCGTAACCACTGACAACGGACAACGGACTACAACGGACAACTGACCAATTGAAAAAATGAGCCCAGCCTTACTTGACCAAATTGTTTTTTATCTGCTGGCGTCGACCATTGTCGGCCTGTCACTGATGGTTATTCTGGCGCGAAACGCTGTCCGCAGCGCGCTCTATCTGATTTCAGCTTTAATCGGTTTTGCAGGTCTTTACATTCGCCTTAAGGCGGAATTCCTGGCCGGCGTTCAGATCCTGCTCTATGTCGGCGGAATCATGGTGCTGTTTCTCTTTGTCATCATGCTGGTCAGCGTACGCAGCATGGAGCACGCTCCGGCCCGCACTCGGCAGTGGAAGGTGGCCCTGATACTGGCGATCGTGATGGCGTTGGAAGTGAGTATGTTCATTAGCCGGGGCGGTGAGATCTTTCCCGTCAGACAAGCACCGGCGGTGCTGGTGAACAAAACCCAGAACACCCAGGCGGTGGGCGAGTTGCTGTATTCAACCTACCTGCTTCCCTTTGAAATCGCTTCCGTACTGCTACTGGTGGCGATTATTGGGGCGGTCGTGTTGGCGAAGAAGAGAATCTGATGAATGTCGAGTGTCGGGTGACGAGTGTCGAGTTTCGAATCAGGAGAGATGGATGGCGAGTCTCGGGTGACGGAGCTGGACTTCAAGATTGTAACAAAACCGTCATTTGTCATTCGAACCTCTCCATGTATCATTCAGAACTCCACACTCGCCACTTGTCATTCGACACTCGTCATTCGACACTCGACACTCAATGATTACCACCAACCATTACTTAGTACTGGCAGCAATCGTTTTTACCATCGGCGTAGTGGGGGTTTTGACGCGCCGGAATGTGCTGATCATCTTCATGTCCATCGAGTTGATACTCAATTCGGTCAACATCAACCTGGTCGCATTTTCCGACGTGCTGAAAAACGAGGTGGGCCAGGTCTTCGCCATATTCGTGATAACCGTTGCGGCCGCCGAAGCGGCCGTCGGGCTGGGCATTATCATTGCGCTTTTTCGAAATAAGGAAACCGTGCAGGTGGATGAAATTGACCTGTTGAAATGGTGATTGCCGGATGCTGAATCTAATCTGGATTATCCCGCTGCTTCCGGCCCTGGGGACGGCAATCAACGGGCTGGCGGGTCTGGTCGTGAGAAGCAAAGGAGCCAGGCTGGACAGACGATTCGTGTCGCTTGTCTCCATTTCGGCAGTGTTGGCCGCCTTTCTGCTGTCGCTGGTCTCCGTGATTCAGTTGGCCGGTGTCCCAGAGCATGTTTTCAAGAAAGATCTGTTCACCTGGATCCCCGGCCTGGCGGTGAGGACAACCGGCGGCGCCCTGGCTAATTTCCAGATACTCTGGGGTTTTCAGCTCGATCCGCTTTCCGCGGTAATGATTCTGGTGGTAACGGGCGTGGGATCGCTCATTCACATCTACGCGATCGGTTACATGTGGGATGACGACGGTTTCTATCGGTTCTTCGCCTACCTGAATCTTTTCATGTTCGCGATGCTCACGCTGGTGCTGGCCGACAACTACCTGCTGATGTTTGTGGGGTGGGAAGGGGTGGGCTTATGCAGTTACCTGCTCATCGGGTATTACTTTGAGCGCAAGAGCGCCGGCGACGCGGCCAAGAAGGCGTTTGTGGTCAACCGGGT
>DASXQR010000143.1:0-32480 GCA_036507075.1 Acidobacteriota bacterium | reverse complement strand
CAAATGCGGATTTGGGAATGCGGAATAGACCGTAACCTTCGCCCCAGTTTTCCAAGAGTTGACTTGGATGTATTCCGCATTCCGTATTCCGCATTCCGCATTCAAGTGCAGCCTTTGTATTCTTCGTTTCTTTGTGGTTATATCTTTTTTAGATGTCCACTCTCCAGACCGTCGTTTCGGATTTGAACCGCCTCCTGGGCGCTCACAACGTGATTGCCGACAAGTCGGAGCTGATCCTCTATGAATGCGACGGGCTTACGTTTCACCGCCGTTCTCCGCACCTGGTGGTTTTCGTCGAGAGCGCGCAGCAAATTTCAGAGGTGGTGCAGATCGCTAATCGCCATCGCATCCCTTTCCTGCCGCGCGGCGCAGGTACGGGCTTGAGCGGCGGCGCCATTTCGGTTCAGGGCGGGATCGTGCTCGAGCTGGCGCGCATGAATAAGATTCTGGAGATTGACCTGGAGAACGAATTCGTGGTGTGCGAGCCGGGAGTGATCAACCTGGCGCTGAGCGAAAAGCTCAGCTCTTCAGGCTATTACTTCGCGCCTGATCCCTCCAGCCAGGTAAGCTCGACCGTGGGGGGAAATGTAGCGGAGAACTCCGGCGGTCCTCATTGTTTGAAGTACGGCGTAACCGTGCATCACGTGCTCGCGCTGGAAGTCGTCCTGCCCGACGGCCGGATTGTCCAGCTTGGATCTCCGTACCGCGACGAGGGCTACGATCTGGCAGGTTTGTTCACCGGTTCAGAAGGAACTCTGGGAATTGCCACGCGGCTGTGGCTTCGCATCATGCGCAAGCCGCAATCGGTGCGAACCTACCTGGCCGCCTTCCATTCCGTGGTCACGGCGGGAGAAGCGGTGAGCCGCATTATCGCCTCCGGCGTCCTGCCGGCCGCGCTTGAGATGATGGATCATCTCACGGTAAAAGCGGTGGAGGCGTCCGTTTATGCCGCCGGGTACCCGACCGACGCGGCCGCAGTATTGCTGGTCGAACTGGACGGGCTTGTTGCCGAAGTAGACGATCAGGCGGAGCGCGTGGAAAAAGTGCTGGCCGATTCGGCCGCTTATCAAGTGCGTGAGGCCAGGACGGAAAAAGAACGGAAGCAGCTTTGGGCCGGCCGCAAGGGGTCGTTTGGCGCCATGGGGAGACTGAACGCCAATCTTTATTTGCAGGACACCGTGGTCCCGCGCACCCGCCTTCCCGAGGTACTGCAGAAGGTTTACGCAGTGGCCGAAAAGTACAAGCTGATGATCACCAGCGTCTTCCACGCCGGGGATGGCAACCTGCATCCGCTGCTCCTGTACAATGAAAAAATACCGGGAGACGTGGAGAAAGTGCTCGCCGCTTCCGACGAGATCGTGCGCATCTGTGTAGATGCGGGCGGCACGCTTACCGGTGAACACGGAGTAGGCCTGGAGAAACGAGACTACATGTCGCTGATCTTCACCCCCGACGATCTGGCGGTAATGGAAAGAATACGGACAGTATTCAACCCTGAAGGTCTCTGCAACCCTTCCAAAGTGATCCCGGAGACCAAGGTGTGCAAGTGCTTCGTATTCGGAGTATGAAGTTCACCACAAAGACACAATCCGGCGCCCAAAAATGCGGATTTCGGAATGCGGAATGCGGAATAAGCAGTAATTTTGTCTCGGCGATAGTCTCGCCTCGGCAGACTTAAGTTGACATATTCCGCATTCCGAAATCCGCACTTGGAAGTATGTTAGAAAACCCTGCTAAAAGACTGAGACGTTGTCGGTTTGCTGCACGACAGACAGGAAGACTGCGCGGGATCTCTTTGTGTTCTTTGTGCCTTTGTGGTGCTTTTTTCTGCGTTCTTGCCGCTCCCCGGCTGAGAATCCTGCTCGGCAGCGATCAACTGCAGGCACTTGACTGGCTGCGCGGAAAAAACGTGGCGCTGCTCACCAACCACACCGGGACGAACTCTGCTCTAAAAAGAACCGCTGATCTGCTGCATGCCGATCCCCGCTTTCACCTTGCGGCGCTGCTTTCACCGGAGCATGGATTAATGGGAATCGCCCAGGCAGGCGTGCAAATCAAAAGTGAAATCGATCCGGCCACTGCTCTTCCTGTTTACAGCCTGTACGGCGAAACGCGCGAGCCTGCCCCCGAGATGCTCAAGGGCATCGACGCGATTGTCTTTGATATTCAGGATCTGGGAGTGAGGTTTTATACCTACACGGCAACACTGCAGGCCGCTATGCGCTCGGCGGCCCGAAACGGGATTCAGATGGTGGTACTCGATCGGCCCAATCCCATTCGTGGGGACAGGGTGGAAGGGCCGATGCTTGATCCAGCTTTTCGTTCGTTTGTGGGAGCATATGCGGCGCCCGTGCGATACGGAATGACATCAGGCGAACTGGCGGGCTTCTTGAACAGCGAAGAGAAGATCGGCTGCAAGCTGCGGGTAATGACGCTCAAAAACTGGGGCCGCAGCGAGTGGTTCGATCAAACCAAATTGTCATGGGTGAGCCCTTCACCCAATATACCGACGCTCGACACGGCCATTCTCTACCCGGGCTTCTGCTGGATTGAAGGGACAAATCTGAGCGAAGGGCGCGGCACTACGCATCCGTTTGAATGGGTCGGAGCGCCATGGATTGACGAGTTCAAGCTGGCAGGACAGCTAAATGCGGCAAGGATCCAGGGCGTGTATTTTCGTCCGGTCCGCTTCCAGCCTTCGCTGTCAAAGCACAAAGATGAGATCTGCCATGGAGTGCAGATGCACATCCTGGATAGAGACAAGCTCGATCCTTTCCGCGCGGTTCTGGAGGTTCTGATTGCGATCAGAAAGAATCATCCCGACCGGTTTCAGTTCCTGGAGAGGAGTTTTGACAGGCTGGCAGGATCAGACAAGACCCGCAAGATGATCGAAACAGACGCGACGGCAGACGAAATCCTCCACTCCTGGCAACCGGAGCTGCAGGCGTTCAAGGCCAGGCGCGCGCGGTATCTTCTTTATTGAGAGTGGGGGAGTGGGAGAGTGGGAGCGCCGGCGCTCCCACTCCCCCGCTCAATCTTCACTGCAGCAGCTTCTGGAACTCCGGTTTATATCGGATGCTATCCAGATCGGACGTGACCGCTTTCAGGTCTTCCCGCAGGCGATTTTTCCAGGTCGGGTCGGTTTGAATGGCTTTACCCAGATACGCGAGCGCCTGCTCGGTCTGATTGCTGCGCGCGTAAAGAAATCCGAGACGGTAGTACAGCAGGCCCTCGCGCAGGCCGTTAACTTCCGCCTTTCTGTAGCTGTTCAGCGCCTCGGCCGTATCTTTCTGCCGGTCCTTAAGAATGCCGAGATTGAACCAGGCTTCCGCAAAGTCCGGCTTCATGCGCAGCGCTTCATTGAAGTACTGCTCCGCCAGAGGTTCCATGCCGTGGCGTGCGTAAGCCGTGGCGAAATCAAAAGCTGTGTTCGGATTCGGTTTCAGCTCGTAAGCCTTACCATACGATTGCAGAGCCCGGATAACGTCACCGGCGCGCATTGCCAACTCTCCGGTACGGGTGTGGACTTCGGCCTCGCCGGGGTTGCTTTTGGCGGCCTCCAGAAGGACCGCGTTTGCCTCGGCCAGCTTGTTCTGCCGCATATAAGAATCGAGGAGCAAGCGATGCGCATCGGACCATTTGGGATCCAGCCGGGTCGCATTCAGGAACGCCGCTTCGCCTTCGGCCTGCTTGTCGGTCAGCATGTCGATCTTGCCCAGTTCCAACCAGGCTTCAGGGTTTTTTGGCTCCAGCTCGACGGCCTTGCGCGCGTATTTGGCCGCCTCCTGCATACGGTCGTGCTGCGCCATCAGGATTGCCAGGTTCAACTGGGCCTTGGCGTTGTCAGGCATCAATTCAACGAACTTCTGGTAATACCTCAGAGCGTCCTCCGTCTGTCCGAGTTTGTGCGCAATCAAAGCCAGGTTGTAAAAGGCCTCAGGGACTTTCGTCTCCGCCTGGATTGACTTCTCCAGGATGCCCTTTGCCTCGTCGACCTTCCCCTCTTCCAGGTAAATGCCCCCTAACAGGCTGAGAGCGTCGGCGTGTTTGGGATTCACAGCCAGCGCTTTTTGCAGGTGGTCGCGAGCTTCGGCCGGCTTTCCAAGCGCCTTCAGATTGGCCGCTGCCATATAATGAGCGTTGACCGCGCCGGGCTGGTCCGGCGGGATTTTCTGCAGCGCCCTGCTGAAGTGATCCACTGCTTTCTGATGATTTCGCAGCCGGCTGTGAATCACTCCTAAGTTGAATTCAGCGGAAATCAGGTCAGGATCCAGCGCCAGCGCCTTCTCAAAAAGTGCAATCTGTTGTTCGGAATTCTCGCTGGCCGTACCCACCAGGTCCTCAGCCTGCTTGAAGTACTTTTCAGCCTCCAGTTGCTGTGGCGTTGGCCCGGTTGCTTTCCGGGTAGTTGAGGAAGACGTTGGGGGCTTGCGCGGCGTCTTCCGCGGCGTCTGCGAATAGGAAAGCGAATTGGTGAATGGCACTAAAACAAATAACAATATAAAAAGACTACGCCGCATCTCCCTGGATTCTCCCTGCGCGCCCTGACGGGTCGCGGTACTGATTTTTTCACAAGTCCTGCTATTGAATGTCTTCAAACTGGGTCAGTTGCTTGAATTCCTTGAAACGCTTCTGGATGTCCGTGAACGTGAGTTCCCTGAGCCGGTCCAGACTGAACTTCTCCACATTAAAAGATGCCATAACCGAGCCAAAGATGATGGCTTTTCGAATTCCTGCCTCCGATAAATCACCCGAGCCGGCCAGGAAACCCACAAAACCTCCGGCAAAACTGTCCCCGGCGCCGGTGGGGTCGAAGACATCCTCCAACGGGAATGCAGGCACGCCGAAGACGGATTTATCTTTTAGCATCAGCACTCCATATTCCCCCCGTTTGATCACCAGCGCCTTCGGTCCCCAGGAAAGAATCTTCCGTCCGGCCCGGTACAAATTGGACTCATTGGCCAGTTGTCGCGTTTCAGCATCGTTGATAAGCAGCACGTCAACCAGCTTGAGAGTCTCAAGCAGCGACTTGAACTGCTTTTCAATCCAGAAATTCATTGTATCGCAGGCGATCAGCCTGGGTCGCTCGACCTGCTGCACTACTTCTCGTTGCAGGTCGGGACTGATATTTCCCAAAAACACAAATTCTGCGCTTCGATGCTTTTGCGCCAGCTTCGGCTTGAACTCGGCAAAGACATTCAATTGAGTATCGAGGGTTTTGCAATCGTTCAGCGCAAAACCATACTCGCCGGACCAACGAAAGGTGCTTCCTTTTGCTCTCTCCAGCCCGTCGATGTCGATGCCGCGCTGGCGAAAAACTTCCACGTCGCCTTCCCGAAAATCTTCCCCTACGACGGCCACCACCGCCACTTCGCTGAAATAACTGGCGGCCACCGAAAAATAAGTGGCCGACCCGCCAAGCACATTGTCGGCATTGCCAAAAGGCGTGCGCACACTGTCATACGCCACACTGCCCACAGCCAGAATGGCCATAACTATTTCCCCAGATATTTGTTCAGGATCAAGGCCAGGTTGGTCCGGCTTTCCGTGCTGATCATCGCCGGGTCGGTTAAGATGGAAAACTTGAGCGCATCATGACAACCGCAGCGGTACGCGGAAGGCATCGCAGCCACGGCCGCCCCGATCAGCTTTTTTGCGTTCTCCGCGTTTTTCTGAAGGCAGGCGATCACCATTTCCGCTGTCACCGGCTCTTCCGTTTCATGCCAGCAGTCGTAGTCGGTCACCAGCGCTATGGTGCAGTAACAGATTTCCGCTTCTCGGGCCAGCTTGGCTTCCTGCAGATTGGTCATTCCGATAAGGTCTACTCCCCAGGATCGGTACAGCAGCGATTCGGCGCGGGTGGAAAACTGCGGGCCTTCGATGCAGACATATGTGCCTCCCCTTTTGACGGGCAGCCCGGCGCCGTTCGCGCCCCTCTGCACTATGTCCGACAATTGACGGCAAATCGGATCCGCGAAGGAGACATGTCCCACCACTCCGTTTCCAAAAAAGGTGGACTTGCGGGCGTAGGTCCGGTCGATAAACTGATCGGGCAAGACGATGTCCATCGGCTTTAACTCGACTTTCATCGATCCGACGGCGCTTGCCGAAATAATTCGATTCACGCCCAGGCTCTTGAAGCCGTAGATGTTGGCGCGAAAATTCAATTCGGAAGGAAGGTGGCGGTGACCCCTTCCATGCCGCGGCAGAAATGCCACCCGCCGGCCATGCAGCGTCCCGATGAAATACTTGTCCGACGGCTCTCCAAAGGGCGTGGTCACAGCGAATTCTTCAATGTCCTGGAGGGCCTCGATGGCATAAAGCCCGCTTCCCCCCAGGACGCCGATTTCCACATCAGGCATCTTCACTCCTCATCGCGCTTTAGGCGAGTTTGCGGGTTGCGATTTTTTACCACAAAGACACCAAGGCACCAAGCGAGACGAGGGGCAGGGAGAGGGTCCCGGTGCCGGTCTGCAAATTTGAATGGAATGGCAAATCTGCAGACCCGGCACCGGGACCTCTCCCTGCCCCTCGTCTGACTTGGTGACTTGGTGCCTTTGTGGTATTAACCGGGAACTACTGCTTTTTGGCGGCAGGTTTGGCGGCAGCGACCATTTCCAGTTTGGCAACAGTAATTTCTTTTTTCGCGGCATCCAGATTTCCGGTCACCTTGACTTTGTGGCCTTCATGACCTTTGACCGTATCGCCGTTGGTGATTGTGTAAACATTCTTGCCCACGACCAGCGCCGCCTTTTGACCGCCAGACATACACTTGGTGACGCAGGCGGCATCGTGCTTCTTGGCGCCGCACTTAACGTCACTGACCACACCGGTCCAGGCGCCTTGCTTTGCCAATGCGACACCGGCAACGGCCAAAATGAGCAGCAGCGAGATTGCGATATTTCTCTTCATAGTGAGTTCTCCCTTTTATGCATCCCGGCCCAGTATCGGATGCTGTCTGGTTTTGTCGGGGCCTCTATTTCTACGAATCCATCAGCCTTTTGGACGCTTCATTTAAATACTTTTGCTGGCCGGGATGCAAGTGATACAAGTTTACGGTCTGTTTTCTAATGTAAGTTGGAATTCCTGATGCAGATTGGCTTCATCGGTTTGGGGCGAATGGGCGGAAGCATGGTCGAGCGCCTGCTCCGCGACAAGCACGAGACGGTCGCTTATGATCCGAACCCGGAGGCGGGCCGCGCCGCTGCAGACAAAGGGGCGCGCGTGGTCGGCGACCCTTCGGAAATGCTCGCACTGCTCGCGCCGCCGCGGGCAATCTGGATCATGGTCCCTTCCGGCAAGCCGGTGGACGAAACCATCGAGCGGCTGGCCTCGGGAATGAACGCCGGCGACATCATCATCGACGGCGGCAACTCCAATTTCCATGACTCCTTGCGCCGCCATGAAAGCCTGGCACGGAAAGGGATGCGGCTCCTGGATGTGGGCACCAGCGGCGGAATCTGGGGCCTGCAATACGGTTATTGCCTCATGGTCGGCGGCGATGAGGCCGGGTACCGTTACGTCGAGCCGGTTTTGAAATCTCTCGCGCCCCCCGGCGGCTACGCCCGCGTCGGAGGCCCGGGCGCGGGACATTTCGCCAAGATGGTCCACAACGGAATCGAGTACGGGCTGATGCAGGCCTACAGTGAAGGCTTCCATATTCTTCAGGGTTCCGGCTTCAATTTCGATCTTCATCGGGTAGCGGACTTGTGGAACCATGCAAGCGTGATCCGATCCTGGCTGCTGGAACTGGTAGCAATCATTTTTGAAAAGGATCCGCGGCTGGAAAAGATCAAAGGCTTCGTTGAGGATTCCGGCGAAGGTCGCTGGACCATTCTGGAAGCAATGCAGGAAGGAATCCCCGCCCCTGTCATTACACTCTCGCTGTTCGCACGTTACTATTCCCGCCAGCCCGATGCCTTTTCCCACAGACTTCTGGCATCGCTGCGCAGAGAGTTTGGCGGGCACGCCGTCAAAACGAAGTGAACTATGGCCACTCCTCAGGAGCTTGCTCAAAACAATCCGCTGCGTGAAGGAATGCGGCTGGAACCTGCCGCAGGACCGTGCGCCATGGTGATCTTCGGAGCTTCCGGCGACCTGACACGGCGTAAACTCATTCCTGCGCTCTACAACCTGATGCGTGATCAGCGACTTTCGTCGGCTTTCGCCGTGATCGGGACGGCCCGCACGGCAAAAACCGACGAGGTCTTTCGCCAGGAAATGCGCCAGGCGGTGGAAGAGTTTTCCCGCACCAAACTTGAGCCGCAAGTCTGGGAAACATTCGCGCCTCGGCTCAGCTACCTTACGACCGATTTTAATGAAGACCAGACCTACGCCAAATTGAACGCTGCTCTCGCCTCGGTAGATCAGCAGCGCGGCACGCAGGGTAATCACATTTATTATCTGGCGACTCCCCCGGAAGCCTACATCCCGATTATCGAAGGTCTGGGACGGGCAGGCATGAACCGGCCTGATGCCAGCGGTCATGGATGGAAGCGGATCATCATTGAGAAACCTTTCGGTGAAGACCTGGAAAGCGCGCGGGAGTTGAATCGCAGAGTGGCGGCGGTGTTCACCGAGGAGCAGGTTTATCGAATCGACCACTACCTGGGCAAGGAAACGGTGCAGAATATTTCCGTGTTTCGATTCTCAAACGGAATGTTCGAGCCGGTTTGGAACCGCAACTACATCGATCATGTACAGATCACGGCAGCCGAAGAAGTGGGTGTGGGATCGCGCGCAGGATACTATGACAAGACCGGCGCCCTGCGGGACATGATCCAAAATCACATGCTCCAGGTATTCGCGCTCATCGCCATGGAACCGCCGGCGGAATTCGGCGCTGACGCGGTGCGGGATGAAAAGGTGAAGGTATTCAAGGCAATCCGGCCCATCGAACCTTCTGCAGTAGCGGAGAACACCGTGCGCGCCCAGTATGCGGAAGGATCGATCGGGGGAAAAAAGGTGAAGGGATATCTCCAGGAGCCGGGCGTGAACCCGAATTCCACTACCGAGACCTACGCGGCAATCAGATTTTTTGTCGACAACTGGCGCTGGGGCGGCGTGCCTTTCTATATTCGTTCGGGCAAGTCGATGCCGCGCCGCATTACTGAAGTCGCCATTGAGTTCAAAAAGCCGCCCGTACCCCTCTTCAACGAAAAGACGGCCGGGACGCTCGAACCGAATCTCCTGGTGCTGCGCATCCAGCCGGACGAGGGCATTTCCATCCGCATAGAAGTCAAGATCCCGGGCCAGCGCGTTCGCATTCGCCCCGTCACACTCGATTTTCGCTACGGCAGTTCGTTCGGAGTGGAGCTCTCGGAAGCCTATGAACGCTTGCTTCTGGACTGCATGCTGGGGGATTCCACTCTTTTCACGCGGCGCGACGGGCTGGAGACGACCTGGGAGTTCATCACAAAAATCCTGCAGGGGTGGCGGCAGCAGGGGTTGCGGTCGCTTCCCCAGTACGAAGCCGGAACGTGGGGGCCTGCGGAGGCCAATGCTCTGATCGAGCGCGACGGCAGACGCTGGAGGAGAAGTTGAGCGAATTGGATATTGCCGGGGCACAGCCTATTGATATTCAGCGAGCCGATAGGGAACTGCGCTCTATCTGGGGCGGCCTGGCGCACTCGGGAGAGCAGAGCGCCGAGCCGGTGCTGCGAGCCTGCGCGCTCACGCTGCTGGTTTATCTGTCAGATAGATCAAGACTCCCCGAAGTCAGCGCCGCGCTGGATCAAGTGGCTCAATTCTGTCCCAATCGGTCGATCCTTCTGCTCGATGACGATACGGCTCCGGAAAACGAGTTGTCGGCCTACGCCAAGCTGCTCTGTTTTCTGTCTTCCCAATCCCGGCGAAAACTTTGCGGTGAACAGATCATCCTGCATGCAGGTCCCGGGCGCAGGTCAGTGCTGCATTCTGCGGCACATCCTCTGATCATTCCCGATATCCCGATGTTTCTCTGGTGGAACCATCATCCCGATTTTGATCATCCGACTTTTCAGAAGCTCACTAACGTTGCGGACCGTCTGATTGTTGATTCCGACCTTTTTAACCGGGTGGATTTTGACAAGCTGGTCGAGTTCGTTTCCAGGCGCAGCCGGCCGATTGATCTGGCGGTGAGCGACCTGAACTGGGGACGCCTCAGCCGGTGGCGGGCCGTGCTGGCGCAGTTCTATGACAGTCGCCTGTATCGCTCCCACCTGCAGAATCTCATCAGTGTCGATATCGAGTACTTCACATCCCAGGCGGCGCGTGACTCGAGAAAGTCGGGTGTGCTGCCCTTCCCTGTCCGGCCGCTGCTGCTGATCGCGTGGCTGGCAAGCCGGCTGGGATGGAAGCCGCTGGGAGAGATTCTAAAAGACGGCAACCGGTACGAGGCCGGCTTCAGCGCCGCGGGCCGTAAGGTGACCGTATCGGTCACATTAAGTCCCGTGGAGGGAGAGCAATCGGCAGTCGGAAGTATTGGCTTGAACACGTCGGACGGCGCGACCTTCGTCGCCGAGCGAGCCTCCTTTGGCAGCTTTGCGCAAGCCTCGGTGACTTTGCCCGGTCTTCCGACCATGACGCGGACGACAAAACTCTCCAAACTGGACCTTCCCGAAATCCTGCGCGGCGAGCTGGAGCTGCTTGACAGGGATCGGGTCTACGAGGAAACCCTGCTGATGGCGTCGTATCTGGCGTAGGCCTTCTATACGATGTCTTTGACACCGCCAGGTTACGGGTTATCGGGTTCCGGGTTATCGGGTTCCGGGTTATCGGGTTCCGGGTTTCGAGTTCCGGGTTTCGGGTTTCGAGTGACGATCTGCCATGTGCCGAATCATGGAACCCGTAACCCGGCAACCCGTAACTTTCTTGAATTATCAAGGCACCAAGAAAATTCAATCGCGACTTGACAGAAATTATAATCACCTCCGGCCCAGTGGAGCTTGCCGAGAAAGCGGCACAGCTTTTCTTTACCATCGCGCAGGAAGCGATCGAGCAGCGCGCGCGTTTTACGGTGGCGCTTTCCGGCGGAAGCACTCCCCGCGCCGTCAACCACCAGATCGCCTCCAGGTTCGCTACAAAGCTGGACTGGACCCGCGTCTTCATTTTCTTTGGAGACGAGCGCCCTGTTCCTCCTGATCATCCGGAAAGCAACTACCGCATGGCGCGCGAAAGTCTGCTGCTGAGGGTTCCTGTTCCTCCGGCGAATGTGCACCGGATGCCTGCCGAGCTTCCTTCCGACCTTGCCGCATCGGAATACGAATCGCAGTTGCGCGATTTTTTCTCCCAGCCGGAAGGCTTTCCGGTCTTCGATCTGATCTTCCTCGGGATGGGAGATGATGGTCATACCGCCTCCCTGTTTCCACGGACAGCCGCGCTTCAGGAAAGCAGAAGATGGGTGGTCAAAAATCGCGTGGAGAAGCTCAACACCGATCGAATCACGCTTACTTTCCCGGTAATAAATCGCGCGCGTCATGTGATTTTTCTGGTGGCTGGCGGGGCGAAGGCTTTCGCGCTGAAGCAGGTGCTGGAAGGCGCGCCAGATCCGGCGTTGTACCCCTCCCAGTCGGTTCACCCGGAAGGCCGGTTGACGTGGCTTGTCGATCGCACAGCCGCCGCCGAGCTTACCAAGGGACCGTAGCGGGACAGCGAGGAGCCGGAGAGCGGGAGAGTGGGAGAGTGGGAGAGTGAAGGATTGGGGGAATATTGCCAAAGCCATAAAGCCATAAAGCCACGAAGACACGAAGACACGAAGTTGTTAACCGTCAATTAGAAGTAACACTCCTGCAACAGCCACAAAGATTAATTAAGAAGCGCCACTTCAGGCTAAATGATGTTCTTTCCTGTCTTCGTGTCTTCGTGGCAATGAGTTTGTGAATAATCCGGGCTTACGCGCGTGGTCCGGATGTCAGCAATACTCCCCCGCTCCCCCGCTCTTAGAGAACAGCCCGGCGGGCGGCGCCTTTGAGCGCGGTTTTTTCATCCAGGATCACCTGCACCGGTATGGTCTGCATCAGTTCCCGGAATCGGCCTTTATCCGCGAATGCGTTCATGAACGAACCGTCGATGAGCTTTTTCTGAATCTTCGGAGCGATACCGCCGCCCACATAGACGCCGCCCAGCGCCAGGCACTTGAGCGCCAGATTGCCGGCTTCGGCGCCATAAATGGAAGCAAATAAATCGAGCGCGTCCACCGCGAGCTGGCTCTTTCCTTCCAGCGCCGCTCTGGAAACGGACGCGGTGACGTCTCCGTCCTCCATTTCCTCTGCCAGCCACGAAGGTTCCTTGCCCTGCCCGGTGTCGCGCAGGAACTCGTAAATCGTCCGTAGTCCGGGGCCGGAGACAACGCGTTCGTAGCTGACGTGATCGAATTTCTTTAACAGATAGTGGAGCAGCTCGATTTCCAGATCATTACGCGGGCCGAACTCGGTATGCCCGCCTTCAGAAGGAGAAGGCACGTGCTCGTTTCCATTCCAGTAAAGAGTGCCCTCGCCCAGGCCGGTGCCCGCTGCAATTACCACGCGATTCCCCGGTACCTGCTTCCCGGGATTGAGGCAGAGCAGCGATTCGGGGCCGAGCAGTGCAATGCCGTACGCGGTCGCTTCCAGGTCGTTGATCAGATCGACCTTTGGAAGCTGCAAAACCTCCTTTAAGGAACCCGAGTCGATTTCCCATGGCAGATTGGTCGTATGACTGCGACCTTCCCTGACCGGCCCGGCGACGGCAAAACAGGCGTGAGTAACGGGACGTCGAGGCTGCGAGACAAAGTCACGCACCACATCCTCCAGACATGAATAGCGGTGTGCGGAAAAAGTGGTAGCAGCCAGGAGCTTCAGCTCGGCTCCGTGCTGATCAAAAAAACCAAGATTGACCTTCGTCCCGCCGATATCACCCGCAAGGATCATCTTTTTTTGCCACAAAGCCCTTGACCACCACCAAGACAGAAAGGACACAAAATTCAACTTTGTGCCCTTTGTGTCTTGGTGGTGAAAACCTATTCAAAGTTCTTCCACAAAGACATGCTTCCCGGCGTCCTTTACCACTCTTCCCACAGGCTTGAACGCTTCGTGCTCAAAAATCAGAAGCCAGTTTTCGTCGACCATTCGGGGCAGCAATTTTCGCTTGCTCTCCAGTGTTGTCATCGGATACAGGTCATAACCCATGATCCAGGGCAGGCTGATATGGTGAATCGTCGGCATCACGTCAGCCAGAAACACCACAGTTTTTCCATCCTTTTCCACGCGCACCGACTGATGGTGCGCCGTATGTCCCGGCGTCTCAAAAACTGAAATGCCGCGAGCCAGGTTTACATCTCCTTGAAGCAGTTCCCATTTGCTGCCAATGCTTTCCCAGTTTCGCGGCAGGTAACTTGCGCGGTTGCGCTCGTTTGAATTGCGGGCATCGTGCATCTCGCCCGCCTGAACAAAGAAAGTCGCGTTGGGAAACGCCGGTCTTTCGGTGTTGCCGACCCTGGCCGTGTTTCCGCCGCAATGGTCGAAATGCAGATGCGTGTTGATCACCCAGTCTATGTCGCCAGGGGAAACTCCTACCGCGGCCAGTTGCTCCATCAGGATTCCAGCCGGTTCCATACGGTAGATCTCTTTGGCTTTTGCGTCCTCCTTGGTGCCAATCCCGGTATCCACCAGGATGTTGCTCTCTCCTGTCTGGATCAACAGACAATTGAGGCCCAGTGGAATTCGATTCCGCTCGTCGCAGGCAATCACGCGCGACCAAAGCGGCTTGGGAATCACGCCGAACATGGCGCCCCCATCGAGCCAGAATCGCCCGTCGCTGACCAGGTGAAGTTTCCAATTACCGAGATGAATCGTGCGGGGTCCAAGAATCACGTGTGGCTGGGTGGACATAACTTGAATCATCAGGTGTGCACTTTGGTCGCAACCAACTCAAAATGCGGATTTCGGAATGCGGAATGCGGAATATAACAACCTAAGTTTTCAAAGTGAGACCTGATCACTCTATTCCGCATTCCGCATTCCGAAATCCGCATTCGAGACGGCTTTGGTGCGGTCTACGGACTTCGCCTCTGTGGTGAATTCATTTTTTCTCCATCTCCGTCAATTCAATCAATATCCCGCCCGTCGAGTCCGGATGAATGAACACAATTCGTCTCCCGTGCGCCCCTGCGCGCGGTTTGCCGTTGATCAGCTTTACATTCAATTCCTTCAGCCGCTCCATCTCAGCATCCAAATCATCCACTTCGAAGGTGATGTGGTGAAATCCTTCCCCGTGCTTCTGCAGAAATCGCCCAACGGGAGAGTCCTCGGCGGTAGGTTCGATCAATTCGATGTGAGTATCGCCCACTTTCAACATTGCCACCTTCACCTTCTGATCGTCCACCGTTTCCATGCCGTCCAGTTCCAGACCCAGCGCGTTCTTGAAGAATTCCATCGACACGCCGATCGAGCGCGTGGCAAAACCCAGGTGTCCAATTTTTTTGATCATATTTTCTTCGCGCTCTTCGCGTCTTCGCGGCGCCCCTTTCCGAGTTGCACCTTATCCAAAATCTCGTCGGTGATGCTGTAAGGATCCCGCTTCTTCTCCATGATTTCCAACGCAAGTCTACGGATACGCTCCGGGGAGAGAAAATCTTCCATTTTTTCCCCCAGCCGGCGAAGCAGCAGCGCCATCAATTTATGGGATTCGCGCTCCAGTCTCAGCCCGGATTCGCGGTCTTTGGAACGACCCCGGTAGCTTTCGATGCTGTCCGCCAGTTCCCTGGTGCCTGTCCCCTCGATGGCGACAGTCTTTACTATCGGCACCTGCCAGCCATCTGACCGCTGGGCCGCGCCCAGCAGTGAATGCAGGTCCTGCTCCAGCCGCGCCGTTCCATCGCGGTCCGATTTGTTCAGCACGAAAATGTCGCCAATCTCCATTATGCCGGCCTTGATCGCCTGGACTTCATCCCCCAGGCCGGGAACCAGTACCACCAGCGTCGCGTCGGCAGTGCGGATTATATCCACTTCATCCTGGCCGACGCCCACCGTCTCAATCAAAATGCGATCATAGCCGGCCGCATCGAGAATCAAGACTACGTCGTCGGTGGCGCTGCTCAGACCGCCCAGCTTGCCGCGCGTCGCCATGCTGCGAATGAAAATTCCCGGATCGGTGCTGCGAGCCTGCATCCGGATCCGGTCTCCCAGAATCGCTCCTCCGCTGAAAGGGCTGGTGGGATCCACGGCGATGATTCCCACGGTCATGCCTCGATCCCGATATTCCTGTGCCAGGCGATCGACGAGTGAACTCTTTCCCGTCCCGGGTGCTCCAGTAACGCCGATCGTATAACTCCGGCCGGAGTGCGGAAAAAGTGATTTGAGCAGCTCCACCGCTTCTGTCGATCCATTCTCTACAGCCGAAATGGCCTTGGCAATCGCGCGCGGGTCCCGGTTCAACACCTTGGTGACCAGATTCATGGGTGAAGGCAGGTTTTAGCCTGGAGAATGCGGAATGCGGATTGCGGAATGCGGAATAAGGGATTGTCGCTGGTCCCTTGCCCCATGGTCCGTCGTGAATTGTTCGAGCTGCCTTGACTGCTGACCACAAGCTTCATTCCGCATTCCGCAATCCGCAATCCGCATTTTGTTTGTGTCGTCGCGCCTTGGCGGCAAAGGATTTCAACCCCGCAATAACTCCCTCGCGATCACCATCTTCTGGATTTCGCTCGTGCCTTCGCCGATGGTGCAAAGCTTGGAATCGCGCCAGAATTTTTCGGCCGGGTAATCTTTGATATAACCATATCCGCCGTGAATCTGAACCGCCTGTTCGGCAACCCACACGGCGGCCTCCGATGCGTAGTACTTTGCCGTGGACGACTCGCGCGGAATTTTCTTTCCCTGGTCCTTCAGCCACGCCGCGCGATAGGTAAGCCAGCGCGCCGCCTGTGCGCGCGACTCCATCTCGGCCAGCTTGAACTGCACTCCCTGGAAATCCGAAATCGGCTTTCCGAACTGCTCCCGCTCGATGGAATATCGGACCGCGCAATCCAACGCGCCCTGGGCAATTCCCACGGCCATCGCGGCAATGGAAATGCGTCCGCCGTCCAGTACGTCAAGCGCATTGACAAATCCTTCATTAACTTTTCCCAGGACATTTCTTTCAGGAACATGACAATCTTCCAATATAAGCGAAGCGGTGTCGCTGGCACGGCATCCAAGCTTGTTCTCCTTCTTGCCGGAAGAGAGGCCCGCGGTTCCTTTCTCCACAATAAAAGCGGTGATTCCGTTTCGTCCTTGCCCGGAGTCGCTGGACGCCATCACCACGAAAATATCGCCATAGGTGCCGTGCGTGGTGAAATTCTTGGAGCCGTTGAGGACCCATTGGCCGGCGGCGTTTTTGCGCGCGGTAGTCTGCAGTCCCGCCGCATCGCTCCCCGAGACCGGTTCAGTCAGGGCCCAGGCGCCCAGCTTGCGCCCCTCGGCCAGCGGCTTCAGATAGGTTTGCTTTTGCTCTTCACTGCCGAAAAGATAGATATGGTTGCCGCAGAGCGAATTGTGCGCGGCAACAGACAACCCGATGGCCCCGTCGACGCGCGAAATCTCTTCAATCGCGATCACATACTCCATATAACCCAGTCCGGCGCCGCCGTATTCTTCCGGGAAAATCACTCCCATCAGTCCCAGCTCTGCCAGCTTGGGAATAAGGTCAAGCGGAAAGTGCTGCTGCTCGTCCCACTCGTGCGAGTGAGGCGCAATCTCGCGGTGCGCGAAATCGCGCACCGTCTTACGCAACAGCTCCTGGTCCTGGGTATACGTAAAGTCCACGTCAGTCCTTTAGATTCATAGGATAGCTTGAACCGGCGAAATCATTCACCAAATAGGCTTAGCCGTAGGCCGCAACCCAAGAAAAAGCCGAGGACGGCCACGCGCACGTGCACGTCGGCCTAAACGTTCAACGACCACGCTCACGAGAAAAAATCGCAAGCTTTGGCCCCTGTGCCGGTTAGGTACGCGACAACGCAACTCTTGGAACTCATCGTGTCGCTGTTGACCAAAATGATCAGGCTCTAAATCTGTCAAGCAACTCGAACGTGTTCCGTGAACATTGACGTGAGCGTGGACGTGATCGTTGACGTCCATCGTTGACGTGCACGTGCACGTGGCCGTCCTCGGCCTTTTCCTTGGTTGCGGCTACCGCCAAGCTGTCTTCCTGTGGTGAATTGTTCGTTCACTTGAACGGCAGAAACGGCCGCACTGCCCGATCATAAATCAGCGCCCCGAACAGGGCCCCCAGCACCGGTCCGACAATGGGAACCCAGAAGATCAATCTCCCATCCGTCAAACCATTGTTCTTGAAGCCGGCGACCACTGTAAACAGCCGTGGCCCGAAGTCTCGAGCCGGATTGATGGCATACCCGTGCATCCCTCCCCACGATATTCCGATCGCTACGACTACCAGCCCTACCATCAACGGGACCAGATTCGACCCGGGGACTTGATTGCGTTCGTCAATGATGGCCAGCAGAAGGCCCATCAGCAGGGCGGTTCCAATAAACTGATCGACAAATCCTGCGAGCACGGCGTCGGGGAACGCGGGGAACGTCGTGAACACTCCCGCTGTTCGCGAAAGCATCGGGTCCACGCGTTGAAACGCCGGCCGGTAATTCAAATAAACAATCGACGCGGCCACAAACGCGCCCGCCATTTGCGCGGCAATGTAGGCGCCCACTTTATTCCAGGGAAACCGCCGGAATACGGCCAGCGCCACCGTCACTGCGGGGTTCAAATGGGCGCCGCTTACTTTTCCCGCCACATAAATCCCCATCATGACGGCCAGGCCCCACCCGATGGTGATATTGGTATACCCGCCCTTGACCACCTCGCCCGGCACGCCGCTGCCAAACAGCACCACCATGGCCACCACTCCGTCCCCCAACATCACCAGCACCATCGTTCCCAGAAATTCCGCAATTACCTGCCCCAGCAGTTCTCGATTCATATGGATTCCTGATTAAGAATAAGAAGCCGCGCACCGGGAGTGGGAGAGTGCGGGAGCGGGAGAGGGGGGGGAGTGGAAGGAGTAACGCCCACATCCGAACCGCGCGCGTAAGCAAGCGGACCCTCCATTTGGCTATCCCTGTGAATGCCGAATACAAGTACCGCGGCGTAGACTTCCAGCGGGGTACAGAAATGCTCAATCGAGGGTCCGCTTGCTCACGCGCGCGGTTCGGATGTCGACAATACTCCCCCGCTCCCTCGCTTTCCCACTCCTCACTCCCGTTCCCCCACTCCCCCGCTCACCCACTCCCCCACTCATTTCTCCCGCACTCTCTCCACCGCCTTCTTCCACCCCTCGTATCGTCGTTCTCTTTCCTCTCTGCCGAGCCGCGGCACAAAGGCCCTGTCTTCCCTCCATGCCTTGCCCAGTTCTTCCCTGCTCTTCCAGAACCCTACCGCCAGTCCCGCCAGATACGCCGCCCCCAGCGCCGTCGTCTCGGTTATAGCAGGACGGCGAACCGTCGCCCCCAGCAGATCCGCCTGGATCTGGCAGAGCAGATTATTGGCCGCAGCTCCGCCATCGACGCGGAGTTCGGCCAGTTCGATTCCGGAATCCTGCTGCATGGCTTGCGCGATGTCGCGCGTTTGAAAGGCCATCGATTCCAGCGTCGCGCGCGCGATATGAGCCCGGTTAGCGCCGCGCGTCAGGCCCAGGATGGCGCCGCGCGCGTACGCGTCCCAGTACGGAGCGCCCAGCCCGACAAATGCCGGAACGAAATAGACGCCGTTGCTGTCCGGCACCGTGCCGGCCAGACTCTCGATGTCGGCGGCTTTTTCAATCAGCTTCAATTCGTCCCGCAGCCATTGAACAGCGGCGCCGGCGATAAAGACGGAACCTTCCAAGGCGTACTCCGGCTTTCCGTCGATCCCCCAGGCAATGGTAGTGAGCAGCCCCGCGTTGCTGGAGACCGGTTTTCCGCCTGTGTGCATCAGCATGAAGCAGCCGGTGCCGTAGGTGTTTTTCATCATTCCGGGACTGTGACATGCCTGTCCGAAGAGCGCTGCTTGCTGGTCGCCCGCGATGCCGGAAATCGGGATCGCGCGTCCGAAAAGCTTCGGCTCTGTCTCGCCAAACGCGCCCGAAGAAGGCTTCACTTCGGGAAGGATCGAATGCGGCGCGCCGAGTAACTCGAGCAGTTCTTCATCCCACCGAAGCCGGTGGATGTCGAACATCAGCGTGCGCGAGGCATTCGAGTAGTCGGTGGCGTGCACGCGGCCGCCGGTGAGCTTCCACAGCAGCCATGTGTCGATGGTCCCAAAGCAGAGCTCGCCTGCCTGAGCGCGTCTTCGCGCTTCGGGAATGTAATCGAGAAGCCACTTGACCTTCGTGCCGGAGAAATAGGAGTCGACAACCAGGCCGGTCTTGGCGCAGATCGGCAAATCTTTTCCGGCCGCGCGCAACTGATCGCAGATGGACGCCGAGCGCCGGCATTGCCATACAATCGCGTTGTGGATCGGTTTTCCCGTCTGCCGGTCCCACAGAACTGTGGTTTCACGCTGGTTGGTGATTCCAATCGCGCCTATTTGCGAGGCATTGACTCCGCCCTGGCGAAGCGCTTCCTGCGCCACCGCAATTTGAGATAACCAGATTTCCTCCGGATCGTGCTCCACCCAGCCGGGCTGCGGGTAGATCTGTTTGAATTCCTTTTGCGCCAGAGCGGCGATTTTGGCGTCCTGATCGAAAAGAATGGCTCTTGAGCTGGTTGTTCCCTGATCCAGAGAAAGTATGTAACGCGCCTGCGCAGTCATCGATTGCACCGTAAAATCGATACATCTTACACGGCCTCCGACTGGATTCCTGTCACTTTTTCAAGGCAGAGAACAGGGGTTACAAAATCCTCCGTGTTCCCTGTGTCTTGCGATTACAATTGCGACGAGAAAATGGTGGCGGGCCAGGCAAGCTTCAGCTAATCGAGATCAATTTGAGACACCCCGCAATTTTTCGATCAGCCGACAACGACCCTGTCGGCAATCCACGCCAGAACCGGAGCCTTGAGCCGCGATCTTCATCTGTTCGCTTTCGTCGATTGAACATTTCACGGCTCTGGGAAACCATATTCGAGACCCTGGTCGTCTTGGCAATCTTCTATAAGTGGATCCAAATTGCGCTGGCCCCGCAAGGCGATTTTATGCGACACCGGGAATTCGGCCGCAGATTTTTGGCGGGTGAATTTCTTTATTTCGGAGGACTGGACGTTCCGTATCCACCGTTCTGGGCCATGGTTCAAGCGCCTCTCTCACTGCTCCCGTCAAACACGGCTCAGTTTTTAGTCTACCCGCTCGCGATTCTGTCGCTTTGCGGGTTGATTCATGTGTTGCATCGCCTGGCGCGTCCTATCTGGCCGCTTGGTCCGGAACAAGATTTTTGGGCCATGTCCGGCGCAGTCGTCCTGGCCGGCCAATTCCTCCTTCGTGATCTGTCGGAATGTGGCTTCAATACGCTGATAGTCGCATTGGTTTGGACAGGCATTTACTTCTGGTCCAGGCAGCGAGAGGTGGCAGCGGGACTCCTGCTCGGTCTGGCGGCTGCGTTGAAATGCACTCCGGTCCTTTTCCTGGCCTACTTCGTTTTGAAGCGACAATGGAGGACGGTCGTCGCGGGCTCGGTTGTCGCGCTCGCTCTCACACTGGCCCCGGCGATTATCCAGCCAAACAGTTACGGCGATCACATGAAAATATGGGCATTCAGTGCCGCGCGCGGTCTGTGGCCGCTGGCTGATCCGTCACGTGGAACGCTCGGCGACGAGCCGCTGCAGAATCTTGCATTCCGCCCTGCGCTCGCCCGATTTCTGATTCACCTGCCGGACGGTCATCCGGGTCGATGGAGTGGAAGAGGCCACATTGATCTATTCGACATGCGTCCGTCGACGGCAGCGTTGATTATTAATGCACTGATGATCGCGCTGCTGGCATCAGTCGCGTTCTTGTTTAAGGGACGCGTAGCGTCCCGATCCGATCCTCGCATCTTGTGGGAATGCGCCGCAATTTCCATACTGATGCTGCTTTATTCGCCGATTACGTGGACGCAGCACTGTGTGGGGACACTGCCGGGTATCTACCTGATCGCGAGAGCTGTGGTCTTCCGGCGATACTTCGATCGATCGGCTGCTGTTCTATTATCCGGCTTCGTGTTATTCGTGGTGGTTCCGTATCGGGCATTGGCCGGGCGAAGCGCGGGTTTATTTCTTCACAGCTACCATATCGTGACGTTCTCCCTGATCGCATTGCTTCTAGTGGTCTTGCTGGAATGCGGCCGCGGTAAACGCGTCTCAACAATATCGGTGACCCCGGCTTGATGGTTTTTGAATGAATAAGCGGTAAGTGGTTTAACTGATTCCGGGTGTACAATAAGTACCATCATGGGCACCTTGCTGCGGTTACGCCTGATGCGGATCTTTGTTGCCGGCCTGGCGCTCCAGATATGCCTGATTTATCCGTTCGACATCTGTTATAGAACGGATCCTACCCCAGAGCTCGACGAGATCGTCGATGCCATCATCGCCGATTTCGATGACCAGGAACAAGGCGACGGCCTCGACCTCGTCATGGCTTCTCCGAGCCTGCAAACAACAACCGCACAAGATATTGTGGTCCCCGATTTCCCGGACATGGAAAAGGCGCTGCCCCAGGACTTCCATTACTGGGAGGCGCCCGCTCATCTCTTTTTTCCGCTGGTTCCCAGTCTCGACAGCGCCGAAATCAATTCCTGCTTCGCTGAATTCTCTCCACGGGCTCCTCCCCTGCCGGCTTCTCGTTTTATCTAGTTTTCGCCACAACTTCCACTCCTGAACGATCCAAGTTTCCGTTGTCGCGGCAAATTTGGAAAAGGAGACTGTATGACAGAGCGAGAGATTCAAGATCGCGTTTTCTCGATATTCCTTAAAAGACGGCCGCCCGGCACGAACCTGAGCGTGGATACGCCATTTGATCAGCTTCAAGTCGATTCGCTGGAGATCTTTTCCCTGGTGTTCGACCTTGAAGATGCGTTTGAGGTGTCAATCCCCGACGATGCTGTCCGAAGCGTGAGATGCATTCGTGATGTCGTCGAAGCAATCCAGTCATCTTTGCGCGAGCGCAGCCAGGCCGCGTTGGGACAAGGCTATCAAACGTAAAACGCTGCTGAAGGATCGGAAGCCTCGGCGATCGGCCTTCGAGCGACACAGCGCAGAGCGCTGGAAAAAATCATGACTCTTTTGAGCCAGGCGATAAAGAAACTGGAGCTGGGGATTCTCTTCCCCAGCCTCATTCGGCGGGAAGTGAAGCGGTGCTGGTTTTCGCTGGTGCTGGCGCCGCTGGATGAACGATTCGGGACGCGGTTTTGCAGGTTTCCGCGCACAGTCAATTTCAAAATCACCAACCTCTGCAATCTGCGCTGCAGGATGTGCGGTCAGTGGGGAAAGACCGGATTTCACTTCCTTCTTCCGAGAGAGCAACTCACTTCTACCCTTTCGGTTCAGGATTATGTGCGGATCATCGAAGAATGTGCCCCTCACCGGCCGGACTTCTACATCTGGGGCGGAGAACCTTTTCTCTACGCCGGTATTCTTGACGTCTTACGGGCGATAAAACGCCGCCGGATGTTTGTCGCCGTCAACACAAACGGCACGCGCCTTGACGACTATGGAGGGCAACTGGTGGAAATGGGCGTCGATCTGCTGATCGTCTCGATCGATGGCATCCAGCCGGATCATGATGCAGTGCGCGGCCCGGAAAGCTATGCAGCCGCCGTGAACGGCCTCAGCGCGGTAGTAAAGGCGCGAAAAGACGGGCGCAGGAAATACCCACTGGTGGCTTTGGCGTGCACCATCACGAATGCAAACTATTCACGTCTCGACAAAATGCTCGAGCTGGCCCGGCAACTGGAGGTGGACCATCTCGACTTTGGTTTCCCTCTCTTCGTCACTGAAAAAATGGGCGCTGCCTACGAGAAACGGCTCCATGAAGAGTTTGGGACATCCGGCTCCAGCTGGCGGGGATTTGTGGGAAGCATTCAGGAGCAGATCGATCTCGACACGCTCTCGGCCCAGATGCGGGAGATTCGCGAGGCAAAGAAGAGCCCTCCATTGATGTTTTTTCCGAATCTAGCCGACCGTGCCGAGCTGGAGCGGTTCTTTCGGAGACCCGGGTTCACATTCCACCGCTCCTGCCACGCGCCATGGAAACATCTGGAGGTGCAGCCGAACGGAGACGTTTACACCTGCCACGATTTTCCCGATCTGGTTGTCGGTAATTTGCGCGAACAGAGCATTCGAGACGTATGGCGGGGACCGAAGATGGAGAAATTCCGCCGGTTTCTTCGGGCGGGCAATCTCTTTGCGATTTGCGGCAAGTGCTGCCGGCTTTACGAGTCCTGACGATGCAAAAAAAACTGCTCATCTTGTACTTGTCGTGCGGAGCCGGTCACGGTCAGGCGGCGCGCGCGCTGCATGAGGCGGCCTCCCGGGATGCAACATGGACCGACATCCGCCGGTTGGATGTGGCGCGCTTCTACTCCCCGTGGTTCCGCTGGATTTACCACCAAAGTTATCTCAATCTCATTCGCCATGCTCCCGGCATCGCCGACCGGATGTGGAAGGATGAGCCGCGCTGCAACGGCCAGGACGTATGGACGTTTCCACCCGCAGTGATCCGGCGAGGGGCCCGTGCCTTTTCAGAGTTCCTGCAACGCTTCAAGCCTTCGGCGGTGATATCAACGGAAATTGCGGCTTGTGAATTGCTCGCTTTGTTTCCCCAGCGCCGGAACCGCGATATTACAAGCACCGCTTCCATTATCGATTTTCGTTTCATCGATCCCGTGTGGCTGAACAAGAAAATCGATACTTATTGCGTACCCACTCTGTGGGAAAGAGATCGCCTGCTTCAGATGGGTGTGCCGGGCCGGTCGATTCGCGTTACAGGCATACCGGTTTTGCAACAGTTCATGACGGCCGACAAGCAAAGCGCCCGGCGCGCGCTGGGAGCCCCGGCAAAACGCTTCATTGTTCTATTCATGGCCGGCGGGATGAGCGGCAATCTCCTGAAACCCGCCCTCCGGAACTCTTTGGCATCTGTTGATGCCCTGCATGTCGTGCTCGCCGGCTCCGTTGCCGGCGACACGCGACGTCTCCGCCGTTTAGAGCACACTAATCTTCTTGTGCTGGGCTGGACGGACGAAGTTGCCCGGTGGATGGCGGCTGCCGATCTGATCGTCACCAAGCCTGGCGGTATGACCCTGGCTGAGTCGATGATTGTGGGCCGGCCTCTGGTGTTATTGCGGCCGCTGGGCTGTTGGGAGCGCGCCAACATGCGCTTTGCCGTGGAAGCGGGCGCGGCAATCGCCGTGGCTTCCGATCGGGAGCTGGCCCAAGTCATCTCCGGGCTTCTTGCAAATCCGGCGCGCCTGCAAGGCCTGAGCAGCGCCGGGCGATCCTTATTGCCGGCCGATGCAGCACGACAAATTGTGGCGCTGGCAAGCAGCGAGGAACACTATGCCATGGCACAGTAGTTTGCTGGTGGGGAGCGGAATGGCAGGGCTTGTTTCTTATTCGATCTACCGCGGTGTGACCTGCCCGGCGTCCCGGCTATTCGGGCCCGCCGTTCACCGGGGAGTTCCGGGCCGGATGGAGATCGCTCTCACGTTTGATGACGGCCCGGATCCGCGATGGACGCCATTGTTTTCCGAACGGCTGTGGAAATTGAACATGCCGGCGACTTTCTTCTGTATCGCCGAACGCGCCAAGCAGCACCCAAACAGCGTCGCCGACCTGGTCGCCGCAGGCCATCAGGTTGGGAATCACTCTTACTCACATCCCAACCTCTGGTTTCGATCCAGTTCCGCCGTACGGGATGAATTGCAGCGCGCGCAGGAGGTGCTGGCGCGCGCGGCGGGCAAGCCTCCCTCACTGTTTCGCCCACCCTTTGGCGACCGCGGCCCTCAGGTGCTGCATGAAGCGAAAAGGCTCGGGCTTACCACGGTGCTCTGGTCGCTCTCCGGCAAAGACTGGAACAATCCGGAGCAATCCTGGATTGTGAATCGCGTTCTGCGCCGGGTTCGAGATGGCGAAATCGTTCTGTTCCATGACGCCAGTCATGATCAGGCTTTTCCCGATCGTCGCGGGACGCTGGATGCGGTTTGCGAGTTGGTTCCGGTTCTGAAGCGTCGCGGCTTCAAGTTTGTGACCGTCGGCACGATGATCGCCCATACAAGGGAGGCAATGAGATGATTGCTGCGATCCGAACCGAAGGCCTGAGCAAGCGATATGCAAACGGCACACTGGCGCTCGACGCCGTCAATCTGACGGTTTCGCACGGTGAGCTTCTGGTGATTCTCGGACCAAACGGGGCGGGAAAAACGACGCTGGTTCGCCAGCTCACCACGGAACTGCGGCCCTCCGGCGGGACGATTGAAATTTTCGGCGTTGATGCGGTGCGGAAACCCCAGCGCGTCAAAGAATTCATCGGCGTGGTCCCGCAGGAGGCGGAGCTCTTCGAACATCTCACCGTCAGCCAGCATTTGTACTATTTCGCCCTCTTTCGTGGAGCGCGATCGCAGCAGGCCAAAATCGCCGCTCGCGAAGTCTTGCGCGAACTCGAATTGGACACGCGCAGCGCTGTGGCGATCAAAAACCTCTCAGGGGGGCTGAAGCGTCGCACGCTTGTGGGGCTTGCCCTGATTATGAATCCGCCGCTGCTGATCCTGGATGAGCCGACGGCGGGGCTGGATCCGGAAAGTCGCCGCGGGCTTTGGGATGTGCTGATTCGGCGCAAAACCGCAGGGACCACCATCCTCATTACTACTCACTACCTTGAGGAAGCGGAAGGGCTGGCGGACCGGATCGCCATCGTGTCTCAGGGAAAACTGATCGCGTTGGGAAGGCTGGATGAATTGGGGACGCGGAAGCGGTCGATCCCGGCAGAGAAAACGAATCTTACACAGGTGTACTTTCAGCTTGTGAGGGGGGATTCTTGAAAAACCTTCGCGATATTCTCCTGATTTTTTGGCTCTACGTTCAGGAGTCGCGCAGCGCGCTGGGATATTTTCTGCTGAGCGCTGTTGCGCTGCCTGTGGGAATGCTGCTTTTTACCAGCGGGGTGGCGGAAGGCAAACCCTCACTCCGACTGCTGGCCGGCTCGATTGTATTCGCGCTCTCCATGCTCTCGGTCGTAGGTCTGGGCTTTACTCTTCTGGAAGACCGCTTTCGCGGCCGCTTGAAGTTGATCATCACTTCCCCCGTTTCACCCCGCTCTTATCTGCTGGGGGTATTTCTCTTTGCGCTCTGCCAGGGATTGCTGAGCAGTATTTTGATGTTGTTGTTTGCAAGTGTCATACACCTGCGGCCCCACCTGGCCTTCAGCTTGCTGGCCATTGCCGTCCTCAGCACCATTCCACTGGCCGCGATTGCTCTGATAAGCGCGCGCTACGCTCACAGTATCCAGCAGGGCGCCTTGCTCAACGATCTGATCGGAACGGGTACGGTGCTGGTGTGCCCCGTTTTTTATGCCATGCCGGTGCTGCCGGCGCCCCTTCAATATCTTTCAAGGGCCCTGCCGCCCACTTATGCCGCCGATGCATTCTGGAAAGTGCTTTCAGATCGCGCGGGAATCGGCTTCGACTTGCTTGTACTCGGCTTGATGTCGGCCGCAGTGGTCGTCTGGGGCGATCATCTGCTGCCGTGGAGAGACAAATGAGGTCTCCTCTGTTGGTACTGACGCTTTCTTTCGGCATGGGACATGTGTCGGCCGCTCAAAGCGTGGCGGAAGAATGGCGCAAACAAACCGGCAGCCAGGCGCTCGTCTGGGACGCGATCGAATACTTCCCCGCCTGGTTTCGGCTGGTCTACGTCCGCCCCTACTGGTGGATGATTCGGTATTGGCCCTCTTTGTGGCGAAAGCTTTTCCAATCTCGACTGGCGGAAGGGCACCGGAAGACGTTTCCTCATTTTCTGCTCAAGGCAGGCGCCCGGCGATTGTTGCAGAACATTTCCAGCGTGAGACCCGGGCTCATCGTCGCTGCGGAAGTGGGAGCAAGCGAGATCGCGTCCATTTACAAGTCGACCATCGATGGGTGTGTTTCCATCGCAGCCCTGGTAACCGACTTTCAAGGCGAGCCCGCATGGGTTCAACCCGGCGTTGATATTTACATTGTTCCGTCTGCCAAGGTTGCCGAAGATCTGCGGCGATGGGGCGCGTTACCGGAAAGCATCGAAGTCGCCGGAATTCCGGTACGCGCTTCCTTCCACGCCAATCTTTTGCGCGCCCGTGAAGACCTGGGCCTTTCCACCGGCCATCCTGTAGTGTTGCTGATGGCGGGCGGAATGGGGCCAGCCAGGCTCGATCGTATCGCCGTCGAGCTGAATCGCCTCTCAAACGAACCGATCCAGATCGTTGCGGTTGCGGGGAAAGATCAGGGCCTGCTGCACCGCCTCCAGGCTTTGCGGCTGCCGCGCGTGACGCTCCTGGTGAATGGCTGGACCGACCATATCGAGCAGTACATGGCAGCCTGTAACTTGCTGATCACCAAGCCGGGAGCTCTGACCCTGGCGGAAGCCGAGGCAATGTCGCTTCCCACGATTGTTTTTGATCCTCTGCCAGGGCCGGAGGAAGAAAACTTGCGGAGCTTTCTCGGGCGAGGCGCGGGATTCACCGCCGGCAACCCGACAGAGATTGCGCAGCTTGCCCTGGATTTGCTGCGCCAGGGATTCCGAAGGAAATACGGCCGGAGCAACCCAACCTCTACGGCAGCGAAAATCGTTCTGCGATTGCAGAGACTGACCGGCCAGGAAATAGGGGGCATGCATGCTTGATCGCGTCGCCGGCGGCATGGAATTTCTGCTTACGCGAAGCATTCGCTGCATGGCGCAGATTGCGCCCATTGTTCCACTGCCGGCCATAACCTTCAAATCCCGTCTCGAACTGCAGGGCCTGGTGCGCTGGGTGGCGGAAAGGTCTCCGCATTACAGAACCAAATTGTCGGAATACAAAATCGATCCTCGCAGGGTGCGCGATATTTCGGATCTCAGTTTTTTCACCTGGCCGGAGGAACTGCAGCGCGACCCGGAGAGTTTTCTATGCTCGGCTGCCAACCAGGTTTTTGAAACAAGCGGTACGACGGGACGACCGAAGCGCGCTTATTTTTCACACCGTGAAATCGACGAGCTTGCCCGCTATGAAGCCTGCGCTCTCTATTATTTTGGCGTCCGTCCTGACGACCGGATTCTCTGCACCTTTGATCAGGGATTCTGGGTGACGGGTCCTGTTACCGAGGCCACTTTCCGAATGTTGAACGTGTTCGGGTCGATGGCGGGAAAACTCAATCCTGAAGACGCGCTGGAGCGCATCATCCGCGATCGCTATTCCGTCCTGATGGCCGACCCCACGTGGCTTCTCAGTCTAACCGATGCCTGCCGAAGCGCCGGAGATGCGCCGCAATTAAAGCTGATCTACTGCGGCGGTGATCGGCTGCCCGAGGCCACGCGCCGTTATGCAGAGAGCATCTGGCGCTGCCCGGTGCTGCAAGGATATGGAACCACGGAAACAGGCGGTGTTCTCGCCACGGAATGCTTTCATCGAGAAGGCCTGCACGTGGACGCGTTCAACCTGATCGTCGAGATTGTTGAGCCGGATGCAAACGGATTCGGAGAACTGGTGGTTACCACGCTCAATCGCCGCGTAATGCCGCTGATTCGCTATCGCACGCGCGACGTGACTCGATTCATCTCCGGCCCTTGCCCGTGCGGAGCAACGGTTCCGCGCATCGCCCCGCTGCAGACGCGGCGTGACGAGATGGTCGTGATGGGCGCAGGGAACATTTACCCTCTTCTGCTCGAAAAACTGGTGGACGGAATCCAAGGATGGCCGCACTCCTGGTATGCGGCAGTGCGGCAAGAAGGTGGAAGAGACCTGCTGGAATTTCGCGTCGCATTAAATGGCGCAGCATCGCCTGCGGAGCTGGAACAGAAAATCCGCGATCGCATCCGGGGGCAACAACCCGGAATGTGGGCCAATCATGAGTGTCACATGTACCGGATCGCGGTTGTTCCAAGCGAAGCCCCGCCAGCGCAGGGGCGAAAGTTGAGGCGTCTGATTGATGAACGATAGGCCGATGATCATCTTTTGTGATTTCGACGGAACCGTGACCGTCCAGGACGTCGTCGATCTGATGTTGGAAACCTTCGCCGGCGCTGAATGGAAGACCGTGGAAGAGGCATGGAAGAGGCATCAAATCAGCGCGCGGGAATGCCTGGACCGCCAATTGCGACTGGTGCGCGTCACCCAAGCTCAGTTGGAAGAGCTGCTGCGTACGGTCCGGATCGATCCATATTTTCGGGCGCTGGCTCAATGGGCTCAATTCAACGGGATTCCCCTGATCCTGTTCAGCGACGGTTTCGACTGGATCATTTCCCGCGTGCTGGCATTCCATCAAATCGATGCTGACGCGCTGGGGATTCGAAGCTTTTCCAGCCATCTTGAATTCCGCAACGGAACTCTTTCATGGAATTTTCCATTCGCGGAAAACTGCGCCCATGGTTGTGGAACCTGCAAACCGGAGCTGATCAGAAAACTGTCGGTCGCCGGTGCCACGCGTATCCTGATCGGCGATGGACAGTCCGATTGCGCCGCAGCGGAATGGGTCGATCGGGTCTTTGCCAAGGGCTGGTTACAACGCTACTGCCGGCAGCGAAATTTGCCCTGCCAGCCGATCCGGCATTTACGCGACGTCGTGGATTACCTCGGTTTTGTTGGCGAAGAGAGTGATGGAGAGGTGGCTTCTTTATGAGTGAACGCCGCAAAGAACACAGCACGAATGAAATTCTGGCACTGGACCGGCAGCACTGCTCCCATGGCGATACAGTCCACTACGCAAGTAAGCCCAAAGTATTTGAGTCCTGTGAGGGCTGCTATTTATTTGATGAGGAGGGCACGCCCTACCTGGACCTCCAGATGTGGTATTCGGCTGCCAGCTTTGGTTATCGAAATCGACGCCTGCGCGACGCGCTTGTCAGGCAGCTCGATTCCCTGCCGCAACTGGCTTGCCAGTATTTGCACCGGGAAAAGGTGGAAGTGGCCGCACAACTCGCGCGCGTTTGCGAGCAGCGCTTCGGCTCGGCCGGTCGAGTTCACTTTAATGTCGGAGGCGCGCAGGCCATCGAAGATTCTCTGAAGCTGGTGCGACTCAATACAGGAAAAAATCTGATGTTTTCCTTCATGGGGAGCTACCATGGCCGCACGCTGGGCGCCACGGCCATCACCTCGAGCTACCGATATCGGCGTCCCTATGGCCACTTCGGCGATCGCGCGGAATTCATTCCATTTCCTTATTGCTTTCGCTGCCCCTACGGCAAGAAACCGGATGACTGCGAGCTATATTGTGTCAAGCAGTTCGAGCGTCTTTTTGAATCGGAGTATTACTCGGTATGGGACCCCAAGGCAAGCGAGAGCGAATACGCCGCATTTTACATTGAACCGCTCCAGGGTACCGGCGGCTACATTATTCCTCCGGCAGGCTACCTTCCTGCCCTGCGGAAAATTCTCGACGAACATCGGATCCTGCTGGTTGATGACGAAATCCAGATGGGTCTCTATCGCACCGGAAAGTTTTGGGCGATTGAACACTTCGGCGTGCAGCCCGATATTCTTGTTTTCGGCAAGGCCCTCACCAACGGTTTGAATCCGCTGTCCGGTCTCTGGGCGCGCGAATCACTGATCAGTCCGGAGAAATTCCCTCCAGGCTCGACGCACTCCACCTTTGCATCTAATCCTCTGGGAACCGCCGTCGCGCTCGAAGTTTTGCGCATGATCGCGGAAAAAGATCTGGAAAAGATGATTTCAGAAAAGGGCGCCTGTTTCCTGGAGAGGCTGAAAGCTCTTCAAAAGAAGCACGTCGGAGTGATCGGTGATGTCGGGGGGCTTGGGCTGGCATTGCGCATCGAGATCTGCCGGTCCGATGGTTTTACCCCCGATCGCGAGCTGACGCACCGGATGTTCGAGCAGGGATTGGAGGGGAACATCGAAGTTGACGGAAAACAGTATGGACTGGTGCTGGATGTGGGCGGCTATTACAAGAACGTACTCACCATCGCTCCTGCCTTCGACATTGAACTGGGTGAGATCGACCTGGCGGTGGAATTACTGGATCGGCTGCTGTTTCGGTGCCTGCGTCATCCGTGAGCGGGGGGGAGAGCGGGAGAGCGGGAGAGCGGGTGAGCGGGAGAGTGGGAGAGCGTATGAGTGGTAAAGTGGGTTCATCATTCGTGTAATTCGTGTTAATTCGTGTCTTAATTCGTGTCCTGAAATTTGTGTCCCGGAATCACTGCCAGATCACCATCGTCGTTGCCGGAACTTCCCTGCAGGCGGCCGTCACTCTGGTGAAATTGGACGGGGCGGTTCTGCTGATCGACTCAGGCTGGCCTCGCACCCGTACCAAATTGATTGACGGATTGGCGCAGCAGGGCGTGCGGCCGGAAGATGTCACCCACATCCTGCATACCCACCTGCACATTGACCATGCGACCAATCACTCCGTCTTTTCCAGAGCCGTTCTCCTGGTGAGCGAGGCGGAGTTTCACTGGGCCGATGATTTTTACAGGGCGCTGGTGGAAGAGAGCGATGATCGCAGATTTCTTTCCCGGGCATCTCCGGATCTGCCGCCGGAACGGATTGACGCCGCGATAAGTTGGATCAACGTGGCGCGCGAGATTTGTCGCAAGGAGCTCTTCCAGCGCTGGGATCAATTCCGGTTCTATGAAAAAAACGATCTCCCTGCAGGCGTCACCGTGGTCCCGCTCTTCGGTCATACGCCCGGGCACTGCGGCATTTCAATCGAGAACACCGGCCGAATTCTGGTGGCCGGCGACGCCCTGCCGCACGCGGGCGTGTCGCCAACAGAGATGCCGGCGAGCGACCCCTCGCTGTTTGAAAAGAGCGCCCGCCGCGTGCAAGATTTCGAAGGCCTCATTATCCCCGGTCATTTTCCACCTTTCCGAAACAAGAAATTCACCACAAAGGCACAGCCCGGCAGAGCCGACAGCAAGCACGTCATCGGTCATTAGTCATTGGTCATTGGTCATTGGTTAAAGAATCTGCTAAAAAAACAAGAAATCGTCGATAGGTTACACAAAGGACACAGAAAACCTAAAAAACTTTGTGTCCTTTGTGCCTTTGTGGTTCGTTTTGATCAGCCACGCCCCTGAAGAGCCGATCCGTTCCTCCAACCGCACTTGACTGCCCCGCCATCCCCTGACTAAGATTGCAAGTTTACGATCTGCGGGCCGTTAGCTCAGTTGGCAGAGCATCGCACTTTTAATGCGAGGGTCGATGGTTCGAGTCCATCACGGCTCAACTCGAATGCGAAATTCGGAATGCGGAATGCGGAATAGCAGGCTTTAAGCTTCTTATTCCGCATTCCGCATTCCCCATTCCGCCTTCGAAATCCCGTCCCCATCGTCTAGAGGCCTAGGACATCGCCCTTTCACGGCGGTAACCGGGGTTCGAATCCCCGTGGGGACGCCA